>NZ_RAWM01000189.1 GCF_003668875.1 Corallococcus interemptor | reverse complement strand
GGTCCTTCCTCCGCCGCCCTCTCCCCGCCGCTGGAACCACCTGGGGGCGTTCGCCCTGACCCTGGCCGCCCTGGGCGTCTGGACGGCGCGCGTCACCCGCGAGCCCTCCTCGCCCTGGCCCGCGCCGGCGCCCACCCGCGCCCTGGAAGCCCGGTTGACCTCGGGGCCCCTGGATGCGCACCGCCCCTACGTGCCCATGCGCGGCGGGACGCGCGCGGCGGCCCCGCTGCCGCTGCAGGAACTGGCCGGGATGGAGGACCGTCAGGACTGGCGGGGCATCGCCTCCGCGTACCTGCTGTCGGGCGACGCCCGGCAGGCCCTGAGCTACCTGGGCAACGCGCCGGCTTCCCCGGACGTGGACTCCGACCGCGCGGTGGCGCTGGCGCTGGCCCACGCGGGCGCGTCCGAACAGGCGTCGCTCGACGAGGCCCTGGCCGTGCTGGAGGACGTGCTCCGCGAGCAGCCCGACCATCCCCAGGCCCTGTGGAACCTGGCGCTCGTGCTGCGCAACCTGGACCTGCCCCTGCTGGCGGCGGATGCCTTCGACGCCGTGGCGAAGCGGGGCGAGCCCGGCTGGAGCGCGGAGGCTCGGGACAAGGCGGTCGCGCTTCGCGAGAAGACCCTGGCCCGGGGCCGCGAATGGAAGCAGGCCTTCGCGGCCACGCAGGACCTGATGGCGGACGCCAACGCGCCGCTGCCCCTGGAGGAGGCCGCGAAGCTTCCGGGCATCGTCCGGCTGGCGTTCTATGACGCGGTCCGCGCGGCGCCCTCGAAGGACGCGGCGCTGCGGCTGTTGCCTCTGGCGGAGGCGCTGGACCGGGCCTACGGCGGCACGGTGCTGCACGCGACCGTCCTTCGGGTGGCGGCCCGGGACTTCCAGAAACGCGGCCCCCTGGCCCGGGACTACGCGCGGTTCGTGCGAGGCAGGACCCCGTTCCCTCCGGCGTTCCTGGAGAGGCTGCGCCACTCCGGTGAGGAGGACCTGTACGTGGGGGCGCTCGGCTACGAGCTTCAAGCGGGGCGGCCCGTGGACGTGACGGCGTTCGCTCGCGCCGCGGAGGGCCTGGGTGACCCGTGGTTCCACCTCATCGCCGAACGCGAGCGCGCCAACCAGGAGGTGGGCGACGGCCAGTGGTGGAAGGCGGAGGCGCGCGTGCTGGAGGCGCTGCGCACCTGCGAGGCACAGCGGCTGGACTACCGCTGCGCGGACCTGCACGGGTGGCTCACGGACATGTACCTGGTAGAGCTGCACCGCCCCGCCGAAGCCTCCGAGCACGCGCTGCGCGGCTGGCGGCTGGCGAAGTCACAGGGGGAATGGCAGCAGGAGCGGCTGTTCCTCCAGGAGCTGGCGCAGGTGGCGCGCTTCCACCACGTCGCCCCCACCGCGAGGGCGTACCTGCGCGAGTCGCTGGCGCGCACGCCGGAGGAGCTCGCGCAGCGCGGCTACGTACACCGCAACCTGGCGACGCTGGCGTGGATGGACTTCCGCGTGGACGAGGCCCGTCAGCACCTGGAGCAGTCCATGGAGTCCGGTGCGCCGCTGGGGCTCAATGGCGCGGGCGTGCTCGCGGACCTGGCCCGCTTCGGCCCCATGCCCGGCGCCGCGGACGCGCTGGCCCGCGCCCTCTCCGGACTGCGACAGGGCGAGCCTCGCCCCGGTGAGCGCGCGTTGCTGGACGCGCTCCAGGGTGAGTTCGAATTGGAGCGAGACCCCGCCGCCGGACGCGCCCTGCTGCACAGCGCCCTCACGCAGGCGGAGCACGGACCCGATGACGTGTCCGCCCGCCGCGCGCGGGCCCGCGCCTCCGCCGCGCTCATCTCCGACGCCGGACGCTCGGGCGCGTACCTGGAGGCGCTCACCCTCGCGGGCCGCCAGCTCCAGGTGACCGAGGTGCCGGAGCGCTGCGTGCTCGCGGTGTCGGTGCAGCACGAGCGCACGCTCACGGTGGCGCGAGGTCCCTCCGGCGCGGTGCTCGGGGACTTCAACTCGACGCGCACGGCGCCCCTTGGACAGGACGCCTCCGGGCTGGTGCCTCCCGCGCTGCAGGACGCGCTGCGTGGGTGCGAGCAGGTGCGGGTGCTGGCCCCGCCTCCCGTGACGGGCCTTCCCCGGCTGCTGCCTCCGGACATCGCCTGGAGCTACCAGGTGGGCCATGCGAAGGCGGGCCCTCTTCCTCCGGTGGACGGCGGCACGCACCTGGTCGTGTCCAACGTGGACACGCCCGCGGCCCTGGGCCTCGCGCGCCTGCCGCCCATGGCGCCTCCTCCAGGAGACGACGCCCGGCGCGTGATGCTGGAGGGCACGCGCGCCACGCCGTCGCGCGTGCTGGAGGCGATGTCCACCGCCACGGAGGTGGAGATCCACACGCATGGCGTGTTCAGCCCGGAGCAGTCGGACGCGTCGCTCCTCATGCTGGCGCCGGAGCAGGATGGCCGGTACGCGCTCACCGCCCGGCAGGTGCGCGAGAAGGGGCTCCCCCAGGCGCCCCTCGTCTTCCTGGCCGCCTGCGGCGCCGCGCGCACCGCGCCGTTCCCGCATGAATCGTTCAGCCTGCCGGTGGCCTTCCTCGACGCCGGGGCGCGCGCGGTGCTGGCCGCCACGGTGGACATCCCGGACTCCGCGGGCGGCTTCTTCAACGCCGTGCGCGAGCGCATCCACTCGGGCGCCGCTCCCGGCGTGGCCCTGCGCGACGAGCGGCAGGCGTGGCTCCAGGCCTCCCCCGCCGACCGCTGGGTGCACGACGTGCTCCTCTTCGAATGAAGACCTGTCAGGTCATAAAAAAGAACCAGACCTGGAACGTTTTCAAGAGGAAGCCGCACGCGGGGGTTGGAGACACGGACCCCGCGGCGGCTGCGTCAGGAGGACACGGTCATGTCGAGATGCCGGATCAGCCCCATCCTGGTACCCATCCCCACGAAGCCCCAGCAGGACCTCCCGGACAAGCCGCCCCCGGGACCCGCTGGGCTGGATACGAAGACCGCCGTGTCGCCGCCGAAGCCCCGCCACGAGACCCACGACGACGACGACCCACCGACCCTGCCTTCGTCGTGGCTGGATGGTTTCGATCGCTGACGCCGCAAGGCATGGCGCGGGCCTATGCTCCCGCGCCATGCCGTCGTCACCACCGTATGTCGTGAGGGCCGTGCAGTCCCGGGACGAGCTGGAACAGGTGCTGACGCTTCAGCGCCGCAACCTCCCGTCCGCGCTGTCACCGGAGGAGCAGCAGGCCCAGGGCTTCGTCACCGTCCAGCATGACCTGGCCACGCTGGAACGGATGCACGCGCTCGCGCCCAGCATCATCGCCGTGCAGGGTCCCGAGGTCGTGGCGTACGCGCTGGTGATGCCCCGCGAGTGCCGCGCGCTGGTCCCCGTCCTGGACCCGATGTTCGCGCTCCTCGAAGGGCTGGAGCACCGGGGCCGGCCGCTGAAGGACCAGCGCTTCTACGTGATGGGGCAGGTGTGCGTGGACAAGGCCCACCGGGGGAAGGGCCTCTTCGACGCGCTCTACCACCAGCACCGCGAGCAGCTTCGCTCGCGCTTCGACTGCGTGGTGACGGAGGTCTCGGTGCGCAACACCCGCTCCCTGCGCGCGCACGCGCGGGTCGGGTTCGAGACCGTCCACACCTACCGCGACGCCACCGACACCTGGGCCGTGGTGCTCTGGGACTGGGGCGCGGGCACGTCACGCTGAAGCGCCGGCGTGGGGCGGTTCGCCATCCGCTTGTGGTGCATGCCGGACAGCTTCAGCGCCAGCTCCGGACCGGTGACACCCTTGGGGATGTAGCCGTCCGCGCCGGACGCGCGCACCAGCTCGCGCAGCCGCGACTCGTCCATGGACGAGTACAGGATGAACAGCGTGTCGGGGCCCGCGAACTGGCGCACCACGCCCAGGATGCGGTCGCCGCTCAGCGCCGGGATGTTCACGTCCAGGAGCACGATGTCCGGCTGCTCGGTCCGCAGCAGGTTGGCCACGCCCAGCGCCGCGCGCGTGGTGACGACATCGAAGCCGTAGCGGCTGATGGAGCGCTCCACCAGCTCCAGCACGAGTGGGTCATCATCCACCACAAGCGCCTTCAACTTGCCTTCCGCCATCGCGTCTCCGCCTTTCAAGACCTCGGGGGAAAGGTCTGAAGTGCCTTACGTCCAGGTAGGCTGTGCAATATACGCCATACCTGTATTCATGCACAATGCCCCCAAGCCTGAAGACCCGGGAGACCTGTACATTGAGTACGGATTACCGGTCTCCGTGTCGCGCGAAGGTAGGGAAAGAGGGTTCTACGCCGCAGGGGCGGCGGCGACCCCGGACTGATACTCCCGGTGAAATACGGGAGGCTTCACGCGGGCGGGAGGCCGGGCGTCGAAGCGGCCTTCGGCGCGGGCGCGGCAGTTGTCGCAGCGGGCGCAGTCGTCCTCCAGCGGCTCCTCGAAGTAGGTGCCCAGCACCTTCCAGCGGCACGCGGTGGTGCTCCCGTAGCGCATCATCGCGTCCAGGCGTTCGCGGTCTCCCTGGTGGCGCTCCTCGTACGCGTGCAGGTACGCGTCCAGCTCCTCGGGCTTCTCGAAGGCGCGCAGCTGCTTCACGCCTCGCGCGCCCTTCTCCAGCACGCCCGCGGCCACCAGCTGCGCCACCAGCACGCGGGTGCGCTTGTCGCCCAGGCCGCTCGCTTCCGACAGCCGCTTGAGGGCCACGCTCCTGCCTTGCGCGCACAGCGTGCTCGCGGACTGGTAGAGGCGCTGGCTCTCGTCGCGGCGCGGGTACTTGCCTCCCAGGAAGAAGCCCTGGATGCGGCGGTCCTCCAGCCGGTACAGCAGCGCCGCCTTCGCGGGCTGTCCGTCGCGGCCCGCGCGGCCCGCCTCCTGGTAGTAGCTCTCCAGCGAGTCGGGGAAGTGGTAGTGCACCACGAGCCGCAGGTCCGGCTTGTCGATGCCCAGGCCGAAGGCCTTCGTCGCCACCACGATGGGCGTGGTGCCGTCCATGAAGCCGCGCTGGTTCTCCTCGCGCTCGGCGGCCTTGAGCTTGCCGTGGTAGCGGCCGGCCTCCAGCCCTTCCGCGCGCAGCCAGCGCCAGAGCTCATCCGCCTTGCGCACGGTGGCCGTGTAGACGATGGCGCTGCCGTCGTTGGCGCGCAGCAGCTCCAGCAGCTTCTGGCGCTTGAGCTCCGGGTTCACCGTGCGGTGGACCTCCAGCGTGAGGTTGTCGCGCTGGATGCCGGTGCACACCACCGCCGGGTCCTCCATGCCCAGCTGCGCGCGGATGTCCTCGCGCACGCGCGGCGTGGCCGTGGCCGTGAGCGCGAGCACCCGGGGACGTCCGAGCGCCCGGATGGCGCCCCCCAGCGCGAGGTACGCGGGCCGGAAGTCGTGGCCCCACTGCGAGACGCAGTGCGCTTCGTCCACCACGAAGAGGCTCACGTTCGCGCGCTTGAGCAGCGCCAGCCGCTCCGGGTTCTCCAGCTGCTCGGGGGTGACGTAGATGAACTCGTGCTCGCCCCGGCGGATCTCCTTCTGGAGCGCCCTCAGCTCGCCGGCCTTCAGCGTGGAGTCCAGCTTCGCCGCGTCCAGGTCGTAGCGCTCCGTGAGGTGTTCGCGCTGGTCGTGCATCAGCGCCAGCAGCGGGCTCACCACCACGGTGGCGCCGGGCACGAAGAGGGCCGGCAGCTGGAAGGTGAGGCTCTTGCCCGCGCCGGTGGGCAGCACGCCCAGCACGTCGCGCCCCGCGAGCACCGCCTCCATGATTTCGCGCTGTCCGGGCCGGAAGTCCTCCACGCCAAAGCGCTCGCGCGCCTCCTGCTCGAGCTGGGGCCAGAGGGAGGAGGGGTCCTGCGTCTCGGTGGGCATGACCTGAAGGTAGGGATGGCCCCCGTCTGGCTCCTCCCTGTCACGCGCGGTGCGCCTGGCTGCCTGCCGGGCGGGAGGGAGTGTCTTTCCGGGTGTTTCGCTCGCGGGTGCGCACAGGAAAGCCGTGCGCGGGCGGGCGTGGCGAGGCAGCTTTGGGAGATGGCTTCGGGAACTTCCGCCGACAATGACTTCGACCTGCTGGTGGCCGTCCTGCCGCCGCACCTCCAGGAGGCGGTGCGCAAGCTGCCCCAGGCGGAGCTGCTGGAAGTGGTGATGGACCTGGGCCGCCCTCCGGAGGCCCGCCTGGTGCACGGCGTGGCGCGCCTGTCGGAAGCGCCCGTGGAGCAGGACGCGCTCCAGGCGGTGCTCTCCCGCGTGGGTGAGGTGGGCGGCGACAACCGCGCGGGCATCGAGCGCACGCTCCACCGCGTCTCCGCCATCCGCAACCGGCAGGGCCGCGTGGTGGGGCTGACGCTGCGCGTGGGGCGCGCCATCCAGGGCACCATCGACATGCTGCGCGACCTGGTGGAGTCCGGGCGCAACCTGCTCTTGCTCGGGCGGCCGGGCGTGGGCAAGACGACGAAGCTGCGCGAGGTGGCGCGCGTGCTCGCGGACGCGCTGGGCAAACGCGTGATGGTGGTGGACACGTCCAACGAGATTGGCGGCGACGGGGACATCCCGCACCCGGGCATCGGCGGCGCGCGGCGCATGCAGGTGAGCCGGCCGGACCGTCAGCATGACGTGATGATCGAGGCGGTGGAGAACCACATGCCCGAGGCCATCGTGGTGGACGAGATTGGCACCGCCGCGGAGGCCGCCGCCGCGCGCACCATCGCGGAGCGCGGCGTGCAGCTGGTGGCGACGGCGCACGGCAACACGCTGGAGAACCTGGTGTTGAACCCCACGCTGTCCGACCTGGTGGGCGGCGTGCAGACCGTCACGCTGAGCGACGACGAGGCCCGGCGCCGGGGCACGCAGAAGACCGTCACGGAGCGCAAGGGCACGCCCACGTTCGACATCGTGGTGGAGATGGTGAGCCGCGACGAGGTGCGCGTGCACCGCGACACGGGCGGCGCGGTGGACCGGCTGCTCACGGGCGCGGAGGTGGGCGGAGAGAAGCGGCGGCAGCAGGACGGCGCCGTGCACGTGGAGGCCGCGCCGGAGGTGGTGGAGGCCACGCCCCCGGGCGGACGCGTGCCCAAGGGGACGCCCGCGCTGGGCGCGCCCCGGCCCGGGCCCACGCGCATCGCCGCGCACGCGGTGAGCCGCGAACTGCTGGAGCGCGTGCTGCGCGACCTGCCGGTGGAGGCCGTGGTGGTGGGCCGTCCCGAGAACGCGGAGCTGGTGCTCACGCTGCGAAGCCGCGCGAACTCGCCCCGCCTGCGCCGCGCTGCTGAACGGGTGGGGGCGCGGGTGCTGGCCATCAAGCGCAACAGCTCCACGGAGATCCGCCGCGCGCTGCGCACGGAGTTCCACCTGCTGGAGGGCGTGGATCCGGCGGACGTGCACGCCGCGGTCGCGGACGCGGAGGAGGCCATCCAGCGCGTGCTCTCGGAGGGCATCAGCCTGCCGCTGGCGCCGCGCCCGCCGCGCCTGCGGAAGGTGCAGCACACCCTGGTCGTGAAGAACCACCTGGAGGCCGTGAGCGTGGGCAGCGAGCCCCTGCGCCACCTGGTCATCTATCCGCTGGGCACCGTCCTCACGGAGGCGTCCGACTCCGCGCCGGAGGACGTGGACGGGCCGGAGCCGGACGACGAGGTGGAGGAAGACGACGCGCCGGACGTGGACGAAGGCGAAGGTCTGGAAGCCTCGGCCCCGGACGAAGGCGCTTCGTAGGCCCTTGGACTGGAGGCGCCCCTCCGGGGGCGACCCGCGAAAACCTGTCCGACTGTCGGACAGGTTTTGACGCGTGACGGCCCGGACAGGGCTGCCCTTGAGTGCGCAGCGGGCTGCACACGGGGCCCGGGGTCAGGGAAGCCCCTTTCCCTGGAGATTCGCGGGGTTGAGGGGGGCATGACGGTTGCTCTTGGGCCGGGGTACGGTCCCTCGCGATGGCGCGGGGGGAGCCGCACCGTCTTTCCGGAGCCCTTCATGCGCCGCATCGCCTGCCTTGCCGCCTTCGCCGCCCTTTCCACCACCGCCTGTGGGGACAACCTGCCCACGAAGGAGGAGATTGACGACGCGACGGCGCGCGTGGAGCGGCTGGCGGCCTCCACGCACCAGGTGCGGGGCGCGTTCGAGATGCTGGGCCTGATGCCCGTGTACACGTGCGGCGAGCCCCGGCGCACGTTCCTCAACCACGCCGTGGAGGGGCTGAGCGCGTCGGTGACCTGCGCGACCGCCCGCGTGCAGGCCGTGGATGACGTCACCGACTCCGTCGTCGTGTCCTTCCCGTCCGGCGGCTGTGACGTGCACGGCCTGCGCTTCACCGGACGCGCGGTGCTGGAGTACCGCGGCGGTGAGGACCTGATGGAGATGAAGGCGGACCTGCGCGAATTGGCCGTGGATGGCCAGTCGCTCCAGGCCAAGGTCGGCTATGGCACGTGTGCCGACGAGACGCGCCTGTTCGCCGAGGTCGAAGGCCGGGTGCCGAACCGTGAGGACCACACCTTCCACATCAACAGCACCGTGGGGAAGCGCGACGGGCTGCCCATCATCGGCGGCACGTCGCTGGTGTTCGACGGTCCGGGCGAGCTGACGGGGCCGTCCGGCACCGACCGCATCACGGTCACCTCGCTCGAATATGAGGTGGGCAACTACCTGCCCAAGGAGGGCACGGCCGTCGTGGAGACCGCGAACGGGCACCGGCTGAGCCTCGCGTTCCACCCGGTGCTGTGGCGCGTGGGCCGGGTGGAGGTCACCGTGGACGACAAGGAGCCGGTGACCGTGCCCGTCGTGCGCTGAAGGCCTACTCCTGGAAGGACCGCGTGAGCCGGGCGATGGCGCCCGGCAGGCCCCTCACGCGCAGGCGGCTGCCCGTCTCGTCGTAGGCCTGGGACACCACGGTGGTGTGCTCGTACACCTCGCCGATGCGGGCCTGCCGCGCGTAGGGAATCACCAGGTCCGCCTCCACCATGGAGGCCTCGAAGAAGGCGATGACCTGCTTGCGCAGCATGGCCACGTCGTCCGGCTGGTGCGCGGAGAGCTGGATGGCTTCGGGGTGCGCGGCGCTCAGCGCTTCCCGGGCCGCCGCGTCCAGCCGGTCCACCTTGTTGAAGATCAGCCTGCCCGGCACCACGTCCGCGCCAATCTCGCGCAGCACCGTGCGGGTGACCTCCAGCTGCGCGGCCCAGGTGGGGTCGGACGCGTCCACCACGTAGAGCAGCAGCGACGCCTCCAGCGCTTCGTCCAGCGTGGAGCGGAAGGACGCCACCAGGTCGTGCGGCAGCTTCTGGATGAAGCCCACCGTGTCGGACACGAGGATGCGCGGCCGGGTCTCCGGCTGCATCGCGCGCACCGTCGTGTCGAGCGTGGCGAAGAGCTGATCCGCCACCAGCACCGCGCTGCCCGTCAGCGCGCGCATCAGCGAGGACTTGCCCGCGTTCGTGTAGCCCACCAGCGCCACGCGCAGCTGGTCGCGACGCGCGTAGCGGCGCTGGTCCTGGTCCTTCTGGATGGCCGCCAGACCCTCGCGCAATTCCGCCAGGCGGTCGCGGATCTTCCGGCGGTCCAGCTCCACCGCGGAGTCACCCGAGCCGCGGCCCTGCTGGCGCTCGCTGCCTCCCGAGGATTCGCGCAGGCGCGGGGCCAGGTAGTTGAGCCGGGCAATCTCCACCTGCATGCGCGCCTCATGGCTCTTCGCGTGCCGGTGGAAGATGTCCACGATGACGCCCGCGCGGTCCAGCACCTGCGCGCCGGTGGCCCGCTCCAGGTTGCGCAGCTGGCCGGGGGACAGCTCGTGGTCCACGACCACCACCGTGGGCTTCGGGCCCGGCTCGATGGCGGTGGCCTCCAGGTCCAGGTCCGTGGCGGCGTCGTCGTCCTCACCGGACGGCTCCTCCGCGTCCACGTCCGTGTCGCCGCTGGCTTCGGTTCCCGCTTCGGGATTCGCGTCCGCTTCGGCCTCCCACTTCTCGCGCGCCTTGGACGCCTTGCCCTGCGCGCCGGACGGAATGACGCCGGTGCCGCCGGTGAGCGCGGCCAGCTCCTTGAGCTTGCCGGAGCCGAGCACCGTGCCGGTGGCCAGCCGCTGCCTGCGCTGGGACAGGGTCGCCACCGCGTCGAAGCCCAGCGTGTGCACCAGCCGCTTCAGCTCCGCGAGGTCCGCGGCATGCGCCTCGTCCGTGACACCGGGAAGCTGCACGCCAACGAGGACCGCGCGCGGACGCTCGGGAAGGGTTTTCGCCATGCAGGGCTCGTAACACGCCCGGCCCGGACGTGCCCCTGCATCGCTCGTTCAAATTTCCGCTTAGTCTTGAATAACCAGTTTAAAAGCAACTCAATCCCAGACATTGAGACAACCCTGTCACCGCGCTCCTGTCGCGGTCTTCCCCTCATCCCCTGGAGTGAAATGAAGAATCGATTTCTCGCACTCGCCGTGATGACGCTGGTGGGTACCCCAGCCTTCGCAGAAGGGCCTCCGAACCCGACGGACCTGCGCCGCGTGACGAAGGCTCGCGAGAGCCTGGTCCCCGCCGTGGAGAAGGCCTTCGGGCCCAAGGCCCGCTTCGTCCAGCTCTTCGGCCAGGGCCGGGAGATGCTGGCGGGCGTCGTCGCGGAGATTCCCGTGGAGCCGCTGGGCACGGATGACCTGCCGCTGCTGGCCATCGTCCGGTACGCGGAGGACACCGGCGCGGTGCGCGTGGTGGCTCCGGAGTTCAAGTACCGCGAGGCGCGCATCGTGGGGCAGGACGTGGCGCTGCTGGACGGCGCGGGCACCTTGCGTCTGCGCGACGCGAACGGCCAGGAGCGGCTGCTCGCCGAGCAGGTGGGCGGCGACCTGTTCCCCACGGCGAAGGGGGACGCGCTGGTGGCCACGCTGAAGACGGGCGTCCCGGGCCCGCATGAGACGGCGGTGGGCATCATCGACCTGAACGGCCGCGTGAAGGTGCTGGCGGACGGCCCGGGCGTGGACGCGACGCCGAGCATCTCCCCCGACGGCAGGACGGTGGTGTTCGTGTCCGGCCGGACGAGCGTGGCGTCGTTCTTCGTCACGACGGTGGAGGGCGCGGAGGCCAAACAGCTCACCAACGTGGGCCTGGAGAACTGGATGTTGTTCGGCGGCCCGCCGAAGGAGTTCGTGCCCCCGCCCGTCTCCAGCCACCACATGGAATGGTTGAGCGAGGACGTGCTCCGCTACAACGCGGGCGGCGGCGCGTTCTGGAAGCTCAACGTGCGCACCGGCCATGCGGAAGCGGACGTGGGAGGTGCGAAGTGATGCGCTCGACCCTTCAGCGGCTCACGGTGGCGTTCGCGCTGCTCATGCTCCCGGCGGTCTCCGCCGCGCAGACGATGTTCCGCTTTCCCGCGTCACAGCTGGCGGATCAATGCGGCAACGGCGGCTGCACGGTGAGCGCGTACAAGGACTACGGCGGCCGGGACTATGCCTGCGGCGGCGTGCGCTACAGCGGGCACACGGGCACGGACTACGCCCTGGTGGGCGGGTTCTCCAAGATGGATTACGGCGTCTGGGCGATGAACGCCGCGCGGGGCTACGTCGAGTCGTCGGTGGATGGGTACTACGACCGGTGCAACTACTGGAACCAGTCCAATCCCTATGCCGCGTGCGGCCTCTACACGGCGAACTACATCATCATGCGGCACCCGGACAACACGCAGACCTGGTACTGGCACTTGAAGGCCTACACGCAGCAGTACGCGCGGGGCACCCAGCTCGCCTGCGGCAACTGGATTGCTCGCGTGGGTTCGTCCGGCGCGTCCACGGGCCCGCACCTGCACTTCGAGTACTGGGTCCCGGGCTACGGCACGGATGACCCCTACGCGGGCTCCTGCGGCACGCCGTACACGCGGTGGACGGCGCAGGGTGCGTACCGGGGGCTGCCCGGCATCACCTGTCAGTAGGCGGCTTCGCGGGGCGGGAGGGCACGGTCAGACGCCCTCCCGTCCTGAACCGGGCGTCGCGCGGACGAAAACCCGTGGGCCGCGGGGCGAAGCCGTTAGCGTGTCCGGGAACCCCACGGGCCCCTGCCCCGTGGCGCCGGAAGGAATTGCCCGTGGTGCTTCGTGGTGATGTCGCCGTGCTCCTGGAGAACGCCCCGCCGAAGCGCCAGGCGCTGGCGGAGGCCGCGTTCGTGTTCTTCGCGGTGCTGGGGCCGTCGTCGGTGGCCCGGCTGGGCCGGGGGGCCGCGGTGGCGGTGGAGCTGGCGCTGCTGGCGTGGGGGTTGATGCTGCTGCGGCCGTGGGAGTCCTCGCGCAAGGGGGCGTGGTGGGGCGTGCTGGGCCTGGTGGTGGCGCTGGGCGGAGCGGGCGCGGGCGCGTGGGTGGCGGCGGACGCGGAGGCGGCGTCGAAGGGCTTCTCGCTGTCCATGGCGCCGCTGGTCGTCCGGGCGCTGGGCATGTGCCTGCTGGTGGCGGTGCTGTTGTGGCGTGACGGCCAGGGGCCCGCGCAGGTGGGGCTTACGCGCGAGGGCTGGGCTCGGGAGCTGCTGCTGGGCGGGGTGGTGCTGGCGGGCACGTACGCGGTGCACCTGGCGGTGTCGGTGCCGCTGGCGGCGGTCGCGGTGGCGCTGAAGCTGGCGGGCGCGGAGCTGGCGGCGCGCAAGGACGTGGCGGCGGCGCTGCTGGACACGGGGCTGGGCGTCCCGGCCTTCGCGGCCATCATGGTGGTGGTGACGGGCTTCGAGGAGTTCGTCTTCCGAGGCTTCCTGGTGCCCCGGCTGAAGGTGGTGCTGGGAGGCTGGGTGCCGGCCATCGGGGTGGCGGCGGTGCTCTTCTCCGTGGGGCACTTCTACGAGGGCACGCTGGCGGTCTTCCAGACGTTCGTGATGGGCGCCTGGTTCGGCTTCGTCCTCTGGTACCGGGGACGGCTGCTGCCGCTCATCGTGGCCCACGCGGCCTTCAACACCATCAGCTTCGCGCTGATGCTGTGGCTGTCGCGCTCCGGCTTCCTGGAGAAGCTGCCGCCCCTCTGAGGCGAGGAGCGGCGCGGGGAGCTGACTACGCCAGCGCTCCGGGCATCAGCTCGGACGCCAGCGCCCTGACGAGACGGCTTGCTACGTCCGCGGAGGGCAGACCGGACAGGCGGACCACTTCGTCCGGCAGGTGGCTGGCGGATGCGTCCTGCTCCAGCTGGCGCCAGGCTTCGCGGCGGGCCGCGTTCACGCGCTCGCGGGCTTCCGGGGACAGCTGCTCCATGGCCCAGGCGTCGATGGCCAGGGACAGCTCCGCGTGCCTCAGTTCGTCCGGGGCGATGGTGCCCAGGGACTCGCGCACCTGTGCGTCCTCCGCGCTTCTTGCCTGCCAGCCCGCCAGCAGTGCGCCGTAGGTCTCCCGCACGCAGCCCTCCACCGCGTTCTCGATGGCGAGCGCTTCCAAGGAACGGGGTTGGAACGGCTGCACCTGGAGCTCCGGCATCGGCGCTCCGTGACGGCGGGCCAGCGACTCCATCGCCTCCGCGTGGCGCACCTCGTCCTTCGCGGAGCGCCTCGCGGCTCGCACCAGGTGCTCCGGGGCTCCATGCCCGGCCAGTTCTTCCGCGAGCCTTTCGAACGCCGGCACGGACGCGGCCTCCAGGTGCGCCATCTTCGCGAAGAGCGCTCCGAGGACCGGCGTCCCCTTCGCCACCGCGCCGTCGCTGCACAGTCCTTCCGGCCGCCGCCCGTCGCAGACGAGCGGTGCCTCGCAGCTCACCGCGTCGGGATAGTAACCGTCCTTGTCTCCTGCAACGCGAAAGGTAACCGTTCACCGGCTGGAGGCTGCTTGAAGGGACTGCCGGGCAGCGGACGGTGGGCGGGACGGCGCTCGACGGCGGGGGCCGCGGAGTGGCACACCGCCACTCGTGGCGGGACTCGACCCCAGGG
>NZ_RAWM01000188.1 GCF_003668875.1 Corallococcus interemptor | reverse complement strand
ACTCCCCTCCCCGCCGCGCGACTGGCCGCGCTCGACGCCATCGTGCCCGCGGCCCCCGCCCGCCTTCCCTTGATGGAAGCCCATGGCCGGTTCCTCGCCGGGGGCATCGTCGCGTCACGCGCGCTGCCCGGCTGCGACAACTCCGCCATGGACGGGTGGGCCGTGCGCGCCGAGGAGACCCGGGGCGCCAACCGCGACCGCCCCGCGCGCCTGCGCATCGTCGACACCGTCTACGCCGGCCACCTCCCGCGCCGCGCCCTCCAGCCCGGCGAGGCCGCGCGCGTCTTCACCGGCGCTCCCCTCTCCCCCGGCGCCGACGCCGTCGTCCGGCAGGAGGCCGCGCGCCCCACCGACGACGGCACCCACGTGGACGTCTTCGTCTGCGTCGACCCCGGCCATGACCTGCGCCGCGCCGGCGAAGAGGTGATGCCCGGCACGGCGCTGTTCCCCGCCGGCCAGCGCGTGGACGCCACCGTGCTCGGCGTGCTCGCGTCGCTGGGGGAAGACACCGCGCTCGTGCGCCCCGCGCCGCGCGTGGCCGTCGTCGCCACCGGGGATGAGCTGGTGGCCCCCGGCCAGCCCGCCGCGCCCCACCAGGTCTTCGAGAGCAACCGCGTCCTCGTCGCGGCCCTCGCCCGTGAGGCCGGCGCGGACGTCACGCACCTGGCGCGCTCGCGCGATGACGACGCGGAGCTGCACGCTCAGCTGGAGAAGCTCGCGCCCCAGGTCGACGTGCTCATCACCACCGGCGGCGCTTCCGTGGGCGACAAGGACTGCGTGAAGCGCGTCCTCACCCGCATGGGCGCGCGCTTCCTGGTGGACGGCGTCGCGCTCAAGCCCGGCAAGCCCGTGGCCGTGGCCCGCCTGGGCTCCACCGCCGTCGTCGTGCTGCCCGGCAACCCCGGCGCCGCCACCGTCGCGTTCGACCAGTTCGCGCGGCCGCTCCTCTTCAAGCACCAGGGCGTCCTCGAACAGCGCCGCGTCACCCGCGCCCGCCTCTCCGAGCCCCGCCACAAGCAGGCCGGCCTCACCTACCTGGTCACCGTCGCGGCGCTCGAAGCGCGCGAAGGCAGCGCCGAACCGTGGGCCCGCCTGCGTCCCCAAGGTGCCGGGCAGATCCTCCAGAACGTCGCCGCCCGGGGCTGGGCCGTGCTCCCCGCCGGCCGCGCCGACTTCGCCGAGGGCGAGTCCGTGGACGTGCAGCTCTTCGAACAGCCGGACTTCCTCCCCGTGGAGGCCGCGTGAAGCCGCCTCCCGCGCTGGCCGTCATCGGCCACTCCGGCGCCGGCAAGACGACGCTCCTGGAGCGCCTGCTGCCGGAGCTCGCCTCGCGCGGCCTGCGTGTCGCCTATGTGAAGCATTCATCGGACGCGCATCCGCTCCACCGTCCGGGCAGCGACACCGCGCGCCTGGAAGCCGCGGGCGCCATGCTCACCGGCTTCGCCACGCCGGACGGCACGCAGCTCACCACCCGGCAGCCCCTGTCTCCTTCGCTCCTCGCACGCAGTGTGGACCGCGTGGACCTGGTGCTCGTGGAGGGCTGGAAGGACGGCCCGCTCCCGAAGCTGGAGGTGTGGCGCGAGGGATTGGAAGCTCCGCTCGCGGCCTCCCGCCCCGACGTGCTCGCGCTGGTGACGGACGCGCCCGCGCTTCCGTCCACTGTTGAATCACGCGCGCGCGTGCCGGCCAGCATCTGTGCGGTCGCGGACTTCCTCACCGCGTGGCTGCGTGATCAATCCGAGGCCCCCAAGGTCTCCCGCCCGGAACCGCGCGGGGTCACCCACCGCGCCGTGCGCCGCTTCGACGGGGACACCCTCCGTGAGGCCGAGGACGACCGCGTGGCAGTGGAGGAGCCTTTGGAGATCCGCGTGAACGGCGACGCCGTCGCCACCACCATGCGGACCCCCGGTCATGACCGCGAGCTCGCGGTGGGCTTCCTCTTCGCCGAAGGCATCGTTACTGATGGGGACGACCTGGGCAGCCTCTTCCACTGCGGCCACCCCGGCGAAGAAGGGTACGGCAACGTGTTCGAGGTCGTCCCCGCTGCTGGTGCCGTGCTCGACCTGGAGCGCGTGGAGGCCACCCGCCGCGGCACCCTCACCACCTCCGCGTGCGGCGTGTGCGGCCGCCGCGACGTGGACGACCTGATGGCCACCTGCGAGCGCGTGGCCCCCGGCCCCGTCCTCTCCGCCCGCACCGTGGCCCGCGCCACCGAACGCCTCCGCGCCCTCCAGCACACCTTCGAACTCACCGGCGGAGTCCACGCCGCCGCCGTGCTGGACGCGAACGGCGAGCTGCTCGCCTCATATGAGGACGTGGGCCGCCACAACGCCGTGGACAAGGCGGTGGGCGCCCTCGTCCTCGCCGGCGCCATCCGCGCCCCGCGCCGGCTGCCCGTCCCACCCTTCCCCACCGCGCCCACGGTCCTCGCCGTCAGCGGCCGCGCCAGCTTCGAGATCGTCCAGAAGGCCGCCCGCGCCCGCATCCCCGTCGTGGTCAGCGTGTCCGCCGCCAGCTCCCTGGCCATCGACCTGGCGCTGCGTGCTGGCGTGACGCTGGCCGCGTTCTCAAGGAACGGGCGCTGCAACGTCTACACGGCGACAGAACGTCTGGAGCCTCACCCTCAACCGCCGGGATTTCCTCAGGACCCACATCATGACGCGTCCCGGTAGAAGAGCAGGCCTCCAAACGTCAGACCGGCATCGTAGATGCAGTCGGCAGGCGCACCCGGTCGCTTGGAGCCCCAGGTGGGATCCAAAGGACCCACAAAAGCTCAATGTCTGGAGACATGGACTCACACCCGACGCCTGGGATGGGTGGCCAAGTTTTCACCTGTTGTCATGTCTTTCTTGCTGAGCAGTGGTTGCGCCGCGACGCACTATTTGGCAGTCTTGCATTTCCTCCTGGTTAAACTTTTCTAGCCTAGACGGTATCCTCTGCGAATCCTGAACAGTGAGCAGAGGGGGGTGGACACGATGAGCAGTGCGACTGCAAGCGCCGAGGTCAAGACTCCCGGAGTGACGGGAGTGGCGGCTTCGGCCGAGGTCACCGATCCGCCGCGCCTGGCGCCTGGCTTCGCGGCGAAGCTGAACCTCACCGTGGACGTGGCGCTGCTGGTGGCGGTGCTGATGGGGTCGGCGTGGATGCGCGGTGCGCTGACGTTCCCCATGAGCTGGGAGCTGCCCAGCATGGTGGTGACGGCGGTGCTGGTGTGGCTCATCACCGGCACGGCGCTGTGTCTGTATGACTCGCGCTTCGCCGAGCGCAGCAAGCTGGACCACGTGGCGCTGGTGTCCGTCACCACGCTGGCGGTGGTGACCATCCAGGCGGTGCTGGAGCTGGCGTTGCCGGCGGCGGCGCACGTGGGGCTGGCGCCGCTGCTCTTCATCTTCTGGCCGGTGGCGCTGATTCTGCGCCTGGGCGTCTTCCGCCAGGTGGCCTCGCAGGAGGCCCCCACGGAGGAGGTGCTCATCGTGGGCACCGGCGCCATGGGCCGCTACACGGGCGAGGACCTGCTCACGCGCGGCCGTCACAAGATCCTGGGCTACGTGCGCTTCCCGGAGGACCACGCGTCCGGTGACAGCCTGCCGGCGAGCGTGCTGGGGCCCGCGGACGAGCTGGAGCGCCTGCTGCGCACGCTGCCCGTGAGCGAGGTCTACATCGCGGGCAACACGCTCAAGCAGGGCGAGTCCATGCAGGCGGCCATCAAGCTGGCGGAGCGCTTCGGCGTGCCGTTCGCGCTGCCGGCGCACTCGTTCCGCCTGGACCGCGCCCGCCCGGTGGAGTCCCGCGCGGTGGCGGACGGCTACCTGCACTTCGCGGCCGTGGCGCCCAAGCCGCACCAGATGGCCATGAAGCGCCTGTTCGACATCGCGGTCTCCGCGGTGGCGCTGTGGGCGCTGCTGCCGCTGTTCGCGGTGGTGGCCGCGTGCATCAAGCTCACCTCGCGCGGCCCCATCTTCTTCAAGCAGCTGCGCACCGGTCAGCACGGCAAGCCGTTCTACATGCTGAAGTTCCGCTCCATGGTGGTGAACGCGGAGGAGCTCAAGGAGCGGCTGGCCGCGCAGAACGAGCAGACCGGCCCCGTCTTCAAGATGAAGAACGACCCGCGCATCACCGGCATCGGCCGGTTCATCCGCAAGTTCTCCATCGACGAGCTGCCCCAGTTCCTCAACGTGCTGCGCGGTGAGATGAGCATCGTGGGCCCGCGCCCGCCGGTGCCCAGCGAGGTGGCGAAGTACGAGACGTGGCAGCGCCGCCGCCTGTCCGTGCGCCCGGGCCTCACCTGCATCTGGCAGGTGTCCGGCCGCAACCAGATCTCCTTCGAGCAGTGGATGTACCTGGACATGCAGTACATCGACCACTGGAGCCTCACCGGCGACCTGCGGCTGCTCTTGCAGACGGTCCCGGTGGTCATCACCGGTCGCGGGGCAAGCTAGCAACCGCGTTGTGATTTCCGGGCCCGGCGTTGACGCGCCGGGCCCGTTCGTCTTTCCATGGGGCGGGCCTTCCTCCCCTGGTGTGCGCAGCAGCCGCTGAAGGCCCGCTTCATCCATGACCGTGAACAGCCCTCCTTCCCCCTCCGCTGAAGTCGACGACGGCGCCCGTGCGAACGAAGTGCGCGGCGCGGTGCGCAGCACCCTGCAGCTCGGTGGCTCGCTGATGGTGACGTACGCCATCGCGCTGGGCATCCGCGCGCTGATGCCGCGCTACCTGGGGCCGGAGGCGTTCGGCTACTTCAACTGGTCGGAGGCGTTCGCCGCCACGTTCTTCGTGGCCACCAACCTGGGCCTGGAGACGTACATCCGCAAGGAAGTGCCCGTCCGCCCGGAGCACGCGAGCGACTTCTTCGGCACCACCATGCTGCTGCGCCTGGCCATGACGCTGATCCTCATGGTGGCGCTGGCGCTGGTGCTCCACCACACCGGTGAGCCCCCGGAGGTGCAGCACCTGGTGCAGTGGTTCGCGGTGGCCCAGTCGCTCATGGTCATCAACGCGTCCATGGCCGCGCTGCTGCACTCCAAAGGCAAGGTCGCGGGCCTGTCCGTCTCCAACGTCATCACCAAGATTGTGTGGGGCGGCGGCCTGGCGCTGATGGCCGCGTTCGGCGTGAGCCTGCAGTGGCTGGCCGTGCCCATGGTGCTGTCGGAGGCGGTGAAGCTGCTCATCAGCTGGAAGCTGGCGAAGGAGCACCTGGGGCTGAAGTTCCGCATCGACCTTGGCGCGACGAAGAAGGTGATGAAGGCGTGCCTGCCGTTCTTCCTCACCGCGGCGGCGCTGGCGTGCAACGGGCGCACGGACATGTCGCTCTTGGGCAAGCTCGCGTCCAAGGAGGAGGTGGGCTGGTACGGCGGTGCGTTCAGCATCGCGGGGCTCACGTTCCTCATCTCGCCCATCTTCGGCTGGGTGCTGATGCCCATGATGTCGCGCGCGGCGGCCCGGTCTCCGCAGGAGCTGTCGCAGCTGACGCGCCGCTCGCTGGAGGGCGTGCTCGCTTTCACCGTGCCGGTGATGATGGCCATGGTGCTGGGCGCGGACCTGTGGGTGCGCCTGATGTGCGGCCCCGGCTTCGAGCCCGCGGCGCTGCCCCTGCGCGTGCTGTCCCCCATCTTCGTGATGGCCTACGTCACCATGGTCAGCAGCATCTGGCTCACCATGTCCAACAAGGAGTGGTGGGTGACGCTGGCGGCCACCATGGGCGCGGTGGTGAACCCCATCCTCAACCTGATGCTCATCCCGTGGCTGTACGGGCGCATGGGCCCGTCCGGCGGCGCCACCGCCACGGCGCTGTCCATGTTCCTCACGGAGGTCATCGTCACGGTCCTGTTCCTCAGCCGCATGGGAACGAACTCCTTCGACCGGCGTTCCCTCCTCATGGTGGCGAAGACGGCCGTGGTGTGCGTCGTGTGCGTGGTGCTGGACCGGGTGCTGGCCGGCGCGGGCGTGCAGGCGTGGCCCCGCCTGGGGCTGACCGCCGCCACGTACGTGGTGGGCGTGCTGGGCACCGGCGCCGTGCGTCCGGCGGAATTGCTCCAGGTGGTGCGCATGGCGAAGCAGCGCGGTGGTAATGATTCGCAGGTGGCCGTGCCGGCCGCCCCCGCCGCGTGAGGAGCCCCTAGCGTCATGCCGTCCCGCCCATCCCGATTCCGCGGTCCCGTCTCCCGCGCGCTCGCGTGCGCCGGACTGCTCCTGCTGGCCCCCGCGTGCAGCGGCCTGGGCAAGTACACCTGGGTGAACGACTACCAGGAGAAGCCCACCGAGTCGGACGCCGCCTACCGCATCGTCCCCGGCGACGTGCTCAACGTGAAGGTGTTTGGCCAGGAGGCGCTCACCACGCGCGCGAAGGTGCGCGAGGACGGCCACATCAGCCTCACCTTCCTGGACGACGTGGAGGCCGCGGGCCACTCGCCGGCGCTGCTGGCGCAGCAGATCCAGACGCGGCTCAAGGACTTCATCAAACACCCCGTCGTCACGGTGTCGCTGGAGGAGGCGCGCCCCATGTCCGTGACGATGCTGGGGGAGGTGGCCAACGTGGGCGCGCACGTGCTGGACCCGGGCGCCACGCTGCTCCAGGCGCTGGGCGCCGCGGGCAGCTTCACGGACTACGCCCACCGCGACCGCATCTTCGTGCTGCGCCGGGACGACCCACAGGCGGAGCAGCCCACGCGCATCCGCGTGCGCTACGAGGACATCATCCGCGGCGAGGGCCGCGCGGCCGCCTTCCGCCTGCGCCCCGGCGACGTGGTGGTGGTGGAATAACCGGATGCTGGACGCGGCCCTCGCGAGCCTGTGGCTGGAGGTGGCCTCGGCCTCCGTGACGTACGGCGCCGCGGCCCGCGTGGACACCCGCACGCGCTCCATGGACGCGCAGGCCACGGGTGAGGCTGTCGCCCCGGTGGCGGCGGACGTGGACATCGTCCCCACGCTGAGCCTCAAGTACGACGACGGCAGCGCGGTGACCGAGGTGCAGTACGCGCCGCGCATCTCCTTCCGCGAGGCCACCAGCAACCCGCGCACCGAGGTGCAGCACGTGGGGCGGCTGTTGAGCGACTGGCGCCCCTCGCGCGGGCTCACCCTGCACGGCACCCAGGAGTTCGTGCTGGGCCAGGTGAACCTCTTCACCAACCTGCCCCTGGGCGGGGGCCTGGATGACGACCCCGCGGTGGGCCCCGCACCAGGGGACACGCCGGCCACCCCCATCCAGCCGCTGCCGGAGGGCGTGGACACGGTGTTCTTCCTGTCCTCGCTGACGACGCTAGCGGCGGAGACGGTGTGGCTGGGCCCGGGCTGGCGGCTGTCCGGCAGCGCGGGCTTCTCCGCCAGCGGCGGCCTGGACGACACCGCGAAGGAGGCCGTGCCCTTCCAGTACGGGCCCCGACTGCAGCTGTCCCTGGGCAACTCCCCCGCGCCCCGGCACACCCTCGCCACCACGCTGGCCTTCACGGACTCGCGCTTCTCCACCGGCGCTCGCGCCAGCGTGACGACGTTCACCGGCGCCTGGACGCACCGGCTGGACCGGCGCACGGCCGTGGAGGCGGGGGTGGGCGTGGGCGTGGCGTACTCCGTGCGCGCGACGGAAGAAGGACCCGCGGAGGACCCCGGCGTCCCCGGGGCCACCCCGTCAGGTCACCGGCGGCTGACGACCCTTCAGGTCGCGGACGCGCCCGTGGCGGACCCGGCGCAGCGGCTGGAGCTGTTGCCGGACCTGACGCTGGCGGTGTCCCACCGGGTGCCGTCGCGGATGGCGGACTTCAACGGCCGGCTCGCCGCGCGGGTGACGCCCTTCGTGGACCGGCTGACGGGGCTCGTCTACCCGAGGGCCGACCTGACCTTGAACGGCACCTGGGCGCTGAGCCCGCGCCTCCGGTTCTCCGGGACGGGAGGCAGTGCTTTCGCGGTAGGCGGGGCGGAGGGAGACCGGCAGGTGGTGGGCGGTGTGGGCGCGGGTTGGACAGTGAACCGGTGGATCACCCTGGAGGTGGACACCCGCGCGGCGTGGACTCGCTCGCCCGACGTGGAGGCGGCCCGCACGGTGTGGTCCGCGACGCTGGGACTCACGGTCCAGAAAACGGGTATCCTCTGAGTCTCCCGCCATGGCGAAGCTCATCCTCCTGTCCGTCCTCATTGCCACCATCGCGCTGCCCGGTGCGGCCGCGCGCGATGCGCATCCGTGGCGGGGGATGAAGAAGGCCATCCTGTGGGTGGCCCTCTTCAACATGGCGTACGCATATGGCGTGCTCGTCCTCGTGCCCAGGTACGGGTTCGGGTGAGGGAAGGAAAGGCGTCAGACGTGATGGAGCTCCAACAGCTCACCGTCCTCCTGGTGGAGGACTCTCCGATGTTCCGCGTCATGCTGCGTGACATGCTCCAGCAGATGGGCGTGAAGAACGTGGTGGAGCAGCCCAACGGCAAGGCCGCCATGGAGTACCTGACGAGCGGCGCGCACAAGCCGGACCTGGTGTGCCTGGACCTGACGCTGCCGGACGTGTCCGGCTACGACGTCTGCGAGTACATCCGTCGCACGCCCGCCATCGCGCACGTGCCGGTGCTGATGGTGAGCGCGCGCAACCTGCCGGAGGACAAGGCCTACGCGGAAGAGGCCGGCGCCAACGGCTACCTGGGCAAGCCCTTCACGCCGGAGGAGCTGGAGAAGCGCGTGCGCCAGGTGCTCAAGACCGCGGCGTCCCGGGGCAGCGCGTGACCTCGCCCGCCCCTCGCACGCCGCGCTCGGCCCCGCCCCCGCCGCCGTACGTCCCCGAGCGCGAGGAGACGAACGCGCCGGCGGACCTCATCGACTGGGGCTTCCTGTTCGACGGGCTGGGCTTCGTGCGCAGGGCCATCTTCCGGCACTGGTTCCTGGGGCTGTGCATCGTCGCGGTGATGGGCGGACTGGGCTCCGCGGCGGCGAAGCTGATGCCGCGCAAGTACCACGTCGAAACGCGGATGCTGACGTACCGCAACCTCATCATCTCCTCGCTGGTGAACCCGGGGCGCTCCATCCCCGTGGAGGCGGATCAGCCCACGCGCGCCGCGTGGGAGATGGTGCTCAGCCGCGGCAACCTCAAGTCCGTGGTGAAGAACGCGAAGCTCATCGAGTACTGGGACCACATGCGGTCCCCCTTCAGCCGCCTGAAGGAGCAGTACCTGAAGAAGGCCCCGCCTCCCCTGTCCGACGAGGAGAAGGAGGAGGCGCTCATCGCGATGCTGGAGACCAACCTCATCGTGGTGGCGGAGGCCGGCAGCGGCACGGTCACCATCGGGGTGGACTGGAGCGACCCGCAGATGGCCTTCAACATCGTGGAGGCCGCGTCCCAGAACTTCCTGGACATGCGCCATGAGTCGGAGATGGGCGCCATCTCCGAGTCCGTGAACATCCTCCAGGGCCAGGTGGCCAACGAGGCCGCGAACATCAAGCAGGCCATCGCGGACCTGGAGCGCGCGGTGCGGGCCGCGGATGCGCGCCGCAAGAAGAAGGAAGCGGACCCCAAGCAGGCCAGCGCGCGGCAGGCGCTCCTCCAGACGGACCACGCGCTCGCGCAGCTGAAGTTCCTGGTGCAGGCCAAGCGCCGCGCCATCCGCGACGTGGAGGAGTTCCGCGGCCGCCGCCTCACGGAGCTGCGCGCGCAGCTGGCCGAGCAGCGCGTCGTGTTCTCTCCGCAGCACCCGGTGATTGTCGACCTGGAGCAGCGCGTGGCGACGATGCAGGCGGACTCGCCGCAGCTGCTGTCCCTGCGCGCCGAGGAGCAGTCGCTCATCCAGGAGTACCTGCGCATGGGCGGCACGGACGTGGACTCCGCGACGGAGGGCACCAGCCTGGCGGCGGGCTTCGGGCAGCCCCTGGCGGGCGCGATACTGGGCACGCCGGATGATCCGGAGGTGGCGGTGGCCACGGACCGGATGCGCATGGTGGTGATGCGGCACCAGGAGAAGCTGCGCCGGTTGGACCAGGCGCAGACAGAGCTGGAGATCTCCAAGGTTTCGATGAAGCACCGCTACAGCGTGCTGCTCCCGGCGCTCTTCCCGGAGAAGCCGTCCAAGCCGAACCCGAAGCTCATCGCCATCGCGGGCGTGGTGGGCGGGGTGGCGCTGGCGGTGTTCGCGGCGGTGGCGCTGGACATCCTGCGCCGCCGGGTCCTGGAGAAGTGGCAGGTGGAGCGGCTGCTCAAGTTGCCGGTGCTGGCGGAGCTGGAACGGCGCTGAAGGTTCGTGCGCTCGGCCGTCCTGGGTGATGGCGCGAGCGCGGGGGTGACACTGTCGTGACGGTCTGGACCTGGGTGGACGTGGCGCTGTGCGTGGGACTGCTGCCGGTGGTGGTGGGCTGCGGCTACCTGCTGCTCCTGACGTTGATGTCGGGGCGCAAGGCGGCGCCGGTGCCGCCGTCGCCGGCGGTGCGGAAGTTCGACGTCATCATCCCCTCGCACAACGAGGAGCTGGGCATTGCCCGGACGGTGGCGAACCTGTCCGCGGTGGACTACCCGGCGCACCTGCGGCGCATCATCGTCGTGGCGGACAACTGCTCCGACGCGACGGCCGAGAAGGCGCGCGAGGCGGGCGCCACGGTGCTGGAGCGCCAGGACGCGGTGAAGCGCGGCAAGGGCTACGCGCTGGCGCACGCCTTCGAGCACAGCCAGCGGGACGGCTTCGCGGACGCGGTGGTGGTGGTGGACGCGGACACGGTGGTGTCCTCGAACCTGCTGCATGCGTTCTCCCGGCGGCTGGAGGACGGGGCGCACGGCGTGCAGGCGCACTACGGCGTGATGAACCCCACGGCGTCGTGGCGCACGCGGCTGATGACCATCGCGCTGGGGATGTTCCACCGCGTGCGCTCCATGGGGCGCGAGCGGCTGGGCGTGTCCTGCGGCCTGCGCGGCAACGGCATGTGCTTCACGCACGCGGTGCTCAAGCAGGTGCCGCACGACGCGTTCAGCGTGGTGGAGGACCTGGAGTACGGCATCCGCCTGGCGCGCGCGGGGCACCGCGTGCACTACGCCTGGGAGGCGGAGGTGCTGGGCGAGATGGTCACGGCGGAGAAGCAGAGCCGTTCCCAGCGCCAGCGCTGGGAGGGCGGCCGCGCGCAGATGCGCAAGCTGCACGGGTGGCCGCTGCTCAGTGATGCGCTGAAGCAGAAGAGCGGGCTGCTCCTGGACCTGTCCATGGACGTGCTGGTGCCGCCCCTGAGCCAGCTGGTGCTGGCGACGGTGGCCGGTTCGGTGCTGGCGGCCGGGGTGGTGTGGCTGTCCGGAGGCACGGCGGTGGCGGCGTCCGCGCTGGCGTCGTTCGGGCTGATGTCGCTGGCGCTGTACGTGCTGCGCGGCTGGTGGGTGTCCGGCGTGGGTCCGCGCGGGCTGTTGGACCTGGCGTGGGCGCCCATCTACGTGGTGTGGAAGGTGTGGCTGATGGTGCGTGGCCCCGGCGCGGAGAAGCGCGGCGAGTGGGTGCGCACCACGCGCGAGGCGGAGCGCCGGTAGCGCTCACTTCCGCTTGGGTGCCCCCAGCGACGCCTGGATGGGGCACACGGTGTCCGGGGGGCAGAAGCCCTCGGCCATCAGGGTGGTGATGGCGCGGCGCATGCGGCGCAGGTCGTCGATGCGCGCGTCGATGGCCTGGACCTTCGCTTCGGCGAAGCGGGCCACGTCCCGGGTGGGGGTGCCGCGCCGGTCCGTGAGGGCGAGGACAGCGGCCACCTCCTTCAGCGTGAAGCCCAGCTCCTGGGAGCGGCGGATGAAGCGCACGCGGATGGCGGCGTCCGGGCCATAGAGGCGCTGGCCGCTCTCGCTGCGGTCCATGGGCAGCAGCAGCTTGCGGCGCTCATAGAAGCGCAGCGTGGACAGCTTCACGCCGGACTCCCGGGCGAGCGCGCCGATGCGCAAGGGGGCTGCTTCAACGGGCCGTCGCGGGGATGCCACCACGCCACCTCCTGGCGCCGAGGATGACACCGCCCTGCGCGAACATCCACGCCAGCTCCAGCACGAGGAACACGACGAGCACCCGCGTCGCCCCCTGCGCGAGCGACCACGCCATCCACGTGGAGAACAGCGCGCGGCCCACGGTGTCGATGGCGCCGTTGAACGCGGTGGGGTGGACGAGCCGCACCACGGACCACAGCGTCACGATGGTGCCGAACAGGGCCACGAAGAACAGGTGCGTGGACGTGAACGCGGGGAGCGCCTCACCGCCCAGGCCCAGCGCGTGATGCAGGGACCGGATGCTCGACAGCACGGCGTCCGCGGTCCAGGGCGTGGCGAAGGGGACGGTGACGACGAAGTCGTACAGCGCGCTGGCGAAGACGACACGGCGAAGCAGGGGCGAATCAGGGTTCATGCGAAGGACGCTAACCCCTTCACCTTGGTGCAGAGGCAAGGGCCTCCGCCGTCCACTGCGTGGCGAACGGCAGCGTGACGCACAGGTCGTAGACCGCGAAGCCACGGACGGCACGCTGAAGCAGGGCGGCGCTCACCGCGGCCTTCAGTC
Source organism: Corallococcus interemptor (assembly GCF_003668875.1). Classification (GTDB taxonomy): domain Bacteria; phylum Myxococcota; class Myxococcia; order Myxococcales; family Myxococcaceae; genus Corallococcus; species Corallococcus interemptor. Next base: position 1,375 of record NZ_RAWM01000188.1, on the reverse strand, counting down.
CGCCAGCGGCATGCCGAAGTCCGGCTGGCCGCGCTCGCCGGAGACCCAGCGGTACACCTCCAGCACCTGCTCCGCCTTCGCCTTCCACGTGAAGTGCTTGAAGATGCGCGCCCTCGCGCGCTCACCCATGGGGCCAATCACGGACGGATCCGCGACCAGCTTCTCCAGGACGCCGCGCACGCGCTCGACGATCTCCTGCGGCGTGCCCATCGGAATCGCGAAGCCCGTGGTCGGACTGACGATTTCCCCCGGACCGCCGTAGTCCATCACGATGGGCACCAGGCCCAGCGCCATCGCCTCCGCCACCACCGCGCCGCCGAACTCGCGCACGCTCGGGAAGCCGAAGATGTGGTTCTTCGACAGGCGGCCCTGCAGCTCCTGGTGCTTCACCCAGCCCGCGAACGTCACGCCCTGCTCCAGGCCGCTCCTCGCCACCTGCGCGCGCAGGTTCTGCATCTCCGCGCCGTCGCCGATGAGCTCCACCTGCACCTTGCCCTCGCGCACCAGCGGCGCCGCCGCGTCGATGAGCATCGCCATGCCCTTGTACGGCACGAAGCGCCCCACGAACGCCACCCGCAGCGGCTCCCCCGGCTTCGGCGGCTCCGCCTTCGCGCTCCCGAAGCGCCGCACGTCGATGGCGTTCTCCGGGATGTAGACCACCTTGTCCTGGTACTCCTGCGCCAGCTGCGCGCGCGTCGCCCGCGAGCCCATCATCAGCGCCGCCGCGTTCTTCCGCGTCGACTGGTAGAAGGGCATCAGCTTGTAGACGTCCCGGATGTAGCTCAGCCACTCGCGCTCACGCAGGCGCGCGTCCCCGAAGCCCTTGGGCCACGGCAGGCCGCCGTTCATGGGGCCCATGATGAAGGGCACCCCGGCGTCCGCGCACCGCGCCGCCAGCGTGCTGGGCGTCGTGGGGCTGATGGGCGTGTAGCGGTGCACCACGTCGAATTCCTTCGCGCGGATGCGGTCCCCGAAGCGCCTCCAGAGCAGCTCCTCGAAGTAGTAGTACGGCAGCACGCTCAGCGCCGTGGCCGTCGTCCAGCCCACGCCCGCCTTGCCGCGCAGCACCTCGCCCACCTTCTCCAGCGGGCGCTCCACCGGCGTGGAGTCCAACGCCGTGAAGTCCCGCCCCTCCACCAGCCCCTGCTTGAGGATGTTCTCGCGGTTGCGCACCTGGGTGACCAGATGCACGTCCGCCACCTCGGCGAGCGCCCTGGCCAGGGACCAGCCTTCCAGGGGGACGCTCACCCAGTCAGGGTTGCACAGCTCAGCAATCAGGAGGACGCGGGGTCGGGTGCCAGCCATACGGCATCCGCATCTATCCCAAGCCGGGCCCGGGATATAGCCTCCCCCCCCGCTCGAATGGCCTTCAAAC
>NZ_RAWM01000187.1 GCF_003668875.1 Corallococcus interemptor | reverse complement strand
CCCAGGTAGGCCGGCAGGACGACTTCTTCGCGCTGGGCGGCCACTCACTGCTGGCCACGCAGGTGGCCTCGCGGATCCGCACGGAGCTGGGCGCGGAGTTGCCGCTGCGCGCCCTGTTCGAAGCGCCCACCCTCGAGGCCCTGTCCCAGCGGGTGGAGAAGTCCGGCCGTGCCGAGACTTCAATCCAGGGATACGTCCCCACGGCTGTCGCACCGCCGCTGTCGTTCGCGCAGCAGCGGTTGTGGTTCATCGAGCAGCTGGAGCCGGGCACGGCGCTCTACAACGTGCCCGTGTCCGTGCGGCTGGAGGGCGCGCTGGACGTGGGCGCCCTGGAGCGCTCCCTGCAAGAGGTCGTGCGCCGGCATGAGTCCCTGCGCACGACATTCATGGAGCACGATGGCCAGGCCATCCAGGTCATCCATCCCTCCCTGTCGCTGGAGTTGGAGCAGGTGGACCTGCGGACCTTCGACGCCGCCCACCGCGCGACCGAAGCTCACCGGCAGGTTGAGCAGGAGATGATGCGTCCCTTCGACCTGGGACGCGGGCCGTTGATCCGCACCCGCTTGTTCGCGCTCTCGGAGCGCGAGCACATCCTCGTCGTCACGATGCACCACATCGTGTCGGACGGCTGGTCGCTGGGCGTGCTCGTGCGTGAAATGGGAGCGCTGTACGCGGCCTTCTCCTCGGGCCGTCCGTCGCCCCTGCCGGAGCTGCCCATGCAGTACGCGCGCTACGCCGCGTGGCAGCGCGGTTGGCTCCAGGGGGACGCGCTGGCGCGGCAGGTCGGTTACTGGAAGCAGAAGCTCTCCGGTGCGCCGCCGGTGCTGGAGCTGCCCACGGATCGCCCGCGTCCTCCCGAGCGGAGCATCACGGGGGCGACGCACGCCTTCACCCTGTCCCCGGCGCTGTCCGAGGGACTCAAGGTCCTGGCCCAGCGCGAGGGCGCTTCGCTGTACATGGTGCTGCTCGCCGGGTGGCAGGTGCTGATGGCGCGCTACTCCGGGCAGACGGACATCAGCGTGGGTTCGCCCATCGCGGGCCGTACACGCTCGGAACTGGAAGGGCTCATCGGCTTCTTCGTCAACACGCTCGTGTTGCGCGCGAACGTGGACGGCCGCCTGTCCTTCCGGGAGCTGCTCGCCCAGGTGCGCGAGACGGTGCTGGACGCGTACGAGCACCAGGAGGTGCCGTTCGAGAAGCTGGTGGAGGTCCTCCAGCCCGAGCGCAGTCTCAGCCACACGCCGCTCTTCCAGACGATGCTGGCCCTGCAGAACGTGCCCATGGGCGAGCTGCGGCTGCCAGACCTGGCCCTCAAGCCGGTGGACGCGGAGAGCCCCGTCGCGAAGTTCGACCTGAGCGTCACGCTCATGGAAGGGCCTCGCGGGCTCGCGGGTATCCTGGACTACAGCACGGAGCTGTTCGACGCGGGCACCATCCAGGGGATGGTCACGCATTGGATCACGCTCCTCGAAGGCGCGGTGAACCGCCCCGACACGCGCGTGTCCCGCCTGCCCCTGCTGACCGCCGCCGAGCGCCGCGAAATGCTGGTGGACTGGAACGCCACGCGGGCGCCGTTCCCCGAGGCCTGCATGCACTCGCTCTTCGAGGCGCAGGTCCACCGCGCGCCAGAGGCAGTGGCCGCGGTCTTCGAGGGGACGCAACTGACGTATGCGCAACTGGATGCGCGCGCCAATCAGCTCGCCCAGGCCCTGCGCCGGCGTGGCGTGGGCCCGGAGGTGCGCGTCGCCCTTGGCGTCGAGCGCTCCCTCGACATCGTCATTGGCCTCCTCGGCATCCTGAAGGCCGGCGGCGCCTGGGTGCCCGTGGATCCGCTCCTGCCCCGGGAGCGCCTGGCCTTCATGCTGGAGGACAGTGACGCGCGGGTGCTCGTCACCCAGCAGCCGCTGGTGGACCGCTTCCCGGAGGCGCTGCATGCCCGCGCGCTCTGCCTGGACACCGAACGGGAGTCGCTGGCGAACGAGCCGACGGACGCGCCCGTGACGGGCGTGACGCCCGCGAACATGGCGTACCTGCTCTACACCTCGGGCAGCACGGGCACGCCCAAGGGCACGGCGGTGGAGCACCGCGGTGTGGCCAACCTGGTCACCCACGAAGCGGTGGCGTACGGCATTGGCCCTGGCAGCCGCGTGCTTCAGTTCGCCAGCCTCAGCTTCGACCTGTCGGTGGAGGAGATCTTCACCACGCTCTGCAACGGCGCCACGCTGGTGCTCGCACCGCTGGAGAAGTTGATGCCGGGCGAGCCGCTGCCCTTGCTGCTGCGTGAGCAGGAATTGAGCGTCGTCAGCCTTACTCCCGCAGCGCTGGCGGCCACGTCCTCGGACGGGCTGCCCCACGTGCGCACCGTCATCTCAGGCGGTGACGCCCTGCCCGCGGACGTCGTCGCGCGGTGGGCTCCGGGACGGCGCCTGCTCAACACGTACGGCCCGACGGAAGCCACCGTCATCGCCACCCTGGAAGAGGTGGTGGCGGATGGAGACGTGCCGTCCATCGGCAAGCCGCTGGCGAACGTGCGCGTCTACGTGCTCGACCCATACGGACAGCCGGTGCCTCGGGGCGTGCGCGGTGAGTTGCACATTGGTGGCGTGGGCGTGGCGCGCGGGTACGCGGGACGCCCGGGCCTCACCGCCGAGCGCTTCATCCCGGACGCGTTCTCCTCCACGCCGGGCGCCCGTCTCTACCGCACGGGCGACGTGGTGCGCTGGCGCGCGGACGGCCAGCTGGACTTCGTGGGCCGCCTGGACTTCCAGGTGAAGGTGCGCGGCTTCCGCATCGAGCTGGGCGAAGTCGAAACCGCGCTCGCGCGGCAGCCGGGCGTGAGCGAAGCCGTGGTGCGGGTGTGGGGCGAGGGCGCCGACAAGCGGCTCGTAGGCTACGTCGTGGCGAAGGACGGCCACACGCTGGACGTGGACACGCTGCGCAGGGGCCTGCGCCAGGGCCTCCCCGAGTACATGATCCCCGCCGCGCTGGTGCTGCTGGACGCCATGCCGCTCAATGCGAACGGCAAGGTGGACCGCAGGGCGCTGCCGGAGCCGGAGGCCGCCCGCGTGGGCGACGCCTGCGAGGCCCCGCGCACCGTGACGGAGGCGAAGCTCGCGGCCATCTGGGCGGACGTGCTGCGCCTGGAGCGTGTGGGGGTGAAGGACAACTTCTTCGCGCTAGGCGGACACTCGCTGCTGGCGACGCAGGTGGTGTCGCGCATCCGCGTGTCGCTGGGCGTAGAGATGCCGTTGCGCCTGCTCTTCGAGGCGCCCACGGTGGAGGCGCTGGGGCTGCGGCTGTCCCAGTTGGGCCGCTCGGGCGTGCCGACGCTGAGCGCCGGGGGGCGCCCGGCGTCGCTGCCGCTGTCCTTCGCGCAGCAGCGGTTGTGGTTCATCGACCAGTTGGAGCCGGGCAGCTCGCTCTACAACGTGCCCACCCTGGTGCGGTTGGAGGGCGACCTGGACGCCGCGGCGCTGGAGCAGTCGCTGCGAGATGTGGTGCAGCGGCACGAAGCCCTGCGCACGACGTTCGAAGAGGAGGCGGGGCAGCCCGTCCAGCGCATCCACGCGTCCGTGGACGTGCCGCTGAACACCGTGGACCTGTCGGCCTCCGGGGCCGCGGCGGAGGAAGCGGCACGGCACCGGGTGCTGGAGGAGATGGCGAAGCCCTTCGACCTGATGCGAGGACCGCTGCTGCGGGCGCTGTTGCTGCGCCTGGACGCGCGCGACCACGTGCTCGTGGTCACGATGCACCACGCGGTGTCCGATGGCTGGTCCGTAGGGGTCCTGCTCCGCGAACTGGGCACGCTGTACAGCGCATTGGCGCGGGGCCAGGCGTGGACGCTGCCGCCGCTGCCGGTGCAGTACGCGGACTATGCGGCGTGGCAGCGAGACTGGCTGCGGGATGAAACCCTGCGGCGCGAGGTGGATTACTGGAAGCAGTCGCTCGGAGGGGCGTCGCCTGTGCTGGAGCTGCCTGCGGACCGTCCGCGTCCCGCGGTGCGCACCAACGCCGGCACGACCCACGGCTTCACGCTGCCGCTGGAGCTGTCCCAGGGGCTGAGCGCCCTGGCCCAGAAAGAGGGCGCGTCGCTGTTCATGGTGCTGCTGGCCGGCTGGCAGGCGTTGCTGTCTCGCTACAGCGGCCAGCAGGACATCAGCGTGGGTTCACCCATCGCGGGCCGTACGCGCACGGAGCTGGAAGGCCTTATCGGCTTCTTCGTCAACACGCTGGTGCTGCGTGCCCGGGTGGATGGCGACCAGTCCTTCCGCGCGCTGCTCACGCAGGTGAAGGAGACGGTGCTGGGAGCGTACGAGCACCAGGAGGTGCCGTTCGAAAAGCTGGTGGAGGCGTTGCAGCCAGAACGCAGCCTCAGTCACACGCCGCTGTTCCAGACGTTGATGTCGCTCCAGAACGTGCCGATGGAGGAGTCCAAGCTCCCCGGGCTGGTGCTCAAGCCCATGGCCTTCGAGGGTCGCACGTCGAAGTTCGACGTGAGCATCTTCTTCACGGAGACGCCGCAGGGCCTGAGCGGAGCGGTGGAGTACAGCACCGACCTGTTCGAGGCCACGACGGTACGCCGGATGGTGGAGCACCTGCGCGTGATGCTGGAAGGCGTGGTGGTGAAGCCGGAGACAGCGGTGGGCCGTCTGCCCATGCTGACCCCTGCGGAGCGCCAGCAGGTGCTGGTGACCTGGAACCAGCTTCAGGCGGACTACGCCCGCGACGCGACCCTTCCGCGGCTCTTTGAAGCGCAGGCGAAGCGGACGCCGGATGCCGTGGCGGTGGTGAGCGGCAAAGAGCGGCTGACGTACCGGGAGGTGGAGGCGAAGGCGAACCAGCTGGCGCACCGGCTGCGCAAGCTGGGAGTGGGCCCTGAGTCGCGAGTGGGCCTGTGCGTGGAGCGCACGGCGGACGTGGTGGTGGGCACGCTGGGCATCCTCAAGGCCGGTGGCGCCTACGTCCCGTTGGATCCGAGCTACCCGAAGGAGCGCCTGGGTTGGTTGCTGGAGGACGCGCAGGGCCCGGCGCTGGTGGCGCACTCGCACCTGCTGGAGTCGCTGCCATCCTTCACGGCGCAGGCGGTGTGCCTGGACCGTGAAGAGGACTGGGCGGATGAATCCTGCTGCCCGGTGACATCGGGAGTGCACCCGGAGAACGTGGCGTACTTCATCTACACGTCGGGCAGCACGGGCCGTCCGAAGGGCGTGGCGGTGACGCACCGGAACGCGGTGGCCTTCCTCGCGTGGGCGACGGAGACGTTCACAGAGGAGGAGACGAAGGCGGTGCTCGCGGCGACGAGCCTGAACTTCGACCTCTCCGTCTTCGAGCTCTTCGCGCCGCTGGTGAGGGGCGGCAGCGTGGTGGTGGTGCGCAACGCCCTGCACCTGGCGGAGGAGAAGCCGGACGCGGACGTCACGCTCATCAACACGGTGCCGTCAGCGATGGCGCAGCTGGTGCGGCTGAATGCCGTGCCGTCTTCGGTGCGAGTCATCAATCTCGCGGGGGAAGCACTGCCGGAGACGCTGGCGAAGCAGGTGTACGGCATCCCCACGGTGCTCAAGCTGTACAACCTGTACGGGCCGTCGGAGGACACGACATACTCGACGTGGTCGCTGGTGGGGCGCGAGGAGGTGCCGAACATCGGCCGGCCGCTCAGCAACACGCGCGCGTATGTGTTGGACAGGTACCTCCAGCCGGTACCGGTCGGCGTTGCGGGGGAACTCTTCCTGGCGGGAGAGGGCCAGGCGCGCGGCTACCTGCTGAAGCCGGAGTTGACGGCGGAGAAGTTCCTGCCGGAAGTCTACGGCCCCGAGGGCAGCCGGATGTACCGCACCGGGGACCGGGTGCGGTACCGGGCGGACGGAGTGCTGGAGTACCTGGGCCGCGTGGACTTCCAGGTGAAGGTGCGCGGCTTCCGCATCGAGTTGGGCGAAGTGGAGTCGGCGCTGCGCCGGCAGGAGTCGGTGAAGGAAGCGGTGGTGGTGGCGAAGGGGGAGGGCGCGGAGAAGCGGCTCGTGGCCTACGTGGCCCCGAAGGCAGGCCAGACGCTGGAGGCAGAGGCGCTGAAGGTCAGCCTCCGCCAGCGGCTGCCGGAGTACATGGTGCCCGGAGTGGTGGTGGTGCTGGAGGCACTGCCGCTCAACTCCAACGGCAAGGTGGACCGCAAGGCGCTGCCGGAGCCGGAAGCGCCGACGGCGGGGAACACGTACGAAGCGCCGCGGACGGAAGTGGAAGCGAAGCTGGCGGCCATCTGGGCGGAAGTGTTGCGGGTGCCGCGAGTCGGCGTGAAGGACGACTTCTTCACGCTGGGCGGTCACTCGCTGCTCGCGACACAGGTGGTGTCCCGGGTGCGCATGGAGACAGGCGCGGAGCTGCCGCTGCGTGCATTGTTCGAAGTGCCCACGGTGGAGGCGCTCGCTCGCCGGCTGGAGAAGGCCGGACGTGCGAAGGCACCGGCCCTCGTGCCCGTGCCGAGGGATGCACCCCTGCCGCTGTCGTTCGCACAGCAGCGGCTGTGGTTCATCGACCAGCTGGAACCAGGGACGGCGCTCTACAACGTGCCCGTGGCGGTGCGCCTGGAGGGCGACCTGGACGTCGGGGCCCTGGAGCGGGCCCTGCGTGAAGTCGTTCGTCGTCACGAGGCCCTGCGCACGATGTTCATCGCAGGAAACCCCGAACCGGTTCAAAAGACCGCGTCCGACAGCGCCTTCACGGTGGTGGTGGACGACCTGACGTCGCGCACCGCCGAGGTCCAGAGGCGCGTGGAGCAGGAAGTCCTGCGGCCCTTCGACCTGGCACGCGGCCCATTGATCCGCTCCCTCCTGCTGAAGCTCGACGCGCGCGAGCACGTACTCGTCGTCACGATGCATCACATCGTGTCGGACGGGTGGTCGCTCGGCGTGTTGATCCGCGAAGTGGGTGCGCTCTACGCGGCGTTCGTGCAGGGGCAGCCCTCGCCGCTGCCGGAGCTGCCGGTGCAGTACGCGGACTATGCGGCGTGGCAGCGCGGCTGGTTGCAGGGCGCGACGCTCCAGCGGGAGGTGGACTACTGGAAGCAGAAGCTCGCCGGTGCGCCTCCGGTGCTGGAGTTGCCGACGGACCGTCCCCGTCCCGCCGTGCGCGGAAACGCGGGAGCGAACCATGGCTTCCTCTGGCCGCAATCGCTGGCCCAGGGACTCAAGAGCCTCGCGCAGCGTGAAGGGGCTTCGCTGTACATGGTGCTGATGGCGGGCTGGCAGGTGCTGCTGTCGCGCTACAGCGGCCAGCAGGACATCAGCGTGGGTTCACCCATCGCGGGCCGCACGCGCGCGGAGGTGGAAGGACTCATTGGCTTCTTCGTCAACACGCTGGTGCTGCGCACGGACCTGTCGGGAGACCCCAGCTTCCGGAGCCTGCTCCGCCAGGTGCGCGAGACGGTCCTGGAGGCGCAGGAGCACCAAGAGGTGCCCTTCGAGAAGCTGGTGGAGGCGCTCCAGCCCGAGCGCAGCCTCAGCCACTCGCCGCTGTTCCAGACGCTGCTGGCGCTCCAGAACGTGCCCGTCGGTGAAGCCCGGCTGCCCGGCATGACGCTCAAGCCCGTGGAGTTCGCGGGCGGAACGTCGAAGTTCGACCTGAGCGTCTTCTTCGTGGAGACCGCGGAGGGCCTGAGCGGAACGCTGGAGTACAGCACCGACCTGTTCGAGGCCGCGACCGTGCGCCGGATGGTGGAGCACCTGCGCGTGCTGCTCGAAGGCGTGGTGGCGAAACCTGAGGAGACGGTGGGCCGGCTGCCCCTCCTCACCCCCGAGGAGCGCCAGCAGGTGCTGGTGACGTGGAACCAGCAGCAGGCGGACTACGACCGGGACGCGACGATTCCTCGCCTCTTCGAGGCACAGGCGAAGCGCACCCCGGATGCCATCGCCGTGGTGGGCGGCAAGCAGCGGCTGACGTACCGGGAGGTGGAGGCGAGGGCGAACCAACTGGCGGACCGGTTGCGCAAGCTGGGCGTGGGCCCGGAGTCGCGAGTGGGCCTGTGCGTGGAGCGCACCGCCGACGTGGTGGTGGGAACGCTGGGTATCCTCAAGGCCGGTGGCGCCTACGTCCCGTTGGATCCGAGCTACCCGAAGGAGCGACTGGGCTGGCTGCTGGAGGACGCGCAAGGCCCGGCACTCGTGGCGCACTCGCACCTCTTGGAGTCACTGCCCGCCTTCACTGCGCAGGCCGTGTGCCTGGACCGTGAGGAGGAGTGGGCGGAGGAGTCCTGCTGTCCGCTGACGTCGGAAGTGCGCCCGGAGAACGTGGCGTACCTCATCTACACGTCAGGAAGCACGGGGCGCCCAAAGGGCGTGGCGGTCACGCACCGGAATGCAGCGGCCTTCCTCGCCTGGGCAACGGAGACGTTCACCGAGGAAGAGACAAAGGCCGTACTGGCGGCGACGAGCCTGAACTTCGACCTCTCCATCTTCGAACTCTTCGCACCGTTGGTGAGGGGCGGCAGCGTGGTGGTGGTGCGCAACGCCCTGCATCTGGCGGAAGAGAAGCCCGAAGCGGACATCACCCTCATCAACACGGTGCCTTCGGCGATGGCGCAACTGGTGCGGCTGAACGCCGTGCCGCCGTCAGTGCGGGTCATCAACCTCGCGGGTGAAGCCCTGCCGGAGACGCTGGCCAAGGCAGTCTACGCGGTGCCGACGGTGAAGAAGCTCTACAACCTCTACGGTCCGTCGGAAGACACGACGTATTCAACGTGGTCGCTGGTGGGCCGGAATGAGGTGCCGAACATCGGCCGGCCGCTCACCAACACGCGGGCGTACGTGCTGGACAAGTACCTCCAGCCGGTGCCGGTGGGCGTGGCCGGAGAGCTGTTCCTCGCGGGAGAGGGCCAGGCGCGCGGCTACCTGCTGAGGCCAGAGCTCACGGCGGAGAAGTTCCTGCCAGAGGTCTACGGACCGGAAGGCAGCCGCATGTACCGCACGGGAGACCGGGTGCGGTACCGCGCGGACGGAGTGCTGGAGTACCTGGGACGTATCGACTTCCAGGTGAAGGTGCGCGGCTTCCGCATCGAGCTGGGCGAAGTCGAAGCAGCCTTGCGCCAGCAAGAGGCGGTGAAGGACGCAGTCGTCGTCGCGAAGGGGGAGGGTGCCGACAGGCGCCTCGTCGCATACGTGGCACCGAAGGCCGGAGCGACGCTGGAAGCAGAGTCCCTGAAGGCCAGCCTGCGCCAGCGGCTGCCCGAGTACATGGTGCCCGGGGCGCTGGTGGTGCTGGAGGCCCTGCCGCTCAACTCCAACGGCAAGGTGGATCGCAAGGCCCTGCCGGAGCCGGAGGCCCAGAAGGCTGGAAGCACCTACGAAGCGCCGCGCACGGAGACCGAAGCGAAGCTGGCGGCCATCTGGGCGGAGGTCCTGCGAGTCCCCCAGGTAGGCGTGAAGGACGACTTCTTCGCGCTGGGTGGGCACTCACTGCTGGCGACGCAGGTGGTGTCTCGAGTACGCGCGGAGACGGGCGCGGAGTTGCCGCTGCGCGCGCTGTTCGAAGCACCCACGGTGGAAACCCTCTCCCGCAAGCTGGAGAAGGCCGGACGCGCGAACGCGCCGGCCCTCGTGCCCGTGTCACGCGACGCACCGCTGCCGCTTTCGTTCGCGCAGCAGCGCCTCTGGTTCATCGATCAGCTGGAGCCGGGCACGGCGCTCTACAACGTGCCCGTGGCGGTCCGCCTGGAAGGAGACCTGGACGAGGCGGTCCTGGAACGGGCGCTGCGTGAAGTCGTTCGTCGTCACGAGGCCCTGCGCACGATGTTCATCGCAGGAAACCCCGAACCGGTTCAAAAGACCGCGTCCGACAGCGCCTTCACGGTGGTGGTGGACGACCTGACGTCGCGCACCGCCGAGGTCCAGAGGCGCGTGGAGCAGGAAGTCCTGCGGCCCTTCGACCTGGCACGCGGCCCATTGATCCGCTCCCTCCTGCTGAAGCTCGACGCGCGCGAGCACGTGCTCGTCGTCACGATGCATCACATCGTGTCGGACGGGTGGTCGCTCGGCGTGTTGATCCGCGAAGTGGGTGCGCTCTACGCGGCGTTCGTGCAGGGGCAGCCCTCGCCGCTGCCGGAGCTGCCGGTGCAGTACGCGGACTATGCGGCGTGGCAGCGCGGCTGGTTGCAGGGCGCGACGCTCCAGCGGGAGGTGGACTACTGGAAGCAGAAGCTCGCCGGTGCGCCTCCGGTGCTGGAGTTGCCGACGGACCGTCCCCGTCCCGCCGTGCGCGGAAACGCGGGAGCGAACCATGGCTTCCTCTGGCCGCAATCGCTGGCCCAGGGACTCAAGAGCCTCGCGCAGCGTGAAGGGGCTTCGCTGTACATGGTGCTGATGGCGGGCTGGCAGGTGCTGCTGTCGCGCTACTCGGGGCAGACGGACATCAGCGTGGGTTCGCCCATCGCGGGCCGCACGCGCGCGGAGGTGGAAGGACTCATTGGCTTCTTCGTCAACACGCTGGTGCTGCGCACGGACCTGTCGGGAGACCCCAGCTTCCGGAGCCTGCTCCGCCAGGTGCGCGAGACGGTCCTGGAGGCGCAGGAGCACCAAGAGGTGCCCTTCGAGAAGCTGGTGGAGGCGCTCCAGCCCGAGCGCAGCCGCAGCCACACGCCGCTGTTCCAGACGCTGCTGGCGCTCCAGAACGTGCCCGCCGGTGAAGCCCGGCTGCCCGGCATGACGCTCAAGCCCGTGGAGTTCGCGGGCGGAACGTCGAAGTTCGACCTGAGCGTCTTCTTCATGGAGACCGCGGAGGGCCTGAGCGGAACGCTGGAGTACAGCACCGACCTGTTCGAGGCCGCGACCGTGCGCCGGATGGTGGAGCACCTGCGCGTGCTGCTGGAGGGCGCGCTGGAACAGCCCGAAGCCCTGGTGACACGGCTCCCCCTGCTGGACGCGGCCGAACGCCGGCACGTCGTGGAGGCTCGGAACCAGACGGCCACGCGGTACCCCCGCGAGGTGCCGGTGCACGCGCACTTCGAGGCCCAGGCACGCAAGACGCCGGACGCGGTGGCGCTCAAGCTCGGGGCAGGGGAGGGGACCCTGACGTACGGCGAACTGGACGCGAAGGCGAACCAGCTGGCGCACCACCTGCGGAGCCTGGGCGTGAAGCGCGGCACGCGGGTGGGCGTGTACGTGGAGCGCTCGTTCGAGATGGTCGTCGGCCTGCTGGCCACGCTGAAGGCAGGCGGCGCGTACGTGCCGGTGGACCGCAACTATCCGGCGGAGCGCATCGCGCTGATGCTGGAGGACGCGGGCGTCGAAGTGACGCTGACGCAGCAGTCGCTGGTGGAGAGGCTGCCGAAGAGCGCGGGCCAACCGCTGTCGCTGGACACGGCCTGGAGCGATGTCGCCCGTCAGCCGCAAGCGGCGCCGCAAGTGGACATCAGCGCGGAAGACCTGGCGTACGTGATGTTCACGTCAGGAAGCACGGGCCGTCCGAAGGGCGTGAGCGTGCCGCACCGGGGCATCACCCGGCTGGTGCTGGGCAACGGCTTCCTGCGCTTCGGACCGCAGGAGGTCTGGCTGCAACTGGCGCCCGTGGCCTTCGATGCTTCCACCCTGGAACTCTGGGGCGCGCTGCTGCACGGGGCGAAGCTGGTGCTGGCACCGCCGCACGCGCTGACGCTGGAAGAGCTGGGCACGCTGCTGAAGCAGGAGCGCATCAGCGCGCTCTGGCTGACGGCGGCGCTGTACGAGCAGATGGCCCTGCATCAGGTGGAGGCCCTGTCGGGCGTGGCGCAGGTGCTGGCGGGCGGAGACGTACTGCCCGCGCAGCGAGTGCGCGAACACCTGAAGCGCCTGCCAGAAGGCGCGGTGCTGGTGAACGGCTACGGCCCGACGGAGAACACGACGTTCTCCGCGACGCACACGCTCACCCGAGACACGTCGCTCACCTCCTCGGTGCCTATTGGCAAGCCGATCGGGAACTCAACGGCGTACGTGCTGGATACGCACGGCGACGTGGCCGGCGTGGGCGTGCCCGGGGAGCTGTACGTGGGCGGTGAAGGCCTCGCATGGGGCTACCTCAACCGGGCGGACCTCACGGCCGAGCGCTTCGTGCCCAACGCCTTCAGCACGGAGCCCGGCGCGCGGCTCTATCGCACGGGCGACAAGGCACGCTGGAAGGAAGACGGGACGCTGGAGTTCCTGGGCCGCACCGACTTCCAGGTGAAGGTGCGAGGCTTCCGCATCGAACTGGGCGAAGTCGAGGCCGCGCTGCTGAAGCAGGAGGGCATCGCGGAGGCCACGGTGGTGGTGCGCGATGTCGGCGGAGACAAGCGCCTCGTCGCGTACCTCGTGGCGAAGCCAGGCCAGAACATCGACCCGAAGGCAGTGGAAGCGCAGCTGCGCAAGCACCTGCCGGAGTACATGGTGCCGTCCGCCATGGGCGTGCTGGGCGCGCTGCCGCTCACGGCCAACGGCAAGGTGGATCGCAAGGCCCTGCCGGACCTGGACGCCTCCACGGCCCAGGCCGAGGACTTCGTCGCGCCCCGTGACGCGCTGGAGTCCCAGCTCGTGAAGGTGTGGGAAGAGGTCCTGGGCGTGAAGCCCATCGGCGTGCGCACCAGCTTCTTCGCGCTGGGAGGCCACTCGCTCCTCGCGGTCCGCCTGATGGCCGCGCTGCGCGAACAGCTGGGCCGCGATGTCCCCCTGGCCGCGCTCTTCCAGCACCCCACCGTGGAGGAACTGGCGAAGCTGCTGCGCGCGGAGACGGAGACGTGGTCGCCGCTCGTCCCGCTGGAGAAGGGCGACGCGGGCCGCCGGCCCCTGTTCCTCGTCCATCCGGGTGGCGGCAACGTGCTCGCGTACCCGGAGCTGGCGCGGCTCCTCGGCCCCCACCAGCCCGTCTTCGGCATCCAGGCACGCGGCCTCCAGGCCGGCCATGCCGTGGTGGAGACCGTGGAGGAGATGGCCACCCTGTACGCGGCCGCCATCCGCGCGGAGCAGCCGGAAGGGCCGTACCTCCTCGCGGGCTGGTCGCTCGGCGGCGTCATCGCCTTCGAGATGGCCCGTCAGCTGCGCGCGCAGGGCCAGGCCGTGGGGCTGCTGGCGCTGGTGGACGCCTACGTCCCCGGCATCGGAGCCCCCTCCGGTGACGCCCCCACGAAGGACCCCGACGCCAGCACGCGCGTCGCCTTCGCCCAGACCGTGGCCCAGGCCTTCGCCCTGACCCTGCCCGTGTCCGACGAGGCCCTGGAGCGCATGGACGACGAAGCCATGCTGGGGACGCTCCTCGCCGTGGGTGTCCAGGCCGGCCTCCTGGAGGAGGCGACGGGCCGCGAGCAATTGCGCGCCCTGTTCCGCGTCTACCAGGCCAACCTGCGCGCCATGGACCGCTACGTCCCCAGCCCCTACGACGGACCGGCGCTGCTGCTGGCCGCCGAAGCGAACCCCACCTCCGAGGTGCCCCGCCACCGCGGCTGGGAGCCCTTCGTCCGGGGGGGACTGGACGTGAGGGACGTCCCTGGGGGACACCATCAACTCATGCAGGAGCCGTACGTGCGGCACGTGGCCACGCTGTTGCGCCAGGCCCTGGAGGACAAGTCATGACCGTTGAAACATCCGAGACATCCAGCGGCGGCTCTCCGTGGCCCAGCCGCATCATCCTGACCATCTGGTTCGTGTGCTTCTCCGTGGGCTCGCTGGTCCACATCCTCATCGTGGCGAAGTACGGCCTCTTCGCGAATGATCCGGCGGATCCGCTGCCCATGCCGTTCGTCGTCGTGAACGAGCTCTTCACGGTGCTCAACCCGCTCACCATCGCGCTGCTCATCTTCAAGCGGCGCGCGGGCATCCTCTCCGCGCTGGGCGTGGTGGCGCTCGTCTACGTCCTCAACCTGGCCCTGATGGTGTGGTTCTGGACCGCGAAGCAGCACCTGCACGTCGCCTGGCTGTACCTCAACGGGTCCATGGGCGTGTTCATGGCCCTGACCGCGAAGCGCCTGTGGCGGGACGCCCCCGAGGCGAAGGCCCTCCCAC
>NZ_RAWM01000186.1 GCF_003668875.1 Corallococcus interemptor | reverse complement strand
GGGCGGGGCCTGCGACGGTGCCTTCGGGACGGCCTGCGCGGTGGATGCGGCGCACGGGGTCCATGCGGCCGGGAGGGGCCTCCCAGGCGATGACGCTCGTGGCCTCCACGGGCCCGCCGCCGAGCTCCTGGGCGTCCTCGTCTTCGTCCTCCGATGGAATCTGGCTGAGGAGGGGGATGTCGGGCGGGGCTTCGGGAGCGCCGCGCCCCTTCGAAGGAGGGGCGACGGGGCGCGAGGCTCCGGCCATGGCGCGCGGCGCGGCGGCTGGGGGCTCTACACCGCTGGCGGACAACGGGGCGCGGGGCGCGTGTCCGGCGCGAGGGGCGCGTTCCACGCGCGAGGGCGCTTCGCGGACCTGCGTGCCCGCGTTCTTGGAGGAACGGGCGGAGGCGTTGTCCTCGGGAGCAGCCTTGCGCGACGCGGATGGAGGTTCAGGCTCCAGTTCCGGAGCGAGCGGTGCGCCGAAGGCCGTGGTCCTTTCGCGCGGAGGCGTGGCGGCGGCTCGCGGCTTGCGGTCGGGCGTGGCCTCTGGCGTGGAGCCTGGGTCCTGGGCCGTGCCGCCGCGAGCCGGCTTCGCGGCCCGGGCCATGCGGCCAGGCGCGGGGTCGGAATCCGCGAGGGAGACCGGGCTCTCCGCTGGGACCTTGGTGGAAGCGGAGCGACGGGGTGGCTCCGCGTCCGGAGATGCGCTCGCGACCGGGGCGTGGCGTCCGGACGGGGCCTTGGGCTGGCGCGTGGTGTCCGTGGCACCGACGGGTGCGTGGCTGCCTGAGGGAGCCTTCGGTTCGCGTACGGCATCCGTGCTCACTGCCGTGGCGCCTACGGGGGCGTGACGACCGGACGGACTCTTCGGCTGGCGTGCGGCGTCCACCGGCGCGTGACGGCCCGATGGGGCCTTGAGCGGGAGTTCGACCTCCGCTCCCGGCGCTGTATCCGCGAAGAAGACAGCGCTTCCCACCGAAGCCTTGCCGGAGGCCGGACGCCGCCGCGCTTCCGCTCCCTGAGCACTGTCTCCTACCGCTGCGTGCCGTCCAGAGGGGGCCTTTGAGGCTTCGTCGCCTCGCCCTGGCTCCTGCCGCGACGTGCGCCCGCGCTTCTTGTTGCCTGGAGCCGCGTCGAGCTCCTCGTTCGCTGGAGGCCGGTCCTTCACCTTGGGCGCGCGCTTCTCCGGTGAGGACTCCTCCGCCTGGAGCAGCGACGGGACGTCCGTGTTGGACGTCACCTCGTCGGACGGGTCCTTGCTCTTCGCCGCGGGCACCCGGCCCGTGGCGACTGGCGGCGCGACGAGCACCGACGGCGGCGGTACCCCTGCGGGCTGCGGGGATGCCGGTCGCGCGGGCTCCGGCTGCGGCGGACGGGCGCGCTGCTCGCGGGCCTTGCGCAGGCTTTCCGCGCGGCGCGCGTAGAGGCGGGCCTTCTCGGTGTTGTGCAGCACCTCGCGGCAGAAGAGCGCGAGCCGCTCCCACGTGCGCTGGCGCTCCTCGTCGTCCTCTGTCGCGGTGGCCGCGTTCTCCAACGCCCAGGCGGCCTCGCCGAACTGCTCGCGCTCGGTGCAGCGGTCCGCGAGCAGCAGCCAGGCTTCCTTGTGCCCCGGCTCGAAACGCACGGCCTGACGCAGCTCCGCCAGCGCCGCGCCCGCGTCGCCCATCGCCTCCAGCGTGGCCACCCGCTCCAGGTGCGCCTTGCGCGCGGCCGGCCCCCGGGGCTCACGGGCGAGCTGCGCGTGCAGCAGCGCGCTCAACGCGGGCAGGTCGCCCAGGCGGCGCGCGAGCGCCAGCAGGTGCTCCCGGGGTTGATCATTGTCCGGGCTCTCCGCCAACACCTCCGCCCAGGCCCACTGCGCGATGCGCAGGTCGCCCAGGGACTCCTCCGCGGTCTGCGCGAGCACCCGCAGCGCCTCCAGGCGATCCGGTGCGCGTCGTGGCGCGGCGGCACAGGCGGCGCGCAGGCGCTCGACCTGGGCGAAGCGCTCGTCGTCGGAGACGCTGCGCACCAGCCCCGCGAGCACGGGCAGCATCCCGGGCACCAGCGCATCCGCCGCCTCGAAGTCCTCGCGCGCCTTCGCGGGGTTGCCCATGTTGAGCTGACGCTCACCTCGCGTCAGCAGCGCCACGGCGCGGGCTCGCGACGTCCTCGCCCGGGCAATCGCGTCGTCGAGCGCACGGCGCACGAGCGAGGCGTCCTCCCGCTGCGACAACAGGCGGACCTGTTCACGCAGCGCGGTGCGCTCACCGGTCAGCTCGACGATCTCCCGGTACATGCGCGCGGCGCCCGCGGAGTCCTGGAGCTCGTTCTCCATCACCTCCGCGAGCCGCGTGAGCGCTTCGGCGCGCTCGGGGGCGTCCTTCGCGCGGTCCGCGCGCTTGAGATACAGCTGGGCCAGCTCGCGCCACGCACGCCGCGCGATGAGCTGGGCTTCCTGACGCTGGGACTGCGCCCGCTCCGAGCCCTCGTCCACGGGGCGCGCCGGGGCCGGAGCATCTGGCGCGGCGGGCTCGGAGGGCTTCACCGAGGGAACGCGCGTGGAGTCGCGCTTGGGCGCGGCCTGTGCGGTGGAGTCCTGCTGGGGGAAGACGACTTCCGAAGTCGATTCCTCCTCGTCGAACGCAGGCTTCGATGCGGCGGGGACCAGCACGGAGGCGCGTCGCGGAGCGGATGGCTTTCCGTCACCGGACGGCGTTGACGCGGGAGCGCCCTTCTCCGCTTCGGAACGCTCGGGCGGGACGATCTCCGACGTGGCTTCCTGGTCGTCGAACGCCATCGCTGGCGCGCCCGGCACCAGCACCGCATCCGGCTGACGTGGAGCCGGCTTGCTCGAGGCCGCTGCGTCCTCGCTGGAGGCCTTGGCCTGCGCTTCAGCCTCGGGCTCGGCCGGACGCGAAAGGATCCTCTCCGACGTCGACTCATCTACCACGGCGGGCGCAGGCGTTTCGTTGCTGGCCTGGGCGGCATCGGCCGGCGGCGCATCTTCGAGCTTCTTGCCGAAGACCTGCGTCGCCTCGAACAACGGTGGCGCGGCAGCGGGCTTCGGCACCTCCACCTGCTCGGCCTTCACTTCGGACGCGGCCACGGGCTCAGTCGTCCGTGCCGGGCCTGACAGCATCAACGCGCTCAACGCCGCGATGACGTGTTCAGGCACGGTCGAGGACGGAGCAACGACGGGCGCGGGCACAGCCCCGGTGTCCTCGCGCGTCTCGCCAGCCTCCACCTCGGGCTCGGGAGACACAGGCTCCGGAACGGTCTTCGCGCCTTGCGGCGGTGTCACCACCCGGGCCTTGCCCGGGCCTTCGTCATCCCAGGGGAACTCCGGCCCTCGCGGCGCCGCCGTCCGTCCCAGCTCCGCCCACTCGCCCAGCGGGACCTGCACCGTGGCGGCCCGGGGCGCCCACGCCGGCGAGGACGGCGCCGCCACCACCGGCATCTCCACCACCGTGTTGCCCAGCTCCGGATCCGACAGCGCCAGCGCGGACACCTCCACGGTCTTCGTCCGGGACTCCTCGTCCTCCGCCGGAGGCTTCGCCTTCGCCACCCGCTCGCGCAGCACGTCGAGCACGAAGCGGGCCCGGGCGTCGTCGGGCGCGTCCATCAACAACCCGTTGAGCACCGCCGCGGCGCGAGCTTCCTGGCCCGTGCGGCGCAACACCCTCGACAGCTGACGGCGGACCTCGCGGCGCACCTCGCCCCGCTCCGTGACCATCGCCGCGTCCAGCAGGGTGATGACCGCGCGCTCCGTGCCCGCCTTCAGCGCGCACCGCACCAGCACCGCCGCGAGCCGGGGCGTCATCGGCAGGGAGCGGCTGGCGGAGACCAGGCCGGAGTACGCCCGCGCCGCCTGCCCCTCCTGGAGCAGCCGGGCGGCATCCCGGCAGACCTGGGCCACCGCGCCTCGCACGTCGTCTCCCCGCGACCCCATCCCCGGTCCGCGCGAGGAGGGCTCCGGCGTCAGTGGGCCCTTGCCGTGTCTCCCGCCACCCATGAAGCCCCCAGTCTACACACGATGCGCGCGACGGGGGCACCCGTCCGCACCCACGAAAGCCCCCCGGTTTTCCAGGTTCTCAGGAGCCCTCCACGGCCACGATGGGCCCCTCCGGAACGCGCACCCCCGCCGCCTCGAAGAAGGCCCTCAGGTCGTCCGGCACCGGCGCCTCCAGCCGCAGCGGCCGGCCCGTGCGCGGATGGCCCAACTCCAACGCATGCGCGTGCAGCAGGCAGCGCGGCGCCACCAGGCTCCCCGCGCTCCCCGCGCCGCCATAGCGCGCATCTCCCAGGATGGGATGCCCCAGCGCCGTCAGGTGCGCCCGGAGCTGGTGCGTGCGGCCCGTCCGGGGCAGCAGCTCCACCAGGCTGAACGCCTCCCCCGCGAACAGCGTCCGGTAGTCCGTCCACGCGGGCACGCCGTTGGCCGCGCGGGTCGCCCGCCAACGCCCCGGCCGCGAGGGGTCCTTCGACAGGGGCAGGTCCACCGTGCCGCCCGCCTCCAGCCCCGGCCCCGTCGCCGCGAGGTAGCGCTTGCGCGCGGTGCCCTCCCGGAACGCCTCGGCCAGCGCGGAGGTGGCGGCCGCCGTCTTGCCGAACACCGTCACCCCGGAGGTCTCCCGGTCCAACCGGTGCACCAGCCCCGCCTGCCGTCCCAGGTGCTCGCCCACCAGGTCCACCAGGCTGCCGCCCACGCGGCCTTCCGTGGGCTGCGCGTTGAGGCCCGCGGGCTTGTCCACCGCGAGGACGTCCGCGTCCTCGAACAGCACGCGCATGGGGGCGGCGGGCTTCGGAGCCTCCAGCGGGCTCTGCCCCGCCTCCTCCAGCACCACCGTCACCACCTGCGAGGGCAGGAGCTTCACGGCGCCGTCCCTCGCGCGCTTCCCGGCCACGTACACGGCCCCCACGTCCACCAGCCGCCGCACGTCCGCCACCGGCAGCGCCAGCTCCGCCGCCACCGCGTCCACCAGCGCGCGGCCCGCGTGCGCCCCTTCCGCCTTGAACGTCCGGCGCTTCATCGCGAGCCGGCCCCTTCCAGCAGGGATTCCCGGGGGGCATGCGGCCAGGCAACGGAGGGGAAGGACATGGCGCGACACTCTATGCGCGTGCTCCCTGCCCTGACGCGGGCTTCCTGTTACCTTCCGCGCCGCCATGGACCGCCCCCTGCTCTCCGTCCGGTCGCGGCTGGATGACTTCCTCGCCGAGCTGGCCACCCTCCAGTACCGCTACGGCGCCGGACTCTCCCCGGACCTCCCCGTCGCACGCCTGTACGCGTCCTTCCCGGAGCTGTCGTCGCCGGAGACCTTCGCCGCCGCCAACGAGGCGCTGGCCCGCGCGAAGGGCAAGGACGACCCCGACCCCGTCGCCATCCGCCGCATCTCGCTGGTGCGCGAGCTCATCGCCACCCAGGTGGAGGAGTCCCTCGCCCTGCCCGCGGCGGACGCCGTGGTCGCGCTGGAGGCCCGCTCCCACATCCCCGCGGACGACACGACGCTGTCGCTGGCCCAGGCCCTGTCCCAGCTGCCGCGCGAGTCCAACCGCGCCCGCCGCGCCCTGCTGGAGCGAGGCGCCGGCAACTTCCTCTGGGAGAACCGGGGCCCGTATGGCGACCGGCGCGACGCCACCCTCCAGACCGCGGAGGTGCTGGGCTTCCCGGACTACCCGTCGCTGCGCCAGGACGTCACCGGCATCGACGCGGGCAAGCTGGCGGAAGGCGCCGAGGAGACGCTGAAGCGCACCGAGGACGCCTACCGCGACGTGCTGGCCTACGTGCTGCGCAAGCTGGAGCCCACCCTGCGCCCGCTGCCCGGCGGCGAGGCCCGGCGCCACGACGTGCAGCACGCCCTGCGCGCCCCGTGGATGGACGCCCACTTCCGCCGCGAGGACACCGTCCCCGCCGTGATGCGCTGGCTGTCCGACTGGGGCCTCCACCCCAACGCGGGCAGCCGCATCCGCCTGGATGACGAGGCCCGCCCCGGCAAGGCGTCACGCCCCTTCGTCGCCGCCGTACGCGTGCCCCACGAAATCCGCCTGGTCCTCCAACCCCGGAGCGGCATGGACGCGCTGGGCGACCTGCTCCACGAGCTGGGCCACGCGTGGCACCTGGCGCACGTGGACGAGGACGCCCCCATGGAGCTGCGCCGGCTGGGGGATGCCTCCGTGACGGAGGCGTACGCCGCCACCTTCGAGCGGCTGCTCTTGTCCCCGCCCTGGCTCAAGCGCTACCTGGGCCTGCCGTCCGGCACCACGAAGGACGCCGTGCGCCTGGCCGCGTTCCAGGCCCTGGCCGTGCTGCGCCGCCACTGCGCGAAGCTGTCCTACGAGCTGTCCCTCAGCACGAAGGGCGCCTCCGCCGACCGCGCGGACGAGTACGCCGACGGCCAGCGCCGCGCCCTCTTCGCGCAGCCGCACCCGGGCTTCTTCCTGCATGACGTGGATTCACAGCTCTACGTCACCCGCTACCTGCGGGCCTGGGCCCTGGAGACCCGGCTCACCGCGTCCCTGCTGGAGCGGTTCAACGAGGACTTCTGGCGCAACCCCGCGGCCTTCGCCTGGCTCAAGGGGCTCTTCGCGCGGGGCGGCGCCGCCGACGCGGAGGGACTGGCCACGGAGGTCTCGGGCACGCCGCTGGCGCTGCCCGAGGCGGGAGCGCGCCTCGTGGCCATCCTCAACCAGTAGGGAATACAGCCCCCTACTTCTTCTTGGAGCGCAGCGCGCGGACGATCTTGTCCTTCGCCGCGTTGGCCGGAGCGACCTCGCGGGCCGGCGCCTTGGAGGCGTTGGCCGCCGTGCGCGTCTGGCCGGTGCGCGCGCGCATGGCCTTCATCAGCTGCATCTCGATGACGAGCAGCTCGTCCGCGAGCTCCGCGTTGGCACCGGCGGCGCGGGGCAGCGGCGCGCTCTTGCTGGGGGCGCCCGCGCCGTGGCGCATGCGCAGGGCCTTCTCTTCCTCGGCCGTCAGCGTGGTGGACTTCTCCAGCGCCGCCTTGACCTCTTTCGCGGTCAACGTGCTACTTCCGACCTTGCGCTCCATCTCCGCTCCCTCTGTTGTGCACGCCTGAACACCCGAGCATGTCAGATGCGTCTGGGCCGCAACCGACGAGGATTGTAGAGGACGCAAGAGGGCCGTCAAAATTTCTTCCAACAGGCCGCTGCCTGTCTGTAGCGACCCGCCCCACCCGCTACAGCTACAGGCGCATCCCCAGCCCCAGGAACGTGGAGCGCAGGCTCTGCCGCTCGCCGGAGAAGGGGGAGCCCCTGGCGGAGAAGTTCTGGTAGCGCGCCTCGGCGGACAGGAAGAGGTTCTGGCCCAGCTCCACGCCGACGCCGCCGCTCAGCTCCACGCCCACCTGGAGCACGCGGCGGCCCAGCGTATCCGGGGCCGTGGGCCGGGGCCGGGAGTGCGGCACCAGCAGGCTGGCCCCCACCCCCAGGAAGGGCCGCACCCGGGTGTCCCCCAGGGGCACCACGCGCACGGACATGGGCGTCACCTCCGTCAGGTGCCGGCTGGACGCCAGGTGCCCTCCCACCTCCACCACCGCCTCCGGCTTGCGGTACGCCCAGCCCAGGCCCGCGCTGTAGCCCACCGTGCGCTCCGCCTCCGTCCGCCCCTGGAGCACGTAGGCCCCCAGCGGCGCGACGGTGATGCCCAGGTTGTTGGCGGGTTCAGCGAGGGCGGGGGTCGCCAGGAGTGCGAGCCCGGCGCACGCCAGGGGGAGGGCGGAGCGGAACATGGCCTCCCCCCGGAGCAAGGCCAGGGCCAGGGGGATTCCCCAGCCGCGTCAGGCACTTGCGGGGAGGGCCGGGTGGAGGCCGCGGCCCTTGCAGGACACGGCCGTCACAGCCCGGCGAGGTGCGACAGGTGCGTCAGTTGCCCTCGGCCTCGTCCTCCGGGTCCGGGGCGCCGGGCGTGGCCCCCGGGGCGGCGGGCGAGTCCCCGGCCTTGTTGCGCGGGATGCCGAAGTGGTCCAGCGCGTCCGCGATGCCCTGGGGCTTGTCCGCGTCCGGCAGGAAGTCCTGGGGCGGCTGCAGCCCGGGGTCCTTGCCAATCTCCGTCAGGCTGGACTCCAGCGTCATGCGCAGCTCCGCGGCCTCCGGGGTCTTCTCCTGGGGCACGCCGATGCGGCCATCCAGCCGGGCCTTGAGGACGACGGAGGTGGCCGCGTCCACCAGCACCTCGCCCTCCAGCGAGCGGGGCAGCCGGTGCGCGAAGAAGTTGGCGCGGCGCTTCGTCGTCTCGTCCGCGTTCTTCGGGGAGAAGGCGGCGGGCATCTTCTTGGGGGCGCCGCCCTCCTGGGGCGCGCCCAGGGAGACGTTGTATTTCCACGCGGTGCGCCCCTCGTGGGTGACGGTGCCCGCGGGGGTGAGCTTGATGCGGCCCTGGAAGAGGCTGTCGAAGTCGCGGATGGCGCCCGTCAGCTCCGTGCGGGTGCGCTCGGCCATGCCCCGGTCGCGCAGGCGCTGGCGGTACGGGCCGTAGCGGTTGCGCGCGAACACCTGCCCCTTCACGCGCATCACCTCCAGGCCCTGGTCCCGGGAGTTCTCCAGGACGCCGTGGAAGTCGCCGTTGACGCCGCCGGGGCCCGCGCGGAAGGAGCGCGTCTCCGTGAGCTTCACCGGGTTGTTGCCGTTGGGACCGGCCCACTCGTAGCTGAGGGTGGACTGGAAGAAGTGCGGGCCCAGCCGCTCGGTCACCTCCGCGGCGTCCATGCCCAGGATGCGGCGCGACACCTGGGGGTTGTCCGCGACGTCCTCCGGCGGCAGCTTCTCCTTCGCCGAGGCCACCACCTTCGGCGGGTCCTCCGGAGAGAAGATGCGGGCCTTGGCCGCCTTGTCGACGGGGTCGGAGCAGCCGGCGGCTGCCAGGACCAGGGCGAGGGCGGCGGACTTCGTCAGACTTCTCACGGAACCTCCACGACCAGGACGGCGGGGGCGGCAAGTTACGTGGGGGGGACATGAGCGGCAAGCGGTGGCTTGCGTGCAGCCGTGCAAGGGATAGAACGCCCAACCCATGCAGAACCTGCGAGACAAGTTGTTGAAAGCGGGCCTCGTCTCCGAGGAGCAGGCCAAGAAGTCCGACTCCATGCCCTCGGCGCCACGGCGCCAGGAGGACAACCGGGGGAGCGCTCCACGCGCCCCGGCCCCTCGTGGACGTGATGAGAATCGGACAGCCGGAGGCCCGCCGCGCCGCGATGACCGCGGAGGTCCGCCGCGCCGTGAGGGCGGTGGAGGCCCCCCGCGCGGCGCCGGAGGTCCCCCGCGCCAGGGTGCGGGCGGTCCGCCGCGCCAGGGCGGAGGCTTCCGGGGCGGTCCCCAGGGCGGGTTCGGCGCCAACGTGCGTCCGGGCGTGCCCTCGGAGAAGCCCATCCCCAAGCTGCCGCCCCTGCCGGGCTCCAAGGCCTACCAGCGCGCCGAGTCCAAGAAGCAGGTGGAGCTGGACCGCGCCCTGCGCGAGCTGGTGCTGGGCGCCCAGGTGCCGCAGGAGCCGGGCGAGACGGCCTTCTACTTCATGACGCGCAAGGGAAAGCTGCGCCGCATGGAGCTGAGCCCCGCGCAGGCCAAGCAGCTGGAGGACGGCGAGCTGGGCGTGGTGGAGCGTCCGGAGCCCGCGCAGATTGAGCACTCGCTGGTGCCCGCCGCCGCGGCCGAGCAGATGTTCGCGCTGTCGCAGAAGGCCGTGCGCTTCTTCAACCGCAAGGAGAACCCCGTCGGCTTCATGAACGACGAGGAGCTCAAGGCGCAGCAGGCCGCCGAGGCCTCCGGCACCGCGGTGGAGACGCCCGACGAGCCCGAGGCGTCCGCGGAAGGCTCCGAGGAGGGCGGCGAGTCCGCCGAAGCGTCCTCCGAGCCGTCTGGCGAGCCGAGCGGCGAAGGCAGCCCCCAGTCCTGACGTTCCTTCCCGTGCCCTCCCCTCCTTCCCATCCGGGAGCGAGGGGAGGCGCGGCTTCCACCGGATGTCCGCGCCGGCCTCAGCCGAACGCGTCGATGCCGGTGATGGCCTTGCCCAGCACCAGCGTGTGCACCTCGTGGGTGCCCTCGTAGGTGAAGACAGACTCCAGATTGAGCATGTGACGCACGGGCGGATAGTCGTCCGTGATGCCGTTGGCGCCGTAGATGCTCCGGGCCACGCGGGCGATGTCGAGCGCGCTCTTCACGTTGTTGCGCTTGGCCAGGCTCACCATCACGGGGTTGCTCTTGCCCTCGTCCTTGAGGCGCGCGAGCCGCAGGCTCAAGAGCTGCGCCTTCACGATCTCCTGGAGCATGTCCGCCAGCTTCTCCTGCGTGAGCTGGTAGCCGGCGATGGACTTGCCGTCGAACTGCGTGCGGGACAGCGCGTACTCGCGCGCGCCCTCGAAGCACGCGATGGCCGCGCCCGTCACCGCGAACGCGATGCCCGCCCGCGCGTTGTTGAGGCACGACAGCGGACCGCGCAGGCCCACCACGCCGGGCAGCACGTTGCGGTCCGGCACGCGCACGTCCTGGAAGGACAGCTCGCTGGTGCGCGACGCGCGCAGGGAGAACTTGCCGGGAATCTCCCGCGCGCTGAAGCCGGGCATCCCCTTCTCCACCAGGAAGCCGCGCACGGACTCCGGACCGCCGTCGTCCGTCTTCGCCCACACCACCGCGACGTCCGCGATGCTGCCGTTGGTAATCCACGCCTTGGTGCCATTGAGCACCCAGCTGTCTCCATCCTTCCGCGCGCGGGCACGCATGCCGCCGGGGTTGGAGCCGAAGTCGGGCTCGGTGAGGCCGAAGCAGCCGATGAGCTGTCCCTTCGCCATGCCGGGCAGGAAGCGCGCCTTCTGCTCCTCGCTGCCGTAGGCGTGGATGGGGAACATGCACAGCGAGCCCTGCACGGACGCGAAGCTGCGCAGGCCGGAGTCACCGCGCTCCAGCTCCTGCAACACCAGGCCGTAGCTGACGGTGTTCATGCCCGCGCAGCCGTAGCCCTGGAGGTTCGCGCCCAGCACGCCCAGCTCCGCCAGGCCCGGGATGAGGTGCGCGGGGAAGGTGCCGTCTCGGAAGTGCTTGCCGATGATGGGCAGCACCTCCGCGTCCACGAAGCGGGCCACCGCGTCGCGGGCGGCCTTCTCCTCGGCGGACAGCAGGTCGTCGATGCGGAACAGGTCGGTGATGTCGGCGCGGGGCATGGCGACTTGCTTAACGTCGCCATGCCGGAGCCGTCAAACCACCGGCGCGTCAGCGCTTCGCGGGCGCGAGCGCATCCAGGTCCGCGTCGCGCAGGAAGTTGACCAGCGGACCGTCGATCTTCCGCTGGCCGTCCACCACCACCGTGGGCTTGAGGAAGAAGAGGTTGTTCCAGTTGAAGTCATACAGCGCGGCTTCCGCGGCGTCGTTCCAGGTCGCGTCCATGCGGCCCCGGTAGTACCCGAGCTTGTGCAGCACGCGCTTCACGACCTTCGTCGTCTCCTTGTCGAGCGGGATGAGGTCCGACGCGTACGGCGCCGCGACGCCCGCCTGGTAGCGGTTCATCTCCACGTCCAGCTCGCGCAGCGCGTTCTTGCTGCCGTGCACGACGGCGTCCGCGAGCACCTTCGTGTAGAAGACCGCCTCGTTCTCCGAGCTCCAGACGCGGATGACGCCGGAGCGCTCGCCGTTGTTGTCTCCGCCCACCCGGGCGCCCGCCTTGAGCGACGCGAGCAGCCGCTGCGGCAGGCTGCCCGTGGCCTGCTGGAAGCCCCTCACCATGGCGTCGCAGATGGTGGCGGTGGTCTGGTTGTTGGCCTGCACCACGAAGTTCGCGCCCTTCACCGCGCAGCGCTGCGATGCGCTCTGCGCCCCGGTCTGCTGGCCCACGGTGGTGGTGCCATCGGCGTTGAGCTTCACCGCGGCCAGCTGCCGGTAGTCCGCGTACGGGTCCACGGTGAACACGTAGTCGACGGCGGCCTGGGCCGTGTCGCCCGCGTCGGTGCGGGCGATGATCGCCTCGGCGTCATCCACCGAGGGATAGAACATGGAGGCCACCGCCACGTCCGGGCGGCCGTAGGGCACCAGGCCGCTGATGCCCGAGGGGAAGGAGATGCTGGCCACGCCGCAGGACTTCTCCACCGCGTCGCACGCGACGATGGCGCGTGTGCCGAGGACTCGCGGGTTGATGCCGGTGGGCGCGGCGGCGAGTGCGGACGTGGACGCGAGCATCAGACAGGAGGCGGCCAGCAGGCCGTGCTTGAACGACTTCATGGGCAGAGGACTCCGGTGCAGTGGGTGTTGTCTTGAAGAGCCCCCGGCATCGCGAATGATGCATTTCGCCGTGCACCGTCCGTACGAATCACGCGTGGCGACCTATGCTGTCCGTCCATGGCAAACGAGACGACGAAGACGGTGGTGGTGACGGGCGCGAGCCGGGGCATTGGCCGCGCGGTGTCCCTGGCGTTCGCGCGCGAGGGCTATGACGTCTGGGCGCTGGCGCGCTCGGCGGAGTCGCTGGAGGCGCTGCGCAAGGAAGGGGGCGAACACATCCGCGCGCTCACGGTGGACGTGGCGGACGAGTCCGCGCTGCTGGCGGCGTGCAAGACCGTGCTGGCGGCGGGCACGCCCCGCGTGCTGGTGAACAATGCGGGCATCACCGTGTCCGCGCCGCTGACGAAGACGTCCACGGCGGACCTGGCGAAGGTGATGGCCGTGAACGTGACGGCGCCCTTCCTGCTGTGCCGTGAGCTGATGCCCGCCATGGCGTCCGCGGGCGGCGGGCGCGTCATCAACATCGGGTCCATCACCGCGACGCGCGGGGCGAAGTACACGTCCGCCTATTGCGCGTCCAAGCACGCGCTGCTGGGGCTGACGCGCGCGCTGTCCGTGGAGTACGCGCGCAAGAACGTCACCGTGAACATCGTGAACCCGGGCTGGGTGGAGACGGACATGTTCGCGGGCGCGACGGCCGCCATCACCAAGACGACGGGCCGCAGCGAGGAGCAGGCCCGCGAGGCCCTGGCCGCCATGAGCGCCATGGGCCGCATCATCCAGCCGGAGGAGGTGGCCGCGATGTGCCTCTTCCTCGCGTCGGACGCGGCGGCGCCCATCACCGGCGCGGCCTACGCCATCGACGGCGGAGAGGCGGCGTAGCGCACGGCCCTCAAGCCGTCACAGGCGGTACTGCCCCACGATGTTGCTGACCTCGTGGGACGCGGTGGTGAGGCGCGCGGCGGCCACGGCGCTGGTGGCCACGCGCTCCACCGTCTCGTCCGCCAGCCGGGTCAAATCGCTCAGCGCGGCGAACAGCTCCGCGATGCCCGCGTCCTGCTGGCTCACCATGTCCGCGATGCTCTTCACGGACACGCTGTTGTTCTGGATGACCGCGGCCAGCGCGCGCAGGCTCTCTCCCGCCGCGCGCGCCTGCTCCAGGCCGCCCTCCACCTCGCGCGTGCCACCCTCGCTCGTCTGGACGGCCTCGGAGATGGCGCGGCCGATGTCCGCCAGGATGGTCTGCACGCGCGCCGTGGCCGTCGCGGACTGGTCCGCCAGCGACCGCATCTGCCGGGCCACCACCGCGAACGCCCTCCCCGCCTCACCGCTGCGCGCCGCTTCGATGGCCGCGTTCAGCGCCAGCACGTTGGACTGGTCCGCCAGGTCCTTCACCGTGCCGGTGATGTCGCCCACCTGCCGCGTGCTCTGCCGCAGCTCCGACACCGTGTTGGAGATGCGCTCCACCTGCGAGCGGATGTGCGTGAGTCCGCCCACGCTGCCCGCCACCGCGGACTCGCCCCGCCTGCCCCACCGCGCCCGCCTTCTCCGCCTCGCGCAGCACGCCCGTGGCCCGCTGCGCCGCCGCCCGCGAGCTCTCCTGAAGCTGCCGCGCGGCGATCTGCGTCTGGTGCAGCGCCGCCGCCTGCCGCGTCACCGCCAGGTTCTGGTCCGACGCGGAGTTCGCCAGCTCCAGCGCCGTGGCCTCCAGCTCCTGCGCGGAGTTCTTCAGCGCCAGCAGCACCGCGCGCAGCCGCGCCATCATCTCCCCGAAGGACGTGGCCAGCTGGCCGATCTCGTCATGGGAGTGGATGTTCAACGTGCCGCTGAAGTCCCCTTCCGCCACCACGCGCGCCGCCGCCGCCGTCAGCGCGCCCAGGGGCGCCATCATCCGCCGCACCAGCAGGAACACGCCCCCGCCCGCCATCAACGCCACGAACAGCCCCAGCC
>NZ_RAWM01000185.1 GCF_003668875.1 Corallococcus interemptor | reverse complement strand
TTAAGTCGTCGGCAGCGTCAGATGGGTATAAGAGACAGAGGAGGGACACCTCTTCGCGGGGCGAGGCAATATCCTCAACGCTGGCGGTGGCGGCGTCTGCCACAACTCCGGTGGCGGCGGTGGTGGCAATGGTGGCTCGGGTGGCATCGGCGGCCGGACCTGGACGGGAGATGCCGATCCCGCGCGCGCCGTGGGTGGGTTGGGCGGCGTCAAGATGCAGTTTTCTCCCGCGACCCGGCTGCTCTTCGGCGGTGGCGGTGGCGCGGGTCATGGCAACGACAACGTGAGCGGCAAGGGCGGTAACGCTGGCGGCATCGTGTTCGTGCGCGGCGCTGCCCTGGCCGGGACTGGCAACATCACGGCGGACGGTCAGGCTGGCACCAACTCCCAGAACGACGCCGCGGGTGGCGGCGGCGCGGGTGGCACGATCTCCCTGAAGTTCACGGGGGCGTTGTCCTGCGGTGGTACGGGCACCATCTCCGCGAGGGGCGGTAACGGCGGAAACAGCACCTTCACCGCGTCGCCGCATGGCACTGGCGGTGGAGCGGGTGGCGGCAACATCCTTCTTCAGGGCACGACCCTTTCGTGCCTTACGTCTGTCACTGGCGGTGCGGCGGGTGTTCAGCCGAACGCGGGCGCGCAGAATGGTGTGACGTACGGTTCTGCTCCGGGCAATCCGGGCATCGTCAACCTGCCGCCCACCATCACCTCGCCGGCCGACAATTCATCGACGACGAACACGACGCCCACCATCACTGGCACGACGCCGGATGGCGGCAATCAGCCCGTCAACGTCTACGTGGACGGCACGTTGATTGGTTCGACGACGTCGAACGCGTCCGGCGTCTTCACCATTGCGTCGCCCGTCCTGGCCCTGGGCTCTCACACCGTCTATGCGGTCACGCTCTCCGGGGGCAGCCCGCTTCTTCAGAGCAACACCAACACCTTCACGGTGACGAGTGCCACGCCGACGCCGACGGTGGCCATCACCACGCCGGCCAACGGCGCCACGGTGACGAACCCCACCGACGTGACCATCGCTGGCACGGCCGCGAACGCGACGTCCGTCTCGTTCACGCTGAATGGGACGAACTACGGCCCCTTCACGGTGGCCGGAGGTAACTGGACCGCCACGGTGCCGGGTCCGCTGGCCAACGGCAGCTACACCGTGGTTGCGGTGTCCACCAACGGCACGACCACCAGCACGACCGCGACCTCTACCTTCACTGTGGCGGTGCCTGCGCCGACGGTGGCCATCAGCACGCCGGCCAACAACTCGACGGTGACGAACCCCACCAACGTGGTGATCAGTGGCACGGCCGCGAACGCGACGTCCGTCTCATTCACGCTGAACGGGACGAACTACGGCCCCTTCACGGTGACTGGAGGTAACTGGACCGCCACGGTGCCGGGCCCGCTGGCCAACGGCACGTACACGATCAACGCGGTGTCCACGGACGGCACGACCACCAGCACGACCGCGACCTCTACCTTCACGGTGGCGGTGGCCGCGCCGACGGTGGCCATCAGCACCCCGGCCAACGGCTCCACGACGAACAATCCGAACGTGACGGTGACCGGTACGGCCGCCAACGCGACCACGGTGACGCTCAGCTTCCAGGGGACGAACTACGGTCCCATCACGGTGACCGGCGGCAACTGGAGCCAGGCGCTGCCGGGCCCGCTGGCGGACGGCACGTACACGGTGACCGCCGTGTCCACGAACGCCCAGGGCACGAACAGCTCGCCCGCGACCTCCACCTTCACGGTGGACCAGACGCCTCCGGTGGTGGCCATCAGCACCCCGGCGGACGGCACGACGATCAACACCCCGAACGTCACGGTGACGGGCACCTCCACGGACGCGGCGTTCGTGACGCTCGTGTTCGAGGGCACCAGCTACGGCCCCATCACCGTGGACGCCTCCGGCAACTGGAGCTTCCCGCTGCCCGGCCCGCTGGCGGACGGCACGTACACCGTGACCGCGACGGCCACGGATTCGGCGGGGAACACCAGCACTCCCGACAGCTCCACCTTCACGGTGGACCAGACCGCGCCGACCGTCGCCATCAGCACCCCGGCCGACGGCGCCGTCATCGGCACCAGCACGGTGACGGTGACCGGTACGTCCTCGGGAGCCACGTCCGTGACGCTGACCTTCGAGGGCAACGACTACGGCCCCATCGCGGTCGACGCCTCCGGCAACTGGAGCTACACGCTCCCGGTGTCCGTGCCTGAGGGCACCCACACCGTGACGGCGGTGTCCACGGACGCGGCGGGCAACACCAGCACGCCGGCCAGCTCCACCTTCACGGTGGACCTGACCGTCCCCACGGTCGCCATCACCACGCCGGCCAACGGCACCTCGGTGAACACCAGCACGGTGACGGTCACCGGCACGACGACCAACGCGACGTCCGTGATGCTCACCTTCGAGGGCACGAGCTACGGCCCCATCACCGTGGACGCCTCCGGCAACTGGAGCTTCCCGCTGCCCGGCACCCTGACCGAGGGCACGTACACCGTGACCGCGGTGTCCACGAACGGCGCGGGCACGAACAGCGCGGCCGCGACCTCCACCTTCACGGTGGATCTGACCGCGCCGACCGTTGCCATCAGCACCCCGGCGGACGGCTCGACGGTCAACACGCCCAACGTGACGGTGACGGGCACGTCCACGGGCGCCACGTCCGTGACGCTGACCTACGGCGGCACGAACTACGGACCCATCCCCGTGGATGGCGCGGGCAACTGGAGCTACCCGCTGCCGGTGTCCCTGACGGACGGCTCGTACACCGTGACCGTGGTGGCCACGGACGCGGCGGGCAACACCAGCACGCCGGATGACACCACCTTCACGGTGGACCTGACGGCGCCGGAAGTCGACATCACCTCGCCGCTGGACAACGCGACGGTCGCCTCCAACACGGTGACCGTCACCGGTACCTCCGTGGGCGCCACCTTCGTGACGCTGACCTTCGAGGGCAACGACTACGGCCCCATCCCGGTGGATGCTTCCGGCAACTGGAGCCAGGCGCTGCCGGGCCCGCTGGCGGACGGCACGTACACCGTCACCGCGGTGGCCACGGACTCGGCGGGCAACGAGAGCACGCCCGACAGCTCCACCTTCACGGTGGACACGACCGCGCCGACGGTGGCCATCACCACGCCGGCCAGCGGCTCCACGGTGGGCGCCAACGTGACGGTCACCGGTACGGCCGCGGGCGGCGCGACGAGCGTGACCGTGACGTTCCAGGGCACCAACTACGGCCCCATCCCGGTGGACGCCTCCGGCAACTGGAGCCAGGCGCTGCCCGGCCCGCTCGCCAACGGCACGTACACGGTGACGGCGGTGGCGGTGGACGCGGCGGGCAACACCAGCACGACCGCGACCTCCACCTTCACGGTGAACACAGCCGCCCCCACGGTGGCCATCACCGTCCCGGCCAACGGCTCCACGGTCATCGTCCCCAACGTGACGGTGTCCGGTACGTCCGCGAACGCCACGTCCGTGACGGTGACGTTCCAGGGCACCAACTACGGGCCCATCCCGGTGGATGCTTCCGGCAACTGGAGCCAGGCGCTGCCCGGCCCGCTGGCGGACGGCACGTACACCGTCACCGCGGTGTCCACGAATGGCACGACCAACAGCACGACCGCGACCTCCACCTTCATCATCAACCTGGGCAACCCGGTGGACACGGACAAGGACGGCCTGACGGACGACGAGGAGATCGCCCTGGGCACCGACCCGAACAACCCGGACACGGACGGCGACGGCATCCCCGACGGCATCGAGGTCAAGGTCGGCGTCACGGATCCGCTCGACGACGACTCGGATGACGACGGCATCCTCGATGGTAACGAGGACAAGGACCACGACGGCATGGTCGACGCCGACGAGACGGACCCGAACAACGCGGACACTGACGGCGACGGCCTGACCGACGGCGTGGAGCTGGGCCTCTCCGAGCCCCAGGGCGACGACACCGACCCGTCCGAGTTCGTGGCGGACAAGGACCCGTCGACGAAGACGAACCCGCTGGACGACGACTCGGATGACGACGGTCTCACCGACGGCAACGAGGACATCAACCACGACGGCAAGGTGGACCCGACGGAGACGGACCCGAACAAGCTCGACACGGACGGTGACGGCCTGACGGACGGCCTGGAGCTGGGCCTCACCGAGCCCCAGGGCGATGACACCAACATGACCGTGTTCGTCCCGGATCAGGACCCCGACACCAAGACGAACCCGCTCAACCCCGACACCGACGGTGGCGGCGTGCTCGACGGCATCGAGGACCGCAACCACAACGGCAAGGTGGACGTGCTGGAGCCCGACCCGAACAACCCGGCGGACGACAACGACGCGGACGGCGACGGCATCGACAACGCCACAGAGGAGGCGCACGGGACGGATCCGTTCGACCCCGACTCCGATGACGACGGCGTGCTGGACGGCATCGACGGGCTGACCGACACCGACGGTGACGGCGTCATCGACGCGCTCGACCCGGACAGCGACAACGACGGCATCAACGACGGCACGGAGCTGGGCGTGACGGTGGAGACCGCTCCGCCGGGCACCGACACGTCGTCCCCGCACTTCAAGCCGGACGCGGATCCCTCCACGAAGACGGACCCGAAGAACCCGGACTCGGACGGTGACGGCCTGAAGGACGGCGAAGAGGACCGCAACCACGACGGCCGCCGTGACGCCACGGAGACGGATCCGACCATGAAGGACACCGACCAGGGCGGCATCGACGACGGCACGGAGGTGAAGGGCGGCTCGGATCCGCTCGACGCCAACGATGACTTCCTGGTGGTGGGCCACGGCTGCAGCACGGGCGGCTCCGGTTCGCTGGCGCCCTTCGCGCTGATGCTGCTGGCGCTGCCCCTGGTGGGCCGCCGCTTCCGCCGCGCCGGGGACCTCCTGGCGCGCGCGGGTGGGGCGCTGGCGGTGTTCATCACGGCGCTGGTCGCGGGCATGGGCACCACCGCCCACGCGCAGGCCACCGCGGTGTCGCAGGCCATCGACGTGCAGCAGTACAAGCCGGGCCCGGGCGTCGCGGATGTG
The DNA here is from genome assembly GCF_003668875.1 of Corallococcus interemptor. Taxonomy (GTDB): domain Bacteria; phylum Myxococcota; class Myxococcia; order Myxococcales; family Myxococcaceae; genus Corallococcus; species Corallococcus interemptor. The sequence goes on along the minus strand of NZ_RAWM01000185.1, from coordinate 9,273 downwards.
CTCGCGGTGCACGGCGCGAAGGTGCAGCGGCACCTGGGGTGGAACGTGGGGCTGTCGGTCAACTACGCCGACAAGCCGCTCAACTTCTTCGACCCCCGCTCGGACACGTACGTCACCTCCCTGGTGAAGAGCCAGGTGGGCTTCGACCTGATGGGCGCCGTCGGCCTCTTCGACCGGTTCGAAATCGGCGTCGTGCTGCCCATCACCATCCAGGGCTCGGAGAACTCGCCGGCCGTGGACTCCTCCTTCGCCAACGGGGTGAGCGGGGGCGGCATTGGCGACCTGCGCCTCATCCCGAAGGCGCGGCTCTTGGACGGTGACAACTACGGCGTGTCCGTGGTGCTGCCCATCTCGCTGCCCACGGGCGGTGCGTCGGACTTCCTCGGCGGCTCCGGCGTGTCCGTCAACCCGCGCGTGGTGGCGGAGTACGGCAAGCGCTTCCGCATCCTCGCCAACGTGGGCGTGGACCTCCGCAAGTCGGAGCAGCTGCGCAACCTGAACGTCGGCAGCGCGCTGGCGTACGGGGTGGGCGCGGAGGTTCCGCTGGGTGACCTGCCGCTGGCCGCCCAGGCCTCGCTGGTGGGCGCCATGGGCTTCAAGCAGCAGAACGAGGAGGAGCGTCCCCTGGAGCTGCTCGCGGCCCTGAAGTACCGCGCGCCCACCGGTCTGTCCGCGCAGGTGGGCGCGGGTCCGGGCCTCACCCACGGCTATGGCACGCCGACCTTCCGCGTGCTCGCGTCCGTGGCCTACAGCACCCCGGAGCGCGCCGCGGCGCCTCCGAAGCCCGTGTGCCCGGAAGGCCCGGAGGACTTCGACGGCTTCCAGGACCAGGACGGCTGCGCGGACCCGGACAACGACGGGGACGGCATCGTCGACACGGCCGACAAGTGCCCCAACGAGCCGGAGACGGTGAACGGCTTCGAGGACGAGGACGGCTGCCCGGACACGAAGCCCGCGCCGCCTCCGCCGGTGGACTCCGACGGCGACGGCCTGATGGACCCGGACGACAAGTGCCCCAACGCGCCCGAGGACAAGGACGGCTTCCAGGACGAGGACGGCTGCCCGGATCCGGACAACGACAAGGACGGCATCCCCGACACGGCGGACAAGTGCCCGCTGGAGCCGGAGACCATCAACGGCGTGGATGACGAGGACGGCTGCCCGGACAAGGGCAAGGTCAAGGTGCTCGTCGAGGGCGAGCGCATCCTCATCCTGGAGAAGGTCTACTTCGCCACGAACAAGGACGTCATCCTGCCGCGCTCGTTCCCCATCCTGAAGCAGGTGGCCGCCGTGCTGCGCGCCAACCCGCAGGTGGAGCTGCTGCGCGTCGAGGGCCACACGGACAGCCAGGGCAACGACGCCTCCAACCTGGACCTGTCCAAGCGCCGCGCCGCCAGCGTGAAGACGTTCCTCGTCAACGAGGGCATCGCCGCGGAGCGCCTGGAGTCCGAGGGCTTCGGCGAGACGAAGCCGGTGGACACCAACAAGACGGCCGCCGGCCGTGAGAACAACCGCCGCGTGGAGTTCAACATCACGCGGATGGGCAAGGTGGAAGTGGAGAAGCCCGCCCCGTAGCGCTCCACTTCAGGAATGAAACACGGAAGGCCCGGTTCCCAAGAGGGAGCCGGGCCTTTTCGTCATCCGCGCCCCGTCCTGTCACGTCACGCGTGCGCGGAAGGCGCGCACGACTGGTTACGGCGAGTCAGCGGACGCGAGTCAAGAGGGTGTTTACATCCGCGCGATGTCCGTATGGCCGCTGATGCCATTCGCGTAAGTGGGCGTCAGGACTCGGTCGCGCAGCAGGGCGCTACAGGCTGGTAGCGGAATACTTGCCAAAGCGCCCGACTTCCTGATGATTGTCGAGGGTGGGTGTTTCCGCGGACGGCGCCGCGGTGCTTCCGCCACGAGGACGACATGGACCAGTTCGAGCAGAACAAGCAGGCCGCGAAGATTCGTGTCGTGGGCGCGGGCGGGGCGGGCTGCAACGCGGTCAACACGATGATTCTGTCGAAGTTGGACCGCGTGGACTTCATCGCCGCCAACACCGATGTCCAGGCGCTCGCCGCGAGCAAGGCGCCCACCCGGCTGCAGCTGGGCCAGGCCCTCACCAAGGGCCTGGGCGCCGGCGCCAACCCGGAGATGGGCCGCGAGGCCGCCCTGGAGTCGCGCGATCAGATCGCCGCGGTGCTGGAAGGCGCCGACATGGTCTTCGTCACCGCGGGCATGGGCGGTGGCACCGGCACGGGCGCCGCGCCCATCATCGCGGACATCGCCAAGAGCCTGGGCTGCCTCACGGTGGGCGTCGTCACCAAGCCCTTCCTCTTCGAAGGCAACAAGCGCCGCAAGCAGGCCGAGCAGGGCATCGTGGAGCTCAAGGCCGCGGTGGACACGCTCATCACCATCCCCAACCAGCGCCTGCTGTCGCTCTCCAACGAGCCCATGCCGCTCTTGGAGACCTTCAAGCGCGCGGACGAAGTCCTGCTCAACGCCGTGCAGGGCATCAGCGACCTCATCCAGTACCACGGCTACATCAACGTGGACTTCGCGGATGTGAAGACCATCATGAGCGACAAGGGCCTGGCGCTCATGGGCACGGGCCACGCGTGCGGTGACCGCCGCGCCATCACCGCCATGCAGCAGGCCATCTCCAGCCCGCTGCTGGAGGACGTCTCCATCGACGGCGCCACCGGCCTGCTCATCAACATCACCGGCGGCCGCGACATGACCCTGCAGGAGGTCAACGAGGCGCTGACGCTGGTGCACGACTCGGCGGACGGCGAGGCGGAGATCATCTTCGGGTCGCTCATCGACGAGCAGATCCAGGACGAGGTGAAGATCACCATCATCGCCACCGGCTTCGTGCAGCGGGACGCGCCCAAGGTGCGCTCCATGGCGCAGGTGGTGCAGGTGCCGCTGGTGGGCCGTCCCTCCACGCCGCCGTCCGTGCTGTCCTCGCCGCGCGAGGAGGTGGCCAGCCTGGTGCCCGCGAAGAGCGCGCCCCGTCCGGCCATGTCCTCCGTGGAGTCGCCCAAGACGTCCATGCAGAGCGCGCGCACGGCCGTGGTGAAGGACGCGGCGCTGCCCCTGGACGAGGATCAGTTCGACATCCCCACGTTCCTGCGCCGCCAGGGCCAGACGGAGCTGCCTTGAGTCAGGCAGCGGCGGGACGCTAGCGGGGGAGGCGGGCGACGCTCGCCGTGCCCCTGCCGGTGAGGCGGTCGCATTTGGTGAACAGCCCGTCCACCTCGTCGTAGAGCGCGTCGATGCGCTCCGACGCGCTGGGGGCGGGGAGCAGTCCATCACCGGACAGCTCCTCCAGGCGGGTGCCGGCGCGCTGCAAGAGCTGCAGGGCCTTGAGCAGGGAGCGGCCCTGCTGCGTGCCGTCGGGCGTGAAGAGGGTGCCGCCCTCGTAGAGCGTCACCAGATTGGCGCGGGTGTCCTGCTGCCGCTGGTTGAGCCGGTTCCGGTACAAGTCCAGACGGCGGGCGCGGCGGGCACCATGCAGGTCCACGACGCTGTGCGTTCCTGTCGACGGGGGATTCACGTCGGGCAAGGTACGCCAGGCTCTCGCAAGCCCGCAAATTTACGGGACTGTACGGACCTGTTGCGCGACTGCCCGGACGCTTGTCAGTCAAGGGGGTGGGGGTTAGTTTGGCCGCCCTTCGTAAAGCCAGGGTGCCCGCCATGTTCCAGAAGCTGCTCATCGCCAACCGGGGTGAAATCGCGCGTCGCATCGGGGCCGTGGCCCGGGGCATGGGCGTGAAGACGGTGGCGGTGTACTCGGACGCGGACGCGAACCTGCCCTTCGTGAAGGAGGCGGACGAGGCCGTGAGGATCGGCCCCGCGCCCGCGAAGGACAGCTACCTGAGCATCCCCGCCATCCTGGAGGCGGCGAAGAAGACGGGCGCCCAGGCGGTGCACCCCGGCTACGGCTTCCTGTCCGAAAACGGCGAGTTCGCCCAGGCGTGCGCGGACGCGGGGCTGACCTTCGTGGGCCCGCCGCCGGAGGCCATGGCGCGGATGAAGGACAAGAGCCAGGCGCGCAAGCTGGTGTCCGCCGCGGGCGTGCCGGTGGTGCCCGGCAGCGACGGCGTCCTGCCGGACGTGCAGAGCGCCCTGGAGGCCGCGGAGCGCATTGGCTACCCGGTGCTGTGCAAGGCCGCCAGCGGCGGTGGCGGCATTGGCATGGCGGCGGCGAGCAATCCGGCGGAGCTGGAGAAGGTCTACCGCCAGTGCACGGACCGCGCGAAGGCCGCCTTCGGCCGCGAGGGCGTGTACCTGGAGCGCTACTTCCCGGCGCCCCGTCACATCGAAGTGCAGATTCTGGGCGACACCCACGGCCACCTCATCCACGGCCTGGAGCGCGAGTGCTCCATCCAGCGCCGGCACCAGAAGGTGGTGGAGGAGGCCCCGTCGGTGCTGTTCGCCAATGGACGCAACTCAGGCCTGGCGGACACGCTCTTCACGGCGGCCGTCAAGGCGGCCAAGGCGTTCGGCTACGCCAACGCGGGCACGGTGGAGTTCCTGTACTCGGACGGGCAGGTGTACTTCATCGAGATGAACGCCCGGCTCCAGGTGGAGCACCCGGTGACGGAGCTGACCACGGGCCTGGACCTCATCGGCTGGCAGCTGCGCATCGCCGCGGGTGAGAAGCTGACGGTGAAGCAGGAGGACGTGAAGCGGAAGGGCGCCGCGCTGGAGTTCCGCATCTACGCGGAGGACCCGGTGAAGTACTTCCCGTCCCCCGGCCCGCTGAAGGTGTTCCAGCCGCCCACGGGCGAGGGCGTGCGCCTGGACTCCGGCTACGCGGAAGGGGACGTGGTGACGCCGAACTACGACCCGATGATTGCCAAGCTCATCATCAGCGGCGCCACGCGCGACGAGGCCATTGCCCGCGCGGTGAAGGCGCTGGAGTCCTTCCGCATCGAAGGCATCAAGACGAACATCCCGCTCCACCTTCGCATCCTGAAGGACCCGGCCTTCGCGGCGGGTGAGCTGGACACGCACTTCCTGGATCATCACGCGAAGCCTTAAGTATTCCCACCCGAGGAGGACGGTTCATGGCGGACGTTGCGGCGCACATCACGGGCACGGTGTGGAAGATCGAAGTGAAGGTCGGCGACAAGGTGGATGCCGGCACCACGCTCGTCATCCTCGAGTCCATGAAGATGGAAATGCCCGTGGAGGCCGAGGAGGGCGGCACGGTGAAGGAGATCCGCTGCAAGGAAGCGCAGGCGGTCAACGAGGGCGACGTCCTCGTGGTGCTCGGGTAGTCACGGGCTTCACCGGATGGAGCCCACGCTGGAGGTGGAGGATCGCGAGGGCGGTGTCCGGGTGCTCACCGTCTCCAACCCGTCGCGGCGCAACGCGCTGAATGACGCGTTGCTGGCCCGGTTGGACGCGGCGCTGGAGCCGGCCGCCCACGTGCGCGCGCTGCTGGTGCGCGGCCAGGGCGGGCACTTCTGCGCGGGCTATGACTTGACGCACCTGGGGCCGCCCGGCGCTGACGGGCGGCTGCCGGATGACCCGCTGGTGGCGTGCCTGCTGAAGCTGGAGCGGCACCCGGCGCCGTCGGTGGCGCTGGTGCAGGGCGGCGCGGTGGGCGCGGGCTTCGACCTGGCGGCCTCCTGCGACTTCCGCGTGGGCGCTCCCGACGCCTTCTTCCTCATGCCTCCGGCCCGGCTGGGCATCGTGTACTCGCCGGAGGGGCTGGCGCGGGCGGTGCGGCTGGTGGGGCTGTCCCGCGCGAAGCAGCTGTTCCTCACCGCGCGCCGGTTGCCGGCGGCGGAGGCGCTCGCGTGGGGGCTGTTGGACGAGTGTCCCGAGGACGCGGAAGGACGCGCGCTGGCGCTGTGCGCGACGCTGGCCGCGGGGGCGCCCAGGGCGGTGTCGGGGATGAAGGAGGCGTTCGGGCTGCTGGCGCGCTCCGGGTTGTCCCCGGACGACGTCGCGCACCTGCGTCAGGTGCGCGGCGAGGCGTTTGGCAGCGAGGATGCGAAGGAGGGGCGCGCGGCTTTCCTTGAAAAGCGCGCGCCCCGGTTCAGCGGCCGCTAGGTGTCGCCGAACAGCTCGCCCATGCGCAGCTGGAGCGCGGAGGCGATCTTGTAGAGCGACGAGATGGACGCGGAAGACTCCGCGCGCTCAATCTGGGACAGCAGGGACACGGACAGGCCGGTGCGGCGGGCCAGCTGCTTGAGCGTGAGCTCCTGCGTCTTGCGCGCGTCGCGGATGGTGCGGCCGATGGCGCGGTGCAGGTCTGCTTCCGGGTCCTGGGACAGGCCCTTCTTCTGCAGCGCGTTGCGCACGGCGGCCGTGAACTGCTCCGGCTCCATGGGCTTCTTCACGTAGTCGGACGCCTGCGCCTTGAGCGACGCGACGGCCGTGTCCACGGTGGGGTAGGCCGTGGCGACGATGACTGCGATGTCCGTGTCGTACTTGCGGATCAGCTCCAGCACTTCGGTGCCGGACATCTGCGGCATCATCATGTCGAGGATGACGAGGTGGAAGTCGGAGCCCCGGAGGATGTCCACCGTTTGCGTCGGGTCCGTGGTGGTGACGACCTCGTAGCCTTCACGGGTCAGCACCAGCTTGAGGTAGTCGCAGTTGTCCTGCTCGTCATCAACTACCAGGATGCGAATCTGCACAGCGTCTCCTCGCTGCAGGGTTGAGGGATGTGCTGCGGGGGGGACTACTCGCCGCTCTTCGAGGCGGGGGGATTCTGCGCCTGACGCGGGGTTGCGCCGGGCATCTGGCTCAAGGCCCTGATGACCAGGTCTCGCTTGGGATAGCCTTCGGGCGTGAGCGTGAGGAACGTCTCGTAGTGCTGCTCACTCATCTTGAAGTCGTTGACCTTGGCGTACACCACGCCAAGCATGAGGTGGCACTCCGGGACCTTGGGGGCGAGCAGCGCGCAGTCCTTGGCGAGTTCCAATGCGCTGTTCGGTTCCTTGGCCTTGATGAGCCCCAGGACCTTGCCCTGGATGACTTCGATGTTCTTGCTCACGTCCGCCGGCTTCATGTTCCGCATGAAGTCGGACGTGGGCCTGGCATTCGGATTCTTGGGCGCGGTGGCTGTCGCGTCAGGGGCGTCCTGCGGAGGCTCCGGCAGCTGGGTGTTCTGCGCGGCCTGGGCCTGCGCGGCGTCCAACTGGTCGCTGAGATCCTTGCGCTCCTTCACGAAGACGGTGTCCGTGGGGATGGCGCTGAAGGCCTTGGTCGCGGCATCGACGTCGTTGCCCTTGAGGGCGCGGCGGGTCGCGGCGAGGTCCCTCTCCGCCTTCCGCTCCTTCTCCAGCCGTGCCTGGAGCTCATCCAGGGTCGCGGCCGGTAGCGCCTTGGCCTTGCGGAGCGCCTCGAGCGAGGTGCCGGCGACGGTCAACTTGCCCGCCTGCAGCGCCTCCTGGAACGCCTGATCCGCCGGGGGCTCCGGCGGCTTCTCCGGCGTCGCGGGAGGAGTCGCGGCCACGGTCTCCGGAGTCTTCGTGTCCGGCGGCTTCGTCGGCTCCTTCGGCTCCTTCGGCTCGGTGATGGGCTGCGGATCCGCGGCGACCACGGGGGGCGGGCCGTCCGGCGGCTTGGGCAGCAGGTCCTGGCCCTTCACCACGAAGAGCGCCGCGCCCGCGCCAATGGACAGGAACACGATGACCGCGGCCACCCACATCTTCTTGGAGCCGCCGCGGCCCTGCGCCGCGAGGTCCTCTTCCAGCGAGCCGGGACCCACGAAGCGCAGCTTCACGTGGCCCATCTCGATGACGTCACCGTGCGCGAGCGTCGCCTGGGCGTAGCTCTCACCGTTGACCATCATCCCGTTGGCCGACTGCATGTCGATGACGCGCCACTCGCCCGTCTCCTCGCGCACGACCTTCGCGTGCGTGCGGGACAGCGAGCGGTGGTCCAGCGCCACGTCGTTCTCCGACGTGCGGCCAATCCGCAGCTCCGTGCGGTTGCAGTCGAACTCCTGGCCCTTGAACTCGTTGGGGGCCAGCACCACCAGCCGGGGCTGCTCGTCCTCCGGCACGCGCTCCACGCGCCGGGGGCGGTCCGCCTCCATCTGGTCCATGCGGATGATGGACGTGGCGTTGCGGCGCGCATCCGCGGACACGGGCGTGTGCTCGTGCTCGTCGCCGCCGTCGGAGTCGGGGTCCTCCGCCTCGTCCTCGCCGTCCACCATGGTGTCGCGGGGGGCGGGGCCGCTGGGGACGTCGTCGTCCTCGTCCTCCTCGGGCTCCGGCTCCGGCCGGCGGGAGGCGGGCACCTTGGCGGTGATGGCGCCAGTAGGGGCGCCAGCGTTGGCCGCGCCCTCGACCTGCAAGGCCAGATCGTAGTCGCCAATCTGGATGAGGTCGCCCTCCTTGAGAGGGAGCTGGCCTGCGACGCGTTCACCGTTGATCCGGGTGCCGTTGTAGCTCCCCAGGTCTTCGAGCACGACGTGGCCATTGAGGCGCACGAGCCGGGCGTGTCGACGTGACACGTTTCGCTCGGTCAGGCGGATGGTGTTCCCCTCCTGACGGCCAATGGTGATTTCGTCGCGCACGAAGGGAACAACGGTCTTGCGCCCCTCGTCGTCTTCGATGATGAGCTTCAGCACGGGTCCGGTCCGAGTACAGCTATAGCAGAATGCCCTTTGCCGAGACAAGCCATGTATCCCCCGAGAACAACAGGGCTTTTCGCCCATCCCAGGGTCAGGGAAGCACTGTTGTCCATCGGTCGATTGGCCGGAAAGGGTGGGGAGCGCAGGATACCGGGGCTCACGATAGCGCTGATCGCGGCGCAGGCCATTCTGTACACCGTGGTGGCGTCCGGAGGCCCACCCGGAGTGGATGCGCTGATTCACTGGGGGGCGAAGTCCGGCCCCCTGGTGACGGACGTGGGGGAGGGGTGGCGGCTCCTGACGGCCAACCTCCTGCACCGGGACGCGCTGCACCTGGGCCTCAACCTGCTGGTGTTCGCGGGGGTGGGCACGGCGGTGGAGCGCGCGTGCCGGTGGTGGGACTACGTGGCGTTGCTCGTCGTGTCGGGGCTCGCGACGATGACGGGCTCGCTCTGGTGGTCGCCGACGGTGAGCGTGGGGGCATCGGGGTGGGTGTTCGGCTGCGTGGGCGCGCTGCTGGTGCTGGGCCGGCGCGCCCGGAGCGGCCCGGGGGCGCGCTTCCGCTGGTTCTCCGGTGAGAACGCGCTGCCCACGGTGCTCGTCTTCCTGTGGCTCGGGTGGACGAGCGCGGGCGTGGACAACGCGGGGCACCTGGGTGGGCTTCTGTCGGGGCTGCTCGTGGG
>NZ_RAWM01000184.1 GCF_003668875.1 Corallococcus interemptor | reverse complement strand
CTCCCCGCCCCCGTCTCCCCTGAACGCCACGCCGCCATTCATGGTCCGCTGCTCTCCTGGTACGACCGGAACAAGCGCGACCTGCCCTGGCGCCGCACGCGCGACCCGTACGCCATCTGGCTCAGCGAGGTCATGCTCCAGCAGACCCAGGTGTCCACGGTCATCCCGTACTGGGAGCGTTTCCTCGCGCGCTTTCCCACGGTGAAGGCGCTGGCCTCGGTTCCCCTGGACGACGTGCTCTCCGGGTGGAAGGGGCTGGGCTACTACTCGCGCGCGCGCAACCTGCACCGCGCGGCGCAGGAGGTGGTGGAGCGCTTTGAAGGGAAGCTCCCCGCCACCGCGGAGGAGCTGCTCACCCTGCCCGGCTTCGGCCGCTACACCGCCGGGGCCGTGGCCTCCATCGCCTTTGGTGAAGAGGCGCCCATCGTGGACGGCAACGTGGCCCGCGTGCTGTCGCGCCTCTTCGAGGTGGAGGGGTTGCCCGGGGACCGCGACCGCGAGGCCACGCTCTGGGCGCTGGCCTCCGCGCTGGTGAAGGGCGAAAGGCCCGGGGACTTCAACCAGGCGCTGATGGAGCACGGCGCCACGGTGTGCCGGCCGGAGTCTCCGCTGTGCCTGCTGTGCCCCGTGCGCGACGCGTGCATCGCGTTCAAGAAGGGCCGCGTGGATGAGCTGCCGCCGGCCAAGGTGCGTGCCGCGCCCCGCAAGCTGTTCCTGGCGCTGGCCGTGTGGCCGCACGCGGGCACGCTCCTCTTCGCACGCCGCGCGGACAAGGGCCTCTTCGGCGGCCTGTGGGAGCTGCCCGCCGTGGAGGTGGAGGAGGACACGTCCGAAGCGGAGGCGACGGAGCGGCTGGCGACGACGCTGGGGGCGCCGCTCACGCTGCTGGGCTCGCTGGACAGCGTGCGCCGGCAGCTCACCCACCGCGACCTCACGCTGCGGCTGTTGCGCGTGACGGGCGGCGCGCGGCCCACGAAGTCCGTCGCGTTCCAGGAGCTGCGCTGGTGCACGCCGCAGGAGGCGGAGGCGCTGGGCATGAGCACCGCGATGCAGCGCGCGCTCGACGCGGCGCTGGGGCACGGCGTGATGGGTGGTGATGCAGTGCCCGCGAAAAAAGCTCCCGGCCGCTCCGCCAGGAAGGCGACCGGCCCCTGAAGCGTCTGGCGTCTTTCAACTGGCGGACCACGCGTGCGGGCTCATTCCGCTGATGGATTTTCCGAGCGGAATGGCCCGTTGGTCCCTCAACACTTCGCGACCTGGGATGTCGCTCCGGCAACCCCGTACGCCCTGGGTCTCTTCCGTGATGCAGGGGCGCGGCCGAAGCTGCAGGTCGCCTTTTCCAGGAGGAATCCCCCATGGCCCGTCAGAACGCGCAGAAGTCGCAACCGAACCCGGCCCCCAAGGCCGCGCCGGAGCGGACCGAGGACAAGAAGCCGGTGGCCACGGCGAGCGCGCCCACGAGCAAGAGCGCCGCGCCCACGCAGGAGCAGATTGCCCGCCGCGCCTATGAAATCTTCCAGGCCCGGGGCGGCACGCATGGCAACCCCGAGCAGGACTGGCACCAGGCCGAACGCGAGCTGCGGCTCGGCCGTCAGTAGTCCGCCGCGCTCCGCCCCGCCCGCGCTTTTCAGTGCGCGGGCGGCAGTCCCTGGAGGGACGGACGCTCGGACTCCAGCGCCTGCTTCAACCGGCGCTGGGCCTGCTTCAGCTCCTCCAGGATGCGCTCCGCGTCCATCACCGAGCGCATCGCCAGGCCGCACGCGGGCGTCAGCAGCACCGTGGACAGCGCGCGCGCGAAGCCGATGCCGCCCGGCAGCGCCGCCTTCAGTGACGCCTCCACGGAGTCCGACAGCTCCTCCACCGAGTACGTGGACGCCAGGTCCGTGGGGATGACGCCCAGGCTCAGCGTGGCGCCGGAGTCCAGGAAGCGCTTGAGCGCGTCCGTCTCCTCCAGCATCGCGTCCAGCGACAACCTCACGTCCAGCGAGACGAGGTCCGCCTGCGCGTCCAGCAGCACGCCCCAGTCCGTGTTGCCGCAGCAGTGGATGCCCACGAGCGCGCCTTCGCGCTGCAGCGCCACCACCAGCAGCCGCAGCTCCTGCTGCGCCAACAGGTGCTGCGGGTTCATCCGCACGTAGGCGTAGAGGCCGGGCTCGTCCAGGTAGAACAGGGGCGTGGTGCCCGTGCGCTTGAGCGCGCGCACCATGGCCAGCGCGCGCACCATCACCAGCCGGTACAGCGCCGCGTCCAGGCCCGGCACCGCCAGCACCGGCTCCCCCGAGGCGGTGCGCACCACGGAGCGCACCGTGAAGGGGCCGGCCAGCTGCGCCTTCGCGAAGGCGAGCTTGCGGTGCTCCACCTCCCAGAGGAACGGCTTCCACGCGCGGCACGCGTCCGCCGTGGGCTCGAAGGACTCCAGGTCTCCGGAGGCGAGCGCCGCCTCCAGCCGCTTCTCGAAGGCCTCGCGCCCCGCGTTCCACGCCTCCACGTCCACCGTGCAGACGCCGTCCTCGTCGAAGCGCAGGCCCGGCAGGCCCTCCAGCGCGGCCGGAATCATCAGCTCCGAGGGGTGCCCCACCGGCAGCTGCGGCAGGAACGGGATGTCCATGGCGAGCGCGGCTTGCAGACCCAGTTCCACCTGGGTGTGCGGCAGGCTGCCAATGCCCGTCGTGGCACACGCGGGCAGGAGCTGGACGGCGCGACGGATGGTGGGCGAAGGCATGGCGGCAATCTAACCCGTCCGGCCAGGGGCGGCCGGACCTGATGGGGGGATTGTTCCCGGAGGAGGCGGCCTGAGAGGCTTGCGGACCATGCCCAGGCTCGTCCTCATCGGCGCCGAACAGTTCCCCCATCTGAGCGACGTGCTCCACCACGAGGCCCGGCGCGCGGACGCCCCGCTCACCGACATCTCCGTCGAAGCCTGGGGCACCTCCGCCACGCCGTGGGTGGAGGTGAAGGACGGCCGGCTCCGGGCCGGGCTGCTCGGCGCGGCTCCGTCCAGCGGCGCCGGAGACGACGCGTTGGGTCCGGAGGATGTCCTCTGGTGCCTCTTCGAGAAGCCCTTCCCCCCGACGCAAAGCCCCTACCTGGACACCGAGCACGAGGCCCTGCGGGACGGCTTCCACACCTGCTGCCCGGCGCGCTCCATCAACCGGCGGGGACTGCTCGCGCCGCTGTGGACGATGGCCGTCTGGCGGCTGCTCGCCCTGCGGCTGCCCGTGCGCCAGGAGGACTCCGTCCTGCGCGCGCCCCACTTCCACCTGGGGCCCTGCCCCGAGGACGGCAGGCGCTGGAAACCCTGGCCCCGCGAGGCCGAGTTCAGCCGGGCCGAGGTGTGGTGGACGGTGCCGGCCCCCGGCGCGCTGCATCTGGCCGTGGTGATGGGCTCGCGCGTGACGCTCTGGCCGCTGGAGGCCCCTGACGGCGGCGGCGTCCGTCCACCGCCAGGGCTGGAGGCGGACCTGCTCCAGTTGGCGGCCGCGTGTGGCGCGGACGTCCTGGAGGTCCTGCTGGTGCCGTCCACGGATTCCGGGGGCGACGCGGGCTGGACCGTCCTGCAGCTGTCCGCCCTGCCGGAGGAGCTGGAGACGCTGCTCGCGCGGGAGCACCCGGAGGCCCGGGCCCAGGTGGAGCACTTCGTCCGCTCGCTGCTGCAGGGCCAGGAGGTGGCGCGATGATCCTCGTGATGGGGCCGGTGGACGAATTGGTGACGGCCTTCTTCCTGGCGCACCTGACCGCCACGCGGCGCGAGTACGTCTTCGTGGACGAGCGCCATCTGGGCACCCAGGTCCACCTGGAGCTCGACTGGAGACCGGGACCGCCCGGGGCCGGGAAGCTCACCGGCGCGGTGCGCTTCCCGACGTGGAGCGTGCCGCTGGAGCAGGTGTCCGGCATCTTCTCGCGGCTGGGCACGGGCGGCATTGAACCGCCCCAGACGCCCGGGTCGCTCGCGCAGCGCGCCCACGCGGCGGCCTTGCTGGACCTGTTCCAGGGTCCGGTGGCCAATCGCGCCACCGCGATGCTGTCCAATGGCAGCAAGCCCTGCCAGTACGCCGCCATCCTCGCCGCGGGGCTGCGCGTGCCGGACACCCTGGCGGGCGGGGCGCCATGGCACTGGGAGCGCTTCGCCCGGGGACTGGAGGGTGACCCCGTCATCAAGTCCGTGAGCGACGAGCGCTCCCTGGTGAAGCAGGTGTCGTGGGAAGAGGCCCGCGCCGCGATGCGGCCCGGCCACCCCCTGCCCCCGCACCAGTTCCAGCAGCGCATCCCGGGCACCAACGTCCGGGCCCACGTCGTGGGCGCGCGCGAGGTGCTGGCCTGCCGTGCGGAGTCGCTCGCGCTGGACTACCGGCACCCGGACATGACCGGCCACACGGTGCGGCTGCGCGCCATGGAGCTGCCCGCCCCCGTCGCCGACGCCTGCCGCCAGCTGTCACGCGCGCTCGGGCTGGAGCTGACCGGCATCGACCTCATCGAGCCGCCCGGAGGCTCCAACTCCCCGGCCGACTGGGTGTGCCTGGAGGTCAATACCTGCCCCGGCTTCATGTGGTTCGAGCAGCACTCAGGCCTGCCCATCGCCCGGGCCCTTGCGGATCATCTTCACCCTCCGTTAAGCTCCTCTTGCTGAAAAATTCCGGTCTCGCCGGATTTTCAGCTTCAACGAGGGGGAGTCACCATGGCGAAGCACGACATCGAGCAGGGTCTCATCACGTCGCAGGACCTCCCGAAGCTGGCGGAAGCGGGGCACGTGGAGGCGCCCGCGGTGGGCCGGAACCTCCAGGAGCTGCGGCAGGCGGTGCAGGACACGCTGGTCGGGCAGTGGTCGTTGATGGGGGTCATCGACACGGGCAAGAAGGCGTCCGACCTGGGCAAGAAGGCCGCGGACGCGCTCACGGACAAGGCCAAGAAGGACGAGGACGCGGCCACCCACCGTGAGAAGGACGCGCGTGACGAGGCCCACCGGAAGATGAACGAGGACAAGGCGAAGAAGAAGGGCAAGGAGGCCAGCGCCGCGCTCGGCGCCTCCGCGAACGCCTTCGCCAGCGCGCTGTCGGACCTGCGCGCCTGACGCTCCCGCAGCACCCGGGAAGGGTGCCCAGCAGGTCCCTTCCCGGCGCCTCACCCCGCGCGCTGCCGCGTCTGCCTCCGGTCAGGTCACGGAGAAATACGTCGCGCCCGGGTGGTGGAAGACGATGGCGGACACGCTCGCCTCGGGCTCCATCATGCAGCCGTCGGTGAGCTGCACGCCGATCTCCTCCGGCTTGAGCGCGGCGAAGAGCTTCGTCTGGTCCTCCAGGCGCGGGCACGCCGGGTAGCCGAACGAGTAGCGCTTGCCGGTGTACTCCGCGCGGAAGCGCTCCAGCATCGTCATGTCCGCGCGGTCCGGGAAGCCCCACATGCTGCGCAGCTGCGTGTGCAGCAGCTCCGCGTAGCCCTCCGCGGTCTCCAGCGCCAGCGCCTGCACCGCGTGCATCTTGAGGAACTCGCCCTTCGCCTTGAACCCTTCCGACAGCTCACGGATGCCCGCGCCCGCGGTGGTGACGAACAGCGAGAGCGCGTCCACCGGCTTGCCGTTCTCCAGCGGCTTCACGTAGTCCGCCAGGCACAGGCCGTTGTCCTTGTCCTGCCGGGGGAAGTCGAAGGACGTCACCTGCTCGCCCGTGGTGCCGTCGAAGAGGAGCACGCGGTCACCGTCGCTGGCCGCCTTGAAGAACTGGAACACCGAGCGCGCGTGCATCACGCCCCCGCGAAGCAGCGTCTTCAGCTCCTCCACGGCCTCCTTCAGCGCCAGCGCCTTGCGGCCCTCTTCCGTCTTCGCGAGGTCGGCTTCCGCCGGCGTGCCCAGCGCGCGCGACGACGTGCGCAGGCCCAGGTGGCGGCCGTAGAGCATCACCGGGTTGATGAACTTCCAGATGTGATCCAACGGCGTGTTGGTGAGCACGTGCCGCGCGAAGTCCGGCGCGGGCGGCACCGTGGCCAGCACCGGCACCTCCGTGCTGCGCGAGCGGCGCACCGGGGCGGCGGGCGCGGGCCGGTCCTTCGCCTCCTGCGCCAGCTTCAGGCGGCGCGCGGCCAGGTCGTCCCGCAGCTTCGCGTGCGCGCCCGGTTCGACAATCTGCTTCGCCAGCTCCAGGCCGTTCATCGCGTCCTGCGCGTAGGCCACGGTGCCGCCGCCGTAGGCCGGGGCGATGTTGCGGTCCACGAAGTTGCGGCTGAGCGCGGCGCCGCCCACCAGGATGGGCGTCTCCACACCGGCGCGCTTCAGGTCCTCCGCGGTGGCGACCATCTGGTGCGCGCTCTTCACCAAGAGGCCCGACAGGCCCAGGATGTCCGGGCGGTGTTCCTTCACCGCCAGCACCAACTGCTCGGGCGGGACCTTGATGCCCAGGTTCACCACCTGGAAGCCGTTGTTGGCGAGGATGATCTCCACCAGGTTCTTGCCGATGTCGTGCACGTCCCCCTTCACCGTCGCGAGGACGATCTTCCCGCGCGACGCCGCCTGGGTCTGGCTCATGTGCGGCTCCAGGTGGCTCACCGCCGCCTTCATGGACTCCGCGCTCTGGAGCACCTCCGCGACGATGAGCTCGTTGGCGCCGAAGAGGCGGCCCACCTCGTCCATGCCCTTCATCAGCGGCCCGTTGATGATGTCCAGCGGCGCCATCTCCTTCATCGCCAGGTCCAGGTCCGCCGTCAGGCCGTCGCGCGTGCCCTCGATGATGTAGCGCTGCAGCCGTTCATTCAGCGGCAGCGTGCTCACCTGGGCGCGCGCGGGCTTGCGCTCGCGGAAGTGCGCCGCGAAGGGCGTCACCGGGTCCGCGCCCCGGTTGTAGATGAGGTCCTCGGAGAGCTTGCGCTCCTCCTCCGGCAGCGACGGGTAGCGCTCCAGCTTCTCCGAGTTGACGAGCGCCATGTCCAGGCCCGCCTGCACGCAGTGGTACAGGAACACGGAGTTGAGCACCTCGCGGCCCGCGGTGGGCAGGCCGAAGGACACGTTGCTGATGCCCAGCACCGTGCGGCACTGCGGGAAGCGCTGTTTGATGAGGCGCACGCCCTCGATCGTCTCCACGCCGCTGCCGGTGTACTGCGCGTCACCGGAGGCGCAGGGGAACACCAGCGGGTCGAAGTACAGGTCCTCCGGGCGCATGCCGTACTTCTGGGTGAGCAGCTCGAAGCTGCGCTCGGCCACGGCGAGCTTGCGGTCGCGCGTGACGGCCATGCCGACCTCGTCGATGCAGCCCACCACCAGCGCCGCGCCGAAGGCCTTCGCCAGCGGGACGACCTTCTCGAAGCGCTCCTCGCCGTCCTCCAGGTTGACGGAGTTGATGATGGCCTTGCCCTGGCAGTACGTGAGCGCCATGGCGATGACCTTCTCGTCCGTCGAGTCGATCATCAGCGGCACGCGCACCTTCTTGACCACCACCTCCAGGAAGTGGCGCATGTCCTCCAGCTCGTCCCGGTCCGGGTTCGCCAGGCAGATGTCGATGACCTGCGCCGCGCGCCGCACCTGGGCGCGGGCAATCTCCGACGCGTCGTCGAACGCACCCGCGACGATGAGCTCCTTGAACTTCTTGCTGCCGATGACGTTCGTGCGCTCGCCCACGATGATGGGGCGCTGCTCGTCCGTCACCTCCAGGTAGTCCACGCCGGACAGCGACGAGCGCGGCTTGGGCGTCTCCGTGCGCGGCTTGAGCCCCTTCACCATCGCGGCGAGCGACTCGATGTGGCCCGCGTGCGTGCCGCAACAGCCGCCCACCACGTTGAGCCAGCCGTTGTCACAGAAGCGCCGGAGCGACCGGGAGATCATCTCCGGCGACTCCAGATACTGACCGTTCTCATCCGGCAGGCCCGCGTTGGGCACGCACGACACCGGGAACGGGCTCATGGAGGACAGCGAGCGGATGTGGTCCGTCATGAAGTCCGGCCCCGTGGCGCAGTTGAGGCCCAGGTACAGCAGGTCCGTGTGCTCCAGCGACGTGGCCAGGCTCTCCACGGACTGGCCCGCGAGCATCGTGCCCATGGGCTCAATCGTGCCGGACACCGCCACCGGCAGCTTCCAGCCCAGCTTCTTGAAGGCCCGGTCGATGCCCAGGAGCGCCGCCTTCACGTTGCGCGTGTCCTGCGCCGTCTCCACCAGCAGGTAGTCGGAGCCGCCGATGGCCAGCCCCTCCGCCTGCACGGCGAAGTTGTCCACCAGCTCCTCGAAGGTGATGCCGCCCGTGACGCTGATGGCCTTGGTGGTGGGGCCAATGGAGCCCGCCACCCAGCGCATCCGTCCGTCCTTCGCCTCCGCGGCCTTGGCGGCGTTGAGCGCCAGGCGGGACGCGGCGATGTTGATCTCCATCGCCTTGTGGCCCAGGTCGAACTCCGCCAGCACCACCGGCGTGCCGCCGAAGCTGTCCGTCTCCGTCACGTCCGCGCCCGCGGCGAAGTACTTCGCGTGGATGCCTTCAATGACGTCCGGGCGGGTGAGGACCAGGTGCTCGTTGCAGCCCTCGTACTCCGCGCCGCCGAAGTCCGCCGCGACCAGGTGATGGCCTTGCAAGAGCGTGCCCATGGCGCCATCCAGCACCAGGATGCGCTCGCGCATCGCGGCCTTCAGCGCCTCCACGCGCTGGCCGTGCTCCCCGGGGGGAAGCGGCAGGGGGTGGGCGATGTGGCTCGTCATGACGGTTTGACTCCGGTCAGCAGGAAGACGCGGAAGGGGCTGGCCCCGTCGCGCGCGTGCGTCTCGCGGGTGAACGACGTGAAACCGGCCTCGCGAAGGGCCGCTTCCAGGACTTCGGGCGCGAAGCCCAGGTGCCGGTGTCCCAACCGGTCCAGCACCCACTTCTCTTCGTGCGGCAAGAGCTCCAACACCACCAGCCGGCCGCCCGGCTTGAGCAGCCGCGCGGCCTCCGCCACCACCGCCGCCGGCGCCTCCACGTGGTGGAGGCTCTGCGAAATCACCACCAGGTCCATGCACCCGCCCTTGAGCGACAGCCGGTGCAGGTCCTCGCGCAGGAACGTGATGTTCTTCAGTTCGTCACGCGCGGCCAGGGTTCGAGCCTGGGACAGCGCGTCCTCGCTCTGGTCGATGGCCCACACGTGCCGCGCCCACCGCGCCATGGCCCGGCTGAACACCCCCGTGCCGCAGCCGAAGTCCGCCACGTCCAACGGTGGCAACAGCGACGCCAGCGCCCCCGCCCAGAGGAACCAGGACTGGCCGGGCTCCAACAGCCGCTCGTTGAGCGCCTGCCGGTCCTCCCGCGCGCGCAGCAAGTCACTGAGCCGCGCGGAGTCCCCCGCCGCGTCCTCCGCCTCGCGCGCCAGCCGGACGAGCGGCCAGCGCGAGTCATCCGACTCCAGCGCCAGCGAGTAGTACGTGAAGCCCGCCTGCCGCTCCTCGCGGATGAGCCCCAGCCCCTTCAGCTTCGACAGGTGGTGCGACACCGAGGACTGCGCCACCCCCACCAGCGACACGAGTTCCGTCACGTTCAGCGGCGCCTGGGCCACCAGGCGCAGGATGCGCAGCCGCGTCGTGTCACCCAGGACACGGAAGGATTGGGAGAGGACGTCCATATCGAGCCATCAACATATATCGATACCCTGACACGGCCACAATGGCCCCGGCAACGCATTGCGTTGCCTTGGGTCGTACCCATCCCGTAAAAATCCGCCATGGCTCCCTCCTCGACGTTGCACTCCCTGCTCGAAGGCAAGCGGTTTGGACTGGTCCTCTCCGCCGGCTACTTCGGGTTCTACGGCCATGCGGGTTTCCTCAAGGGGCTGCACGCCTCCGGGCTGAAGCCCCACGCGTACGCGGGCACGTCCGCGGGCGGGATGGTGGCGGCGTACGCGGCGGCGGGCATGCCGCTGCCGGCATTGGAGGAGCTGGTGCTGAGCCAGACGCGCGCCAACTTCTGGGACCCGGACCCCCTGGGCGCGGTGCTGAACGTGGCGTCGCAGGGGCACGGCTTCACGGGCCTGCTCAAGGGCGAGCGCTTCCGGCGCCTGCTGGAGTCCACGCTGCCGGTGTCCACCTTCGAGGACCTGCCGCACCCGCTCTTGCTCACCGCCGCGAACCTCACCCACGGCACGCACCAGGTGTTCACCACGGGGGAGCTGGCCCCGCGCGTCCACGCCACCTGCGCGTACCCGGGCCTCTTCCGCGCCGTGCCCCTGGACGGCCAGCTGTTCTGGGACGGCGGCCTGGTGGACAAGGCGCCCGCGCTGTCGCTCCAGGAGAGCGCCATTGGCAAGGACCTGGACGCCATCCTCGTGCACTTCCTGCCCAGCCGGACGCGCAAGGTGGTGGGCGGCCCCATGGCCTATCCCCAGGGCCTGGCGGCCGGCTCCGCCGCGCTGAGGCGCGACCACTTCCGGCTCCAGCTCACCGTGCTCCAGACGCGCAACGTGCCCGTCTACGTCGTCGTCTCCAACCTGCCCCCGGTGTCACCCGCCACGCTGGAGCGCGGCTTCGACGCGCTGGATCAGGCCCGGCTGTCCGCCGAGCGCGCCCTGGCCCGGCCCCCGGTGCCCTTCGAAGGAACCACCTGAAGCGCCTTCACACGCCCGCCCGGTTCAACAGGAGCTGAATAAACCAACAGGATAGAAATAACAGAATAGCCAGATTTGAATGACAGACCGGCGTGGCATGGTGGGGATGCTGTCCATCCCGGAGGAAGTCCATGCTGAAGTCGACGCTGTCCCCGCTCCGCCTGCGTGGCGCGGTCATGGCTGTGTCCCTGCTGGCGTTGGCCCCCGCTGCTGGCGCCGCCCCCTCGCTGACGCCGCGCACGCTGCTGGCGAAGCCCACGGGGCGGGAGCTGCCCGCGGGGACGTTCGTGGAGCGGCTGGTGGTGAAGTTCCACGAGGGCAGCCACGTGCGCCTGCGCGACAACGCGCTGCGCGCCCTCGCCTCTGAACGCAGCGCGGGTGAGCGGGAGCTGTTGTCCGGCCTGCGCCTGGACTCCGCGCGCGTGGAGGCGGACCTGGCGGAGGTGGTGGCGCTGCTGGACCGCGCGCCGCGCATCGGGGCGCTGGACCGGGTGTTCCAGGCGGAAGAAGCCGCGCTGGACGCGAGCAAGCTGTCCGGTGAGAAGACGAGCGGCGAGCAGCTGGCGGACCTGAACCTGTACTTCGAAGTTCCGCTCTTGCCCGGCACCACCGCGGACACCGTGGCGGACCTGGTGGCGGCGCTCAACCGCGTGGCCAGCGTGGAGACGGCCTATGCGGCGCCGCCTCCGGAGCCGGCGATGGTGAACTTCGCGATGGAGGCGGGGCTGCGCGCGCTCCTGTCCGCGGCGGACCTGCCGCCCACCACGCCGGCGTACCAGTCCGCGCAGGGCTACCTGGGCGCTGCGCCCGCCGGCATCAACGCGACCTACGCGTGGACGCAGACGGGCGGCCGGGGCACCAACGTGAAGATCGTGGACATCGAGGGTGGCTGGCGCACCACGCACGAGGACTTCCCCTCGTTCTTCCGCGTGGGCGGCACGCAGTACAACGACCTGGGCTGGCGCAATCACGGCACCGCGGTGCTGGGTGAAATCGTGGGCGCGAACAACAGCTACGGCGTGACGGGCATCGCCAGCGCGGCCACGCCGGGCGTGGAGGCCATTGGCGCGCAGAGCACCGCGAGCGCCATCACCAACGCGGCGGCCGCGGTGGGCGCGGGCGGCGTCATCCTCATCGAGCTGCACGCGGGCGGCCCGGCGGACGGCACGGCCTGCACGTGCAACACGTCCCAGTGCAACTACATCGCGATGGAGTACTGGCAGGACAACTACGACGCCATCCGCAACGCCACCGCCAACGGCGTCGTCGTGGTGGAGGCGGCGGGCAACGGCAGCGCGAACCTGGACGCGGCGGCCTACGGCGGCCGGTTCAACCCGGCCACGCGCGACTCGGGCGCCATCCTGGTGGGCGCCAGCACCTCCACCACGCGCGTGCCCATGTGCTGGACCAACTTCGGCCAGCGCGTGAACGTGCACGCCTGGGGTGAGAAGGTCGTCACCACCGGCTACGGCGACCGCTTCGGCAGCGGCTACGGCGAGGACCAGTACTACACGTCCACCTTCAGCGGCACCTCCAGCGCGTCGCCCATCGTCGTGGGCGCCGCCGTCAGCGCCCAGGGCGTGGCGAAGGCCAACGGCCGGCTGCTGACGTCCGTGCAGATGCGCGGCCTGCTGCGCAACAACGGCACGGCGCAGGCGGCGGACTCGCGGCAGATTGGCCCGCTGCCGGACCTGGCCAAGGCCCTGCCCAAGGTCATCTCCGGCAACTACTGACCTGACCTCCAAGGCCGCGTGACCTCCACACGCGGCCACGCGGCCCTCCGTGCCTTCGGGTACGGAGGGCCGTTGTTTTTCTCAGCGCCCGCTGTAGCGGCGGTGGTCCACCATCAGGCAGCGGTCCTGCACCACGCGGATGCCGGCGGCGGCCAGCCGCTTCGCCGCGGCGTCGTTGCGGATGCCGGACTGGAACCACACCGCCTTGGGCTTCTTCGCGATGATGTCGTCCACGTGCTGATCAATGTCGCCGGGCCGGCGGAACACGTCCACCAGGTCGATGTCGCCCGGGATGTCCACGAGCTTCCGGTACACGGGCTTGCCCAGGATCACCTTCGCGTCCGGGTAGTAGACGGGCACCGGCACCACGTCCACGCCCGCCTTCGCCAGGTACTCCGGCACGTAGTACGCGGGCTGCGCGGAGTGGTCCTCCGTCTTGATGCCCAGCACCGCCACCCTCTTCGCTTCCTGCACCACGTGCTTCACACCGGCTTCGGTCTCGATGAGGTACTCGTCGTGGCTCATGGCCCTTCCTCCTGGAGCGCTTCCGCCTGGGACTCGGTGGTGAGCGTGAGCGTCGTGCCCGCCTCCACCGCCTTCACCTTCAGCAGGCGGCGCACCGGGATGAACCGGGCCCACGTCACCACCTGCTCGCCTTCACACGTCAGGCCCTTCGCGAGTTCCGGCGAACCGGCCTCCGCCCACGCGGCGCGCAGCTCCGCCGGGGCCTTGGGGGGCAGCGCGTCCAGGCACTGGAGCGTCATCACCACCGCGTCGCCAAACGCCGTGAGCCGCGTCCCCTGCACCGTGCGCTCCAGGATGAAGGCGCGCTCCTGGCCGTTCACGTCCACGGAGTCCACGGCCCAGGTGCGCTGGCCCTCCACCAGGTTGCGCTGGAGCAGCCCCGCGTACTTCGCCTCCCACTCGCGGCGCGTGCGGATCTCCAGCGCCTCCGGGGAGAAGAAGCGCTCGACTTCCGGAAGGCCCGGAACGCCGGTGGCCTCGGGCGCCACCTGCCGCAGCGCCTCCTGCGCGGCCTCCGCGCCCACCAGCTTCACGAAGGTGCCGTCCGCGGCCAGCTGCAGGCGCAGCGTGAAGCGCTCCAGCACGGCGCCGGACAGCGACGGGACGTCCTGCCCGTCATGCGCCTGGCGCGGGGTGCGCACGGACTGGGTCACGCGCCAGCCGCCGTCGGACGGGGTGAAGCGCGTCTCCGTGGTGAAGGCCGCCTCGTCGCGCACCTCGCGCTGGCCCTCGCGCTGGAGGGTGCGGGTGGCGCGCACGGATTCGGTGAGCAGGCGGTCCACGGGGGGTTTGAAGTCCAGACGCACCGGCGGCGGCAGCCCCGGCGCGGGGTTGAGCGGCGGATACCGGGACGTGCACCCGGTGCCCAGGGACAGCAGCAGACAGCTCCACAGAAGGCCCGTACGCATGCGCTCGCGAACGCTGGCAGAAAGCCAGGGCGCCCGCGAGCGTCTTGCAACGTCCTTCTGTGGAGTGTCGGCGCGAGGGCGACACTACGGGTGGCGCGTCTCGCCCTCGGAGGCACCCTCGATGCGGTCGCGGCCGATGTTGCGCCGGTCGCGGTCCACGCCGTCGTCGTCCTTCAGACCATTCATGGCGAAGCGGCGCTCGGCCTCCGCCAGGTCGCGCAGCACGTGCTCACGCAGCATGTACTCGGTCTGTGGCAGGGACTTGAGGATGTTGATGATGTCGACCGGGGCCTCGTTGTCCGCGGCGGCCTCGACGAGTTCCTCGCGCGTCGCCGGGTACTCCACCCCATCCAGGTGCGGGGTGATGGAGCGCGAGGGATCCTCCGCCTTTCCGTAAGCCATCGTGTCTTCCACCTTTCTTGCGCCCGGAGCTTCCAGTGCCCGGGCGGCCATCCACGCCTCAACGTGGGGATGGCGCCCGCTCCGGGCCACCCTGCTCATCCGCCACCTCCTCTGACGCCGGGCAGGCAGGGGACCGGCCGTCCTGCCCGGGACGGCTTCGGGTTAGAGTCCCCCCGCGCCAACGCCCGCCGGAGTGTCTTTCGCCCGATGTCCGCTGCCTCCCTGCTCGCCGCCTGGCTCACGCTCGCCAGCCCCCCCGCCGACCCGCCGTC
>NZ_RAWM01000183.1 GCF_003668875.1 Corallococcus interemptor | reverse complement strand
GGGCGCCACCACCAAGCCCACCACGCCGGGCTCGGCCTCCAAGCCCAACACGCCGGACCTTCCGGGCTCGGTCTCCAAGCCCAACACCCCGGGGCTTCCGGGCGGCGCGAACTCCCCCGCGAGCAAGCTGGACAAGCTCTCCAACCCGCTGTCGGCCCTGAAGCAGGACGGCTTCGACATGGGCGGCATCGGCGGCAAGGCCGCGGAGCTGGGCAAGCTGCTGGAGGGCGCGGCCAACGTGCTGAGCAGCATCGCGCAGCTGGTGCAGGGCATCACGCAGGGCGTGCAGGGTGTCGCGGACGGCGTCGCGGGCGCCGCGGGCGCGGTGGGCGGTGCGGTGGGCGCGGTGGGTGGCGCTGTCGGCGCGGTGGGCGGCGCCGCGGGCAACGTGCTGTCCCTGGTCCAGGGCCAGGGGCTGCCGCAGGACCCGACGGCCGGCATGGCCCAGGCCCCGACGCTGGAGTAGGCCGCACGCGGCAAAAGAAAAAGGCGTGACGGCGATGAGCCGTCACGCCTTTCGCGCGTCTTCACGCCGCGCGTCAGGTGCCGCGCTACTCGATGGCGGCGACCTTGTCGTCCTTGCCGAACTTCACGCGCACCTTGGTGACCTTCGACTTCCAGTAGGTCCAGGTGCTGGAGTGGAACGACGGCGTCTCGTGCGCGGGCGGAGGGCCCCACGCCATGCGCACGGCCTCGCGGCTCATGCCGGGCTCCACCTCCGACGCGGCGACCTTGCGGCGGTCATCCGGAGACAGCGCCTCCAGCTTCGCGGCCTGGTCCTCCTGCGCGAACGCGGCCTGGAACAGCTTCCAGGTGTCCGAGCCCGAGCGCGAGTCGTTCTCGAAGGACAGCTCCGCGCCGGTGTCCACGACCTTGAACTTCACGGAGGACGAGCCCTTGTCCAGGACCTCCACCTTCGCGTTGAACGGGATGATGGGGCCCTTGAGGTAGTTCACCCAGGACACGGTGCCGTCGTCGAAATGGAAGTTCGCGGTCGCGTGGTAGTAGGTCTTCTCCACCACGGGCGCGGGCGCGGCCACGGGCTCGTCGCCAATGCGCACGACCTTGCCCTCGGGGCTGAACTCCACCTCGAACGTGGAGAACTTCGAGTTCCAGTACCGCCAGATGTTGGCCTGGAGCGACGGCGTCTTGTGCGGCGGCGGCGGACCGGCCGTCAGCAGCACGGCCTCGCGCGACATGCCCCTGGCCAGCTCTCCGGCGCGGACCTGCTTCTGCTCCTCCGGCGTCAGCGCGGCGATGCGCGGCGCGGGGTCCTGCTCCGCGAAGAAGGTGGCGAACAGCACGTTGGTGGGCTTGCCCAGGCTCCGGTGCGTCACGAACCGGAACTCCAGGCCCGAGTCGATGACCTTGCAGCGCACCTCGTCGTTGTCCCGCTCCAGCACGGCGACCTTCGCCCCCACGGGGATGGCCGCGCCCTTGCCGCGGTAGTTCACGGCGGAGAGCTGGTTCTTGTTGAGCAGGAAATTGGCCTGGGCATACAGCACCTCGGCCTGGGCCCCCATCGCCGTCAGCAACCCCAGCGCGAACACCGCGCCGAGGACATTCTTTCGAAGCACGCGACAACCCCCTCGGATTGAGCAACGGCGCGGTTGTAGTGGTGTCCCGCGCGCCGCCGCAAGAGGAGGTTCACCGCGGCTCACCGCCCTACCGCTCGGGGATGTAGGCGCCGCCGAAGTTGAGGTTCGGGTCGCCCGAGCGTCCGATGGCGTTGGCGACCCCCGTGTTGATCATCCCGTACATGTCCTGGAGCTCCGCCGGATAGGCCCCCGTGAGCGCCTCGTTTCCGAAGAAGGGCGCCCACGCCTTCTTGAGGATGGCGCCGGAGAGCTTCTTGACGCCGTCCATGCTCGCGTCGACGTCTTGCGCGAAGTAGTTGCCAATCCACTCGAACACCTTCTCCACGCTCGCGTGGTCCCCCGTGCCGCTCTTGATCTTGGAGTAGGCGGCCCCCACGGGGCTGGCCTCGATCGCGGTCTCCACGAAGCTGCCCATCACGTCCACGATGGCCGTCTTGCGCGCGTGCTCGTCGCCCAGGGCCTGCATCGCGTTCCCCGCGCCCTGGTAGAAAGAACCGAGGACGAAGCCCATGTTGCGCGCCAGGACGTTGCCCTGGTCCGCCATGAACTGGGAGTTGCCCTTGTTCGCGGCCAGCGTGTCCACGATGCCCTGCTCGGGCCCCACGCCCAGGTACTTCCGCAGGGCGTCCATCGCGAGGTCCCGGCCCGCCTCGCCGCGGAAGGCGACGTGGTCGAAGAACTTCGCCAGGGGCTTGTCCCCCTCCAGGTCGGACGGTCCGTCGGTGTTGGCGGACGCGTCGATGATGCCCGCGGTGTCCGCCGCGAACATGGCGGCCAGCGCGCGGTGGGTCCCCGGGCTGTCCTGGAGGAAGTCGGAATCCACGGCCAGCGAGGCCTGCTGGAACGCCTCGAAGCGCAGCGCCTTCGCGGCCTGGGGGTTGGAGAAGCTGTCCGGGTTGAGGAGCGCCACGTCCATCAGGAACTCGTTCACCCCTGCCAGCGCGGCCCCCTGGAAATTGTCGCCGGTCAGCATCTCCGGTGCGTCCCCGGCGGCGAGCGTGGCCAGGAACCGCGTGCGCTGCGTGTCGGGCAGGTCGGCGATGGGGCCCAGTCCATCCGTCGGGCTCTGGGTCATCGAGCCCAGGGCCCACGCCACGGCGCGGGCCTCCTCGGGCTCGAGCGAATCCGGGTCGGTCTTGAAGTCCTCCAGATAGCCGCTGGCGAAGTCACTCCGGAGCGCGTCGCTGCCGGAGTTCGCGACGATCCACGCCGCGATGGAGGCGCCGGGCGCCGTGCACTCGGGCTCCCCGCGCTGGATGCCCTGCAGCGCGGCGGCGGCCTCCGCCTGGCCCGGCGAGCCCGGGGGCAGCGAGTGGAGGGCGCCCATCATCCGGGACAGGCCCTGCAGCTGGGCCTCGGTCGCCTCGCGGTTCGGAGTCTGCGGGCTGCCCGCGAGCTCGACGCCAAAGGCCAGCGCCTCCCCCAGCACCTGGGACCCCAGCGCCTGCACCAGCTTGCCCTGGTCCTCGACGGGGAAGGACTCGGCGGCGGCGGACAGGAGGGTCCTGGCGATTCCCGGCCCCTCGCCGGGCTTGTCGCGCAGCTGCCCCATCAACTGCGCGACCCGGTCCGAGCCCAGGGCGGCCATCAGCTCCCGGCGGAAGGCGACGGCCTCGGGGCTCGTGCCCGGGTGTGCGTCCAGGATGAGGGCCAACCCAACGGACTGGCCCTGGGGAGCGTACGTGTTGAGCTCATCCAGGGCCGCCTGGACCTCCGGGGAGGCCGCCTGGGCTGGGGCCGGGGTCTGCGTGGGCGCGACGACCTGCGTGCCCTGGATGATGGGACCGCCCGGCGGAGGCACGGAGCCCGGGATGGTGCCGCCCCGGGCCGGAGCGGCGCCGCCCGGCATGGGCGTGGACATGGGCGCGGGCGTGGGCGTGGGCGTGAAGGCCTGGAACGTCGTGCTCCCGCCCAGCAGCTGGGTCTGGCGCGTCCGGGGCGTGGGGGTGAAGAGGTCCTGGTTCCGCTGTTGCTGGAAGGGATTGGGCGCCACCTGGCGCGGGGGCGGAGGCTCGACCCTCGCCAGGATGGGCTTGTGCTCCTGCAACGGCTGCGACTGCGTCGGAACGCGGAACTGGATCTTCATGGATGGCTCCCCCTCATCACGCGTGAGCGCACGCTTGAGACGTGGCTCTATCAACGCGTGCGGGAGGAGCGTGCTTAAACGCGATTAAACGCGGTTAAGCCTCACGTCTCACGCGGCGGCGCGAGCGCCGTCCCAGTCCTCGACCTCGTAGAGGAACTTCGTGCCGCCCTTGAGCTTGCGATTGGCGGACGTGCTCTGCACGAAGACGACGTACTTCTCCAGGCTCGCGGGCCGGATGCGCACCGTCTCCCCCGGCGGCAGCCCGAGCATCTCCCGCGCGCGCTCGCCGCTGTAGAGGTCGCCGGACTTGCGGTCCATCAGCACCACCTCCTTGCGGCCCTGGATGGTCTCCGTCTTGGTGAACTCGTAGAAGCCGCGCCCCGTCTTGAAGCCCAGGCCGTTCTCCGTCACGAACTCCTTGATGGCGCTGTCCGCCTCCACCTCCAGCACCTGGAAGCGCCCCGGCGGCACCGCGCGCAGGTCCGTCTCACCGAAGAGCGTGGACGCGGCCCGCTTGAGCATCGTGTTGAACATCGCGTTCAGGCCGCGGTTCATGCGGCCCTCGCGAGACACCTCCGCTTCGTACGCCTGGAGCTGCGCGTCCGAGGACTGCTTGTAGCAGACAGCCAGCAGCATGTCGGTGACGTGTGAGAACTGATCCAGGCTCAGGTGGAAGCCGCCGGACCTCTCCGCCAGCTCCTTGTAGAACGACGTCGCGTGGCGGCGGTTCAGCGCCTGGACGCCATACACGGGCACGCCCTTCTCCCCCAGCGCGGCCGCCTCCTTGCGCCAGTCCAGCTTCTTGGGGTTCTGCTGCGGCGCGTGCGGCACGTCGTCGCCAATGAGCACGAACGCCTTCGTGTAGCCCTCTGTCCAGGACAGGCTCCGGGCCTCGTGCAGCACCAGCTCGTAGCACTCCGGCGCGTCGCCGCCGCCCGTCTGCTCCACCTTCTCCACGAAGCGCGTGATGGCCTTCGCGTCGTCCGTGAGGTCCAGCGCCTTGGTCACGTACGTGGACTTCGCGTCACAGTAATCGCCGTGCGCGATGATGCCGATGCGGATGCCTGGAATCTCCTTCGTCAGCCGGGCCACGGCGGCCCCCAGCTTCTTCCGCACCTGCGCGAGACACGGATACATGCTGCCCGTGGTGTCAAAGCTGAAGACGACCTCGACGCGGTTATCAATCACAGACATGGCCATGGCGGACTCCCCCTCGCGCGGTTTTTTCTCGCTGCGACGGGAAGAACAGTACGTGAGGGGTCTGACACGAAATGGGGGGTCTCGTACCGCCGTACACAGCCAGGACGGAGCCTCCAGGAGCTGGGGCTCGACTTCTGGCAGGGCCAGGGGGAGTACGCCAGCGGCGGGGACCTGGACGTCTGCGCGGCGCCCGGTCAGCGGGTGCTGCGCGAGGTGGACGTGGACGCGCTGGAGAAACTGGCCCCGGAGCATGACCTGGTGGTCGTGACGACGGGCCGCAACAGCTTCACCCGGCTGTTCGAAAGAGACGCGGAGCGCAGCGTCCATACCCAGCCACCGCGCAACCTGGCGGCAATGATTGTCACCGGCATGAAGCCGTTGCGTGAGACGCCCTACCCCGCGCTCAAGTTCATCCTGACGGCGGGCCACGGCGAGTATTTCTCCATGCCGTACTTCGACCGCATCCGAGGGCCGCAGGACTGCATCCTGCTGGAGGCCATCCCCGGCCAGGGCCTGGACCGCTTCGGCGGCGTGAGCACCGCGCGCGACGCGATGGAGCGGATGAAGGGCGTGCTGCGGGACTTCTCACCCTGGGTGGCGGAGCGGCTGGAGGGCGCGTCCATCGTGGACGAGTCGTCCTGGCTCACCGGCGCGTTCACGCCCACGGTGCGCAAGCCGGTGGGGAGGCTGCCGTCGGGCCGGGCGGTGCTGGGGATGGGGGATGTCGTGATGCTCAACGACCCCATCGCGGGCCAGGGGCTCAACAGCGCGTCGAAGCAGGCGCACGCGATGACGGAGGCCATCCTCGCGCACGGCGACCAGCCCTTCACGCCGGACTGGATGGAGCAGACCTTCGAGCACTTCTGGCGGACGGAGGGCCAGTACATCACCGCGTTCACCAACCTGCTGCTCCAGCCGCCACCGCCGCACGTGCTGGGCTACCTGGGGGCCGCGTCGACGGTGCCGTCCCTGGCCGACACGTTCTTCACCAACTTCGGAGAGCCGCAGCGCTTCTGGCCCTGGATTGTCAGCCCTGAAGAGACGCAGGCCCGCATCCAGCAAGCGGCCGCCGCGTAGTCTAGGATGGCGTCCCCATGGGGAACGCGACATGAGCGGCGAGGGCTCGAAGCCCGTCGCCGTGGTGCTGGTGGGGCTGACGAACTTCCGGCTGGGACGCATCCTGCTGTGGACCGCGACGGTGTTCCTGGGGCTGTTGGCGCTCGTGCCGGGCCCGGACAGCGACCTCCTGTGGAGCATGGCCGCCATCACAGGAGTGCTCGCGCTGATTGGGACGGGCACGGCGTGGTGGAAGGAGCGCCGGTCCTCCAGTCCCATTCCCTGGCTGCTGCCCCGGCTGGCCGTGGGTGCCCTGCTCTTCGGCGCCGCCGCGCTCCTGATGTGGTGGCGGCAGCGAGGCGAGCTGAAGGCCAGCACGCCGGTGTCACCGCCCTTGGCGGAGGACGTGGACCGGTGGGCAGCGGTGGAGCGTTCGTCATGAGCCAGGCGGCGTTGAAGACCCAGGCCCAGGACGTGGCGCCTGCGCGTGAGTCCACGGGGAGCATCGTCCGCGCGGGCGTGCGGAGCCTGGTCGCCATGGTGCCCGCGCTGCTGGGCTCCGGCGTGAAGGGCGCGCTGAAGGGCTTCTTCCTCTTCGGGTGTTTTGGCGCGGTGCTGGCGGGCGCCTTCATGCTCGCGCCGCGTTGGACGGGCGCGGCCCCGACGCCTCCATGGCTGAACTACTTGAGCTTCGTGCTCACGCCCCTGTCCCTGGCGTTGGCGGGGGGCTACGTGTGGATGCTCCACGCGGTCAGCTCGCGGCTGGCGAGCGAGGTCCGGGCGCGGGGCCTGATGGGCTATGCGTACGCCATCCTCAAGCCCGCGACGCTGCAGGTCGCCCGGCGCCTGCGCGGAGCCGGCACGCCCAGCCGCGCGGAGCTGACCCGGGCCATCCAGGAGTCGGTGGCGGAGCGGATGCACGAGCCCGAGGAGGCACGTGAGTCCGCGGCCTCTCGCGCCGGATGGCTGGAGGGCTTCCTGTTGGACCAGTCCCGCCGGGTGCTGGGGCTCATTGCCCTGCGTGCGGTGCTGACGTCGCCGGACGTGTCCTCCGCGGTGCGGGAGATGGAGCTGCTGGCCATCGACCGGCTGGAGGGCGTGTTGGAGGAGACGCTGGAGGACCTGTTCTTCCTCCAGATGGTGCTCACGCTCGGTGTGGGGGTCCTGGTCGCCGCGTTGCCCACGATCCTGCTCCTCTTCCTGCCGCGCTGAGCGGGGACCTGGCGGCCTCTGCTAGCGTCCTGCGACCCCGCCAGAGCGGGACAGGAGGCGACGCCGGGATGGACTCACTGGACGCGCGCATGGAGCGGCTGGAAGGCCGGCTCCGACGGTGGCAGGGCCTGACCCTCGCGGCCTTCGTGCAGGACTAGCACTTGGGGAGCTCCTGGAACGGCCTTCTGCGCGGACACATCACTTCTGGATTTCGTCGAGCATCAGGGACCAGGCGTCCTGCTCCCAGACCGACAATGGCAACGTGGAGCAGAGATACAGGGCGACGAGGTCGCTCTTTCTCCCGGCGTGCACGAGCGCCTGGACCAGCGCGTGGGTCACGACGTTCTTGAGGCCGAACTCGGTCATCAGCTTCGCCGCGTAATGATTGGCGATGACCTTGCGGGCGCGCGCGAGCAGGTTCCCCCAGAGATAGCGGTGGGTATTGCTCATGATGTTGGGGCGCGACTCGTTGCACATGTCTTTCTTCGACCCTTGGAGCGCCACCTTCAAGCTCATGGCGTAGGGCTCATCGCAGTACCACTGCCGCTGGTCCCATTTGACATGCACCTCGAAGAGCGCACCCGAGGCCACGATCAGGAACTTCACGTTCAGGCCCGGGAACTTCGTGCTCTGCCAGAAGTCGAAGGGGTCTCCCTCGGTGTAGTCCACGAAGGTGGGCCAGCGGTCCTGCCCCGTGATGGCGTTCTCGATGTCATCGGTGCTGATGCCCATCGCGCTGCCATAGCCGGTGGACCCCTTGGTTCCCGAGGAGGACCCACGGGAGGTGGAGACAGGCGCGTGGAAGACCGGAGTGCTCCTCGACCAGGCACAGCATGGACGTCCACGGTTCCAGCAGCCACCGCAGATGTAATACCCGCAGCCCCTGCAGTGCTGCGGACTGTGCCTCACACAGTAGAACAGCGTGCAGAAGGGACACTGCGCCTGTTGAATGGTCTGGGCCGGATGCTTGCACCCGTAAACGGCGCATTGGACATACGTCACAGGTGGCGGCGGGTAGTACATGAGGATGAGACCTCCATGTCGCAGGCTACCCCGCTGGAACTCGCTGGAAACAGGACGGAGCCAGTCGGGTGGCCTGTCTGCCCTGACTACTTAGGAGTCCTAAGTTACATCCAGACCCATGACAGGGAAGCGACCGGGCTACTTCGAGGAGAACAACGAGCCCATCTCCGCGCGCATCGCGACCGGGCTGCACAAGATTGGCCTCGCGATGAAGCAGCAGTCGTGGCAGCAGGCCAATGGCGTGGGCCTGTCCGCCACGCAGGGGCAGATCCTCGCCACGCTGGTCGCGAGCGGGCCCCTCACCGGCAAGGAATTGAGCGAGCGCCTTGGCGTGACGCTCCCCACCATCAGCGACTCGGTCCGCGTCCTCGTCGAGAAGGCGATGGTGACCAGGTCCGCGGACCCCAGGCACCCGCGCGCCAGCCTCCTGACGCCGACAGCGGCGGGCGCCGCGCTGGGGGCCCGTGCACGC
This sequence comes from Corallococcus interemptor, assembly GCF_003668875.1. GTDB lineage: Bacteria > Myxococcota > Myxococcia > Myxococcales > Myxococcaceae > Corallococcus > Corallococcus interemptor. The sequence goes on along the minus strand of NZ_RAWM01000183.1, from coordinate 5,892 downwards.
TCGTGGCCGGAGTTCATGGCGGACGCGGTCGCGGACCTCGCGCCTGAAGAACAGCGCGCGTTCTTCGCCGGCATCGTCAAGATGATCCGGATGCTCCAGGAGCAGGGGCTCGTTCCGGTCTCCGGCATGTGCGTGACGTGCAAGCACTTCCGCCCGAACGTGCGCACCGGCCCGGCGCCGCATCACTGCGCCTTCGTGGACGCGCCGCTCTCCAGTGAGCAACTGCGCCTCGATTGCCCGGAACACGAGCTCGCGGCGGAGTCAGCGCGACGGGAGGTCTGGGAGCAGTTCATGCGTCGCGCCTGACGCCCTCACGCCTCACCCACGAATGAACACGGATTCCGCGGCCACCTCCGGCCGACGGCAACGGCGGAGCTCTGCCCGCCGAAGGAGCAGTCACCATGAGCAACATCCCCGGCTATACCCTTGGCAAGCCGCTGGGTGACTACCTCACCTCCGTCCGCAAGCGCTTCGGCCAGTGGATCCTCGACACGTCGAACGCCCGGTACGACCAGGCCTGGCTCGACTACCAGCATGAGATTGGCCTGCGTCACCACCGGGCGCGGAAGAACCGGACGGACGGTGCCCCGTCGACGGACCTCGTGCCCTTCCGGAACCTGTTCGCGCTCATCTTCCCGGTGACCTTCACCCTGCGCCCCTTCCTGGCCAAGCAGGGCCACTCCCCGGAGGACGTCGAGAAGATGTACGGGGCGTGGGTGAAGTCCTGCCTGTTGCAGGTGACGCTCTGGGCCCATCCCTACATCAAGGACGGGGACTTCTGATGCTTCCGCGCCCCGCACCGGCATGGCAGACGACCACCTGGCTCAACACACCGGAGCCGCTCACGCTGGAGCGGCTCCGAGGCAAGGTCATCCTCCTCCACGCCTTCCAGATGCTCTGCCCCGGCTGCGTCGCCCGGGGCATCCCGCAGGCCCAGCGCGTCGCGGAGGTCTTCGCGGGCGCGCCGCTCGTCGTCGTCGGGCTGCACACGGTCTTCGAGCACCACGAGGCCATGAAGCTCGAATCCCTGCGCGCGTTCCTCCACGAGTACCGGGTGAAGTTCCCGGTGGGCGTGGACGCGCCGGGCGAAGGCGGCGACCCCATCCCCAGGACCATGAGCGCCTACGCCATGCGGGGAACGCCGACCACGGTGCTCATCGACGCGCAGGGGCGCCTTCGCCGGCAGGTCTTCGGTGTGCACGACGACCTGCAGCTGGGCGCCGAAATCCAGACCCTGCTGCTCGAGGCCCAATCGCAACCCGCCGAGGCCTGTGACGACGGCGGCTGCGCCCTGCCCCTGGTCGCATCGAGAGACTGACCGCGCCCCTCGGCGAGCGGCGGAGACTCAGGCGTCGGGCGCGTCCCCAGTGGCTTCTTCGATGTCGTGGCTCTGGGGCGTTCTCTCGAACTTCCGTGCGTAATGGATGGCGGCGCCTACCGGCAGGAGGAAGTGACCTATCACCCTCCCAAGGAACTCCGCCTGCATGCCCATGGCCCCCTCCCCGGCCCTTTCAGCGATCAGTGAATTGCCTCGCATCCACGTCCAAACAAACAAGACCGCGGCTGCCCCCAGGTACCACGCGGCCCCATTCATCAGCGGACGCTTCGCAATGCGATTCACCACCTTCTCTGCGCCCATGAAGAGAAGGAAGAGAATGATAGGTCCCAGCCCCATTGAGTTTCCCCCCTGCGGTCGATTCCATCAGCGAGCGCGCTGTCAGGAATCGTGACCCGGGGGTGAACGGGTGGGCAAGAAGCCTGGCCTCCAGTCATGTGCCGGAGCGCACCCTGCGTGCACGACTCGACATTGCATGAATTGACACTTTCAGTACGCCGCAAGGACGTTGATGACCTTGCCGTCCTGCGCCACCACGCGAAGGCGGCTGAAACCCCAGACCTTGCTTGTCTGGACGGCCCGCACCTGCAGCACGCCGTCCTGCTTGCTTCCAGACAGCGGAATCTCCATTTCAGCCACCGCGTCGTCGTCGCGCGACTGGGTCTTGCCCGAAAAGAAGAAGCCCCCACTCACGGGCTCGCCGAGTGTCTGGACCACCTGACGGTGGTTCACCACCCGCGCCAATGCCTCACTGTGGGGAAATTGACTCCGGAACCAGAGGCCGCCGCAACCGCAGCACATCAGCGGCAATCCCACGAGCGCTCCGAGCACCCACTTCACCGTCGGCGACATTCCTGCCTCCTGGCCCGTTTGGACCTGACGACGTGGCGAGGAGGCCTCTAAGCGCCTGGCGGCTCCGGCAAAAACAGACGCTAGCGCCCGAGCCGCGCCGCCAGGTCCAGCCGGGCCGCCACCGCCAGCGCGTCCGCGCGGTTGTTCTCCACGTCATCCGCGTGGCCCCGCACCCAATGCCAGGTCACCTGGTGGGCGCGGACGGCGTCCAGCAGCTCGCGCCACAGGTCCGCGTTGGACACGGGCTTCTTGGCCGACGTGCGCCAGCCATTCGCCTGCCATGCGTCCAGCCACCTCTCCGCGAAGGCGTTGCACACGTACTTCGAATCGGTGAACACCTGGACGCGGCACGGCATCTTCAGGGCCTTCAGCGCGACGAGCGCCGCGGTCAGCTCCATCCGGTTGTTGGTGGAGTCCGCCTCCGCGCCCTGGAGCTCCTTGCGGTAGTCCTTGCGCTCGGGGGCGATGAGGATGGCGCCCCAGCCTCCCAGGCCGGGGTTCGGGGAACAGGCGCCGTCACAGTAGATGTGGACCAGGGGAAGCGACATCGGACGCGCACCCTACCTGGGCTGGAGGGCCGGAGGCACCTTCGCTCCGAGCCCGGACAGGTCCTTGAGCCCCAGCTCCTGGCGGTAGCGCTCCAGCGGATGGAGGGTTCGCGGCTCCGAAGCGAAGCGGAGCCCGGCGAAATCACCTCCCCCTTCGGAGGCCGTGAAGAACAACCGCGTGGGATGACAGGCCAGCCACTCGCCACCGGTGTCGGACGCCATCCAGCGCTCCCGCTCTCCCGCCTCCGACCAGAGCACCACGCTCCCGTCCAGGCCTCCCGAGGCGAAGGTGCCTCCCTTCGGATTCCAGGCCACGGAGGAGACCGCACCCGCATGGCCGATGAGATCCGCCGCCACGTCGCCGGTGGCGATGTTCCAGCGCTTCACCGTGCCGTCCATGCCACTGGAGACGAGCGTGCGGCCATCGGGGCTCCAGGTCAGGGAGGAGACGTCTCCGATGTGGCCGGCCAGTGCTCTCCCCCGGGCACCGTTGGCGGCGTTCCACAACACGATGGACGGGCCCCTCCCTGCCGCGGCCAGCGTGCGGCCATCGGGGCTCCAGGCCAGGGTCCGGATCGCGAAAGGCTCTCGGTCGAATGTTCGCACCGGGGCGCCCGTGGCGCCGTTCCAGAGCCGGAGCTCGCCATCCTCGTCCGAGGACGCAAGCAGCCGGCCATCGGGGCTCCAGGCCACGGCGACCACCGGGACCGCGTGGCCCTTGAGGGTGCGCACTGCGGTGCCCTTCCCGGAGTTCCACAGGACGATGCTGCCGTCCTCGCCCCCCGTCGAGAGCAACGGGCCTCGGGGGCTCCAGGCCACGGACCAGACCCTCCCGTCGGGATTGAGGGTCCGCACGGACGTCCCCCGCGTGACGTCCCAGAGCACGACGCGATCCACGTCGGTCACCACCGCCAGCATCTTGCCATCCGGGCGCCACGAGAGGCCCAGCACTTCGAGGCTGCCGCCAGGCAGGACCCGCGTGCGCCTGCCGGCGGCGTTCCAGAGCGCGACGTCACCCATCCCGCCCACCGCGAGCGTCTGGCCATCCCGGCTCCAGGCCAGGGCCCAGGCCGGGTTGCTGCTGACGCGGGTGCGCACCACGGCGCCGTCAGCGACGTTCCAGAACGACAGCGAGCCATCCTGGCTGCCCGCGACGAGCGTCCCGCCATCCCGGCTCCAGGTGACGGCGGAGGCCTTGCGCCCCTCCTGCGGCGGGAAGGTCCGCCCCCGCTCGCCCGTGGCGCCATCCCACAGGTGGAGCTCCCCCGCCTCGTTCGCCGAGGCGAACTGGCTCCCGTCCGGACTCCACGCCAGGGAGACGACCTTGTACGCGAGCCCGGACCGGGCCTGGACCCGCGTGCCCGTGGCGACGTCCCAGACCTTCACGTTCCCCATCACGTCCGCGGCGACGAGCCGCCGCGAGTCCGGGCTCATGGCCAGGGCCCAGATGGAGCCGCCCTCGCCGGGGATGGAGCCAAGGGGCTCGGGCGCGTCGGGGCTCCAGAACGTCAGGCCTCCCTTGCTGTTACCCACGACGAGCGTCCGCCCATCGCGGCTCCAGACGAGGGGCTGGCTGTAGGGGACGGATTCGGCGTGCTGGCGCGACAGGGCGCCCTTGGCGACGTCCCAGAACTTCAGCTTGCCGTCCGCCGTTCCGCTCATCGCGAGGGTCCGTCCATCCGGGCTCCAGGCGATGCGAATCGTGCTGTCGAACTGGCCCGGCAGGAAGCGCGCGGGCGCGCCGCTGGCGACGTCCCAGAGCATCACCCGGTCATCGGCCACCAGGGCCAGCGTCCCGCCCACCGGGCTCCAGGCCAGGTCGCGGACGCGCTCCACCCGGGGGACCAGGGTCTGGAGCAGCGCGCCCGTGTCGCCCGCCCAGAGCTTCACGGTGCCATCCCAGCTCGCCGAGGCGAGCATCTTCTCATCCGGGCTCCACTCGACCCGGACGACCCGCGACGCATGCCCGAGCCTCGGCACGAGCTCCGGCGTCTCCACGCCAGCCGGGCCCGGGGTGCCCCCGTCCATCGTGAGTCCGGCCATGAACAGCACCGGAATGAACAGCGCGGCGACTCCAGCCATGGCTTCCCCCCTGCGACGCGGTGGCCGGGGTTGTAGCACCCCCGCCCGTGCCTAGCTTTCCCCGGTGCGACACGGACCTTCGAGCCCTGCCCCTGAGCGCCGCCGGGTCGGCTGTGCCGGCTGGAGCCTGTCGAGCGCGGTGGCGGAACACTTCCCCACGGAAGGGACCCACCTGGAGCGCTATGCGCGCGTGCTCCCCGCGGTGGAGATCAACTCCTCCTTCTACCGGCCCCACCGGCCCGGCACCTATGCCCGCTGGCGTGACAGCGTTCCGGAGGCGTTCCAGTTCGCGGTGAAGGTCCCCAAGGTCATCACCCATGAGCTGCGCTTGCGCGATGCACGTGAGCCGCTCGAGCGCTTCCTGGACGAGGCGGGCCACCTGGAAGCGAAGCTGGGATGCCTGCTGGTGCAGCTGCCCCCCAGCCTTGCGTTCCACGATGAAGTGGCCCGCGCGTTCTTCCAGGACCTGCGGGAGCGGACCCCGGTGGACGTCGTGTGCGAGCCCCGGCACCGGACCTGGTTCACGGACGAAGCGCGGCAGACACTGGACGCGTCGCGCATCCGTTACGTCAGAGCGGATCCGCCCGCGGTGAGCGCGCCCCAGCCCCCTGACGCGGAGGTCGTCTACTACCGGCTGCATGGCTCGCCGAAGATGTATTACTCCGCGTACTCCGCCGCGTTCCTGGAGGCGCTGTCCGTGGAGGTCTCCCACCACGAGCAGGCCGGCCGCCGGGTGTGGTGCATCTTCGACAACACGGCGGAGGGCGCGGCCCTCCCGAATGCACTGTCATTGCTGCATCGCGAATGAGCGCGAAAGGCCGCGCCCTGGACGCTGTGCGCGCCGTCGCGCTATGGCTTGCACCTCCCCGGGAGACACCATGTCCGCGCAGACGTCGCCGCAGGAAATCACCGCGCAGGTGCGCCAGCGCATCGTCGACCTGGCGAGGCAGGGCGGCTACTTCGACGCGGTCCTGGGCGCGGGGCCGGAGCTGGACCGGCTGAAGCATTACCTGCGCATGCTCGGCGGACAGGTGCCCCCGCCTGCTGCCCGGCCCGACCAGTCCCCCACCATCT
>NZ_RAWM01000182.1 GCF_003668875.1 Corallococcus interemptor | reverse complement strand
GCCCTCCTCGCCGCCACGGGCCTGCTGTTCGCCCCACTCGCCGTCCACGCCCAGGCGCCCCAGCCGGCTCCGGAAGCGCCCAGGGGCTCGGAGCCCCCCGTCGTCCAGGTTTCGGAAGAGGGCTTCTCGCTGTCGTCCGCGGACAAGGCCTTCGTGCTCAAGCTGCGCGGGCTGCTCCAGGGCGACGGGCGCTTCTTCCTGGACGACCCGGAGCGCACCGGCACCAACACGTTCCTCGTGCGGCGCATGCGCCCCATCCTGGAGGGGACGCTCTTTGGCTTCATCGACTTCCGCTTCATGCCGGACTTCGGCGTGGGGCAGTCCGTCATCCAGGACGCGTACATCGACTTCCGTCCGGGGGAATGGGTGCGCCTGCGCGCGGGCCGGTTCAAGACGCCCTTCGGCCTGGAGCTGCTCCAGTCCGACATGGACAACCCCTTCATCGAGCGCTCGCTCACGGTGGACCTGGTCCCCAACCGCGACGAGGGCCTGGATCTGCACGGCGAGGGTGACGGCGGCCGGTGGCAGTACTCGCTGGCGGTGGTGAACGGAGACCCCGACGGCGCCAGCACCGACGCCAACACCGACGACAGCTTCGACCTGGCCGCCCGCGTCTTCGCCCTGCCCTTCAAGGGCCGCGAGCCGTCCTTCCTCCAGGGGCTGGGGCTGGGCATCGCGATGACGCGCGGCCTCCAGTTCGGCTCGGCCACCAACACCGGGCTCGCGCCCTGGCGCAGCCCCGGCCAGCTGATCATCTTCAGCTACCTGAGCAACGCGGACACCGGAGAAGTTGTCACCGCGCACGGCCAGCACCTGCGGCTCTCGCCCCAGGGCCACTTCTACCTGGGGCCCTTCGGCATCCTCGCGGAGTACGTGCGGTCGTCACAGGAGGTGCGCAACGGTGACTCGCGCGCGAAGCTGCGCCACCACGCCTGGCAGACGGCGGTGTCGTGGGTGTTTGGCGGGAAGGCCTCGTTCGAGGGCGCCCGGCCGGCGAAGCCCTTCGACCCGAAGACGCTCCAGGGCGGCGCGCTGGAGGTCGCGGCGCGCGTCCACGCGCTGGTCATGGACGATGACGCCTTCCCCCGCTTCGCCAACCCGGCGAGATCGGTGCGCGCGGCGAGGGGCTTTGGCGTCGCCACCACCTTCGCCCTCAACCGGCGCGTGCGCTTCGCCCTGAACTTCCACCGCACGAACTACGAGGGCGGCGCCCCGGACGGCGGAGACCGGGCCCCGGAGAACGCCCTGCTGTCCCGCTTCCAGCTCACGTTCTGAGGTCCCGGCCGCAGGCCGCGAAACCTCCGCTGACGCCAGGTGTCATCCGGCTTCGTCCTGGTGCGTCTTGAAGCGCCCGCGTCAGGTGCACGACGCTCCCGCTGCCGCGACGGATGGCCCTTGCCCGGGGGCCCTCCCCGCGGTCCCCCGCCGAGAGGACGCATGCCCGCGAACGTGTTCCCGCAGCGCCCGACGTCTGTCCGCGCCGCTTCCCTGTCGAAGACGCTCACGCGCGCCGCGCTGCTCGCCGTCCTGAGCCTGGGCACGCCCGTGGCCGCGCAGCAGCCCCAGCCGCCCATCACGGAGGACGTGCCGCCTCCGGTGCAGCCACCCCTGCCCGACAGCCGCGTCTACTTCACCACGCTCAACGTGGTCCGCTACAACCCGCTGGGGCTCGAGTCGCAGAACCGGCTCGTCTACCAGAAGCGCCTCTTCGACAGCCCCTCGCTGCTCCTGCGCGACACGTACGCCAGCGCCGGCGCGAGCCTCAAGCTGAGCCCCGCGTTCTTCAAGCTGGGGCCCACGGTGGAGCTGCAGCCCGTGGCGATGTTCAATCTCCGCGCCGGCTACGAGTACGTCCAGTTCTTCGGCACCTTCGGCAGCGTGCAGTCGTATCCGGACTCCTTCCAGTCGTATGACGACGACCTGCGCAGCAAGACCAACGACGCCGCCTACGGCACCTCCGGGCACCACTTCTTCGTGGAGCCCATGCTCCAGGCGAAGGTGAAGTCCGTGGCGCTGCGCACGAAGCTGGCCATCGAGTACTGGAACGTGTCGCTGCGCGACGGCGGGCCGCGCGGGACGTTCTACGACCCGACGCTGGACACGCTGGTGCCGGGCAAGGGCTGGGTGCTCGCCAACGACACGGACCTGCTGTGGCTGGCCGGACAGTGGACGCTGGGCGCCCGGTTCTCCGCGGTGTGGCCGCGCTACGACGAGGACACCGCCGCGGTGGAGCCGCTGCCCGGACGCACGCTGCCGAACAACGCGCACATGCGCGTGGGCCCGCTCGTGGCGTATTCGTTCGACACGAAGCCGGGCGGCCTCATGAGCAAGCCCACCGTGCTGCTCATCGCGGGCTGGTACCTCAAGCATGAGAACCGGGTGAACGCCATGCCGTACCTGCTGGGCGGCTTCTCCTTCACCACGGAGCTGCTCTCCGGCCGCTAGCAGCGCGGCGCTCGAGGACTGTCCAATCGTCAAACCCAGACTGCCCCCCAAGGCAGTGTTCCTCGCGCCGGGTCGTTCCTAACTCGCACCGTCTGTCTTTGGGGACAGCCGGGGGTGCACATGGGAATGACTCACAGGGCGTGGGGCTGGCGGCTGCTGGGGAGCGTCATGGTGGTGATGGCGCTGGCAGGGTGCGGCCCCTCGGACGTGCCGGATGACGCCCCGCGGACACAGGAGGCGGCGCTCTCAGGAGGGAGCTTCGTCTGGGTGAAGCACCTGGGCTCGCCCCGGCCCGACCAGGCGCACGCGGTGGCCTTCGACCGGGACGGCAACATCCTCGCGCTGTTCCTCTATCAAGGCAGCGTGGACCTGGGCGCGGGCCCCGTCGGCTCCGGCAACCCGGACAGCAACGGCTTCGCGGTGGCGAAGTACACGACGGCCGGCGCGCTCCTGTGGACGCGCGCCTACGAGGGCGTGCTTCCCCCCGGCGGACAGAACTTCACCAACGCGGTGGCGCTCACGGTGGACCGCGAGCGCAATGTCCTCGTCGCAGGGACCTCGAATGAGTCCATCGACCTGGGCGGAGGACTGCAGCCTCCGGGCGCCTTCCTGCTGAAGCTGCGCAAGACGGGGCAGTTCCTGTGGGCCCGGCACTTCACGGGCAACATCTCACCCCAGGACCTGGTCACCGACTCGCAGGACGGCATCGCCATGACGGGCAATGCCTTCCGCACGGTGGACTTCGGCCTGGGCCCCAATGACTCGTTGGTGACGGACGTGGTGACGGCCTTCCTCACCAGGTTCAACGCCGCCGGCGCCGCGCAGTGGACCGTGCGCGAGCAGTTGGACCTGAGCAGTGGCGGCAGCGTCGCGGTGGATGAAACGGATGCCTTCTACTTCAGCGGCATCCGGTATCCCGACCCCGAGCTCTGGAAGGTCAGTCCCTCCGGCGCGGTGGTGTGGACGCGGCCGCTGGTGGGCGCGTCCGGCGGCGCCCTCGCCGTCGCCGTGCATGGCAACCGCGTGGTGGTGGGAGGCCAGTTCAGCAGCGCCTTCACCTTCCGGGGCCAGACGGTGACGCCTCCGGTCCCTGGCGCGGGCTTCCTCGTCGCGTGGACGCGGGCCGGCGAGGAGCGCTGGGCTCGCAGCTACCCGCAGCCCGTGAGCGCGGTCGCCATGGGCGAGGACGACAGCGTGGTGGTGGGCGGCGCCTCCACGATGCCGGACTCGACCTCCGGCTACACGCTCTTCACCGCGAGGCTGGAGCGCCTTGAAGGCCAGCAGCACTGGCGCCGCACGTATCCGTCGACCGGGCGCCCGTACTTCACGGACGTGGCGGTGAACAAGCAGGGCGAGTTCGTGGGCATCGGCTACTTCTCCGGCACCCTCCACCTGGGAAGGAACCTGGTCTCGCGCGGCTTCGACGACGACTTCCTCTTCAAGGGCGTGACGGGCCCCTGAGCCTCACCCGAAGCCCTGGGCGCGCAGCACGGCGCCCAGCGGCACGGCGCCCGCGCGGTACGCGTCGAACCACCGCGCGGCCTCCTCCGGCGTGGGCTGCGTCCACCGCCAGGGGCCCTGTCCACCGCCGCCGGGCTCGCAGCGGATCAACGACGCGCGCAGCGCTTCCGCGCTGGCGAACGCCAGGTGTTCGAACAGCAGCGGGTTCTGGCTGGTGACGAAGGACTGCCGCTCCCCCAGGTCCTGCACGCACGCGCGCACCAGGTCCGGATGCAGGCCGTCCGCCAGCTCGTCCGCGATGACGAAGGCCTCGTGCACGTCCAGGTAGTAGAGGAAGGACAGGAGCCGCTTCTGGCCGTGGCCCAGCTGCTCCTGTGTCACCGGCGTGCCGTCCACGCGCGTGAAGGCGAAGCGGAAGCCGCTGAAGCCCAGCCGGCCGCCCTGGGACAGCGGCGTCGTCTCCGTCACGTCCACTGACAGCGTGCCGGACGCGAACCCCGCCAGCGTCACGAAGCGCGCGAGGAAGCCGCGAGGCATCGCGTCGTGGCGAAGGAGCAGCGACGGCGGCACGGGCTCGCGCTCCACCTGTTCGCGCAGCCAGCCCGGCATCCACGTGGGCAGCGCCATGAGCCCCAGCGGGAACAGCTCCTCACCGCGCTGCTCCATCGCGTAGCGGATGGCGCCGATGTGCTCGAACATGCCCAGCGCCTCGTCGAAGCGCGGTGGCGCCAGGAGGAATGTCTCCCGCAGCAGGTCCTTCAGCCGGTCCTTCACGCCGCGCTCCAGGTACTGCGCGGCCATGAAGAGCAGCGTCCACACGGACCGGTCCAGCACCGACCAGCGCATGCGCTTGGAGAAGCCCTCCGCGCCCGCCACCTCGCACGCGAAGCCCGTGGCGCTGGCGCGCATCACGAGCCGCGCGTCCTCCGCCGCGTCCCACCGCACCGTCGCCACGATGGAGGGCATCAGCCCGTGCGCCAGCGCTCCGGGCGGCAGCGCCAGCGCGTCCCCCGGCCCGCCCTCACCGGCGGTGGCGGGCAGCGCCGCGGGCGGCTCGTTGCGCACCGCCACGTCCACCGTCAGCGCGTCGAAGCGCAGCGCGTACTCCAGCGCGAACGGCTCCCGCAGGAGCCCGGAGAAGTCCGAGCACAACACCGCGGACACCAGCTCCAGCAGCGTCGTGCGCCCGCTGCCCGTCGCGCCCACCACCACGTTGAGCCCGGGACCGAACGTCAGCACCGTGTCCGGCGCGAGCCCTCGGTAGTGGTGGACCTGCAGGCGGCTCAGCTTCATGGCGTCCTGCTCTCCCCGTGCCTTGGACGGCCCTCAGCGTAGGCCCTTGGCCAGCTGATGCGCGAGCCGCTGCAGAAGCTCCGTGTTCTCCGCCTCCGCCGCCTTCAGCTTGGGCAGCTGCGCCTTCAGCGCCGCCAGGTCCTTGCCCCGGGTCACCAGGTCCTCCGCGCCCAGCTCCAGCCAGCGCCCCAGCTCCTGCGCGGTCAGCTCCAGGTGGAACTGGAAGCCGTAGGACTTCCCCAGCCGGAAGGCCTGCTGCGTGTAGCGGTCCGTGGACGCGAGCAGCGTCGCGCCGGGCACCGGCGTGTAGGTGTCCCCGTGCCAGTGGGCCACCGCCGTGCGCGCCTTCACGCCCGCCACCACCGGGTCCTTCAGCGCGTCCGGCGTCCAGCGCACCGGCCCCACGCCCACCTCGAAGCCGTTCTTCCCCGGCGACACCGTCGCACCCGCCGCCGCCGCCAACAGCTGCGCACCCAGGCACACGCCCACGCACGCGCGGTCGTTCGCCAGCCGCTCTCCCAGCAAGGCCAGCTCGTCATTCAGGAACGGATGGGCGTCCGCCTCGTACACGCCCATGGGCCCGCCCATCACCACCACCAGCGGCGCGTCCACGTCCTCGCGCTTCACCGTCCGGAAGCGCCGCACCAGCGTGAAGCCCGCTGACTCCAGCGCGGGGCCCAGCAGACCCGGCCCCTCGTGCTCCTCGTGCTCGATGACCACCGCGCGCATCGTCCGCCACCCCTTCCCGGTGTCCTCGTTGGTGTCACACGCAATGCGTGCCGCGTGAAGACTAACGCTCCCGGCCACATCTGGCCGCGACGCGGCGTGAACAGGAATAAACGGCAGGCGTTTATTTCACAGTATTTCGTGCCATCATCAGCGGGCCCGGTTTCCCCTATAAGCATGCGCACCCGGGCATTCCCCCTTGGGCGTTTTTTCCGTCGCGTCGTTTCCGAAAGGAAGTTCCTCGTGAGCAAGAGCCTTCGCGGTTTCAAGTGGCTGATGGGCACGGTGGTCGGCGTTTCCCTGCTGAGCGGTTGCGGTGCTCCTCCGGCGGAGGGTGAGTCCACCCCGGCCGAGGCCACGGAGCAGGCCCAGGGCGCCCTGACGGCGCAGGTGTCCGTGGGCAAGGCCTCCATGGCCGCCAGCGAGCGCGTGACGGTGGAGGTGACGCTGACGAACACCTCCGCCGCGCCGGTGAGCCTCTACAAGTGGGACGCGCCGGGCGAGGGCCTCAACGAGGGCCGCCTGTCCGTGTCGCGCGACGGCCAGCCGGTGGAGTACACGGGCGCGCACTTCAAGCGCGTGCAGGGCCGCGCCGAGGACCTGATCACCCTGGCCCCCGGCCAGAGCATCTCCGGCCCGGTGGTCGTGTCGGACGCGTATGACCTGTCCGTCTCCGGCACGTACACCATCCGCTACGAGCTGGAGGCGCGCGCGGGCGTGACGGCGCTGGCGTCCAACTCGGTGAGCCTGTTCATCGAGGGCCGCCGCACCAGCCACGAGGGCGCGCAGGCGATGGGCACGGTGACGGCGCAGGGCCTGTCCTACTCCGGCGCCTGCACCAGCTCCGAGCAGACCACCATCACCAACGCGTACAACAGCGCGAAGACGTACTCCAACAACGCGTACACGTACCTGAGCGGCACGCCGTCCGCGACCAGCCGCTACACCACCTGGTTCGGCACGTACTCCAGCAGCGGCTGGAGCACCGTCAAGACGCACTTCAACAACATCAAGAACGCGTTCGCGTCCGCCGCCGTCGTGGTGGACTGCAGCTGCAACGACAGCGGGACGTACGCGTACGTGTACCCGTCCTCGCCGTACAAGATCTACGTGTGCGGCGCCTTCTGGAGCGCCCCCAACACGGGCACGGATTCGCGCGCGGGCACGCTGGTCCACGAGATGAGCCACTTCACCGTCGTGGCCGGCACGGACGACTGGGCCTACGGTCAGACGGCCGCGAAGAACCTGGCCAGGTCCAACGCCACGCGCGCGCGTGACAACGCGGACAGCCACGAATACTTCGCGGAGAACAACCCCTCGCTGCCGTAAGGTGACGCCGGGCCGTTGACTTCGGGGCGCGGGCCACTGGGCTCGCGCCCCTTTTCTTTTCGCCGCACCCGACACAAGGAGCGTCACGAAATGGGACGAATGAACCTCACATGGCTCGCGGTGCTGACCGCCGCCGGTGTCACCGCCTGCACGCCGAAGCCCGCGGAAGCGCCCAAGGAGCAGCAGGCCCCCGTCGCCGCGACGCCGCCCGCCGCCGAGCCCGCGAAGGAGCCCGCCGCCGTGACGACCCCGAAGCTGGAGTGCGCCCTCAGCGTCCACCCGAAGGCGAAGCTCAATGAGCCGGTGGAGGTCCTCTTCAAGCTGACCAACCGCTCGGAGACTCCCGTCTGGGTGCTCAAGTGGCAGACGCCGCTGGAGGGCATCCTGGGCACCGTGTTCCAAATCACTCGCGACGGCGAGGAGCTGCCGTACCAGGGCCCCATGGTGAAGCGCGCCGCCCCGAACGCGGACGCCTACGCGGCCATCGCCCCGGGCGCCACGGTGGAGAACACCGTGGAGGTGTCCCAGGCCTGGGACTTCAAGAAGCCGGGCACGTACCGCATCACCTTCCGCGACGACCTGATGGACGTGGCCACGCGCAAGGAGGACGTCCCCCGGGCGGGCGGCGAGTACAAGTCCACGCCCGTGACGTGCGCCCCCGTGGACGTGACGGTGGCCGCGCGCTGAGGGCAGCCGTGAGGGGTTGAGGCGGCGCTCCCGGATTTCCCCGGAAGCGGCAGGGACCGGGCAGGCACGGTCCCCCTCCTCAGGCGGGCCCGGGCGCGATACACCTGGGCCCACCATGGCGGACACCCCCACGATGAACATCCCGACGGTCGACCTCTTGGACCTGGCGTCGGGTGAACCGGCGCGCCTGGAGCGCGCGGCGGCGGCCCTTCGCGAGGCCTTCGGCGTCTTCGGCCTCGTGTTCGTGAAGAACCACGGCGTGGACGCGCCGGCGCTGGAGCGCTTCTACGACGCGTTCTCCGCCTTCGTGGCCCGCCCGGACGCCCGGAAGCGCCCCTTCGGCCGCGCGGACCTCTGGTACCAGCGCGGCTGGACGCCTCCCAACACGGAGGTCGCCGTCGCCAGCAACGGGCAGCCGGACTTCAAGGAGTGCTACTTCGCGGCGCCCACCCCCACGGACCCGCAGTCCGCCATGGAGTTCCCGGAGCTGTACCCGGAGAACATCTGGCCGGACGACGCGCCGCCCTTCTTCCAGGAGGGCCTGCTCACCATGGGCACCGCGCTTCACGAGGCCGGCCTCAAGCTGCTGCGCGGCGCCGCCCTGGCGCTGAGCCTGCCGGAGGACACCTTCACCGCCGCCTGCGAGAGGGCCCCCCACGTCACGCGCGCGCTCCAGTATCTGCCCCTGGGCCCCACCCAGGTGAACACCGGCATCCTCTGGGGCGAGGAGCACACCGACTTCAACCTGCTGACGCTGCTGCCCGGCGGCCGCTTCCTGGACCCCGAAGGACGCCCCGCGCCGAAGCCGGATGACCAGAGCGGCCTGTACCTGCGCACGCGCGCCGCGCCGGACGCGCCCAACGGCCACATGGTGCGCGGCACCGCGCCCGCGGGCTGCATCGTGGCGCAGGTGGGCCAGCAGCTCGAAATCCTGACGGGCGGGACGTTCCTCGCCACGCCGCACGTCATCACCGCGCCGGGCGTGCCGGGGTGGCAGCGCCAGTCCGCCGCGCACTTCATGCACGTGCACACCAGCCAGGTGCTCTTCCCCCTGCCCGGCTTCCGCACACCGGAGGCGGTGGCCAACTACGCGCCGCCGGTGCTCGCGGGCACGTACGACATCAAGACGCTGGTGGACATCGGCCTCGCGCCGCCCGCCGCGCTCGACAAGCTGGGCTACCGCCACTACGACCGGCTGAACCGGATGCGCGCGACCTCATAAGCCGCTCAAGGGGCCAGCGTCCCCTTGCCGCTGGCGCGCGGGGGAGGGGCTGCGTTACAGCGCAGCCACCCCATGGCCACCCTCGCCACGTCCATCTTCCGTTACCGCGACTTCCGGCTGTATCAAATCGCCCGCCTGTGCGCGGTGCTCGCGGCGCAGATTGAATCGGTGGCCATCGGGTGGCAGGTGTACGAGCTCACCGGGAGCGCGCTCGCGCTGGGCTACACAGGCCTGTCCCAGTTCGTCCCCTTCCTCCTCTTCAGCCTCCTGGGCGGTCAGGTCGCTGACCGCTACGACCGCCGCCGCATCCTGGCGCTGTGCCAGGGCGTGATGATGGTGTGCAGCCTGCTGCTGCTGTCCTTCACGCTGGGCCACTTCCAGGACGTGAGGTTCGTCTACGGCATCCTGGTGCTCTTCGGCACGGCGCGCGCCTTCTACGCGCCCGCGGGCTCCGCGCTCACGCCCTACCTGGTGCCCAAGGAGGAGCTGACGCGCGCGGTGGCGGTGAACTCCATCACCTGGCAGGTGGCCACCATCTCCGGCCCCGCCCTGGGCGGCCTGCTCTACGGGTGGCTGGGCGGCAAGGGCGTCTACACCACGTCCGCGTCGCTGTGCGCGCTCACCATCGTGTGGATCCTCTCGCTCAAGGTGCGCACCGGCAGCGCGTCCAGCGAGCCCATCTCCCTGAAGACGCTGGTCGCCGGCCTGCGCTTCGTGCGCCAGAAGCGGATGCTGCTGGGCAGCCTCACGCTGGACCTCTTCGCGGTGCTGCTGGGCGGCGCGGTGGCGCTCCTGCCCATCTACGCGCGCGACGTGCTGCACACCGGTCCGTGGGGCCTGGGCCTGTTGCGCAGCGCTCCGGCCGTGGGCGCCGCGGTGGTGGCGGTGCTGCTCGCGTTCCGGCCGCTGGGCGGGCACGCCGGGTGGAAGATGTTCATCGCGGTGGCCATCTTCGGCGCGGCCACGCTGGTGTTCGGCGTGAGCACGTCCCTGCCCCTGTCCCTGGCGGCGCTGGCCATTGGCGGAGCGGCGGACATGGTGAGCGTGGTGGTGCGCCACACGCTGGAGCTGGTCTCCACGCCGGACGACATGCGCGGCCGCGTGAGCGCGGTGAACCTGATGTGCATCGGCGCCTCCAACGAGCTGGGCGAGTTCCGCGCGGGCTCGCTCGCGGAGGCCCTGGGGGCCGTGCACGCGGTGGTGATTGGCGCCGTGGGCACGCTCGTCGTCGTGGGCCTCTGGGCCTGGCTCTTCCCGGAGCTGCGCAACGTGGACCGGCTGGAGTCCGCCGCCCACAAGCCGCCCCTCCCCGAACCGGACGCCACCGAGTCCGCGCCCTCCGTCTGAGTCTCCCGGGGCCCGGGGTGAAAACCGTCGGAAGCGAAGGGTTCAACCCCGCGTGAGGGGGCTGTTGCCTGGGGGGCCACCTGTGGACCGGCCTTGTAGCCAGGAAGGACACAACCGGGGCACTTTGGCCCCCACCTTCCGAGGAGGGTCGCGGATGGTACGGTCCATGCTTGGACTCGCGCTCCATGGCGTACTACTTCCATGTGCTGGCACTCTGCGTAGGGGCCGCGATGTGCCTTGTGTTGGGCCGCGCCCTCTTCGATTTCGACGAGCCCGCCCCCACCCCCGTCGCCGCCCAGCCGGACGTCAGCGCTTCGCGCGTGGTCCGCGTGGACGCCGGTCAGCATCCCCGCAGGTAGGGTCCCACGCGAAGGCGCCCCGCGCGATGATGCGCGCTGAACCGTGAGCGCGACCGGCCCCCTCCTCCTGATGCTGCTCTGGACGGTGCTCCTGCTGGGGGTGCTGTCCATCGTCGTCTCCACGCTGCGCACCGGCGCGCCGCCCATGCCCAGCTCGCCCCGGGTGCGGCGGGCACTGCTGGCCATGCTGCCTGGGGACACGCGGGGCACGGTGCTGGACCTGGGCTCGGGCTGGGGGGACGTGGCCTTCAACCTGGCGGACCACTGCCCCGAGGCGCGCATCGTCGCGTACGAGCTGTCCTGGCTGCCCTGGCTCTTCAGCCGGCTGCGCCAGCGGCTCTTCCCTCGCGCGAACCTCACGCTCCTGCACGGGGACTTCTTCGCCGCGTCCTTCCAGGACGCGGCCTGCGTCGTCTGCTACCTGTCCCCGGGCATCATGAAGCGCCTGGAGCCCCGCTTCGCGGCCGAGCTTCCCGTGGGCGCTCGCATCCTGAGCCACACGTTCGGACTCCGGGGCTGGGCGCCCGTGCGCAGCGTGCGGCTCCAGGACCTCTACCGCACGCCCGTCTACCTCTACGAAGTGCCGCCCCGCGCGCCGCCCCGTGAGTAGAGTCCCCGCCCGTCCACCCCTTCTCGAAGAGACAAAGCCCGCGATGAGTGACTTCCAGTTCCAGGACATGCTGCCGCTTGGCAAGGACGAGACGCCCTACCGCCTCCTCACGAAGGAAGGCGTCTCCACGTTCGAGGCCGCTGGCCGCACCTTCCTCCAGGTGGAGCCGGAGGCCCTGACGCTGCTCACGCGCGAGGCCATGCGGGACATCTCGCACCTGCTCCGGCCCGGGCACCTGCAGCAGCTCAACAACATCCTCCAGGACCCGGAGGCGTCGTCCAACGACAAGTTCGTGGCGCTGGAGCTGCTCAAGAACGCGAACATCGCCGCGGGCGGCGTGCTGCCCTCCTGCCAGGACACCGGCACCGCCATCGTGATGGGCAAGAAGGGCCAGTACGTCCTCACCCGCGGCGGCGACGAGGCGGCCATCTCCAGGGGCGTGTTCGACACGTACCTCACGTCGAACCTGCGCTACTCGCAGATGGCGCCGCTGGACATGTACAAGGAGGTCAACACGGGCAACAACCTGCCCGCGCAGATCGAGCTCTACGCGACCGACGGCGACGCCTACAAGTTCCTCTTCATGGCCAAGGGCGGCGGCTCCGCGAACAAGAGCTACCTCTTCCAGGAGACGAAGGCCGTCCTCAACCCGCAGAGCCTGCTGGCGTTCCTGGAGCAGAAGATCCGCTCGCTGGGCACCGCCGCGTGCCCGCCGTACCACCTGGCCATCGTGGTGGGCGGCACGTCCGCGGAGTTCGCGCTGAAGACGGCGAAGTACGCCTCCGCGCGCTACCTGGACACGCTTCCCACCAGCGGCAACGCGCTGGGCCGGGGCTTCCGCGACGTGGAGCTGGAGCAGGAGGTGCTCAAGCTCACGCAGCGCACCGGCATTGGCGCGCAGTTCGGCGGCAAGTACTTCTGCCACGACGTGCGCGTCATCCGCCTGCCCCGCCACGGCGCGTCCTGCCCGGTGGCCATCGCCGTGTCGTGCTCGGCGGACCGCCAGGCGCTGGGGAAGATCACCCGTGACGGCGTCTTCCTGGAGGCGCTGGAGACGGACCCCGCGAAGTACCTGCCGGAGACGAAGGACGCGGACCTGTCCGGCGACGTGGTGAAGCTGGACCTGAACCGCCCCATGAGCGACCTGCGCGCGGAGCTGTCGCGCTACCCCATCAAGACGCGCCTGTCGCTGTCCGGCTCGCTGGTGGTGGCGCGCGACATCGCGCACGCCAAAATCAAGGAGCGCCTGGACCGGGGCGAGGGCATGCCCCAGTACCTCAAGGACCACATGGTCTACTACGCGGGCCCGGCGAAGACGCCCGAGGGCTACGCGTCCGGCTCCTTCGGCCCCACCACCGCGGGCCGCATGGACGCGTACGTGGATCAGTTCCAGGCGGAGGGCGGCAGCTTCGTGATGCTCGCCAAGGGCAACCGCTCCCCGGCCGTCACGGAGGCCTGCAAGAAGCACGGCGGCTTCTACCTGGGCTCCATCGGTGGCCCGGCGGCGCGCCTGGCGCAGGACTGCATCAAGAAGGTGGAGGTGCTGGAGTACGCCGAGCTGGGCATGGAGGCCGTGTGGAAGATCGACGTGGTCGACTTCCCGGCCTTCATCGTCGTGGACGACAAGGGCAACGACTTCTTCGCGAACATCAACAAGCCGTCCGCGAAGAAGTAGGCCGCTGATTCAACTTCCGGCGTGCGCTCTCAATCGAACTCGAGCGCGCGCTGGAAGTCCGCCGGGTTGGAGGCCGCGCTCTGCGCCGTCTCCAGGGTGATGTCTCCCGCGCGGTACAGCTGCGTCAGGTGCTGGTCGAAGGACTGCATGCCGAACATGTCGCGGCCCTTCTCGATGACGTCCTTGAGCTCCGCGGCGCGGTCGTCGCGGATGTACTGCTCCACCGTCTTCGTCTGCACCATGATCTCCAGCGCCACCGTGCGGCCCTTGCCGGTGGCCCTGGGCAACAGGCGCTGGGAGACGGTCGCCTTGAGCGAGTCCGCCAGGCGCATGCGCACCATGGTCTGCTCCTCCGCGGGGAACACGGACACCAGGCGGTTGATGGTGCGCGACGCGTCCGTGGTGTGCACCGTGGACAGCACCAGGTGGCCCGTCTCGGACGCCTTCAGCGCGATGTCGATGGTCTCCGTGTCGCGCATCTCGCCCACCAGGATGACGTCCGGGTCCTGACGCAGCGCCGCGCGCAGCGCGATGGCGAAGTTCGCCGTGTCCGGGCCAATCTCGCGCTGGGAGATGGAGGACTTCACGTTCTTGTAGATGAACTCGATGGGGTCCTCGATGGTGAGGATGTGCAGGCTCTCCGTGTGGTTGATGTGGTTGATCATCGACGCCAGCGTGGAGCTCTTGCCGGACCCCGTGGCCCCCGTCACCAGCACCAGCCCGCGCTCGTTGCCGGCGATGGTTTTGAGCACCTGCGGCAATCCCAGACCGTCGATGCTGGGGATCTCATCCGGGATGATGCGCAGGATGCAGGCCAGCGAGCCGCGCTGCCGGTAGATGTTCACCCGGAAACGCGCGACACCGGGGAGGCTGTAGGACGAGTCGCATTCCTGCACACTGTCGATCTGCGCCTTCATCAGCGGATCATTCATCACGTGCAGCGCCACCTGCTTCGTGTGATCCGCCTGGAGCTTTTCCATCTTCAACGGCCGCAGCACACCGTTCACGCGGTAGATGGGCGGGTCCCCAGGACGGAAGTGGATGTCCGAAGCCCCGTTCTGGACGCCGACGGTGAGCAGCTTGTTCAGGGTGTTCTGGTCCAGGTAATCCCTCTCACTTCACGAATGGAGCGGAGGATTCTAGAAGAACGCCACCCGGTCCCTCCATCGTTGCAATGTGGGAAGCATTCCCCAGCCTCACTGTATTGAGTTTTCCCGCAAATCAAGGAATGCGAGTACCCCGGGGGATGAAGGAACTGTCCTCGACTGCTCACCAGTGGCCGTCTTCCTGCCCAGGCGGCCCGGATGCCCTGCCCCAAATCCATGGCGAACATCCGGGCATGAACGGACAAACCGAGCAGGCCCCCCACTCCGAAGAGCTGTCCTCCGCTGACTACGCCGCGCTGGAGGTGTGGGATCCCACCCAGGTGGTGATTACCCCGCGCATGGCGGCCCGGCTGTGGTTGCAGACCAGCCTGCGGCTGACCCGCGCCCAGAAGGAGCTGCACGACGCCATCTTCGCCAACGACGCCAGCGAAGCGGCGAAGGACCGCTACGCGGAGGCCCGCGCGGAGCTGGACTCCGCGGAGGCGTGGGCCCTGCACGTGGCCCGCAACATCCCGCGCTACCGGTAGACAGACGCACCCACCTCCTCCCCCCGGACGTGGCACACGGGTGGCGGCGGGCCGGCGGCGGGACGGACCTTCACGGCCCCGGACCCTCCGCCCCCGTCGTCACCCGTCGTCGTTGGAGGGGGGCGGCACGCAGGACAACAGG
>NZ_RAWM01000181.1 GCF_003668875.1 Corallococcus interemptor | reverse complement strand
GCTCGGCCTTGCCCAGGCCCTGGAGCGCCTCGCCCAGCTTCCGGGCGGCCGTGGCGGACAGGGCCTTGGGCGCGAGCTTCGTCACGTCCTGGAGGAACCTCTGGCCGCTCTGGCGCGTGGCCTTCGTCAGCTCTTCTGCATCCACCCGGATGGGCGGGCGCAAGAGGTGGGCGGGCCGGGCGAGGCTGGCCACCGACAGCTCGATGTCCGGCCCGACGCGCCGCAACACCAGCTCCAGGTGCGCCTCCGTCAGCGACACCTGCGCCAGCCGCTGCTTCCCCGCGTGCAGGGCCGCCACCGCCTCCACCAGGGCGGGGACGACCTCCGCCAGGGGCTCCTCCACCGCCCCGGACAACAGGTTCACGCCGTCCAGTTCCAGCGCGATGGAATCGAGCGGGGAGGCTGACGGTTCGCGCTTCCAATGGTGTCCGATGCGGAGACGGGTCATTGACGTTCGTTGACAAGCCAGTTTAGCGGTGGCTAGCATCCGCCGCCCATACGGACCTACATTTTTGTAACCGTTCGGAATTCTTGGGGAATACTCGATGACATTTTACGAGGCCGCGCTCCGTGTTCTGGAGAGCGAAGGTCGCCCCCTGCATTTCCTTGAGATCACGGAGAAGTCCATCCAGCTGAGCCTGCTGTCCCACATTGGTAAGACGCCGGAAGTGACGATGCTGTCGCGACTGGCCGCCATGGCGCGACGGACGCGGGATCGCAAGGTGATTGTCACGGCGAAGGATACCTTCGCTTTGACGGACTGGTCGCTCTCCGAGGACCTCGAGGCACTTGCACAGACGGGCGTGATGGAGCCGCATCCGGAGGAGGAGCTTCCTCCGCTGCGGCCCGTGGAGCGTCACCCGGAGCCCCGCACGGACAACGTCCGCGCGTCGGGCCGTGGCACGGAGCGCAAGCGCCGCCGTGACGAGGGCGACGAGGAGCGGGGTGGACGCCGCAAGCGCTTCCCGCCGCTGCCGGAGGTGGTGTTCGAGATCCTCAGCGAGGCGGAAGCCGGGCTGCGCACGGATCAGCTCATCGAACGCGCCAAGGCCAAGGAGCTGTGCGCGGAGGAGACCACGGTGGAGGCGGTGCTCACCGCCCTGCTGGAGGACAACCAGCGCCGCATCGACGCGGGCCGCCGCCCCCAGTACGCCTTCAACCAGGAGACCGGCGAGGTGTCCCTGGAGCGCGCGGGCGCGCCGAGCGAGGCGCCGCCCCTGGAGCTCCAGGCCGCCTTCGCGCAGGCCCTGGGCATCCCGCTGGAGGGGGGCCGCCCGGTGCTGGGCAAGCCCGCCGCCGCCGGGGAGCCGCTCGTCGACGAGGCCCTCATCACCACCGCGCGCACGGCCCTCAAGGACGCGCGCCGGGCGGTCGCTCGCGGGCTGCGCAAGCGCCTGGGCGACGCGGACGTGGGCACCTTCGAGAAGTCCGTCGTGAAGATGATGCACGGGCTGGGCTTCCGCGAGCTGAAGGTCGCCAAGCGCTCCAAGGAAGGCCCCCTGCTCACCGCGCGCAAGCGCGAGGGCAGCGTGGAGCTGCGCTACGCGGTCCGCATGCTCAAGGGCATGCCGGGCATCGACCGCAAGACGGTGCAGGAGCTGCGGCGCGACCTGGGCCACTACTCGGCGCAGGTGGGCCTGCTGGTCAGCGCGGGCGAGGTGCGCGGCGACGCGCGCTCGGAAGCGCAGGCCAATGGCTCGCTGGTGATGCTGTGGTGCGGTGACGCCCTGGGCGAGAAGTTCCTGGAGGCCAAGACGGCCGTCACCGTCACCCAGGTGGAGCTGTACGACATCGACGAGCGCTTCTTCGAGGCCGCGAAGCTGGACGCCGAGGAGGCCCAGCGCCGCCGCGAGGAGCGCAAGAGCGAGAAGCAGGCCCGCGAGGAGGGCGGCGAGGGGGAGGTGGCCGCCTCCGCCGACAAGCCCGAGCGCGCGGAGCGTCCGGAGCGCGGCGACCGTCAGGAGCGCTCCGAGCGCCGCCGCGACCGTCAGCGCGAGCGCGCCGAGGCTCGCGAAGCCGCCCAGTCCGGCACCGAGGGCGCCGAGGCCAAGGCCTCGCCGGTGGCCCCCGCGCCGCCGGCCGCCGCCGGGTTCACGCCCACTTCGGAGGAGGACGACTCCGAGGAGGGCGATGACGAGGGTGAGGACGAGGACCTGGAGGCCGCCAGCGCCTTCGTGGGTGGAGCCAAGGAGGGTGCCGAGGCCGGCGCCGCCGAGGGCTCCGCCTCCGACCGCAAGCGCCGCCGCCGCCGCCGCCGGGGCCGTCGCGGCCGTGGCACGCGCGGAGCGGAGGGCGCGCCCGCGGGTGAGGCCGGTGCTCCCGCCGGTGAGGGCGAGGCCGCTCAGGCCGGAGCCACCGTTGGCGAGGGTGAGGCCTCGGGTGGCATCGCCGCGCCGTCGCCGGGTGGCAGCGTCACCGGTGAGCAGGTCGCGCTCGCGGGTGAAGCGCTGCCCGTGACGACGGATGCGTCCGCCAGCCCCTCGAACGGTGAGGCCGCCGCCACGCCGCCCGCCGCGGGCAATGCCTGGCATGCGGGCGATGCGGTGCAGGCCGCGCCGGAGTCCGACGAAGCCGCGCGGGCCCGGGCCGAAGCCGCGCACGCCGCGTCCGACGCGGTGACCCCGGTCGCCGCGCAGGCGCTGCCTCCGGAAGAGGCCACCGACGAAGCGGCCCCGCAGCCCGTGGAGGTCCGCGAGGCCCGTGAGGTGCACGAAGCGCCGGTGCCGCCTGGGACGGACGGCTCGTCCGAGGGCAACAAGGAAGGCTGATCCCCCGCACGGAATCAGGTGCGGTGGACGCGGGAGTGTTAGCCTGGGGGGGCCATGAAGCCGGCCCTGCTGCTTACCTCCTGCGTGCTGTTCCTCGGGGCCTGCCGCTCGCAGGCCCCGCGCTATCCGGTGGCGCCGGTGGAGCTGGCCGGGGCCACCCTGCGGGACAACGCCCTCCTGGGCTTCGGCCCGGAAGGCGTGAGGGATCTCTTCGATGACGCGCTGGAGACCTCCGGCCGCTTCGAGCGGGTGGGCGACGAAGCCCCCAAGAAGGCCCGTCCCTGGCGGCTGTCGCTGGAGGTGCCCTTCACCCGCGAGGTGCTGAAGGACGGCAACCCGCACAGCTTCGCGGAGGTGGGCGCCAACCTCTCCCTGGAGCGCTTCGGCGGCAACACGCCCCAGCGCTACGAAATCGTCGGCCTGGGCGAGGCGGCGGTGGAGGAGGACTCGGCGGACGGACGGCGGACGGCCATGCGCGCCGCGCTGGAGAGCGTGCTGCGCCAGGTGACGGAGTCCGCGGTGCTGCAGTTGGCCGCGCTGGACCGCGCGGACGAGGCGCTGGTGGCGGACCTCCAGGCCACGGACGCGCGCGTCCGCGAGTTCGCCCTGCGGACGCTGGCCGAGCGCAAGCACCCGGCCGCCGCGCCGCTCTTGATTGAACGCCTCAAGGACACCAGCGACGCGGATCAGGTGCGCCGCACCATTGGCGCGCTGGCGGAGATGAAGGCGAAGAGCGCGGTGCCGGCGCTCATCGACCTGGCGCGCGGCAAGGACTCGGGCTTCCTGCAGGAGATCGTCTTCGCCGTGGGCGAGATTGGCGGCCCGGAGGCGGAGGCGTACCTCTACACCGTGGCCCAGGGCCACGACACGCCGTCGGTGCAGGCCGCCGCGCAGCAGGCGCTGGACACGCTCTACGCATCACGCAACCACGCAACCGCGGAGGCGCGTGGCCAGGGCCACGCGGACCCCTAAGCGCATGATGAAGCAATCGCTGTCGATGGTGGGGGGCCTGGCCCTCCTGGCCTCTTCCCTCGTGGGCTCCGGCTGCGCGAAGCGCGTGGATTCGGACGCGCGCCCCTCGCCCGAGTCCATTGCCCAGTACTACCCGCTGGCCGTGGGCAACGCGTGGACGTACCGCATTGACGGCCGCGACGACAAACCCGTCACGGTGGAGATCGTCAAGGAGCAGGACGGCTTCTTCGTGGACAACCAGGGCGGCCAACTGACGGTGGACGCCTACGGCCTGCGCGACCCCAAGCGCTACCTGCTGCGCGGCCCGCTGGAGGCCGGGCGCGGCTGGAACAACGTCGTGTCCGTGTCCTCCACGGAGCGCTACCAGCTGGTGCAGGTGGGCTTCCCCTGCAAGGTGCCCGCGGGCTCCTTCCCCAACTGCGTGAGCGTGGAGGGCCGCAACAAGGTCGACGCGCAGACGACGCTCGTCAACACGATGACCTTCGCCGCCGGCGTGGGCCTGGTCCGCGTGGACGTGGCCACGGAGCACGAGGGCAAGCGCGTGCCCCAGACGGAGCTGGAGCTCATCTCCTACAAGGCGGATGCAGCCAGCACCCCGGCCGCTCCCGCGAACTGAAAGCCGTGGAGACGACGAACGAGCTCTCGCAGGACGCGCGCATCCTCAACTTCCTCGCGGAAGGAGGGGAGGGCTTCATCTCCGGTGAGGCGCTGTCCAACCGGCTGGGCCTGTCGCGCACGGCGGTGTGGAAGCACGTGGAGGCCCTGCGGCTGAAGGGCTACCGCATCGAAGCCGTGCCCGCGAAGGGCTACCGGCTGGTGGGCCGGCCGGACCGGATCTCCGGGCTGGAAGTCCACCCGCTGCTCGCCACGCGCGCGGTGGGCCGCGTGCTGCACCACCACGACACCATCGGCTCCACCAACGCGGCGGCCTTCCGGCTGGCCCAGGACGGCGCCGTGCACGGCACCGTGGTGGCCGCCGAGCAGCAGACGGCGGGCAAGGGCCGCCGGGGCCGCGCCTGGGTGTCCCCGCCGAATTTGAACCTGTACTTCTCCGCCATCCTCCGGCCGGAATTGCCCCCGCAGCGCGCGCCGGAGCTCACGCTGGTGGCCGCCGTGGCCCTGGCGGAGACGCTGCGCGAGGCGGGCGCGGACGCCGCCATCAAGTGGCCCAACGACGTGCAGATTGGCGGCCGGAAGGTGGCCGGCATCCTCACGGAGCTGTCCGCCGAGCCCGAGCGCGTGCACTTCGTCATCGTGGGCGTGGGGGTGAACCTCAACGCCGGGGAGGAGCACTTCCCCGACGAGCTGCGCGCCACGGCCACGTCGCTCGCCCTGGCGCTGGGGCGGCCCGTGGCCCGCGCGCCCTTCACGGCGGCCCTGTGGAACCGGCTGGAGACCTGGCTGGACACGTACCAGGCCACCGGCTTCGACGCGGTGCGCGCCCGGTGGAAGGCGCTCTCCAGCACGTTGGGCGTCCCCGTCCGGGTGCGGACGGACCGGGGGGACTGGGAGGGGTTCGCGGAGGACATCGACCCCACGGGCGCCCTGCTGGTGCGCCTGGCGGACGGCCGCGTGGAGCGCGTGCTGGCGGGGGACGTGGAGCAGCTGCGGCCCCAGCGCTAGAGTGCGCCCCTGATGCTCCTGGCCATCGACGTCGGCAACACCAACACCGTCCTGGGCGTGTACGAGGGCCGGCGGCTCCTGGACCACTGGCGCCTGGAGACGAGCGCGCGCCGGAGCGCGGACGAGTACGGCATCCTCGTGCGCCAGCTCTTCGCGTGGAGCGGCGTCGATGCGAACCAGGTGAAGGCCGTCGCCGTCTCCAGTGTGGTGCCGCCGCTCCAGTTCATCCTGGAGAAGATGAGCGAGCGCTACTTCAAGACGCGCCCCATGTTCGTGGGCCCGGGCGTGAAGACGGGCATGCCCATCCTCTACGACAACCCGCGCGAGGTGGGCGCGGACCGCATCGTCAATGCCGTCGCCGCCTACGAGAAGCACCGCCGCGGCCTCATCGTGGTGGACTTCGGCACCGCGACGACGCTGGACGCCGTCACGCCCAAGGGCGAGTACCTGGGCGGCGCCATCTGCCCCGGCATCAACATCTCCATGGAGGCCCTGTTCCAGAACGCCTCCAAGCTGCCTCGCGTCGAGTTCGCGCGCCCGACGCACGTGGTGGGCCGCAACACCGTGCACTCCATGCAGGCCGGCCTGGTTTATGGCTACGTGAGCCTGGTGGACGGCATGTGCGCGCGGATGGAGGCGGAGATGGGCTTCTCCGCGAAAGTGGTGGCCACCGGGGGCCTGGCCCCGCTGGTGGCCAGTGAATCGAAGGCCATCCAGGAGGTGGATGAGTTCCTCACCCTGGAGGGGCTGCGCATCATCTACGGAAGGAATCACGCGACATGAGCACCGCCGCCGCCGACCCCAGCATTCCGGCCCCGCCCCCGGGCTGCCCCTTCAACGCGGAGTTCCTGCCGCCCAACCTGCGCAAGCACGTGGACCCCAACGCCCCCGTGCCCCTGCGGATGATGGCGGCCAAGTCGCTGGTGCCGCTCAACCCGGCGGACATGCTGGGCGCGCTCTACATGCTCACGTTCGACCCGGACGCGGGCGTGCGCGAGACGGCCACCAAGACGTCCGCGGGGCTGCCGGACCGCATCCTCGGCTCCGCGCTGCGCGACGAGGGCGTGCAGCCCGTCGTACTGGGCTACTTCCTGGACCTGCTCAAGGACAAGGAGGCCTACGCGGAGATGCTGGTCCTCAACCCGGAGACGCCGGACGACGCCGTCTCCGCGGTGGCCGCCACGTGCAGTCCGAAGGTGGCGGAGATCATCTCCCAGAACCAGCTGCGCCTGCTGCGCAAGGAGGACATCGTCCGCAACCTGTGCGCCAACCCCGGCGTCCCCGCGTCGCTCGTGGACAGCGTCTGCGACTTCGCGGTGCGCAGCGGCCTGGTGCTGGCGGACGTGCCCGCCATGCAGGCTGCCCGGGTGCGCATCTACGGCCCGCAGGCCGCCGCCGCGCCGCCGGACCCGGGCCCCACCGCGGAGGAGGTGCTCCAGGAGCTGGGCGCGGACGCGCAGGCCGAGGACGCCGCCCCCATGGAGGACGGCAAGCGCCTGACGCTCGCGCAGCGCATCATGAAGATGTCCATCGCGGAGAAGATCAAGCTGGGCACGCTGGGCAACAAGGAGGCCCGCTCCGCCCTCATCCGCGACACCAACAAGCTCGTCTGCGTGGCCGTCATCCGCAGCCCCCGCATCACCGACGGCGAAGTGCTCGCGTGCGCCGCCAACCGCGCCATCAACGAGGACGTGCTGCGCGTCATCTACAACAACCGCGAGTGGACGAAGATGCAGAAGGTGAAGCTCGCGCTGGTGAAGAACCCCAAGGTGCCGCTCACCGTCACCATGAAGTTCCTCAACACGCTGCGCGACGCGGAGCTCAAGGACCTGTCCCGCGACAAGAACGTGCCCGCCGCCGTGCAGTCCTTCGCCAAGAAGCTGCACGAAAAGAAAACGGCCCCCAAGAAGGAGGCCGGGAAGTAACGCGGGAGGCTGGAGTGGGGGAGGGCGGTGTTCCGCGCCTTCCCCCTGAGGCTCCGGTGCCGCCGCTTCAGGCCGCGGCTTCCTCGTCGGCGTCGTCGCCCACGGAGGTGCCCGGCTCGTCCAGCAGCTGCTGCGCGATGGCCAGCGCCTTCTTGGTCTTCTCGCGCAGCTTCTCGTCGCCCTTGATGCGCGCGTAGAGCTTCGTCACGCGCTCCTCGTTGCGCACCGCCGCCTGCTCCAGCTCGGTGATGCGCGCACGCAGGCCGTCCGCCTCCGCGGCCGCCTGGGCGCTCTGGTTGGACAGGTCCGCCTGGGCCTGCTCCAGCTGGCCGCGCAGGCCCTCCAGCTCGCCCTGCGCCGCCTCCACCTGCGAGCGCAGGCCTTCCGCCTCGTCGCGCACCGCCTGGAGGTCCGCGTCCAGCTGGGCCACCTGGGCGCGCAGGCTGTCCGCCTCGCCCTGGAGCGCCTGGGCCTGGGCCTGGTGCTGATCCAGCTCCGTCTGGAGCGCGCTCAGCTGCGCGGTGGCGCCGCGCGCCTCCTCCTTCGCGGTGGCCAGCTGCTGATCCACGCGCTTGCGCTCCGAGGTGAGCTGCTCGGTGCGCGAGGTGAGCGTCTTGATCTGCGCGTCGCGGCGGTTCAGCTCCTCCTCGGAGGTGGAGGCCTTCTGCTCCAGCTCCAGGTGCTGATCCTTCAGCTCGATGATCTCCTGGTCCTTCTGGTTCAGCTCGGACTTGAGGCGGAGGATCTCCTTGTCGCGCTTGTTGACGGTGTCGCGCAGCGCGAAGGTGTCCTTGTCGCTCTTGCCGGCGGTGGAGCGGGACGCCTCCAGCTCCGTGGCCTTCGCCTGGAGCTCGGACTCCAGCGACTGCACGCGCTCCTCGACCTGGGTCGTCTCCGCGCGCGAGTCCTCCAGCGCGCTCTGCAGCTCCGCCACCTTCGCGCGCAGGTTGCGCAGCTCCGCCAGGTCCGCGGCGGAGGGGCCCGGCGCGGCGGCCGGCGTCACCGGAGCGGCGACCGCACGGGGCGTGGCGGCGGGCGGCGGCGACGGGCTCCGGATCCACCGGCGGCATGAAGCCGACGACGGTCTTCTCCTCCGGCTCGTCCAGGCCGCCCAGCATGTCCAGCGAGTCATCGCTGCTGTCCGGACCCAGCGAGTCCAGCGCGGAGATCTCCTCCAGGCCGGACGGGGTCTCCATCTCCTCCGGAGGCGCCACCACGGGCTCCTCGGGCGTGCCCGTCACGGGCTCGGACATGTCGCTGAAGGCGTCGTCGAGCATGTCCAGGTCTTCCCCGGCCACGGCGGGCTCTTCACCCGTGTCGACGGCGATCTCCTCGCCGAAGTCCGTCGAGGGCTCCTCGCCCAGCGAGTCCAGCGTGAGGCTCTCGTCCACCACCTCGTTGCTGACCGGCGGCTCCGGGAAGCCGATGACGCCGCCCACGCGATCAATCAGGACGTTCGCGTCCACCGGCTTCGCCACGTACTCGTCCGCGCGCGCCTTGAGCTTGCCGTGCGCCGCGAAGCCGTCCGGGTTGCCGATGATGACGATGGGCACCGTCTTCAGCTCGTCGTCCTTCTTCAGCTTGCCGCAGATGAGGTAGCCGTTCTGTCCCGCGGACAGGTCCACCGCGAGCACCACGAGGTCGGGGCGCTCGCGGCGGATCAGCTCCACGCTGCCCTTGCCGTCGCCCGTCGTCTGCGCGGAGAAGCCCCGCGCCTCCAGGGCCTGCTGCAGGGTGGTGGCGAGGGTGGCGTCGCTTTCGACGATCAGGATTCGCTTGGACATGAAGGGACGGCCATCCTGGGGGTGCGGCGCGCGGTGTGACGCCAAGAAGGACAGCAGCGGCGGCGCGCGAGAGTGAAGACGCCGTCGAGGCTATCGGCCATGCCTGGGACCGTCAATCTTCACACCGGGCGCAACGCCCGGTATTCAGTTGAGCAGGCGACCACGCAAGCCCTCGCTGGTGCGAGGGCTTCAGGGCTGTAGCGACACAGGCTGCACGCTCACCGCGGGCTTCACCTGCGCGGGGCGCACGAGCCCGTTGGAGCGGTGCTCCTGATCCCGCAGCATCTGCAGGATGGCCGCGTCGTCCAGGTCCGTCACCAGCTCGTAGGTGACGTCCTGATCACGCCACGTCACGACGTTGTACGCCTGGCTCGAGTCCACGGCGACGTTCTCCACCGTGGGGCCCTCGTCCTTGATCACCCGCTGGCCCGTCGCCGGATAGACGAACACGCCGATGTTGCGCTTGGGCTCGTTGGTGAGGCGGGGCTGCGTCTCGTAGCTGACGTAGACGACTTCCTGGCCGTTGAGCGTGGAGAAGCGCGCGCCCACGGGCCGCGCCTGCTGCAGGCGGGGCAGGGTGATGCGGTGCTCCACCTTGTCGTTGAACCACGCTTCGATCTGCTCCGGCGTGCCCGCGACGAACTCCAGGGGACGCTGGCGCGTGTGGCGCTGCACGGCCTCCAGGATGGTGGCCTTCTGCGCCTTGCCGGACTGGTACGTCATCCAGCCGCCGCTCACGGTCACCACCACCAGGGCCATGGCCCCGACGCGCAGCCACTGGCCCACCTGCGCGCGGCGGTGCTCGCGGTGCAGGCCGGACTGGATGCCCGCGCGCAGCGACGCCGGCGCGCGCGTGCCCTGGGCGGAGACAGCGTGCTTCGCCGCGCGGCGAAGCGTCTGACGCAGCTGCATCTCCTCGTCCACGCGCGCGACACACGCTTCGCAGCCTTCGAGATGCGACTCCACGTCGTGGCGTTCCTCGGGCTGGAATTCGCCGTCGAGGTACGGATACAGCAACCGCTCGAGTTCCTGGCAGGTCATGGGCGCTCGATGAGGTGGTCTGGAGGGGGATTGCGACGCCCCTCCAACCTCTTTCTAGCCTGCCTTCTTCCGGCGCCGGAACTCTTCCAGGTCCGCCGGGGCCTGGACCGGCTCACCGTCGTGCCGGAACACACCCTGGCCCTCCGCGTACTCGCGCAGCGTCTTCTGCAGGAGCTTGCGGCCGCGGAAGAGGCGGCTCATCACCGTGCCCACGGGGCACTCCAGGATCTCCGCGATCTCCTTGTAGGAGAACTCCTGGAGGTCCGCGAGGATGACCACCAGCCGGAAGTCGATGGGCAGCGAGTCGATGGCGCGCAGCACGTCGTCCGACAGGAGCCGGTCGAAGAAGTACTGCTCCGGGTTGGCCGCGAAGTCCGTCGCGTCCCGGCTCACGAAGCGCTCATGCACCGCTTCGCGCTCCACGCCCTCCACCACCGTGCGCTCCTTCACCTTGCGGCGATAGCGGTTGATGAAGGTGTTCGTGAGGATCTTGAAGAGCCAGGCCTTGATGTTGGTCCCGCGCTCGAACTTGTCGAAGAAGCGGTAGGCCCGCATGCAGGTGTCCTGCACCAGGTCCTCGGCGTCGCGCTCGTTCTTGGTCAACCGGAGCGCCGCTGAATAGAGCGGGTCCAGGTGCGCCAGCGCCAGCTCTTCGAATTCCTGCTTCGTCCGGTTGGGTTGCCTGAAGTCCAGCATCATGCTCCCGCCTTCCAGGGGCCCGAAATGATTGGGGAATGCGTCGCCTGCCTAACGGTCAATCTATGCACCGGAACAGACGGGTCAACAACGCTTTCCCCTGCCACGCCGCCCGCATGCCCGCTTCTGGAGTGCGGAGACGCCCGGCGGGATCATTTATTCCTCAGGGTGGGAACCGGACGTCCCACCCGTCCCAGGGTCCGATGCCGACAACCGGCCAGCACGTGGCTGGCCGGCTGTGGGGCAGGCGGCCTTCAGCTCACTTCTTGCCGCTGAGGGCGTCCATCAGGGGCACGTAGTCGTACCCCATGTCCTTGGCGACGGCCTCGTAGGTGATGTGGCCGTTGTAGGTGTTGATGGCGCGCTGGAGGGCACGGTCGGACTTCACGGCCTCCACCAGGCCCAGGTCGGCGATCTTCCGCGAGTAGGGGCGGGTGGTGTTGGTGAGCGCGAAGGTGGACGTCTGGGGCACCGCGCCGGGCATGTTCGCCACGCAGTAGTGGACGACGTCGCTCACGGTGAAGGTGGGGTTGTCGTGCGTGGTGGGCTTGCAGGTCTCGATGCAGCCGCCCTGGTCCACCGCCACGTCGACGACGACGGAGCCGGGCTCCATCTCACCAATCAGCTCGCGCGACACCAGCTTCGGGGCCTTGCCGCCGGGGATGAGCACGCCGCCGATGACGAGGTCCGACTCGCGCACGGTGCGCGCGATGGACTCCGTGTCCGAGGCCAGCGTCTGCGCGCGGCCGAGGAACACGTCGTCCAGGTAGGTGAGGCGCTCCAGGTTCACGTCCAGGATGGTCACTTCCGCGCCCATGCCGACGGCGACCTTGGCGGCGCACAGGCCCACCACGCCACCGCCGATGACGGCCACGCGGCCGCGGCGCACGCCGGGCACGCCGCCCAGGAGGATGCCCTTGCCGCCGTGGGCCTTCTCCAGGCACGCGGCGCCGACCTGGATGGCCATCTTGCCGGCCACCTCGGACATGGGCTTGAGCAGCGGGAGGCTGCCGTCATCCAGCTGCAGCGTCTCGTACGCGACCGCGGTGACCTTCTTCTTGATGAGCGTCTTGGTCAGCTCCGGGTCCACGCCGGCCAGGTGGAAGTACGTGTAGACGATCTGCCCGGGCTGCATGCGCTCGTACTCGGGCGCGATGGGCTCCTTCACCTTGCAGACCATCTCCGCGCGCTTCCACACTTCATCCGCGCTGGAGATGATCTGCGCGCCGACGCGCTGGTACTCCGAATCCGGGATGCCGGAGCCGACGCCAGCGTTCGTCTCGACCAGCACCGTGTGCCCCGCCATGGTGAGCGCGCGCACGCCCGCAGGCACCATGCCGACACGGTACTCGCGGGTTTTGATCTCCTTGGGGACTCCGACGATCACGACTGCCTCCGACGAATGGGGGACTGCCTGGAAAACGTGGCGGACCCATAGACCAGGGCATGAGCGCTTTCAAGGCGCGCACGGGCGAGGAAGGGGACCGGCCGTGATGGGCCTCATTCATCCATCCACATGACGCGAGGCGTTGGACGCAGGCCGGCCCACCCGTGTTAGTTAACGGCGCATGACGCACGCGCCGAAACTGCTCTTCGCGGACCCCAAGGGCCGGGTCATGGAGCATCCCTACCTCATCGCCACCCTGCGCAGCGGCGAGGAGCTGGTGCCCCCGCAGGACAAGCCCATCGCCCTGCCAGCGGCCGGGCGCCTGGTGCACCTGCCCGGCCGCCTGCCCGTGGGGCTCAACCCGGACTCCGGCGAGCTGGAGCTGGTGCGCGAGATGAAGGTGGGGGGAAAGACCTTCGTGCCCAATGCGGTGGGCGCGCTCCTGCCCCCGGGCTACACGCGCACGTTCCTGCCGGGTGAGGTGAAGGGCAGCGGGCCGGTGCTGCCGCAGTGGGCGTACACGGCGGCGGCGTGGGGAGAGAAGGGGCCGCTCGCGTGGGCCATCCACACCGACCGGCGCTCGCACTGGGAGCCGGAGTCGTACTCCACGCCGGAGCTCAAGGGCCTGGTGACGGCGCACATGAAGCGCTTCCCGGACAGCCGCGTGCTCAAGCAGCTGAAGACGTGCGCGCTCCTGTACCGGTGCTTCACGTCGCAGAACATCTTCTATGCGCGCGACGAGGGCGCCATCCCCGCGTCGGTGATGTGCAACGCGAGATGTGTGGGCTGCATCTCGGATCAGCCCGCGGACGGCCCGCCGGCCTCGCACGAGCGCATGGATGACGGCCCCTCCGCGGAGGAGATGGCGGCCATCGGCCTGTACCACCTGGAAAACGCGCCGGGCCGCACCATGGTGAGCTTTGGCCAGGGTTGCGAGGGCGAGCCGCTCACGCGCTGGAAGTTCATCGCGGAGTCCATCCGGCTGATGCGCGAGAAGACGGACAAGGGCTCCATCAACATCAACACCAACGCCAGCCTCACGCACGGGCTCAAGGCGCTGCTGGACGCGGGCCTGGACGCCGTGCGCGTGTCGCTCAACTCCGCGTCCAAGGGGCTCTACGAGGCCTACTACAAGCCGGTGAAGTACGGCTGGGAGGACGTGGAGGCGTCCATCGCGCTGGCGCGTGAGCGGGGCGCGTACCTGGCGCTCAACCTGCTCCTGTTCCCCGGCGTCACCGACCGCGAGGGCGAGGTGCAGGCGCTGGAGAACCTGGTGCGCAAGTACCGCGTGGATCAGGTTCAGACGCGCTCGCTGTGCATTGATCCGCTCCAGTACCTGGAGGTCGCGCGCGGCGTGGGCGCGGGTGGCGAGCCGGTGGGCATCCGCACGCTCCTCAACCGGCTGAAGGCGGCGCGGCCGGGGCTCATCATCGGCAACTTCGCGCGCGGCCTGGATGAGCGGGAGAACGCCGCCGGCACACCGGAGGTTTGACCGTCCGGGAGGGAAGGGCTACGCAGCAAGGCATGTCCGCTTCCTCCCGTTCCGCGTTCCGCGTTGCCGTCCTCTGTCTCTCCTCCGGCGCCGTCCTCGGTGCGTGCAGCAAGGCGCCCGAGGAGCCGGAGTTCGATCACGGCCTCAAGAAGCCGCTCGTGCGCAAGCTGCGCGAGGAGCTGGCGGAGTCGCCCTGCGACAAGGCCAAGGCGCAGCAGCTGGGGCAGCTGCTCCTGGACACCGGCGACCTGAAGGGCCTCACCCGCGTGACGGACACGTTCGGTGAGAAGTGCGGCCCCAACGTCGTCCTGCTCCAGCTGGCGTACACGGCCAACGCGCGCGCCGGGGAGAAGGAGCTGGCGCTCAAGGCCGCCACCGCGCTGACCACCGCGCAGCCGGACAACGCGAGCTATCACGTGTGGCGCGGCCTCTCGCTGGAGGCGCTGGGGCGCACGGAGGAGACCGCGGCGGCGCTGCAGAAGGCCTTCGACCTGCAGCCCGGCCAGCGCCCCATCCTCAACTCGCTGGTGAAGACCTACGACTCGCTGGGCAAGTCCTGCGAGGCGCTGGCCGCCTACCAGCGCTTCGTGGAGAGCGCGAAGCCCTCCGAGGCGAAGTCCGCGGAGGTCCAGGCCCAGCTTCAGGAGCGGGCCGCGAAGACGAGCTGCCCGGCCCAGGAGCCCGCGCAGCCCGAGGCCGCGGCGAAGCCCTGAGGCGAGCGGTGACTACTCGGCGCCAGGGGGCATCAGCTCCTTGGCGACGAGGTTGCCCATGACGGCGTCCTTGGGGATGTAGCCGTCGGCGCCGGCCTCGCGGCAGATGCGCTGGAGCTCCTCGACGTTCTCACCGGAGCACAGCAGCACCTTGATGCCCTTGAAGAGGCTGTTCGTCTTGATGAAGCGGCAGAACTGCTCGCCGTTCACGTTGGGCATGCGCACGTCCAGCAGCACCAGGTCCGGGCGCGTCTGCTTCTTCAGGATGATCTTCGTGGCCTTGTCCGCGGTGTCCGCGACGTGGACCTCGAAGCCCTTGGACACCAGGTCCGCTTCGATGATCCGCGCCGTCATCTCACTGTCGTCCACGATGAGGATGCGCGGCTTGCGCCCCCCGGCGGCCACCGGGGCCTTGGGGAGTCCGCCGGAACCCGTGGCGGGTGCGGCCGGAGCCGCGGCGGGCGCAGGCTGTCTCTTATACACCTCTCCGAGCCCACGAGACGCTCATGAATCTCGTATGCCGTCTTCCGCTTGAAAAAAAAAAAAAGTGGTATAAAGAGTGGTCTCGCTACC
>NZ_RAWM01000180.1 GCF_003668875.1 Corallococcus interemptor | reverse complement strand
TGGTGGCCATGGCGACGCACGAGCGGCGCACGGGGGCGGGAGTGCTGCTGGCGCTGGGGGCAAGCCCGGTGCGCGTGGAGCTGCTGGAGGAAGAGCGGGCCCAGGTGGTGCGGACCGGCGGCGGGCAGGCGTGCACGGTGGAGCGCTGGCGGCTGCCGCCGGGCACGCGCGAGGGGGACGTCATCGTGGACGGCCTCCTGGACCCGGAGCGGACGGAGGCGCTGCGGCGCGAGGTGGCGCGGAAACGGGCCGCGCTGGCGGTTCCCCTTCCTCCGGGCCTTGAGCTGTGAGGTGGGGGCGCCGGTGCCCACGGAGGGGATTGGCGTTGACGGCCGATCCAGGATGGTGAACATGCGCGCGATGACGGAGTCCCTGCCCTTCCTCGAAGATGCCCAGCAGGGACTGGTGCGGCACTTCGGCCTGTCGGAGTTCCGCCCCGGCCAGGCCCCCGTCATCAGCTCCGTCCTCAGCGGCCGCAACACCGTGGTGGTGATGCCCACGGGCGCGGGCAAGAGCCTCTGCTACCAGCTGCCGGCGCTGCTCTTGCCGGGCATCACGCTGGTGGTGTCGCCGCTCATCGCGCTGATGAAGGACCAGGTGGAGCAGCTCGCCGCGAAGGGCATCGCGGCCACGTACATCAACTCGTCGCTGTCGGACGTGGAGCGGGCGGACCGCCTGCGCAAGCTGCGCGCCCGCGAGTACAAGCTGCTCTACGTGGCGCCGGAGCGCTTCCGCAGCGCGAGCTTCCTGGAGCTGGTGTCGGGGCTGGGCGTGGAGCTGCTCGCCGTGGATGAAGCCCACTGCATCTCCCAGTGGGGCCACGACTTCCGGCCGGACTACGCGCTCCTGGGCCAGGTGCGAAAGCGGCTGCGGCCTCCGCGCACGGTGGCCCTCACCGCCACGGCGACGCCGGAGGTGCGCGAGGACATCGTCCGGGTGCTCCTGATGAAGGACCCGGCGGTGTTCGCGCAGGGGTTCGACCGGCCCAACCTCTTCCTGGACGTGGTGAACGTCAGCGGGGACGAGGAGCGCCGGGACGCGTGCGCGAGCCTCGCGGCGAAGGGCGGCAGTGGCATCATCTACTGCTCCACGCGCAAGGCGGCGGAAGGGATGCACTCCGCGCTCGTCACGCGCAAGGTGAACGCGGTGCTGTACCACGCGGGCATGGAGGACGACGCCCGCCGCCGCGCGCAGGAGGACTTCATGTCCGCGAAGGAGGCGGTGGCGGTGGCCACCAACGCCTTCGGCATGGGCATCGACAAGCCGGACATCCGCTTCGTCGCGCACGCCAACATCCCCCGGGCGGTGGAGGCGTACTACCAGGAGATTGGCCGCGCGGGCCGCGACGGCAACCCCGCCACGGCGGTGCTCCTCTTCAACCACGCGGACGTGTACACGCAGGAGCGCCTCATCGAGAGCAGCCACCCGTCCGAGGCCATCCTGTCGGACATCTGGGCGCAGCTGCAGGCCGTGGAGGAGTTCGACCGGGGCGTGCACGCGCTCGCGGGCATGGTGGGCGCCAGCGAGTTCGAGGTCTCCGCCGCCCTCAAGATTTTCGAGCGCGAGGGCAAGCTGGAGCGCGGCGGCCGGGGTGAAGGCGAGTACGGCATCACGCTCACGGACAAGGCGGCCAGCGCGCAGCCGCACGCGGCGGAGACCCAGCGGCTGTTGCGCTCGCTGCTGGAGACCTTCCCCGTGGGGCGGCAGGCCACCACGGAATTGCCCATCCTCGCGCGGCGCACGGGGCTCACGGAGGACGACGTCCGGCACGCGCTGGGCCTGCTGGAGAAGTCCGGCGTGGTGCGGGTGCGCCGGCCCTTCGCGGGGCGCTCCATCCGCGCGCTGGAGCGCGTCCCGTTCCGCGAGCTGACGGTGGACCTGTCCCGCATTCGCGAGCAGGAGCGGCTCAACCGGCTGATGCTCAAGCGGATGGCGGACTACGCGTACACGCCGAAGTGCCGGCGCGCGTTCATCCTGCGCTACTTCGGCCAGGCGGACGCGGCGGCGGTGTGCGGCAAGTGCGACCGGTGCGCGGGCAGCATGATGCCCAAGCCGTCCGGCGCCGCCTCACGCTCCGCGCCGGCCGTGTCCGGGGCGCCGGTGATGGCGTACAGCGAGCTGGCGTCCATGGAGCTGCGCCGCTGGCGCAAGGACCTGGCCAAGGACCTGGACGTCCCGCCCTTCATCATCTTCAACGACGCGACGCTGCTGGGACTGGCCGCCGCGCTGCCGGTGGACCGCGAGTCCTTCCTCGCGGTGAAGGGCACCGGGGAGAGCCGCTGGGAGCGCTTCGGCCCCAAGGTGGTGGACATCTGCCTGATGGCGCGCGCGGCGGGCCATGAGCCGCAGGCGGCACCCGTGGCCCCGCGCATCCGCAAGGCGAAGACGCGCCGTTAGCCGTTGCCGGGCGGAGGAGGACTTCCACCGCCGCGGGTGGCGCGCAGGAGCGCGAACCGCAGCACGGCCATGATGGCACCCACCACCAGGGCCAGGAGGAAGATGACCGCCACGGTGACGACGCCGAAGACGGCGCGCACGCCCAGGTCGGTGATGCGGCCGCTGAAGTACGCCTCGCGCAGCGGCCCCATGGCGTGCACCAGCTCCAGGGCCCGCGCCGGCAGCGAGTCGAGCGCCATGGAGAGGCGCTCGAAGAAGGGGGCGTGGTACCGCCGCCGCACGGACTCCACGACGATGCCCGCCAGGAGGTAGAGCACCGACAGCAGGAAGGCGTTGCCCCACATGACCTTCAGCAGGGGGGAGGACGGCGGCCGCGGGTCGCTCACGTCGACCACGCTAGCGCGACGCCCGGCGCTTGAGGAGCGGAAGGGCCTTCTTCACCCGGTTCGCCTCCGGCGCCCCTCCGGCCAGCTTCAGGAAGGCCTCGTAGGCCTCCACGGCCCTGGGCAGCTCCGCGGTCTCGCGCACCAGCACGTCCGCCAGCGCCAGGTGCGCCAGTCCGTCCGTGGGCTCCAGCTCCACGGCCTTGGCCAGCGCCTCGCGCGCGGGGGCCTCCTGACGCTGCTTGAAGGCCACCAGCCCCAGGGCCAGGTACGCGCGCCCGCTGTACGGGGCCAGCTTCACGGCCTCGTCGGCCGCCGCGCGGGCCTCCTTCACGGCCCCGGCGCCCAGCAGCACGCGCGCCAGCGTCACCTGGGCGAAGGCCTTGTCCCAGACGGTGGGCGCCTTGTCCGCCAGGTCCTGCAGCGTGCGCGCCGCGCCCCGTCCGCCGCCCGGCAGCTGCGTGTACAGCTCGCCCACGCGGCCGCACGTCGCGTCCGGTCCCTCGCGCCGCGCCGCCGCGAAGGCCGCGTCCGCGCTCTCCACCTGGCCCTGGCGCAGGAACGCCTGGGCGATTTCGCAGAAGGTGTCCGGGTCCTTGGAGTCCAGCTTGTTGGCGCGCTCCAGCGCCGCGAAGCCGCCCTTGGCGTCGCCGTTGGCGAACAGGAGCGCCGCGCGCAGCCGCTGCCCCTCCGCGTCGTCCGGCGCCAGCTTCACCGCCCGGCCAGACGCGCCTTCCGCCTCCTTGCGGCGGCCGGACTGGTACAGCGCCAGCGCGAAGCCCTTCTGCGCGGCGGCGTTGCCCGGGTTGTCCAGCTGCCAGGCCTCGAACTGCTTCAGCGCCTCCGGAGTCCTACCCAGCGCCAGGAGCGCGCGGCCCAGGGCGTCACGGGCCTCGCCGTGCGCGCCGTTGCGCTCCACCGCCTGCGTCAGCGGCTTGAGCGCCATGTCCGGCAGGCCGCGCGACAACAAGAGCCGCCCCAGCGAGCACGCGCCCTCGTAGTCGCGCGGGTCCTTCAGCGCCTCGTCGAACTGGAACTGCGCCTTGTCGAGCGCGCGCTCGCGCCAGTACACCTGTCCCAGCGCGACGCGCAGGTCCGTGCGGGGCTTCTTGGCCACCGCCTTCTCCAGCACGTCGCGCGCCTGGGCGGCGTTGCCCTCGTGCGCGTCCGCCAGCGCCAGCCACACCACGGCCTCCGGCGGATAGCGGTCGTTGACGCGCGTCTTGCCCAGCTCCACGCGGGCCTTCTTCCAGTCCCCGAGCCGCGCGTACGCGGCGCCGCGAACCAGCGACACCTTGCGGCCGCCGTCGGCCTCCAGCCGCTGCAGGGCCTCCTTCTCGCGGTCGCGGTCCAGCAGCGTGCGGCCCAGGCCCTCCTTCGCGGCCTCGCTCTTGGGCTGCAGCTTCAGCGCGGCCTCGTAGGCCTGCTGCGCGGCCTCCAGCTTGCCCGCCGCGCGGCCCGCGGCCCCCAGCGCCAGCTGGAAGTCCATGGCCAGCGGCCCCTGCGCGCCCTTGGAGAGCATGGCGCGCGCCTCGTCGTACTTGCCCAGCGCGGACAGCAGCTCGCCGTGCACCAGTTGCTGACGGGGCTGGAGCGCGGGGGGCAGCTTCGGGTCCTGCGCGAGCGGCGCGACCTCCGCCAGCGCCGCGTCCAGGTCCTGCTCCAGGGCGAGCCGGCTCTCCGCCATGCCGATGCGCGCGGCCGGGTGCTCCTTGGAGACGTCGCGCGCGCGCTTGAACATCTCCAGCGCCTGCGGGAAGTCCTCGGAAGCGAGGTAGTAGTCGCCCAGCGCGACCAGCGCGCGGACGTTGCCCGGCGACGCCTTGAGCGCGCGGTCGAAGCGGTCCAGGGCCTTCTTCTCGTCCTTGGCGGCGATGAGCAGGCGGCCCGCCAGCGCGTGCACCTCCGTCACGTCGTCCTGCGAGGCGAGCAGCGCGCGGTTCGCGGCCTCACGCGCCCGGTCATCCGCGACGAGCGCGTTGGTGGCCAGCACCAGGCCGTTGAAGCCGTCCTTCACGCCCGGCTTCTCCAGCGCCTCCAGCGCGAGCCGGCGGTCCTCCGCGCTGGCGCCGTGGTCCAGGTAGCGCAGCGCGTGCGCATAGCCCGTGAGCGCCCAGGCGGCGGGGCTGGACTCGTCCATGTCGCGCGCGCGTTCGAGCTGGCGGAGCGCTTCATCCAGCGACGCGCCCGTGTCCTGCGCGATGGCGCGCTTCGCGAGCTCCAGCGTCTCCGACAGCGTCTGCCCGCCCTGACGGGAGCGGTAGAGGATGAAGAAGCCGGCGCTCGCGCCCAGGAAGATGAGGGCCACGAAGAGCGCCACGGTCTTCGCGCCATAGCGCTCGATGAGGGACTGCTTCGCGCGCTCCTTGGCGATCTTCTCGTGCATCTCACGCTCGTACTTCGCCGCGAGTGCCTCCGTGTCCTGCGCGTTCGCCGCCGCCTTGTTGCGCGCCGCGGCCGCCGCCAGCTCCGTCGCGTCCGGGATGTCGTCCAGCAGCGAGCGCTTGCCGCCCGCGCCCTGCGCGACCGGAGCCGGAGTCACCGGCGCGGCCGGGCGGGCACGCACCGCCTCCAGCGGAGGAAGGTCCCCGAGCAGTCCCCCACCCTGCGGCTGGGAGGGCGCCTCGGCCGGAGGAGCATCGGGGAGGTCCGCCAGCATCCCCGACTTGCGAGAGGGGCTGGAGGAGGCCTGTGCGGTCGCGGGTTGCTCCGGCGGCGCGCCGTCCGCCGCGTCACGCGACGGATCCGCGCTGTCCCCGGAGCCGGGCTCCTGACCCGAGGCCGACGCTTCACCAACCGCCGGATCCGCACGGGTGTCCGCCGCCGCACGCTCCGAACCCGGCTCCTGGCCCGGATCCGCTGCGGCACGGCCACGCCCCGAACCCGGCTCCTGGCCCGGATCCACCGGGCCGAGCGCCAGGTCCACTGCTGCGCCATCGCCGCGCGCATCCTCCGGCACCGGCGTCCCGGCCGGCGCCAGGGGCCCACCATGCGCCTCCACGGCGGCAACCCTGGAGGCCGCGAGCGCATCCATGCCCCCCGCGGGCGTCTCCGTCCGCGCGGAACGCTTCGGCTCCAGTCCGGCCGCCACGGCGGCGCGCGCGTCGAACGCGGACGGTTGCGCTTCCGGCGCGGGCGGCTCCGGCGCTTCCTCCTCCGGCGCGGCCGCGGCGGGCGTCGACAGCGTGCCCAGGTCCTCGAAGATGGGCGCGGGGCCACCGGCCAGCGCCTGCTGCGCCTGCTCCAACCACTGCTTCACGCGCCCGTTGTTGGGCTGCAGCGCCACGGCCTTGCGAAGGATGGGCAGCGCGGAGCGGTACAGCCCGCGCTGCAGGAGCACGTCGCCAATCAGGTTGTAGGCGTACGGGTTGTCCCGCTCGATGGCGATGGCCTGGTCGAACTGCTCCATTGCCTCCGCGGGCCGCCCCAGCTGGATGAGCGCCTTGCCCCACAGCACCCGCCCCACGGTGGAGGTGGGGTGGTGGGAGATGCCCTGCGTACACACCTCGATGGTGCGCTGCGCGTCACCCTTCTCCAGCAACGCCTTCGCCAGCTCCACGAAGACGGAAGAGGTCGGGTCCTGCCGGAGGAGCTGCTCGTAACGCTCCACCATCGACTTGGCCATGTTGAGTCGCGACTCCGGTGCGCTAAGCGGGGGAGCGCGGACCATACCACCGCCCTCGTCCGTTCCACCCACCGGCTGGTAGCGTCGCGTGCATGAAACGCCTGCCTGCCTTGATGGTCGCCCTGGTCCTCGGTGGGGCCTGTGCCCACACCCCGCCCAAGGGGGACCTGGAACTGCTCCAGCCCGCCGTCGAGGGCTTCCACAAGAACCTGCGCTGGAGGAACTACCGCGCCCTGTCCGCCTACCTCGTCCCCGAGGAGCGCAAGGACTTCGAGCGCCAGCGCCGCGAGCTCCACGACGACCGGGACCTCACCGTCACCGACTACGAGATTGAGGACGTGAAGGTCGCCGACGACGGCCGCCGCGCCACCATCCAGAGCCGCATCCAGTGGATGCGCCTGCCCTCCGTCACCGAGCAGAACGACACCGTCACGTCGGAGTTCGTCTTCCGCGACGGCGCCTGGCTGCTGGAGAAGCAGCAGTCGGGTCCGTTCGACGGGGAGCTGGAGCCGAAGGAGCCGGCGACGACACCGCCGCCGTCTCCGTAGCCCGCAAAAAAGTCGCCCACCGTCTCGGGGCCGGCCGAGACGATGGGCGTCGAGGGTTCCCCAATGGAACCCCCTACCAGGGTGACGATGTCGCGCGGTACTTCCGGCCCGCTGCGACCCCGCCGTGTTGCCTGGTCTCTAGAGCAATGCCGGTGCCAACCACCGCGCCCCCCTGCCCCACCCCGGGTTCCCACGCGAAATCAGGCACTTGACTGGCCTCACTCCCCGTCGCCGCCGCCCCATGCCTGACAGTGTTGTCAGGCCCTCCCTGCCATCCCGCCACATCCCCACTGACATCCCTGTCAGGGAACCGTGGCGGGCCCCCACGAAAAGCCACTGCCCGCCCGCTACTCGCCGACGACGGAGCGGATGGTGTCGCGCATGGAGTGCCG
Organism: Corallococcus interemptor; assembly: GCF_003668875.1. Taxonomy (GTDB): domain Bacteria; phylum Myxococcota; class Myxococcia; order Myxococcales; family Myxococcaceae; genus Corallococcus; species Corallococcus interemptor. Next base: position 7,649 of record NZ_RAWM01000180.1, on the reverse strand, counting down.
GGCCTTCCAGCCCACGTCCTGCACCCAGCGGTTGCCGTCCACGGCGCAGAGGAACTGGATGTGGTCCAGCTCCGGCGGCGGGAAGTTGGCCAGCCGGTAGCGGAACATCAGGCCCAAGAGGGGCCGGGCCACGGGGTGTGGCACGGGGATGGCGGTGTGGCCCAGCTCGCGCAGCACGGCGGACAGGGGGACCTGGCCGGGGCCCACGACGTTGTAGACGCCCTTGGGCTCCGGGCGCAGGGCCTCCACCATGGCGCGGGCCACGTCCTCCACGTGGATGAGCTGCACCATGGGGTCGAAGCCCGCCATGGTCCACGGGCGGCGCAGCCGCAGGTAGTTGGACGGCGCGTTCTTGATGGTGGGCCCCACGATGTGGACGGGCCGCAGGATGACCGTCTCGATGTCGGGGTGCTTCCAGAAGAAGCTGTGCGCCAGCATGTCCACTTCGATGAGGTCGCGCACGCCGGAGAAGCGGCTCGCGGCCATCAGCGGCGCGTCCTCCGTGAGGAAGTTGGAGTTGTCCGGGCTGGGGCCGTAGACGTTCGCCGAGGACAGCACCACCACCTTCTTCACGCCGTACTTCGCGCAGTACTCCAGCAGGCGCGTGGTCCCCACGACGTTGAACGAGTGGTGCTCCTCCTCGCTCATGCGCGGGTCATGCATGATGCCCATGTGGATGACGGCGCGGACCTCGTTCTTGCGGAAGACGTCCTCCGCCTTCTTCTTGCGCAGGTCCAGCTGGTGCATCTCGACGTCCTTCGGCTTCCCGATGAAGGGCCGCCGGTCGATGCCGATGATGCGCTCGCGCTTGTGCAGCTGCTTCGCCAGCGTGCGGCCCAGGTTGCCGCTGATGCCGGTGACGACGACGGCCGGGCGTTTGTCCACCGCGCTGGCGTCCTTCTCCTCGTTCGCGGCGCTCACCAGAACACGCTCCTGCGCTCCTTGAGCCCCTGGTGGAGCATCGCCTGGATGGCGGCCTTCACGGTGCGCACCTTCTTGTCCAGCTCACTGTCCTCGTCGTCCGCGCGGCCGGTGAAGTGGAGCGCGTCCCCGAAGTAGATGCGGTACTTCGTGGGCAGCGGGAAGGGCGTGCCCGTGGGGGTGATGGGGAAGGACGGGAAGCCCAGCAGCTTCGCCACGGGCTTCAAGTTCATCAGCGCGGGGGCCTGCTCCTCCGCGCCCACCACGGCGATGGGCACGATGGGCGTGTTCGTCTCCAGCGCCAGGCGCATGAAGCCCAGGCCGAACTCCTGGAGCTGGTAGCGCTGGGGCCAGAGCTTGTTGAGCCCGCGCGTCCCTTCCGGGAACACGAGGATGGCCTCCTCCGCCTCCAGGAGCCGCCGGCAGTTCTCCGGCGTGCCCACGATCTGGCCCACGCGCGCCATGAACGTGGAGACGTACGGCAGGGACGGCACCCACTTCTCCACCATGCTGCGGATGGCGCGCGGCGGGTTGCCCTCCACCATCAGGGCGATGCCAATCATCGCGCCGTCCAGGGGCAGCTGGCCGGAGTGGTTGGACACCAGCAGCACCCGCCCCGGGGGGATGCGGTCCGCGCCGTAGGCCTCCACCCGGAAGTAGTGGCGGTAGAGCCACATGAACGGGGCGATGGCGGCCAGGCTGTAGTCCAGGTTGAACCCGAACGGGTCCACCCCGTACTCGTTCTCCGTCCGGGCCAGGGCCTGGAGTTGGTCGGACTGCTGCTCGCCGGCCATGCGCTCGGTCCACTCGCGCAGGCCCTTCTTCACCTTGTCGCTGAAACGCTCCAGCATGGGCCCGCTCTTAGCACCCCCGCTTGCACGCTGGGAGTGGGCGGACAACCCGCGACGCCCTTCTGACGATAATCCGCCGGAAGGAGCCCCCATGCGCATCCCCTCCAAGCCCTCCCGGACGTCCGCTTCGGGGTCCACCGTCGCCGCCACGGTGCTGACGCTCGCCTCCTCCGGGGCCGCCGCCGGACGGCTGGCCGCGGACGTCAGCGGCTTCCAGCCCCAGGCCGCCACGGCTTCGTCACGGACGGGCAACACCGTGGCGGTGAACACGTTGGCCTCCCAGAAGGCCAGGGCCTCCGGCCTGGAACGCGCGCCCTCGCAGGCCGTGTCCTTCGTGCGCGACTTCAACGCGCGCCTGGACCTGCCGCCCGCGCGCCTGAAGGAGAAGCTGGCGCAGATGCGGCAAAGCCCCTCCGCCATGTTCCGCGCCATGCCCGCCCTGTTCCACGCGGACCTCCGGGGCCCGTACGCGCAAGGCGCGCGGCTGACGGACCGGCCCGCGCCGGACATCCGGGTGGTGGGGGACGCGCACGTGGGCAACCTGGGCACGTTCCGGGGGCCGGAGGGCAAGGCGGTGTGGGGGCTCAACGACTTCGACCAGGCGGGCACGGCGTCGCCGGAGGCGGACCTCACGCGCCTGGCCACCAGCGCCGTGCTCACCGCGCGCGAGGCGGGCCTGTCCACCCGCGAGCAGGTCAAGGCGGTGGAGGCGCTGGCGAAGAACTACTTCGAGACGCTGGAGCTGCTGGCGGACGGCGACGCGAACCCCGGGGCGTTCCTGGAGAAGAAGGAGTCCTCCGGCCCGGTGAAGGACCTCATCACCCAGGCGCGTGACACGTCCGCGAAGGACGCCCTGTCCAAGTACGTGAAGCTGGACGGCGCGAAGGGGCCGCGCTTCCTGAACTCGGACACGCTCAAGCCGCTGGCCCCGGAGCGCAAGGCCGCGGTGCGCACCGCGCTGGCGTCCTACGAGAAGACGCTGGCTGGCACGGAGGGCGTAGCAGTGCCCCTCAAGGTGCTGGACCTCGCGGAGCGGCTGGACGCGGGCGGCAGCAGCTACGGCCTGGAGCGCGACTACGTGCTCGTGGGTGCGGCGGAGCCGAAGGCGCCCCCGGTGCTGCTGGAGCTGAAGGAGCTGCTCGCGTCCGGCGTGGCGTCACCGCCGGTGCCCGCGAATGGCGCGGACGTGGTGAAGGCGCAGGAGGAGCTGGGCGGCGCGGTGAATCCGCTCACGGGCGCGGTGAGCATGGGCGGCCGGGCGTTCCTCGTGCGCGAGGTGGAGCCGGAGAAGGCCAGGCTGGACGACGCCGTGCTCGGGAAGAAGAAGTCCCTGCGCTCCACCTTCGAGCAGGCCGGCGTCGTGCTGGCCCGCGCCCACGGCCACACGCAGGCTCGGGCCCGGTGCCTGGAGGACTGGGTGGGCGGCGACACGAAGGAGGCCACGAAGCGGCTGGTCGCCTTCGCGCAGGCCTACGCGGATCAGGCCGAAGCGGACTGGAAGGCCCTCAAGGCCGCGCGTTGATCAGAGCGTCGCGGACAGCTGAGCCGCCGCGTCGCGCAGGGTGACGACGTCGTAGTCGTCCTTGAGCCACTGGAAGATGCCGCGCAGCCGCTCCATCTTCTTCGAGGCGCTCACGCGCAGGTCGCGCTGCTGGCGCACCAGCTCCGGCGGGATGCCGTCCGTGGCGTCCAGCACGTCGACACCGTGCAGCTCGAAGTTGAAGAAGGCATCCGCCCGGCACGTGCGGTACGCGGCGCGCATCGTGCCGCGAGGCAGCGTCGCCGCGAACGTGCCAATGAACGGGAAGCGCACCACCGGCGTCACCGTCATGGGCAACTCCAGCACCGGGCCCTCACCGCGCCGGTAGGGCTGCGCGGGGTCCGGCCGGTACGGCACGCGCGGCGCCAGCAGCACGCGGGGCGTGTCCAGCACGGAGCGCGACGGCCGGCCCAGCGCCGCCAGTGCGCCCATCACCGCCGCCTTCGCCGCGTAGTACGGAGCCGCCGGGAACGCGGAGGAGCCGTAGCGGTAGCCCTGCTCCGCGGTGGCCGCGTACAGGTCCGCGTTGAGCGTGTAGCCCGGGGCGCGGAAGCCGGAGGGACGCACGCCCACGGCCTTGAGGATGGCCGCGTCCGCGCGCTCCAGGTCCTCGGAGATGGCGTCCGGGCCGCGCCGGGTGAGCGCGTAGTCATGGGCGTGGCTGTGGCTGGCCACCTCCACGCCCGCCGCGTGCGAGCGCCGCATGGCTTCCGCCGCGCCGGGGTCCGCCTCCAGGTCCTCGCCGATGACGAAGAAGGTCCCGGGCACGCCCACCGCCGCGAACAGCTCCAGGAAGCGCGGCACCGCCACGCGGTGGATGAGGGTGCGGGCGCGCTCGTCGAGCAGCGACTCGGGCAGCCCGTGGATCCGGCAGTAGTGCGGCAGCGAATCCAGGTCGACGGAGATGGACGCCAGGCGCGCCGCCGTCATGGGGCAATCCTTCCCGCTCAGGTCCCGCGCACGCGGATGACGTAGAACAGCTTGCCCACGTTCTTGAGCACGTTGGGCACGCGCTTGAAGAGGTGGATGGACGGCTGGCGCTTCTCATGGAGCTGGATGGGGATCTCCAGGACGCGCAGGCCCTCGCGCCACGCGCGGATGACGAACTCGCTGGCGAACACGTCCATGTCCACCACGCACTTCTGGATGACGGGCAGCAGCGCTTCGCGGCGGAACGCCTTCAGGCCGTGCGTGTCCGTGCCCTGGAAGCCCAGCGCCACGCGCAACAGCTTGTTGTGCACCCGCGTGGCCGCGCGGCGGATGAGGGGGCGCTGGTCGCTCGCGCCCTTGGCCGCCTTGGAGCCCACGACCATGTCCGCCTCGCCGCGCTCCAGCCGGGGCAGCGCCGCGTCGTAGAAGGTCAGGTCGCAGAGGTCGATTTCATCGCACACCACGTAGGTGCCCTGGGCCTTGAGGATGCCGGCCTTGAGCGCCACGCCGTAGTTGGGCGTCTCCGAGTGGAACCAGCGCAGGCGCGGGTTCTTCGCGCAGAGCTCTTCCAGGATGCGCGGGGTCGCGTCGCGCGAGCCGTTCTCCGCGAAGATGATTTCGTAGTCGAGCCCGCGAGCATCCAGCCCCTGGCGCAGCTCCTCGGCTGCCTGGGTGATGATGGACTCCTCGTTGTAGACGGGGATGACGACGGAGAGGTGCAGGGCCATGGGTCCGGAAATGCGAAGAGAGTGCTTCGCGGCCTAGCACGCCCCCCGTCCACCGTCGACAGGAGACGACTCCCTGCGTCAGCCGTTCAGCGTCCGGGCGCAGGCCCGCCCGTCCAGGATGGCGTCCTCCATGGAGGAGTATTCCCACTTTCCATAACGTCCGGCCACGAGGATGCCGGCGTGCTCCAGGAAGCGCTTCACCTCCGCCATCGCGGGGCCGTACGCGTCGTCGTAGAGGACGTATGCGTTGGGAATCTCGCGGCCCTTCGTGAACAGGATGTCGTCCGCCGAGTGGATCATCCGCGAGCGCACCAGGTCCTCCACCGCGTACTTCTCCGCGTCCGCCAGGGACAGCTCGCCGTGGTGGCTGAACTCCACGGAGAAGCTGGCCGTGTCCGGCGGGGCCAGGGGCGCGTACACCGCCGATGGCGCCCCGATGCGGTACGAGTGGAACTCCGGCTCCGGCAGGTAGATCCAATGCCACGGCTGGCGGTTCGCGCCCTTGGCGCCCACGCACACGTACGTGACGATGAACGCGCGCAGGCGCTTCGTCGCGGCCCGGACCTCGTCCGGCACGCCGGAGGCGCCCTTCCCGATGAGCTCCACCAGCGTGGGCAGCGCGATGGAGGAGACGAGCCCCGAGTACGGCAGCGTGCGTCCGTCCGACAGCGTGACCTGCTTCGCCTTCCAGTCGATGGAGGTGGGCTCGGTGCGAACGCTCAGCTCGCCGCCCTGCAGGTGCTGCTTCATCGCGCGGGCCAGGCTTTCGATGCCGCCCTCGCGCGGGTAGAGGAACGACGCGTTGTAGCCCAGCTGATCACTGCCCGCGCCCAGCGCCCCGTCCACGACCTCCTTGAGGGAGGGGCGCGGCACGAACCGGCCCACCCACGCGGCGGACATCTCGCGCGGGTGCACGGTCCAGAGCTTCTGGTTGTAGGGCAGCATGAAGTTCTTCGCGAAGCCCTCGCCCATGTAGCGGAGGATGAACTCCTCGAAGTTCACGGGGTCGCGCTCGCGCAGGGCGCGGCCCTTCTCCCCGTAGATGGCCTCCACGTAGCCGATGAGGTTCTCCGAGATGACCTCCGGCGGCAGCCCGTGGGTGTTCACCTGGTAGGGGAAGCGGGTGAAGGTGTCTCGGGAGAAGACGGCGGCGCGGCGCTGGATGCGCACCAGCTGGTCCGGGAGCCACAGCGTGTTGACCAGGGCCTGGATCTCCGGGTCGCGCAGGTGGAGCCAGTGGCCGGTGGGGTCGAAGTAACACCCGTCGATGACCTCGGTCTTGATGAGGCCTCCGACCCGGTCGGACTTCTCGATGAGGCGCCAGGGGCGCTTGAGGAAGTGCGCGGTGGACAGGCCCGCCAGGCCCGCTCCGAGGATGACGATGGGATCCATGCGCCGCCGGGTCTACCACCCCGAGCGGGGGCGTGGAAAAGGGACGCACACCCCTGGTGTTGGCGGGCGCCCGCCCTCCTGCCCGGCCGGGTGACGGCGGTGCGCCCCAGGGGCGCGTTCTTTCCGGGCTTGAAACGGCTCTGCTAGCCTGCACGCGCCGCGCGGACCCCCGCACCGCCCCGTCATTCCAGCGCGTGCGCGCGCCAGCCGGTCTCGTCGAAGGAAAACAATGAAAGTCTCCTGCCCGTCGTGCCAGACGAATTACAACATCGATGACAGGCGGATCCCGCCCGGCGGCGCCAAGCTGAAGTGCGCCCGGTGCCAGACCACGTTCCCCATCAGGGCCGAAGGCGCGGGCAGCGAAGCCCCCGAGGCCGCCGCGTCCCCTGCCGCGCCGCAGCCCGCCGCCATCCCGCTCCCGGGCAATGCCGCGCCGCAGTCCGCCGCCATTCCGCTGCCGGGCAGTGCAGCGCCGCAGTCCGCCGCCATTCCGCTCCCCGGAGCCGCCGCGCCCCGTCCCGCCGCGATTCCGCTGCCGGGCAGTGCCGCGCCGCAGTCCGCTGCCATCCCGCTGCCCGGTAATGCCGCGCCGCAGTCGGCCGCCATTCCGTTGCCGGGCAGTGCCGCGCCGCAGTCCGCCGCCATTCCGTTGCCGGGCAGCGCAGCACCGCAGTCCGCCGCCATCCCGCTCCCCGGCACGGCCGCCCCTCGCGCCGCCGCGCCTCAGTCCGCCGCCATCCCCCTGCCGGGAAGCGCCGCGCCGCAGTCCGCCGCCATCCCGCTGCCGGGAAGCGCCGCGCCGCAGTCCGCCCCCATCCCCATGGGCGCGGGTCCGGCCATCCCGCTTCCCGGCACGGCCGCCCCGCGCGCGCCGGATCCGCAGTCCGCGGCGATTCCGCTCCCGGGCACTGCCGCGCCTCCGTCCGCCGCCATCCCGCTGCCGGGCACCGCCGCGCCGCAGTCCGCCGCCATTCCGCTCCCCGGCACGGCCGCCCCGCGCGCCGCCGCCATCCCGCTGCCGGGCCACTCCGCTCCGCCCGTCCCCGAGGATCCGTTCTCCTTCGACGACGAAATCCCCGCGCCCCCGGCCTACGCCTCGCCGGGCGTGGCCGCGCCCCGGGCCATCTCGCTCGACGCGGGCCCCTCCGCGCCGCCGGCCCCGCCGGATGACTCGTTCAACTTCGACATGGACGCCGCGCCGCCGGCCCCCGCGCCCATGGCCGCGGAGGACGACTTCGCGGAGGTGGGCAGCGGCGAGTTCTCCTCGCTCGACACCAGCGACTTCTC
>NZ_RAWM01000017.1 GCF_003668875.1 Corallococcus interemptor | reverse complement strand
CCGTAATACCCGGCTCCGCCCCCTCCGCCCTGGGACGACCCGTAGTAGCCCATGCCGCCTCCACCCCCCACGATGACGTCGAGGCCTTCAGAAGCCCCCAGGGTGAATGTGCCGGTTGCACTCACGCCCTTCGCCCCCGTCGTGGAGCCGTTGCCTCCGCCGCCTCCGCCCACGAGCTGGTAGGTGATGAAGAGCGGCACTCCGAAGGGATTGGTCCTGTTCAGGACCGAGGTCACGACCTTCGTGCAGACGGGGAACTGCAACACGAACTCCTGGGACTTCTTCTGACCATTGGCATCCTGGACCTGGACGGTCACGGTGTAGTTCGTGGTGGTCTGCGGAGTCGTGGGCGCTGTCCAGACGACTTCGCTCCTGCCGGTGGTCGTCGTAGGTGTCCCCAGCACGCCACCCGTCGCGCTCCAGGTGAAGGTCAGCGCGGTGTTCTCCGGATCATGCGCCGTGACGTACAGGCGCACCGTGGCGGCCGACTTGACCGTCGCGCTGGACTGGTAGGAGGTGTCGATGACCGGGGCCGAGTTGGGGACTCCCACCGAGCCCACGTTGAGGGTCAGCTCGCCCGTCGTGCTTCCTCCACGGCCGTCGCTCACGGTGACCTTGGTCTTGCACTTGCCGCTGGAGGGAGCCGTCGAGGGCGCGGTCCAGGTGGAACTCTTGCTGGCCGCGCCAGCGAAGACGCCGCCGCAATCATCCGTCCAGGCGTAGGTCAGCGAATCCCCATCGGAATCCGACGCTGACACATCCAGCGTCACGACGCCGCCCGAGGCCACCTGCCCCGAAGGCGTTCCGGTGATCTGGGACACCACCGGCCAGGTGTTGAAGGTGACGGTGACGTTCGCGCTCCCCGTGGCGGTCACGACCGCGATCTGGAGCGAGATGCCGGCCTGTCCACCCTTGCCGTCGTTCACCGTGGCGCTCAACGTGTACGTTCCCTGAGTCGCGGGCGCGGTCCAGGTCGGGTTGGAGACCGCGGCGTTGCTGAAGGCTCCCCCCGTGGCTGTCCAAGCATAGACGAGGGTGTCACCATCCGCGTCGGTGGCGGTCAGGGCGAGGGTCACCGGCTTGTTGGGTTCGACCTGGGCGGGTGAGACCGTGACGCCGGTGATCTTCGGCGCGCTGTTCACGAATGGGGTGGGGGCAGTGCTCTGCTGGAGCAGCAGCAGCACGGAGGTCGTCTGGGCCGCGGTGATGGTGATGTTCGTCACCTCGCCCGCGTAGATGACAGTGTTGGAGGCATTGTACGCCTTGGCGCTGAAGGTCCTGGCCGTCCCAGCGGGGAGGTTGCCAACCACGCCGCCCCACTGAGCCCCGGTCTTGTCCAGGTTGGTGGTGACCGTGGTCATGCCCGAGCCCGTGACCGTCAGCTCCACCCGAGTCACCTCGGAGGTGTTGAGCTCCTGGGACATGACACCAATCTGGGCACTGCCCGTGGGTTCAATGACCATGGGATCGTCGCCCGCACAGCCGACAAGCGCCGCGCAAAGTGACACTGCGACACACAACAGCCACGTCCTGCCTCGAGGATGCATGAGCCCTCACGGGATGGAAGGCAGACCGCTGCATGAACACAGCGCAACCCCCCATGGTTGATCTGCCATTGGTTGGGGAGACGGACTCTATGGGTTGTAATTTTGATTTCAACTCCGGGTGAAGCAGACCCGTGGAGTGTCTATGGTGACCCGCGTGATCATAGGCGGGATAAAGGCCATGTTGAGAGGGAGGGCTGGAACGCAGGAGCCGAGGAGGGCCGCTGACGGGGCCGCCGGGCAGTACGCCAGACGGGTGGAGAAGCTACGCAGCCACTTGGGATACACGTCGGCCCAGGCCGCCTTCCCATGGGGTGCGCGGCAGGGGCCTGGTTCTCTTGGCTGGAGCGGCTTGAGCCTCAACACCACGCATTCTGGGGGGCCCTCGCGCCGGGGCCAGCCTCGCACCTGCCGGGGGCAGGCCCAGGTGCTCCAGAATCGCTCGCACTCCACCTCTTGCCTACACATACGCCAGCACCCGCCGCCTGCCTCCACACCTCACGCAGACGAACACGTCCAAGTCGAACGTCCTCCTGAGCAAATCTGCCCAGTCCACTCGCGGCGTCCTCTCCTTCCTGACCGCTGCCTGGGGCGCCTCGCTCGCCTCCTCCGCACCTGCTTGAGGGACGCGGAGCATGAGCTTCAAACAAGGCCCGGTGCTCAGGTCTCCGTCGCCATCCGCAAGGCGGCCGGAGGTGGCGCGTGCAACCGCAGGCGCTCCGACGTGAGCGGGTGCGTGAACGCGAGCGTCTCCGCGTGGAGCAGATAGCCCCCCTCTCCGGGCAGGCCAGGCTCGCGCTCGCGAGGCAGACCTCCCGAGGCGAACAGCGGCTCACCCGTGAGCGGATGGCCGATGGACGCCAGGTGGATGCGGATCTGCTCGGGGCGGCCCGTGTGGATGCGCACCGCGAAGAGGGTCTGCCCGTCACGCCGCTCCAGGACCTCCGCGTGGCTGTGTGACGGTTTGCCCTTCTCGGTCGCACCGTGCACCGACCCCAGCAGGGGGTGGGGCACCAGCCCGATGGGCGTGTGGATGTCATAGGACGCCTGCGCCGCGACCCCGTCCGAGAGCGCCCGGTAACGCTTCTCCACGTCACCCTCGCGCCAGTCGCGGGAGAGCTTCGCGGCGGCGTCATGCGTGCGGGAGAAGAGCACCAGCCCCGAGGTCGCCCGCCCCAGCCGGTGCAGCGCGGACGCCTCAGGCCAGCGCAGCCGCACGAACGAGAGCAGCGTGTTCTTGAGGAAGCCGCCGGAGGGAATCGTCGGCAGCCCGCTCGGCTTGATGACCGCGAGCAGCGAAGCGTCCTCGTACACCAGCTCGAAGCTGTCTGGCGTCTCCCCTTCCCGCCAGGGCGGCCGGTGCCAGCAGAGCTCCTGGTGGCCCCGCAGCACCTCATCGCCGGTCGCGATGGAGCCCTCCAGCCGCACCTCACCGCGAGCGAAGCGAGCACGCCACTCCTCCTCGATGGAGTGCCGGTACGCGCCCGTCAGGTGGGCAAGCGCGGTGCGCCCCACGGAGGCGGAGCCAATCCGCTCGCGGTACACATAGCCGTCATTCAGGCGGCCAGAGTCATCAGGTGGGGACGTCACCCGAGCACTCTACGAGCCCCAGGCGGAAGTGACAGCCCCGGGGGCGCAGTCGGGGTGGGCACCGTCCCGCGAGTGGGGGCCTGCTTCGTTCGTTCCGGGGCGTCCCTGGAGACTGGGGGCATGTCTTCTCGCGTGGTCGGCTCTCCACCAAGTGCGTCGCGGTGACGTGCGCTCGCTTCGCGTTGCAGGCGGGACACACACACCCCTCGCCCCTTGCACGAGAAGGCGACGAGCAGCTCGTCCTTGCAACTCTCGCAGCGCACCCGCGCGAAGCCGTGTGCCAGCCCCCCGCCTCGCTCGCCTTCTCCAGCAGCGTGGCCAGGTTCTCCCTCACCGGCTCGTACACCACTGTCCCCTCCGGCTGCCTGCGCCGGTACTCCCGCCCGCGCTCCTCGGCCTGCCCTTCCCATCCACACCTCGCCAGGGCTCACGCTACGGAGGGGCTCCCATGGGTTTGAGTGAAGCCTGGAGCCCCTGACTGCTCAGGGGTTCGAGGCGCGACCGAGGCAGCGCTTCAGGAGGGGCAAACCCGGTACCAAACGGGTACCCAATCCAGCGAACCCGCCTGAACGCCGTTGAACGCCACCGGACAGAAAGACGCCCTGCTTCCGTGGGGCTGGAAGCAGGGCGATGACCCCGACAGGAATCGAACCTGTGGCCTGCGGTTTAGGAAACCGCCGCTCTATCCAACTGAGCTACGGGGTCGAAGCGACGCAACCGCCTTATACCAGGGCGAGTTCTCCTCGCAACGAGGGCGTGGGGGAGGGGGCACTATCGGACTGGGAGTCCCGTGGGAGTCTTGAAGGGGCTTCGCCGGCCTCGTTGTGGTGGGCTCGCCTTTCGCCTCACCTGACAGCACCTTCACGGGGTTCCGAAGGTCTCCTGCCACGACAGGTCCCCGTCCGCGGACACACGGAACACCCAGAGGTCCGTCTTGCCCGCGCCCCGGGACATCGTCGAGCCCGCCACAACGAGGCCGCCGTCCGCCAGCCGGGTGATGCCGCGCGCGAGATCCTGCCGGCCGCCTCCGTAGGACTTCCGCCAGCGCACGGCGCCGTCGGGGCCCAGACGCCATACTCGCGCATCGCGGTCCGCCAGGCCCTTCAGCGAGTCGCCCGCCACGGCCGCGCCTCCGTCCGGTAGCGCCGTCACCGCATGGCCCGCTTCCACGGTGGCGTCCTCGGGGAGGTGCTCCCACTGGATGCGGCCCTTCGCGTCCAGGCGCACCACCCACAGCCCCCAGTCCGGAGACCCCGGCGCGCTCGTCCGGCCCGCCGCGACGAGCCCTCCGTCCGGCATGGCGGCGAGCGCGGCCAGTTCTCCCCGGCGCTCCGCTGACAGCCACCAGGCCCACGCGGGCTGTCTGTCCGCCTCGAAGACGAGTATCGCGGAGGTGCCCAGCCCCGTGGTGGAGGACTCCGCCGTCCCCGCCACCGCGAGGCGCCCGCCCGGCAGTACGGCCAGCGAGGTGACACGCTCAAGCTTCTCCAGCCGTGTCTCGCCGAGCGGCTGGCCATCCGGTGACAGCCAGAGGAGCCAACCCGCCCCGCCTTGGACGCCGCCAGCGACGATGGTGCCGTCATCAAGCACCCCCACCGAGGTGAGCCCGTTGATGCCCCCGGTTCCTGGCGTGCGCTCCCAGCGGGGGCTCCCATCCCTGTTCAGTGCGAGCACCCAGGCCTGGAATTGGTCTCTCGCCACCTCCACCTCGCCCACCACCACGAGTCCTCCTCCTGGGAGGGGGGAAAGGGCCCGGGCATGGCTGCCGGGTCCCTCACCCTGGGTGCGCTCCCAGCGCGGGCGGGGCGCGGTGCCGTCGAAGTCCAGCACCCATGCCTGAGATGTGCCGGGCCGCCGGGAGTGGGTGTGACCCGCCACGGCGAAGCCCTCGCGGGTGGCCGTCACCGCCTCGGCGGCCTCGTGGCCCGTGCGGTTCTTCTGCTCGACTTCATGCGCCAGGTCCATATCGCTCGATGGTGGACGAGGAAGAGACAGCCGACGCCAGAGCAGGAACCCCGCGGCCAGCATCAGGACGGCCAGCAGCGCCAGGGGCCCGAGGGGCCGAACCGGCGCTGCTCCGCTGCGACGAGCAGGCGACGCCACGGCTCAGAACCAGCTCCGCTCTTCGGTGAGCCACTGCGACCGCAGCGGCTCCCGGAGGCCCAGGTCGTTGACGGCGTCCACGATGGTGCTGTCATCGCAGACAAGGATGAAGATGCGCTTCCACGCCGGAGTGTGGAGGCGGTTCTTCTCCGGCTGGCTGAAGGGCTGGATGTCCCACTCAAGCGCGGCGCGGCCGGTGACCGGCCTACCCAGCAGGAGCTGCCGGAGTTTGGGAAAGACATTGTCGAAGATGACTTGGTTTCCCTCGCGCATCATCCCCTGCAACTCGTTAACACGCTGGACCGCGGACCCAGGCTGGGGATTCGAAGGCTCCCTGCTGCTGACACGTTGGTATACGCGCCGCAAGGTTCCCCCTGTGGGAGCTTGCGTTTGCTCCCAGTTCGCTCCACTGCGGGGGAGGCTAACATGCCTGTACCGCCGGAAGCCCACAGAGGGAGGCGAACGGGTGCAGAGAGTCAGGCAGGCCACTGACGAGGGCCTATGTCGAAGACGAAGAAGCGCTTGAAGATGAATCGGAAGTACAGGGTCGCCTACATGACGCCCGAGGGTGGCTCCAAGCATGAAGACGATGGACCGGCGCGTTCGGCGCAAGGCTCGCGCTCTCTCAACGCTGACGGGAGGTTCTTGAAATGGAAACGAGACGCTGCAAGCTCGTCGACAATGACGCTGACTTTCAAGCCTGCGTCGATATCCGGCTGAAGGTCTTCGTTGAAGAGCAGGCCGTTCCAGAAGACATGGAGTTGGACGAGTTCGAGACCGTCAGCAAGCACTTCCTGGTCACCCTCAACGGCAAGGGCATCACGACGGGCCGGCTCAGGCCCTATGGCTCGTTCGTCAAGTTCGAACGAATCGCGACCCTGCTGGAAGAGCGAGGGAAGGGGACCGGGCGCGTGCTCATGGAATGCATGATGGATTACGCCGAAAGGCACTATCCAAACCATCTGCCCATGATGCACGCGCAGATCTCGGCGCTCGGCTTCTACGAAAAGCTTGGCTGGATGCCTGTCGGCGATGAGTTCGACGAAGCCGGCATTACCCACCTCGTGATGATTCACGTCCCGGAGAGCGAAGCGCGGATCCAGAACCTCCTGATCTGGAAGGGCACCGACGCGGATCCTGAAATCGTGGAGGCGTTGAAGCAGCGGCGCCCCTAGCCGAGCGCCGCCTTCCCGTCCGGCTTGCGCTGGAACCGGTAGAGCACGAAGCCCACCGCGAGCGCGACGGCCCCGGCGATGAGGTTCTCGCGCTCCGCGCTCAGCGCGAACACCACGCACAGCGCGGCGGCGGCGAAGGGAATCACGGGGCCACCCGGGATGCGGAACGCGTTCGCGGGTGCCTGGAGCTTGCGGCGCAGCACGGGCACCGCCAGGGCCGTGCCGAAGTACGTGGCGAGCCGGGCCACCACGGAGAGCGTGGCCAGCACCTCGAACGAGCCGGAGAACGCCAGGGGCAGCGCGATGGCCGTCTGCGTGAGGATGGCGACCGTCGGTGTCCGGTAGCGCGGGTGCAGCGTGGCGAGCGCCGCCGGACCAAAGCCGTCCTGCGCCAGCGCGTACAGGTAGCGCGGCCCGGCCAGCACGGTGTTGCTGTTGGTCCCCAGGATGGACAGCACCCCGCCCACCGTCATCAGCAGCCCACCCCAGCCCCCGAGGAACCGCGCGGCGGCGTTGGCGAGCGGCGTCTGCGCGTCCGCGACCCCGGGCAACGTGCCCAGCGCCACCCACTGAACCGCCGTGTAGATGAGCGTGACGACGCCAATCTGCACGATGAGCGCGAAGGGCACGTCGCGGCGTGGGTTCTTGAACTCACCCGCTGGCGCCGCCGTGTTCTCGAAGCCGGCATAGGCGAACAGCAGCAGGAGCACCGCGGCCCCCAGGTTGCCTCCCTCCCTGGGCGCCACGGACGTCGCCAGCGGCACGGACACGAAGAAGAGACCCACGGCGATGAACACCAGCAAGGGCACCGTCTTGGTGACGGCGAGGAACACCGCCGTGCGAGCACCGCCCTTCACGCCCACGACGTTGATGGCGGTGAGCGCGAGCAGGGGCACGGCGATGGCCAGGCCCTGGCCCACGCCCGAGTTCGCCGCGGGCCACAGGAAGCCCAGCGCGCGGGAGAAGCCGACGGACAACGAGGCCACCGACGAGACGCGCGCCAGCCACGTCATCCAGCCGACCTGGAACCCCACGCGCTCGCCAAAGGCTTCACGCGTGTACAGATACGCGCTGCCGGGCTTGTCGAAGTAGCTGGCCGCCTCCGCGAAGCAGAGCACGAGCAGCAGCACCGCCAGCCCCGCGAGCACCACCGCGCCCGTGCTGGCCGAGCCCAGGTTCGCGGCGGCCGCCGCTGGCAGCAGGTAGACCCCGCTGCCAATGACGTCGTTGATGGAGAAGCCGACAATCTCCCAGCGCGATACAGCGCGCCGCATGCCCGGCTCAGGAGGAGGCGAAGGGGGTCCAGGGATCATGGGGAAGAGAACCCCACTGGAGCACAGATGCGGCGAATCCGCGAATTAGAGAGAAGCCGGGCTCCTTTCACTCCGTCCTGGCCTTCGCGGCCTCCCAGCGCTGGCCGGAGCTGTAGTTGAGCGGGATCCACCGGTAGCCCTTGCCCTCCGCGCTCAGCCGGCCCAGGCCGGGGAAGGGCATGTGCGCGAAGCCGATCAGATCGCCGCGCTTCGCCGCCTCCGTGAACGTACGCGCCCGCTGCGCCGCGGCCGCGCGCTCGTCGACGTCGTAGGCAACCGTCACCGAGGGCTCGCGCAGCTGCACCGAGCCGAAGTGCATCAGGTCGCCCCCCAGGACCAGCCGCTCGCCACGGCTCTCCACGACGTAGGCGCTGTGCCCCGGCGTGTGTCCCGGGGTCGGCATGGCCCGGATGCCCGGAACGAGGGTGTCCCCATCCCCGAACACCTTCAGCTTCCCGGCCTCCTGGTACGGCCCCACCATCGCCCGCGCCTCCTCGAAGTACTTCGGGTCCACCGAGCCCCTCGTCCGGTCATCGCGCCCCAGCCAGAAGCCCGCCTCTCGCGCGTGCACCCGGAGGATGGCGTTGGGGAAGGCCCGGCCCGTCCTGGCCATGAGCCCGCCCGAGTGGTCGGAATGGATGTGCGTCAGCAGCACCACGTCGATCTGCTCGGGGCGGTAGCCCGCCGCCTGGAGGTTCTGCTGGAGCTGGCCTCCCACGCCAGGGCCGAAGAAGCTCCCCACGCCTGTCTCCACGAGCACCAGCGCGGTGCCGGTGTTGATGAGGAAGGCATTGATGGACACCTCGACCGGATCCTCCAGGTGGTCGCGCGACAACAGCTCCTTCACCTGCCTTGGCGTCGTGTTGGTCGCCACCTCGCTCACGGTCTGGGGAACGGTGCCATCGGAGAGCGCGGTGACCTCGAAGTCACCGAGCAGCAGCCGATGGACTCCAGGGGCCTGGGTCCGGACCTGGGGCGCGGCGGCATGGACGGAGGTAGGAAGCAGTGGCGCACCCGTCAGCATCATCAGCGTGAGGGCGCGAGAGACAGAGAGGAAGGAACCGCGGGCAGTGGGCTTTGTCATGCGCAAGGAGATACGCCCCGCCTTCGCTGGGATAAACGGGAGCCGTTCACACACTCCGTTTCACCGCTGAAACAATCCGAGGTGGCAGATGGACACGTTCACGGCGATGGAGGCCTTCGTCCGTGTGGTGGAGACCGGCACCTTCACCAAGGCCGCCGACGCGCTGGCACGCCCGAAGGCGGCGGTGACGCGGCTGATCCAACAGCTGGAGGCGCATCTGCGCGTGAAGCTGCTGCACCGCACCACGCGCCGCGTGACAGTCACCCCGGAAGGAATGATCTACTACCAGCAGGCCCTCCGGTTGCTGGGCGAGGTGCGGGAGCTCGAAGCCACGTTGTCCCAGTCACGACGCGGTCCCCGGGGGCGCCTGCGGGTGGAGTCGAGCGGGACCATTTCGCGGCTGCTGCTCGTCCCCGCGCTGCCGTCGTTCTACGCGCGCTATCCCCAGATACACATCGAGCTGGGCGTGAGCGACCGCGTCGTGGACCTCCTCGCGGACAACGTCGACTGCGCCATTCGAGGAGGTCCGGTGAAGGACGACTCGCTGGTGGCAAGGCACCTGGGGGACCTCTGCTATTGGCTGTGCGCATCCCCTCGCTATCTGGAGCGCCACGGCGCGCCGCTCCACCCACGGGAGCTGGCGGGACCGACGCACGCGGTGGTCAGCTACTTCTCGTCGCTGAGCGGCAAGGAGCTCCCCTTCGTCTTCATGAGCGAGGGCGAGCGGCTGGAGGTCCAGGGTCGAAGCCTGCTCACGCTCAACGAAACCAATGCGTACCTGGCCGCGGGGCTCGCCGGTCTGGGCGTGATGTTCGCGCCGCGTTTCGTATTGGAGCCGCACGTTGCGTCCGGGGAGCTGGTGCGGGTGCTGGATGGCTGGCTGCCCGAACCCCGGCCCTTGTTCCTGGTCTACCCACCCACACGCCAGCTGGGCGCCGGGGCGCGGGTCTTCATCGACTGGTTGACGGAGCTGTTCGCAAGCCGGCCCAACCTGTGGCGCGATGACAGCTGAGATGGTGCTCTGTCCCGTCAGGAGGAACACCATGGCCGACGCGAAGATCTCCATCACCTACTGTACCGCTTGAGGCTACCTGCCCAAGGCTGCCCGTGCGGCGGCCGTGCTGAAGGACGAGCTGGAAGTGGACGTGGAGCTGAAGAAGGGCGGGTCCGGCGTCTTTGAGGTGGCCGTGGACGGGCGGGTCGTCATCAAGAAGACCGGCCTGGCGTTCCCCAGCGAGCGGGAGGTGGTGGACGCGGTGTTCCGCGCCCTGAAGCCCTGACGGCTCACGCGGGCAGACGTTGCAGGGCCTCCGCGAGGCGGATGTGTCCCTGGAATGCGCCGCTGCCCCGAGGCGCTTCGCCCTTTTCAATGGCATGGGCGAAGCGCACTCCGGCGTCCACCTCCAGCCGCTCGAAGAGGCCCTGGAGCTTCGGGTAGTCGCGGCGGTCCAGCACCTCGTGGTACCGGGTCCACCGGGCGATGCCGATGAAGTAGGCGTCCGCCAGCGTGCGGTGGTCGCCCAGCAGCCACGGCGTGTCGCCCATCAGCACCTCCAGCTTCGCGTGCGCGGAGATGACCTTGCGCGCCCCCAGGCTTCGCAGCGCCTGCTTTTCGGACTCCTGCAGCTCGGCGTGCTCGAGCGCGTACCAGAGCGGAGAGAAGGCGCTGAAGAAGGTGGTGTTCAGGTACGCGAGCATCTGGTTCAGCCGGTCGAAGTCCTCGGTGCTCTGGGCGAACGACAGCCCGGTGCCCACGCCGCGCGCACCCAGATGGTTGAGGATGGCCATGCTCTCGCTGATGCGCGCGCCCGTCTCAGTCATCAAGGTGGGCGTCTCCGCGACCGGATTGATCCGGAGGTAGTCCGCGCTGGTGACATCCTCCGGCATGGCGATGCGGCACAGCTGGTAGGGCCGGCCCAGCCACTCCATCGCGACGATGGAGCCGAACGAGCAGCCAGAGGGGACACCGTAGAAGAGGGTAGGCAGTGCCATGGGGAATCTCCTGTCCGAAGCGGAAGGCGTCATGCCTTCGATGGAGACACCATGGCCGTGGCAGCGCGCGCCGTGTAGACAGCGGAATGCGAACGCAAGGTCCACACCCGTGGACGATGAGGCGCGGCCCTTGAATCTCAACGACCTCCATCTTTTCGTCCAGGCCGTGGAGAGCGGTGGCTTTGCCTCGGCGGCGCGACGGCTGGGCATTCCCAAGTCCACGGTGAGCAAGCGCGTGGCCGAACTGGAGGACGCGCTGGGTGCCCGGCTGATCCAGCGGACGTCACGAAGCTTCGCGCTGACGGACGTGGGGCGGGACTTCCTCGACCATGCCCGCGCCGCCGTGATGGAGGCGGAGGCCGCTGAGAACGTGGTGCGCCGCCGGCAGGTGGAGCCGAGTGGCGTGGTGCGAATCACCACGTCGCTCCCCACGGCGCAGTTCCGGCTCGCGGAGCGTCTGCCATTGCTGGCGCTGGCGCATCCCAAGGTGCGCGTTGAGCTTCACGCGACGGACCGCTTCGTGGACCTGGTGCAGGAGGGATTCGACATCGCCGTGCGCAGCCACTTCTCACCCTTGCCCGCGTCGGGCCTGGTGCAGCGCCGGCTCGCGGTGGAGTCCTTCGTGCTGGTGGCGTCGCCCGGCTACCTGTCCAGCCACGCCAGGATTCGCCGGCCCGAGGATTTGCGCGAACACGACGGCCTCCTGATGAGCGCCACGGCCCCTCCGTGGCGGCTGCGCGGGCGGGCAGGGGAGACCGTTACCGTGATGCCAAAGGCACGCATGATCGCCGACGAGTCACGGGTGCTCCTGAAGGCGGCCATGGCCGGGCTGGGCGTCGTCTGTCTGCCGGAGTCGTTCACCCACGTGGACGTGGAGGCCGGGCGGCTGGTGCGGGTGCTTCCCGCCTGGACCGCGGGCACGGTGACGACGACGATCCTGACGCCCCACCGCAGGGGCCAACTGCCCGCCGTGCGCGCCGTCATCGACTTCCTGATGGAGGGTGCCAGCGAAGCGTAACGCGGGTGCCTCGGGGTTCGAGGGCTTCAATGGACAGCGTCCATCCGAAACGCTGCGTCAGCCGTTCCACCAGCGACAGGCCGATGCCGTGGCTCTCGCTGCCGGGCTCGGCGCGGCCAAAGCCAACCCCTGTATCGGTCAGGGTCCACGCCCCGGGCTCGATGGCGATGACGATGCGGCCCTCGCCCGTGTAGGCGAGCGCGTCCTTGAGCAGATTGCCCATCATCACCCTGGCAACGGAGGCAGGGAGGGGCGCGTGGACTTCGCCCTCGGACTCGATGGTGAGCGCGATGGTGCCGCTCCGCCGGAGGTGCCCGTACAACGCGAGCAGTTCTCGCGAGACGCGGTTGAGTTCGCAGCTTTCTTCGGTTCGGCGCTCCCGGGCCAGCCAGAGGATGCCCTCCGTCAACAGGCCCATCTGGCTCACGGCCCGGCGCAGCCGCTCGAACGTCTCCGCGTCTCGCGGCGGATCGAGTTCCAAGATCTCCACCGCGCCCTGGGCAACGGCCAGCGGCGTGCGCAGCTCGTGACTGGCGTCCCGGTTGAATCGCCGCTCACGCTCCAGCTGTTCCTGGATGCGTGCGTCGCGTGCGAGCAGCGCGTCCAACAACGTACGGACCTCGGCCACTCCGCCGTCGTCCCCGGGCGGCGGTGTCCCTTCGGAACGGCTCCACTCCACCATCCGCTCCAATGGCCGGCCCAGCCTGCGAGCCACGAGGCGGGCGAGGAGCGCGGCGGCCAGCAACGCCAGCAAGGCACTGGTGAGAAGCAGCCCGGCGGTCCGCTTCAGGTGGGCCGTCGTGCTCGTCAGGCGCGTCACGTCGAACGCGAAGTAACGGCGGCCTCCGTCCGAGCTGGGGCGCACCGCGACGTGGAAGTGTCCGTGGTCTCCGGCGGACACCTCGTACTCTCTTGGCGGTGCGTCCGGACGCAGGTGCTCCGCGAGCCACGGCGGCAGTGCGGAGTGCCCGTCATACCGCGTGATTCCGGGGACGTGGCCTGGCTCGGGCCGGTCCGCCTCCGTGGCCACGATGCGGCTGAAGATGACGTCCTCCAGGTCGTAGCTGAAGAGCGTGAAGAACCCACCCATCAGCACCAGAGAGAACGCGGCGGACAGTGGAGGTTCACGCGGAGGATGGGGAGCGGATCCCCGCGTGGGTGCTGGAGCCGGAAGGGAAGGGGACGAATCCACCCGTGGCCCTCCTGCTGCACGGTCTCACCCGGAGCAAGGACGACTGGCTGTCGGATGACGAGGTCCGTCGCTGGTTGAGCGAGCCGTAGCAAAGGCCCCCGAAAGCGTGTGGATTTGCCTGGCATGTCCTCGTGACGACCGAAGACAAACGCAAGGCGCGGCAGAAGCTGGTCCTGGATCACTTTCGCGATGAGGTGCGGCAGAACTGGGACGACGTGCTGTCCACGTTCCCGCACCCGCACTACGAGCTGGTCCCCACCATGAAGGTGCATGACGGCGACCGCGCGGTGCGGGACTACTACCGGGAGACGCGCGTGGCGTTCCCGGATCAGCACCACGAGATCATCTCGTTCCGGCACAGCGACGATGCCGTCATCGTGGAGTTCTGGTTGATGGGCACCCACCTGGGGCCGCTGGGCTCCATCCCCGCCACGGGCAGCCGCTTCCGGGTGCGCATGAGCGCGTACTTCATCTTCGACGACGCGGAGAAGCTGGTCTGCGAGCGCGTCTACTTCGACACGCTCAGCATGCTCAAGCAGCTCCTGGGCGGATTGGACATGGGCTCGCCCAGGAACTGGCTCCTCGCCGTCCGCTGCCTCAAGGGCCTTCTGGCCATGTCCGGCGGCCCGCCCGCGCCCGAGCTCACCGAGACCCGGCCGCCCGCCTTCATCGACTGAAGCGGAGCAGGGGCATGGGTTGGGGTTCACGGTGGCGTCGGCGCGCCTGTTGACCTTTAGGGTCCTGAATCCTGGACTTTAAAGGTTGATGTGGCTCAGACTCCCCGCGCGGAGCAGCTGCCCTTCTTCCGCCTCCCGAGGAGCCATGCCCGACACGACGACCGATGACCTGGCGCGCACGGAAGCCTCCGCGCGCCGCAGGCTGCTTCCACCCACGCCCGCGCGGCCCGTGCACCTCTTCACCCTCGACGGCATCCGCTACGAGGCGGTCCGCGAGCTGGTGTTGATGCCGAACGGCGAGGTGCTGATGCTGGCCCGTCGCTTCACGGAGCTGGGCAACTCGCTGCCCGGGTTCTGCTTCGTGCGGCGGCTGGCGAACCCATCCACTTCCATGCAGCGCAGGCGCCTGGGGGAGGAGGTTCAGCTGGCCTTCCGCTTGCGCCACCCGGCCATCGCCACGGTCTTCCATCGCAAGGTGCACCAGGGCGCGCTGCACGTCGTCATGGAGGCCGTGGAGGGCCCCTCTCTGGATACGCTGGTGAGCGCGGGCGTGGCACGCGGACGCCCCGTCTCCGAGGCCTTCGCCCTCCATGTCGGCGCGGAGCTCGCGGAGGCGCTGCACCATGCGCACACGCTGACGGACGCGGACGGCCATCCGCTCGGCATCATCCACCGCGACGTCAATCCCCGGCACGTCTTCGTGGGGACCCAAGGCGAGGTGAAGCTGACGAACTTCGGCGCGGCGTACTCGCTGGTGGTAGGGCGTGAGGAATCGCCCGCGAACCTCGTGCGTGGAGACGTGGCCTATGCCTCGCCGGAATATCTGACCCGACAGCCCCTGACGCCGCGCTCGGATGTCTTCAGCCTGGGTGTGCTGCTGGTGGAGCTCTTCACCGGCAAGCACCTCTTCGACGTGGAGGATCTGCCACCCCCGCCCAGGCGGTTGGCCTCCCTTCAGGCGGAGAGCCTTCCCTCCCTGCCTTTGATGCAGATGCAGATCCTGCTGGCCCGCTTCAGCCCGGAGGATGTCGAGGAGGCCGTGGCCTCACTCTCCCCGGACGTGAAGGCGATGCTCCATGTCGCGCTGCGCGCCAACCCCGAGGAGCGGTTCGCCACGGCGGCGGACATGCGCGACGCCATGCGAGTCGCCCTGGCGAGACGGCACGCGGGCTACGGCCGTCAGGAAGCCGCGGCGGAGTGGGCGCAGGTTCTGTCGGAGGGCATCGGCCTTCTCGACGGGGTGGAGTTCGGCGACGAACTGGCCGCGGATGCGTGGGAGGGATTGAAGCGGAGGTGACGCTTCAGCGTGCCAGCGCCGAGGCGACGTGGAGGAGGGCGTCCAGCTTCTCCGCGTCCAGCTTGCGCGCGAGGTGGAGCAGGCGCCGCAGCTCCGGGGGGGCCTCCTCCTTGGGTGGCGACTTCGAACCCTTGCGCACGTCGCCCGTCGCGGTGAGGCCCATCAACTTCTCGGGAGAGACGCGCAGCTCCCGGCAGAGGCGGTAGAGGGTGGGCACGCTGGGCAGCATCTTCCCGCGTTCCAGGCGGTTGTAGACGGGGTGCACCAGTTCCACGCGCTCCGCGACTTCTGCCTGCGTCAGGCCCAGGTGCTGGCGGGCCGCGCGAGCTTCCGTGCCGATGGTGATGCCGAGTTCTTCGTTCATGGCGGGGCGCAGCGTAGCCGAGGACGCGCATGGGAATGCCCCTGGTAGGGTGCGCGCCCCGCAGGGAGGATGCCGCATGCGCGAGGCCGGGTTGCCCGAAGGAAGGACGCCATGATGAGGGGGCCGCCTCCGGCCGCGTTGTCTCCCGGGGCCCGGGTGCTGGGCTACACGGTGGAGCGCCAGCTGGGGCAGGGCGGTTTCGGCACGGTGTACCTCGCTCGCTGCGAGGGCCAGCCCTTCGCGCTGAAGGTGCTGCACCTGCCGCGCGTGGGCGAGCGGGCGGAGCGGGAGGTCTCCATCCTCACCCGGCTGCGGCACCCCAACGTGGTGGGGATCCTGGGCCATGGCTACTGGCCGGTGGCCCGGCCGCGGTTCGCCGTCATCGCCATGGAGTATGTGGACGGGCGCCGGCTGGATGACTGGGCCGACGCGGAGAATCCCACGGCGCGGCAGGCGGCGCGCGTGTGGCTGGGCGTGGCTCGGGCGCTCGCCGCGGCCCATGCGGATGGGGTGGTGCACCGGGACGTGAAGGAGGGCAACGTCATGGTGCGCGCTTCGGATGGCGTGGCCAAGCTCGTGGACTTCGGCATTGGCGACTACGCGGGCGCGCGTGATTTGACGGCGGACATCCTCCCTCCGGGAACGCTGGACTACCGCTCCCCGGAGGCGTGGCGCTTCCTGCGAGGCCACCGCGAGGCACCGGACGCCCGCTACACGGCGGGCCCGGCGGATGACCTGTGGGCGTTGGGCCTCGTGGCCTACCGGCTGCTGACGGCGCGTTTCCCCTTTGATGGCGAGGACCCCGCCAGCTTGACGGAGGCGATCCTCACCCGCGCGCCCACGCCGCCACACGAGGAGAACACGCGAGTGCCCCGGGTCCTGAGCGACGTGTGTCTGCGGCTCCTGGAGAAGGCCCCCGAGGCGCGAACGCCGAGCGCCAAGGCCCTCTGTGAGTCCCTGGAGGATGCGCTGCGCGGCGCTGACGCGGCGTGGGACGTGCCACTCTGCGATGCCTACGCCGAGGACTCCGCGACGACGGAAGGGGAGGACATCGACAGCTTCGAGCAGTGGATGAACGAGCCCCGGCACCGTCCGCGCCGGGGCAAACGGCTTTCCCCGAAGCAGGTGCCGCCTCCTGGAACGACCGTGCGTGTGGCGCCCGCGAAGAGTCGCGGGAGCTTGCGTGCATGGGCGACCTTCGTCGTCGTGCTCGTCCTGGCGGGCGCGGCATGGGGCGTCGGGACATCGCGAACCTCAATGCCGGGCCCCGTCCGTCAGGAAGTAGCGACCCCTGGCAAGTCGCCTCAAGCTGACCGCGCCGCAGCCGCCGCTCTCCCTGCGGCGCTCCAGGAGGATTCCGTCACCGTGACGACGCAGCCGAAAGACACTCCGCCCATCCCGCTCCCCTCGAAGCCCGTGAAGAAGGGCATGCGCACCATGGCCCGTGCTGTCGGCGCGGCGGCGGTCTGCTCTGCGCTCGGGTGCCCTGGTGCTCAGGTGCTCTCGCCTCCGCCGCCGGAGCCGTGTCCGGTGGGAGCGGTGAAGGCCATGGAGAAGTGGGGCATCAAGATTGGCGACAAGCACATGGCGGTCTTTGATCTCGATGAGAGGTACCTCACCGTCCAGGACGGTCCCGGTCAGGTGATTCTGTTCAGCCAGTGGGCGGACATGCCGGGCGATACGGTGCTCTCAGGCCGGCTCATCGTGCGCGACCACGTTTTTGGGCGACTGACCTGGGCAACGACCCCAACGGGAGACAGCTTTCCTGTCTGCCTGGAGGTCTACGACACGACGGGTGATCGCGGCATGTTGCGAGAGGCCGGAAACGACTCGCCGTCGAGTGCCCGCATCTTCGCGAACGCGTACGTGAAGGCGGTGAGGGAGTTCCAGTAGCCAGGGTACCCCTGGGAGAGAGCGTCGAGTGACTGCATCATCCATCGTGGTGGTCCTGGGACTGCTCCTCGCGAGCGGAACCTCCACCGGGCAATCCGAACCCTCCGACTTCGGACCAGGAACGCGTCGGATCGAGCTGCTCTCCGACGAGCCTCAAGCCACGCCGGAGATCCTGATCAGCGCAGGTCTTTCCACGACGCTCCTCTTCGATGCCGACTTGAAGCGCGAAGCGGTCGAACTGGAGGGGCGGGACCGGTTCAACCTGGTGGATCTGGGGCAGACCACGCTGCGCCTGATGCCATCTTCTCGCGTCACCGCCGCCGAGACGTTCCGGCTGGTCGTACACTTCCGGGACGGAGCCGCGCCGGTCAGCGCGTCCTTTCGTCTGCGAGTCCATCCCGCGAAGGCCGAACCCCTCATCGAGATCTATCGCATCCGGCGGACCCTTGAGACCTACCAGCAAGAGGTGCGGGAGCGTCGGGCAGAACTCCTCCGCTGCATGGTCGAGACCTCCCGGTTGGCCGCGGAGCGTGAAGCACCTGCGGGACTGGCAGGACTCCTCTCCGTCGGAGCCATGGATGAGCACGGCGTCCTTGGAAGAGACGCGAGCAGGGACGTCTCCCGCGAAGGAGAGAAATGGCTCCAGAACTCCTTCGTCAGCCTCTACCGCTCCAAGGCATGGGTTGCCGTGGAGATCAATCTGAGACTCAGCGCGGGTGGTGCGCCCTGGATCGCGAAAGGGGCGATGCTCCGAAGCAAGGGCGTAGCGGATTTGAAGGTGCTCCGCATCTGGCAGGCGCAACCGACTCCAGGGAAAGAATTCCTGCGCCTCGTGGTCGAAGCCGAAGCTCCGGCGGACTCAGTGCAGGGCCCCTTCTCGCTCAAGCTCTGGGAGGAAGAGGGGCCGCGGACCCTCACGCTGCGGAACATCACGTTCCCGTGAGGGCCCGGGCGCCCATTCAGCTCTCGGCGGTCGCGCACGGGCCTTCGATGACGACCTTGAGCCCCCGGGGCTCGTTGCGGTGGAAGGTCAACGTCAGGCCCGTCTTCCGGCACAGCTCCCGGACGATGGCCACGCCCAGCCCGCTGCCGCGCGGATCTCGCTGACGGGCCTCGCCCGCGCGGAAGAGCCGCTCGCCCAGCCGCTCCAGGTCTTCCGGGGGCAGCCCCGGGCCGTCGTCCAGCACGGTGAGGCGGAAGCGCTCGGGCGACACGCGCTCCAGCAGCGCCACCACGTGGCCTCCTGGATCTCCATGCGTGATGGCGTTGTGCACCAGGTTGCCCACCGCCTGCTCCAGCATCGTCGCGTTGCAGCGCACCCAGACAGAGTCATCCGGATGGGACGCGTCCACGCTCAACTCCTTGCGTCGCGCCAGCAATCCAAGCCTCGCCACGACGCGCTCCACCACCATCCCCAGCTCCGCCCGGGGTTCACCGGCCAGCGGATCCACGCCCTCGCCCAGCTGACAGGCCAGGCGCAGGTTGTCCACCAGCGCCGTGAGATAGACGGTGTCCTCGATGCCGCGCACCAGCAGCCCGGACAGCTCGTCCCGGGACGCGGCCGTGGCCTGCTCCAGCGCGAGCTGCAGCGACGCGATGGGCGTCTTCAGGTCATGCGCCACGTCGGCCAGGAAGCGCTCCAGCGCATGCTTCCGCGCTTCGATGTGCCGGGCGTCCGACACCACGCGCACATGCGTGCTGTCCAGCACCCGGGCCAGGTCGCCCAGTTCATCCGGCACCGCGTCTTCCGCGGGCACGTACGCGGGGCCGCCCAGCCGTCCCGCGGTCTGGTGCAGCCGCCGCAGCCGGCGCAGGAGCGGCCCGATGACCACCGCGGTGGAGAGCGCGGCGGCCAGCGACGTGAAGGTGACCGCGGCCAGCAGCATCCACCGCAGCTCGTCCATGCGGTCGATGAGGAGCGGCCAGCGGAACTCCAGGAGGCTGCACGGTCCCACGTCCGCGACCCGCATCAGTAGGGCTCCGCCCCACGCGTGACCGTCGAGGCGCGGAAAGTAGAAGGTCAGCGGCTTGGGCTCACCGGCGAGCAGCCGCTCCACGAGCTTCGGATCCGGACCGCTGTTCTCCGTCGCGGTTCCGGAAGGAGCCAGCACCCGGGCAGCGTCGAACGCCACCACCTGCATCCCCTGGGGCGACGTATAGGTCCAACCCCCGGCCGAGGCCCGGCACGCATCGGCCTGCGTTTCGAACGTCGTGTCGGCCAGGAGCTGGACGGTGTGATGCGCGGACAGCTCCGCCGCCTTCCGGAAGGAGATGGACGCGGCGGCCAGGGTGGCCAGAATGCCCAGCGCCACCGACGCGATGGCGGTGCGCCACGCCAGCCCGTGCCACACCTTCACGGCGCGCCCTCCGGATCGAACCGGTAGCCAATGCCCCAGACCGTGCGCAGGTGCGCTCCGGCCGGCCCCAGCTTCTTGCGGATGCGCGCCACGTGCGAGTCCACCGTCCGCGTGTCGCGCTCTTCATTGGGCGGCAGCGCCTGGTCGGCGATCTGCTCGCGGGTGACGGCGCGTCCGGGCCGCTCGACGAGGTAGAGCAGCACGTCCAGTTCATGCCGCGTGAAGGACACCGGCCCGGTGCCCTCGCGGCTGACGGTGTGCGCGTCCAGGTCGATGCTCACGTCCGCCCAGCGCAGCGTGCGCCGCGCGTCCTCCTCCGGCAGGCGGAGCCTCGCGCGGATGCGCGCGACCAGCTCCTCCATCCAGAAGGGCTTGGCGAGGTAGTCCGCCGCGCCCAGTCCGAAGGAGCGCAGCCGCGCCTCCAATTCCTGTCGCGCGGTGAGGACCAGGATGGGGACGCGCAGCCGGTGGCGCCAGGCCTGGAGCAGCTCCAGGCCGTCCATTCCCGGCAGGTTCAGGTCCAGCACCACCAGGGCGGGCGGCTCGCGCTCCGCGGCCTCCAGCGCGAGCGGCCCGTCCGTGGCGAGCGTCACCTGGAAGCCCGCGAGCTTGAGCCCGCGGACGATTCCGGCGGCGATGGGAGGGTCGTCCTCCACGACGAGGATGGGACCATGCACGTCCATGGGGACGACCTCCGTCAAGCGCGTGGCTCAGGGCGCCGAAGCGTACTTGATGTAGTAGTTGACGTTGATGTTGATGGGGCGGGTCTCCTTGTCGCCCGAGGTGGCGTCGACGTCCTTCGACCCCTTGTTCCATTCACCCACCCTGAAGCCGCCCTTCACGGTGTCGGCGGTGTTGGAGTCGTCCTTGGGGAGGTTCTTGACCTCGATGGAGAAGGCGGAGGTGCGCGGCGCGCCGGTCGCGAACTCCTGCACCGAGCCGACCGCGTCCCCGAAGTTGCCGCCAGCGGCCTCCAGCGGGGGAAGCCGTTGCGCCGCGTCCGGATCCCTGCCCGCGCCGTGGTCGGTGCCACGCAGGAAGCGGCCGCGGTAGTCAGGAAGGTAGAAGACGTTGCCGCTGCCTCCGTTGGCGTAGCCGATCTGCGCGAAGAGCGGCGCGTAGGCGTCCGTTGTCGCCTGGCCGGCGCCGTCGCAGGGGGCCCAGTACTCCGAGGGGGGCCTCGCTTCCCCCGGGAAGCCCACCACGGCCCCGATGGGGAACCCGTCCGACGTGGCCGTGGACGAGGCGGGCCCGCCGCAGACGTACCAATCCACGTTGACGTTCCCGGGACGGGTCTCCAGGTTGCCGCCCTTGAGCTTCACGTTCGTGGTCTTGCTCGTGTACTTGCAGACGTGCTGTCCGCGGATGTTGGTCGCCTTCTTGGAGCCCGTGGGCAGATGGTGGAAGGTCAGGGAGATGGGGTTGCGGGGAGCACCCGTGGCCCAATCCTGGACGGAGCCCACCAGGTTGCCGACGGAGCCACATTCTCCGGAGGGCAGCGTCGGCTGGGGCGCCGTCCGGGTGGTGGCGTCCGGATCGTTGCCGGTGGATCCGCTCACGCCCCGCAGGAAGCGCCCCCGGAAGTCGGGGACGTAGAAGTACGGGTTGCCGTTGCCGCCAAAGCTCTTGCCCAGGACGGCGAAGAGCTCGGGCTGGCTCGCGGCGAGGTGGGAGTTGCCGTTGCACGACAGGAAGCGGGTGTCCGTCAGCACGCGCCCGGCGAACGGGAGGATGGCGCCCGTGGGAATGGCGGTGGGATTGTTGCGGCTGTCGGTGCTCGACGCCTTGATGATGAAGTGGACGTAGGCGTTGACCGGGCGCGACTCCTTGTCACCGCCGGTGACGAAGCCGCTCCAGGTGAGCGTGCCATCCTCCCAGTGCGCCAGCTTCTCGCTGAAGTCCTCATACGCCCTGTGGAGCCTGTGGGGCAGGTGATCCGCCTCACCCTGGAATGACTGACCCACGAAGCTGGTGGCCCACGACTCCACCGAGCCCGGACGGTCTTCCACGTTGCCGCCCTTCTGGGCCGCCGTCCGGGTCTTCACATCCGGGTCGCGCACGGTGGCGCCAGCCGTGCCGCGCAGGAAGTACCCCTGGAAGTTGGGGAGGTTGAAGGACTGGCCGGGGTAGCCCCCATTGGCGGTCCCGATGGCCTTGAACAGCTCCGGCAACTCCGCGACGTCGTGCCCCGACCCGTCACAGAGCAGCCAGCCCTGCGGCGCCAGTTTCGAAGGGTCCCCGCCGTAGGCGAGCACGGCGCCCACGGGAATCGCATCCGCGGCAATGGTGGGCTTGTTCGGCTTCACATCCGTCATGACTGCCTCCCCCTCTTGCGGCGCCCCAAGCGCCTTGCAAGGTGAGAGGAGGATGCGGGGAAGCTGTGGAGGAAGTGTGGAGCGCGTCAGAACGACGGCAGGTCGGACGCCAGATGGGACGACAGCCCTCCGTCCATCACCAGCGCGCTGCCGTTGACGTAGCCGCCCGCGGGCCCGACGAGGAACGCCACCAGACCCGCCACCTCTTCCGGCGTTCCGAAGCGCTTCGCGGGGATCCGCTCCTGCAACCGCTGGCGTGACGCGGACGGCGCCTTCGCCAGCATCTCCGTGTCGATGTAGCCCGGACAGACCGCGTTGCAGGTGATGCCGTAGCCTCCCCACTCCGCGGCGATGGCCTTCGAGTAGCCCACGAGCGCGTGCTTGGTGGCCGCGTACGTGGACGACTGGGCGCCCCCGAAGAGCCCCATGATGGACGCGACGTTCACGATGCGCCCGTGGCCCTCCGCCTTCATCCGGGGCAGCGCCCACTGACACAGGTTGCGCACGCCCTCCACGTTCACGCCGAACAGCAGGTCCCACTCGGCGACGCTCACCTCGTCCGCGCGATGAAACGGCCCTCCCAGGCCCGCGTTGTTCACCAGCACCCGGGGCACGCCCACCTTCGCTTCAACCCGGGCGAGCGCGGACTCCACGTCGTCCCGGCTCGCGACGTCGCAGGCAAGCGGCCACGCGCGGCCACCAGCCTCCACCAGCTGCTTCTGGAGCTGCTCCAGCGCGGCGGCGTCTCGCGACAGCAGGACCACCTCGAACCCGCTGCGCGACAGCTCCGTGGCGATGGCCGCTCCAATCCCCCGGCTGGCTCCCGTGACGACGGCGACAGGGGCTTTCATCAGAGCACCCCCTGCGGCGGGACGAGGCGCAGCTCGTCGATGCGCACGTTCGGAGGCTTCATCGAAATCTCCCAGATGCACTGGGCCACGTCCTCCACGGCGAGCATGTCCGCGGGGCTGAACTCCGGCCGCGACTTCCAGAACGCGGTGTAGACCGCGCCGAGCGACAACAGCGTGGCGCGGATGCCAAAGGCCTTGCCCTCTTCGTTGAGGACGCCGGTCAGCCCCCGGACGCCATGCTTGGTCGCGGCGTAGGCGCCGTTCATGGGCAGCGTCAGGTGGTCGCTCACGGATCCGATGTGGATGATGCGGCCACCGCCCCGGAGCTTCATCCGCCGGAAGGCCTCGCGCGCGCACAGGAACGTGCCCGTGAGGTTCACGCCGAGCGTCCGGTTCCAGTCCTCCAGCGACGTCTCGTGCAGGGGCGTGAAGACGCCCACGCCCGCACAGTTGACCAGGAGCTCCACCGGGCCCGTCTCCGCCTCCGCCCGCTCGAACAGCGCCCCCACGGAGTCCTCGCGGGTGATGTCCACGTGCAGGCAGTCCGGCGTCTCCGTCCTCACGTCGCTCGCGGCGCACACCACGCGCAGGCCCTCCGCGCGCAGCTTGTGGACGACGGCGCGCCCGATGTCGCCGGTGCCTCCGACGACGATGACATTCCGAATGCTCAAGCCCCGTGCCTCTCCCCGGGCCGTCCCCAGAAAGCCCATGAACAGGCTAGTCCATGCAAAGCGCGCGAACGAGGGATACTCACAAGGACGCTGCGGGAAGCTTTGGGTGAGGTTATTGGCTATTTTCTCAGAGTGCGAGTCCCCGGATGTGCGGACTCGTCCAGAGAGGCCCGAGATGATCTTCTTCATCATCCAGCCGAACGTCCCGGTGAATGACGCGTCCATCACGACGCCAAACGCGGACCCCACGGTGCCGTGGAACCGGGTCGGTGTCAGGCTGGCGGCGTGGACCGAGGTGTACACGGACCTGCCGACATTCTTTGAAGCCATTGTCGTCGCGGCACTCGCCGACCCGGTCTGCCGAGGAATGCTCGCGACGATGGGAACCGAGTTCGCGATTGCTCCCCTGGACGGCACATTCCTGTCGGAGAAGTCGCGATTGAACCGGGTGACGGCGCTCTTCTACGGGGTGCTCCGCTACTGGTGCAGCCCGCAGATCGGCAATCCCCAGTCCCCCACGCCAGCGCCGTTGGAGAAGCCGCTCACGCACATCGCGCTCTGGCAGCCAATGCTGGAACCGAACGCGCCGCGGACCGGCATCACCGACCTCTACAAGTCCATGCGGGCTCTCCCGCTCGCAACGGCGACGCGCCGCGCCCAGCTCCGCATCTTCGACAACATCCTGGAGGCTGCCCGGGCGGTCGTTGGCGAGGTCACGACCTCGCCCATCCGGCGACTCGACAAGCTGTTCGCGTTGAAGCTGACGAACAGCCCTCGAATGCTGGCGCGGCAACGCCAGCTCATTGGCGCCTACGTCGGCCGGCAAAAGGACAACTTCGACAAAGCCATTGCTGAGAAGAAGACCCTCTTCACGATCAAGGTCTGTCAGTACATGGCCTATTATTTCGGGCCGGATCTCTGCAAGCAGCTCAACCGGCTCAAGGCCCGGGAGGTCCTGGGCGCGTTCATCGCGTTCGCCCTGGACGACTCGGACAAGGCGGTCCTGGCGCCACTCCCGGAAGCGGTGCGGGCCATCTGGCTGAGGCTCCCACCGGTGGCGCGCTGCTGCATGCTCATCAATGATCTTCGCAAGCTGTTCGAGGATCCCAAATCTCCCACGGATGTCCGTGCCTCGCTCGCGTTGCCCAGGAAGGAGCTTCTGGCGGACCCGCCTCCGCTGCTCTGGCCCAGGAGCTACCGGGTCATCCGCCCGGAAAGAAAGACGTTCGATGGCGTGGTCGCTCAAGGCGTGAATCCGCGATTCCTTGCCGCGTGGAATCCGGATGAATACGCGGAGTATGTCATGACGTACCGGATGAACCTCTGCCCCCTGTGGGGAGGCGCCTCCGGTCACGCGGTCAATGCCATCCACCACTGGCAGGAGGCATTGGGAGAGAAGGCGCCGAACGTCACGAGGTCCGTCATCGCCGCGAGCCTCTTCGTCCTCTGGCGGCTGTTCTACGACATCCGCATCAGCCCCACCCATACGCTGACGGAGACGTTCGAGGCGACGCTCGCCCCTCGGGACAATCAGGTAGTGGATTCATACGAGGCCAGCTCGGGCGAGGAAATCGAGGCGGCTCCCCGTCTGATGCTGCCACCCCCCAAGAAGTCCGAGGAGAGCAAGGAGTCCGACCCGGTGCCCCAGCCACGCAAGCCCGTCTTCACGGTGCTGCCTCAGCAACTGGAGGACGCCTACGACGTGCTCGACCTGTGCCGGATCCGGGACGGAGCCCGCGCCGGTGCGGTCAACCCCATTGGCCTGGTGCGGATGCTGTCGCGGGCCTACTGGAACGGGCAGGGGTTCGCTGGCTACGACACGGTCCAGCAGGCGGTGAATCGGGAGCGAAAGACGCTCGCGGACCAGGGGTATTGGCTTCCGCGGTGGTCGCACGATGCGACGTCCAAGGTGGGCACGGGCGTGATGTCCTACGTGGAGTCCGAGGATCCGGACATGCAGCCCATCAAGCCCGAGGTGGCCAGGGAGGCGCTGCGCCTCCTGGGCGGCATCCTTCGGCGGCTGTGCACACCGGTTGAGCCTCTGCGCGGGTTCCGGGCTCCCTGGGCCCTGCATGCGAAGGTATTGGACGAAGTGAAGCTCCGGCAGCCCGCGCTGTTGGAGAGCCGGCGTGAGAAGGCCGAGACACTGCTTCGGCGCGGAATGAAGACCCTGGAGGTACTCGCGGGGCTCGTGGGCGTGCCGGAGGAGCCCCTGAGCGCGGAGCTGCAGCTCCTGCTTCGGGTCGCGACGCAGTCCTTCCTCCTCTGCATCCAGTGGTTGGAGCCCACCTCGCCCGAAGGCCGGGCACCGACGGTGGGGGTCCTGCCGTCCGAGCTCGTGACGGTGCTCTGGTCCCGGCTGTCTCCGCTGCCCAGCCTGCTTCAGGAGGCGGCGAAGACCTCCGTGCCACGGACCTATCAGGAGACGCTGAGGATGGTCGCGGCGGAGCTCGAGCAATTGAAGGCGGAGCTGAGGCCCCTGTTGCCGTCGTCCGCCCGAGGCAACCTGCGGGAGGAGGGCGTGCGCATGCGGCCCACCTCCCGCGAGGCGCCAGCGTTCTCTCCCGAAGTGAAGAAGGCCCAGGCGGCGGTGAATCAGCTGATCTCCCAGGTGAAGCCGCTGCTCCAGTCCCTGGTGAATGAGATGAGAAGCGGCCTGAGCCTCGCGAAGCAGGTTCCGCCGGAGTGTCGTGCCGCCGTGCGTGAGGCGCTGCGTCTGCTGGAGGAGGACGAGTTGCTGTTGAGCCTGTCCCTGACCCCGTACCGTGTGGACGGGACCCTGGCGCGGTTGTCGGATGACGCCATCGCGCTCAAGGTGCGGCAGCTGGTGCGGGACCTGCCCGGTTCACTGCGCTCACTGCAGAAGACGCTGCGAGCGGCGTTGAAGGGCCCGAAGCTCTCCCCCGTGAACCGCGGCTTCATCAACTCCCATGTGGACAGGATTGCGTTGCTGCTCCCCTCGGTGGAGCAATTGACGCTGTCCTCCCATGACGACCTTCCTCAGGAGCGCTGGGCGCCGAGCGACATCATCGCGGAGGTCCGCAAGTCCCGTCAGGCTCCGACCTCGAAGCCTCCTGTGTCCTCCGTGCCTTCGTTCAGCCGGTCCAACAAGGGGCCGTCCACGTCCACCGGGGACTCACACCGCTTCGTCCAGGGGCTGGACACCCACTGGTACACGGGGGACGAAATCCGGGTGCTACTCGGGTTGCACCTGCGCGACGTGCGCGACCGGGTCTACATCATGGAAGGCATTGACGCGCATCTGCACCAGGGCTTCACGCTGGAGGAAAACCTGCGACAGGTCCGCGCCGCCATTCGGGACACCGAGACCCAATGCGTCGTGGCGCCAGTTCATGTCGGAGGCAATCACTGGACGGCGCTCTCCCTCCACTTCGACCTCCAGGCGGCGAAGCCCTATCTTTCACCTGCGATTCATTACGTGGATCCGCAGGGGACGCGCGGACTGCCCGAGACCCTTCGCCTGTCCCTGCTCATCCTGTTCCCGGACGCCCGCGTCACGACGTCGACCCAGGCGTATCAACCGGCCAACGACGAACATAACTGTGGCCCGTGGACGGTGACCCTGCTGGCTCATCTGGCGCGGCACGGGGGCGTGCTGCCAGACAGGGGCGCCTTCAACATCCAGGAGGCTCGCACGGAGGATGGAAGGCGTCTCCAGCAGGCGCTAGACCGCCCCTGACGCCTGGCGTGTTCACCGGAGGCCCCAGGGCCTACCCTCGGAAGTGCGCATGGAGCACCTCCTCACCCACGCCGAGCAACCCGTCCAAGTACGCAGCGCCAGGCGTGCCAGCCGGACCTGGCCTCGCTGGCTCCGCTACTCATTGCCGGGGTCCTGGGTCGCGCTGCTCTTCGCATGTCTGGCTTTCACACCATCGCTGCTGCCGCGCAGCGGGCCGTTCCAGGGCTTCGTCAGCGGCCTCAGCGCGGCGATGGGCTATGGGCTGGGTTGCCTGGGCGCATGGCTCTGGCGGGAGTTCGCGGACCGCCCCGCGAGGACACCCCGAAAGCTCGCGTGGCAGGGCTTCTTCGCGACGGCCCTGGTGGCTTTGACGGGCGCGCTGCTGCTCGGCTGGCACTGGCAGCACCGTTTGCGGGAGCTCATGGGCATGCCGTCGCCGGGCCGCGCGGGCTATCTGCTCGCCCCCTTCGTCGCGGCGGCCTTCTTCTTCCTGCTCGTCGCCATGGGGCGCGGACTGCGCGCCGTGTTCCGCGCGCTGGCCACGCGACTCTCACGGCACATCGGTCCTCGCGCGGCCCGGGCGACCAGCGGCCTGGCCGTGGTGGTGATCACCGCGCTGGTGGCCAGCGGCGTGCTGTGGGACGGGCTCATCGCCACGGCGGACCGCACCCTGGCGGTGCAGGACCTGATGACCGACGAGGGCGTGGTCCAACCCCGGACGGCGCTGCGCTCCGGCGGCCCCGGCTCCTCCATCCCGTGGGAGTCCCTGGGGAGGGAAGGGCGCAACTTCATCGGACGCGGGCCCTCGGTCGACGACCTCTCCCGGTTCCATGGCACGGCGGTGAAGGAGCCGATCCGCGCGTACGCGGGCTACGCCTCCGCCCCGGACGCGGAGGCGCGCGCGGCGGTCGCGGTGGACGACCTGGAGCGGGCCGGCGGCTTCGACCGCGAGTACCTGCTCGTGGTGACGACGACGGGCAGCGGCTGGGTGGTGCCGGAGTCCGTGGACGCCTTCGAGTACCTGGCGCGCGGTGACTCGGCCATCGTCGCCATGCAGTACTCGCATCTGTGGTCGTGGCTCTCCGTCCTGGTGGATCAGGATCGGGCCCGGGAGTCGGGCAGGGCGCTCTTCGACGAAGTGTATGAACGCTGGTCGCGGCGTCCTCCGGCGCGGCGCCCCAAGCTGCTGGTGTTTGGAGAGAGCCTGGGCTCCTACGGCGGAGAGACGGCGTTCAGCGGCGAGCGGGACCTGGCCAACCGCGCCGACGGGGTCCTCTTCGTCGGGCCGCCGAACTTCAACACCCTGTATCGCGCCTTCACCGACCACCGCGACGCGGGCAGCCCGGAGGTGGAGCCCGTCTACAGAAGCGGCCGCATCGTCCGCTTCAGCCGCCGGCCGGGGAGCGACATCCCGCCCGCGTCCGAGCCCTGGGGGGACTCGCGCGTGCTGTACCTGCTGCACCCCTCCGACCCCATCACCTGGTGGAGCCCCCGGCTCCTGGTGCACCGGCCGGACTGGCTGCGCGAGCCCCGGGGCGCGGACGTCCTGGGCCAGATGGTGTGGATCCCCTTCGTCACGTTCTGGCAGGTGACCGCGGACCTTCCCCTGGGGATGGAGGTCCCCGCCGGATACGGCCACGTCTACACCGGCGAGCACGTGGACGGCTGGGTCGCGCTCCTGCGGCCCGAAGGCTGGAGCGCGGACCAGACGGCCCGGCTGCGCCAGCTCCTCCTCGCGAGGGATGCTTCGAACCGTGGATAGCTGGTGGCGCAACGACCCTGTGGCGCCCCCTGTCTTCCGGTGATTCGTCAATGAATACGATTACTTAGGTTCACTCGGCAGGGTCCCACCACCACTTCCGGCGCCCGGGGGGCCCTCCCGCGTCATGGCCCCTCTGCTCCGAGGAGGCTCCCCGCTTGCCCTGAAATCACGTATAGGCCTCCGCACATTTTCGCGCGGCACGCGAGCGCCCCGCAGGGCGAGCGGTCAGTGACCCCCGGGACTGCTCTGGAGGAACGGATGGAGTTGTCGAGTCTCGAATCGGATTTCTGGGCAATCGCACCAGGCGTGATTGGCGCCGTGGGCCTGCTCTTCGCTGCGTTCTTCTACTTCCGCGTCAAGGGCCTGCCCGAAGGTGACGCGACGATGAACCGCATCGCGGGCTACATCCGCGAAGGCGCGATGGCGTTCCTCGTCCGCGAATACAAGGTGCTCGCGGTCTACTGCGTGGTCGTCGCCATCGTCATCGGCCTGGCGCTGGGCCCGGTCGCGAGCGCGAGCTTCGTGGCGGGCGCGTTCCTGTCGCTGCTCGCGGGCTACATCGGCATGAAGGCCGCCACGTTCGCGAACGTGCGCACCGCGCAGGCCGCGCGCACCGGCTCCAAGCCGAACGCGCTGCTGGTCGCGCTGGACGGCGGCGCGGTGATGGGTCTGGCCGTCGCCGGCCTGGGCCTCATCGGCATGGGCGTCCTCTACTACGCGTTCCGCGGGAGCGCGGAGCTGTCCCCCATCCTCCACTCGTTCGCCGTGGGCGCCAGCTCCATCGCGCTCTTCGCGCGCGTGGGCGGCGGCATCTACACCAAGGCCGCGGACGTGGGCTCCGACATCGCCGGCAAGGTCATCGAGAACATCCCCGAGGACGACCCGCGCAACCCCGGCGTCATCGCCGACAACGTGGGTGACAACGTGGGCGACGTGGCCGGCATGGGCGCGGACATCTACGAGTCCATGGTCGCCGCCATCGTCGCCGCCATGGCCATCGCGCTGACCGCCAACTCGACGCAGCTGTCCCGCCTGCTGGTGGACACGAACGCGACGGGCAACGCGAAGCTGGCCGGCGTCATCCTGCCGCTGGTGCTGTCCGCCATCGGCCTGGTGGTCAGCCTGGTGAGCATCTTCATCGCCCGCGCGCTCAAGCACATGAACCCCGCGCAGGTGCTGCGCAGCGCGCTCATCATGCCCCCCGTCATCCTGGTGGGCCTGTCCTTCGTGCTGATGAACGTGTTCGGCCTGTCCC
Organism: Corallococcus interemptor; assembly: GCF_003668875.1. Taxonomy (GTDB): domain Bacteria; phylum Myxococcota; class Myxococcia; order Myxococcales; family Myxococcaceae; genus Corallococcus; species Corallococcus interemptor. Next base: position 73,613 of record NZ_RAWM01000017.1, on the reverse strand, counting down.
AGAACATCACGTTGGCGCTGGCGGCGGGTGCCTTCGGCGGCGCCATCATCGGCCTCGTCACGGACTACTACACGTCGTCCACGCCGGTGCAGCGCATCGCGGAGTCCTCCATCACGGGCGCGGGCACCAACCTCATCCGCGGCCTCGCGGTCGGCATGGAGAGCGTGGGCATCTCCATGGCCACCATCGCGCTGGTGGCGTACATCGCGGACCGCGCGCTGGGCCTGTACGGCATCGCGCTGTCGGCGGTGGGCATGCTGGGCGGCACGGCCGTCGTCATGACGGTGGACGCGTACGGCCCCATCTCCGACAACGCGGGCGGCATCTCCGAGATGTCCGGCCTGGGCCCGGACGTGCGCGCCATCACCGACGAGCTGGACGCGGTGGGCAACACCACGGCCGCCATCGGCAAGGGCTTCGCCATCGGCTCCGCGACCCTCACGGTCATCGCGCTCTTCTCCGCGTTCAACCTGGAGGTCAACCACACCCGCGTGGCCAACGGCCTGGCGGAGATGAGCCTGGAGCTGACCAACCCGAACGTCATCGTGGGCCTGCTCTTGGGCTCCATCCTGCCGTTCCTCGTCGGCGCTTCCACGATGCTCGCGGTGGGCCGCGCGGCGGGCGCCATCGTCGAGGAGATTGGCCGTCAGTTCCGTGAGATTCCGGGCCTGATGGAGCTCAAGGCGGAGCCGGACCCCAAGAAGATCGTCGACATCGCCACCAAGAGCGCCCTGCGCGAGATGATCTTCCCGGGCATCATCGCCATCGTCGCGCCGCCGCTCGTGGGCTACCTGCTGGGCCCCGGCGCGCTGGCGGGCCTGCTGGCCGGTGCGCTCGTCGTCGGTGCCACCATGGCGCTCTACATGGCCAACGCGGGCGGCGCCTGGGACAACGCCAAGAAGTACATCGAGAAGGGCAAGCTGCCGGGCCACGCCAAGGGCTCGGCGGTCCACAAGGCCGCCGTCGTTGGCGACATGGTGGGCGACCCGTTCAAGGACACGTCCGGTCCCGGCGTGGCCATCCTCATCAAGGTCATGAGCGTCGTGTCGCTGCTCGTGGCCTCGCTCATCGCGCTGCGCTGAGCCGTTGTTCCTGGGGTGCGGCAGCCAGCTTGAAGGCGCCGCACCCTGGGGGCAGGAGGGCGGACACCCGGCCAGGCGACAGCGGCCGGGTCAGGGGCAGTGGGCGAGCGCGTGCTTACACTTTCTGGTGAGCCGCTCGCTCGTGTCCCTCTGAGGGTGAGGTGTCCCATGGTCCTGGAGCTCTCCCAGCAGCAGATCCATCTCCTCCAAGTGTCGCTGGCCGAAAGCATCGATGCGCTGCGTGACGAGGTGGTCCACACCGACACGCGCGACCTGCGCGAGCACCTGAAGGACACGCTCGAACGGCTGCAGGCCATCCAGCGTGAGGTGGAGGCGCAGGCTCGACCGGCCGCCCAGCCATGACGAAACCGCACGGAGGGTAGAGGAAATCGCGCTAAACCGCGATTTCCACTCTGTCTTCCGAGGTTTCGGATGAAGAAGTTCCTGCTGTCCGCCGCCGCGACGCTGGGCCTGACGCTCGCGTCCTCGCCGGCCCACGCCCAGTCCCCCGGCCCCTTCTCTCCCTTCGCGCCGTTCGAGCTGCGGGTGAACTTCCAGCCCGCGAACGCGCCGGTGCCCGCGGGCTTCGTCGCGGACTCCGGGCAGGTGTACGGCAACCGGGGCAATGGCTTCACCTACGGGTGGAACCAGGACAACACCGCCAACACAAGAGATCGCAACAACCCCAACACGCCGTCGCAGGCGTACGACACCCTCATCCGCACGCAGAACGGCGCGAACTACACCTGGGAGCTGGCCGTGCCCAACGGCTACTACGAGGTGCGGCTGGTGGCGGGGGACTCGGACTTCATCGACAGCGAGTACGCCTTCAGCGTCGAGTACTACGGCGACGTGCTGCGCGGGACGCCCACGGCGGATCAGCACTTCTTCGAAGCGGTGAAGCTGGTGGACGTGAGCGATGGCCGGCTCACGGTGCGCAGCAGCAGCCCGGCGGTGAACAACAAGCTCGCGTTCCTGGAGGTGAAGCGGAAGTTCGGCATCGACATCAACTTCCAGCCCGCGTCCAACCCGCCCCTGGAGAACTTCGGCTACCTGCCGGACAACGGGCTCGTCTACGGCGCGCGGCAGTTCGGCTTCACCTACGGCTGGAACGTGGACAACACGGCCAACATGGTGGACGCGGGCCATGACGTGGACATCGTCGCGCAGCGCCACGCGCGCATGCAGCAGGGCGGCGATCGCGTCTGGGAGATCGCCGTGCCCAACGGCGTCTACGAAGTGAGCATGCTGGCCGGAGAGCCCTTCAACTATGTGGGCGCCTACCGCATCCAGGCGGAGGACACGGTGGTGCTCAGCGGCATGCCCACGGGCTACGGCTTCACCACCGGCATCGCGCGCGTCGCGGTGTCGGACGGGCGCCTCACGGTGAAGAGCGCGCCGGGTGCGGGGAACAACCGCATCAACGCCGTCTACATCCGGCAGCAGTAGCGTCAGCGCGGAGCGGGAGTGGTGGGCTTGCCCTCCAGGGGATGGCCCCGGGTGCCGGCGGCCCACTCCTCCCAGACGTTGAAGGACTTCATCTGCGAGCCCAGGTCGGTGTCGCGGATGAGCGCCTCCACCTCCGCGCGGCTCTGGCGGGGCAGCTTCTCTTCCATGGTGGCGAAGCCCCACGCGAGCGCACCCACCACGGCCGCGTTGGCGCGCAGGGTGCGAGCGTCGCACTGTTCGAACTCGTCCGAGCGCGCGTGGTAGTTGGGCCCGTACGTGGCCGGCTCCTGGTTGGCGATGAGGTTGGCCACGCCGTGCATCATGAAGTCGAAGTTGTCGGTGCCCACCACCGGCACGTCCACCTGGGTGAAGGGCCCCAGGCCCGCCACGGGCTTGAGCGCGGCGTCCACCAGCGGCACCAGGGCGGGCCGGCCGTTCGTGTAGAAGCCGGTGATGCGCCCGCAGCCGATGTCCACCGACAGCGCCATCGTGTGCTGGTTCAACTCCGCCGCGTGCGAGCGCGTGTAGCCCGCGGAGCCGTACATGCCCTGCTCCTCGCCGTTCCACAGCGCGAAGCGCAGGGTGCGCGCGGGCTTCAGGCCCAGGCGCTGCATCTGCCGCGCGAGGTCCAGGAGCATCGCGACGTTGGCGCCGTTGTCGAGCGCGCCGCCGCCCAGGTCCCAGCTGTCCAGGTGCGCGCCCAGCACGACGACCTCGTCCGGGTGCGTGGTGCCGCGCAGCTCCCCGATGACGTTGCGCGACTCGTAGGGGCCGCCTGTCTTCAGGTCCAACGCCGCGGTGAGGCTCAGGGCCTTGCCCGCGCGCAGCAGCCGCAGCGCGCGCTTCGCGCCGTCGCGCTCCATCACCATCATGGGGCGGGTGTTCCGGGGGCCCACGGAGACGCTGTGCCGGTACAGCTGGTTGCCCGGACGGCTGCCCATGTAGACGACGCCGGCCACGCCCGCGGCGAACGCGCGGGACTCGATGGCGGTGGCCTCGTCGTACTCGCGAAAGAGGCCGTCCACGTCCTTGAGTTCGTCCGTCTCCACCAGCAGGAACGCGCCCTTCGCCTTCGCGCCCAACCGCTGGAGATCCGCCCCGGTGCCGCGGCCCGCGTCCACCAGCGGCGCGGTGAGGCCGGCCTTGGGCGTGGCGGTGGAGAAGGGCATCGCGGCCACGCGCGGGGCGAAGCGCACGCCCGGGCCCTGCACGGAGGCCGTAGCGCCGCGCTCCAGCCACAGCGCCGGCATGGGGAAGGCTTCCGTGCGCGCCGTCACTCCGGCGGCGCGGAAGCGCGCCAGCGCCCACTCCACGGAGCGGCTGTTGGCCTCGGAGCCCGTGGCCCTGCCGCCCACCTCGTCCACCAGGGAGCGCAGGTCGTCGAGCATGGGCGTTCCGCCCAGCAGGCTCCCCACGAGCAGCGCGGCGTCGCGCTCACGCGCGGAAGGCGGGGCCTCCTGGGCACTGGAGGGCGCCGGGAGGGCCAGGGCGAGGGACAGCGCCGCGAGGCGGACGAGCGGACGGGCAGGGGACATGCCGCAAGCATTCCCACCCCGGCCCGTCCCCGGCAAGCACGAGCCTTCAGCGCATCTTGAGCACCACGCGGAAGCGGGCCTTGTTGCTCATCATCCGGTCGAAGGCCTCCGCCGCGCGATCCAGAGGGAACACTTCGTTGCGCGAGCGCACCCCGGCCAGCGCGCTGAACTCCATGGTCTCCTGCGAGTCCTGGGGCACGCCGCTGGGCCAGCCCTGGATGCGCGTGCGCTTGCTGATCATGGACAGGCTGCTGACAGGGATGGGCTCCGAGCCCGCGCCCAACAGCAGCAGGGTGCCGTTGCGGCCCAGGCCTCCCAACAGCTCGCCCGCGAGGCTGCTGCTCGACGCGGTCATCATGATGACGCGCGCGCCGCCCAGCTTCTGGAGGGCCTCCGCGGGCTTCTCCTTCTCCGTGTCGATGTATTCGTGCGCGCCCAGCTCCAGCGCCAGGGCCTTCTTGTCCGCCCCGCGCGAGATGGCCACGGTGCGGTAGCCGAACTTGCTGGCGTACTGGATGGCCAGGTGGCCCAGCCCGCCAATGCCTTGCACGGCCACCAGGTCCCCCGGCCGCGCGCCCATGTTGCGCAGGGAGTTGTAGGTGGTGACGCCCGCGCAGAGCAGGGGCGCGGCGTCCTCGGAGGACATGCCCTCCGGGATGCGGGCCAGCGCCTCCTGGGGAGCGACCATGTACTCCGCGTAGCCGCCGTCGTAGCTGATGCCGCAGACCTGCTGCTTCTCGCAGGTGACGAAGTCCCCGCTGCGGCACGCGACACACTGGCCGCAGTGGCCCCCGTGCCAGCCCACGCCGACGTGCTGTCCTTCCTTCCAGGCCGTCACGCCGGAGCCCACGCGGTCGATGCGGCCCACCACCTCGTGGCCCGGCACGCGCGGGTACTGGATGGGCATCCAGCCTTCCTTGGTGATGGCGTCGCTGTGGCAGACGCCGCACGCCTCCACCGCGATGCGCACCTGCCCGGGTCCAGGCTCGGGGACCTCGCGCTCCACGGTCTCGAGCGGGCCGCCTGCCTTCTTCACCTGCACGGATTTCATCGTCCTGGCCATGGCGGAGGGATGGGGATGACGCGGTGCGGGCGCACCTGGAGTGAGGAAGAACGCCAGGCCGGTGGGCAAGCGGCCGGGTTGACGCCGGAGGCCTCGCGCTCCGAGGCTGGGGGACCTCTCGCATCACAGGAGTGTGCAGATGACTTCCAGCCGTCCGGCGAAGCTCGCGGTGATTGGCAGTGGTCTCATGGGCAGCGCGCTGGCCCGGGCGTTCGCCGCGGCGGGGCACGACGTCGCGGTCTGGAACCGGACGCCGGCCAAGGCCCGGGCCGTGGGCGGTGGCACCGTCGCCTTCGAGAGCCTGGTGGAGGCCGTCGCCGGGCGGGCGCTCGTGGTCGTCTCGCTGTCCAACTACGCCGCATGGTCGGAGCTGGTCGGCTCACCGGCCATCGCGTCGGCGCTGGCTGGAACGACGGTCGTCCAGCTCACCAGCGGCTCACCGGCGGATGCGCGCGGCGGGCTGGAGTGGGCGAGGGCCCACGGCGTGGACTACCTGGACGCGGCGATCCTCGCCTTTCCCGCGTTCGTGGCCACCGACTACGCGACGGTCTACTACGCCGGGTCGCGCGCCGTGTTCGACCGGCACCAGGAAACCCTCCAGGCCATCGCCAAGACCTCCGTCTACGTCGACGAGAAGATCGGCTCCGCCGCGACGCTCGACTGCGCCATCCTGGAGGCCTTCTACGGCGGCTCGCTGGCGGTCCTCCACGCCGCGGCGATGTGCCAGGCCGAGGGGTTGGACCCCAAGGCCTTCTTCGCCCAGAAGAACTCCTTCCTGGGGTTGATCTCCGTCACCGCCGACGCCGCGCAGGGCATGATCGAGAACAACGACTTCACCGGCCAGCAGTGCAGCCTCAACACCCACGTCGCCGCCCTCGAGCACATCGTCCGGCTGAGCACCGACGCCCGCATCAGCGCGCGCTTCCCCCGGGAGCTGCTGGAGAACTACCGGCGAGCGCTCGGCGCTGGGCTGGGTGAGCAGGAACTGCCCGCCGTGTTCCGGACCCTGAAGCAGGAGTGATTCAGAAGGTCTGGCGCTTCTCCAGTTCGGGAAGCGCCTGGTCCAGGCGCTTCGCCAGCTCCGGCAGCTTGATGGTGGGCACCGCCGGGAAGAGGTGGTGCTCCAGGTGATAGAACATGCTGAACGTGAGCAGGTTCTTCCAGCCGGTGCGCTGGGTCCGCGCGAGCGCCGGGGCATCCTGCGTGTCGTGATGCACGGTCCACACGGCGAAGAAGGCCATCAGGCACTCGCCCAGGGCCATCACCATGACGTGGTAGATGAGGAAGTGAAGCCGCAGGTGGAAGACCCCGGCGACGAAGACCGCGATGGAGGCCAGCTCGAACAGGACGTTCCAGCGGTACTTCCTGTCGCCATGCTGGAGCGTCACCTTGTGGATCAGGAACATGTGCACGGGGCCGTACAGGATGGCCCCGTACCAGGACATGCCCGCTGACTTCCCCTCGTAGTCACCCTCCGCCAGGGTGAACCGGTGATGTCTCAGGTGGTTGAACTTCACCGCGTGGAGCGAGACCACCATCAGCACGCTGTTCAGATACAGCGTGAGCCAGGTCAGGAACCGGTTCGTGCCCAGCGCGCGGTGGAAGCCGTTGTGGACCTGCCTCAGGCCCGTGAGGAAGAAGAAGGCCGAGAAGGGCAGGGCGAGGGCGTAGTGCTCGAAGTACGCCAGCAGCATCGAGAGCAAGAACCAGGGAATGGTCAGGTTGTTCTCGATGAGGAGCTCCCTCGTCGAGAGCGTCCTCAAGTCCTTCCACTTCACACCGCGGAGGCGTTCCGGCTGGACCATGCAGTGAAGGATGCCCGAAGAGGGGTGAAACAGCGATGTCGCGCTAACACCCGGGCCTGGCTTTGCTATGCCGCCCCGGCGAATGGACACCGGGAGCGTGGAGAAGAGCTGGAACTGCCTCTGCAAGGGGACGGCCGGCACCGCGACCGCGCAGCTCGAGGAGATTGGCGTGGACCTCAACGCCCTGAAGACGGACGGGTGGCCCTGCGTCCAGGGGGACTTCGACAAGGACGGCCAGCCGGACTACGCCTTCCCGGGCAAGGGCTACTCGTGCAACGGCTCCGTGCCGGTGCGGGTGCTCTTCACGAAGGACGGGAAGGTGCGCGAGGTAAGCGCCCTCCCGCGTCAGGTGAGTTGCCTGCAGCTCTACGGCATCCGCTCCAAGCCGGGCCCCTACGGCGTGCCCAGGACGGCGCGCCAGGGGCTGGTCGACTGGGGCGAGGGCAACGCCACCTGGGTCTACCTCTTCAACGGAAAGAAGTGGCGGGCCTCCAGCCACTTCTCCGAGTAGGCACTCCTACTTGCCCGTCTTCTTCCCGACGGCGGGCTTCACGGCGGCCGGCTTCGCGGGAGCCCCCTTCACGGGCGTCGCCTTCGCGGGCGCCGCCTTCGCGATGGCGGGGTTGCGCTTCGCCGCCAGCTCCGGAATCAGCAGCAGCTCGATGCGGCGGTTGCGCGCGCGGCCCTGCGGTGAGGCATTGGCCGCCAGGGGCCGCGTGTCGCTGTAGCCGGCCGCGAGCATGCGCTTCGCGGGCACGCCGCCCTTCTCCTGGAGGAAGCGCACCACGTTGACGGCGCGCGCGACGGACAGCTCCCAATTGGTGGGGAAGGTGGCCTGGAGCTTCTGCGTGGGCGGCGAGTCGTCCGTGTGGCCCGACACCTGGATGAGCTTGTCATCCACCTTGGACAGCACGCCGCCCAGCCGGGTGAGGACCTCCTGGCCGCGCGAGCTGATGCTGGCGTCGCCCGAATCGAAGAGGACCTTGTCCACCAGGTCCACCTGGAGGCGGCCGCCGTCCTGCGACAGGCGGATGGCGCCCTCGGCGATCTCCTTCTTCAGCTTGTCCTGAAGGTCCTCGTAGGTGGCCTTGAGCCGCGCCAGCTCCGCCTCCTGCTCCTGCACTGTCTGGCTGAGCTGTTCCTTCTCCGTGTTGAGCTGCTCCTTCTCCGTGGACAGCTTCGCGTGCTCCGCCTCCAGCGCGGCCAGCTTCGCCTCCAGCTGTTGCTTCGCGGCCTCCGCCTCACTGGCCTTCGCCGTGGCCGAGGCCGCCTCCGCGTCCGCGCGCGTCGTGCTGCGATGCGACAGGTAGAGCACCAGCCCCGCGAGCGCCGCCACCAATCCTGTCACCAGCCAGGGGACCCAGGCCCTTCCACGTTCCGTCTCCATGTCGCGACCTCCAGGGTGCAATGGATGGAGGGCACGCTAGTGAAGGGCCCCGGGTGCGCTTCAAGGCGACCCGGGTGCGTGAAGGTGTCTGGAGGTGCATTCTTCCAGCGTCAGTACATGGAGCAGACGATGCCGACGCAGTCGGCCACGCCGTTGTCCCGCGCCACGTTCCCGCCGCCGTTGATGGCGGTGGGCGCGTAGATGCCGATGCCCGCGTTGCCCAGGGCGACGTTGTTGATCAGCGTGGGCGTGCTGGGCGGCAGGACGCGCAGGCCGTCGTTGCCGCTGCGCAGGAACTGGTTGCCCCGGACGATGCCCGTGAGCGGAGTGGGGACGGCCGCGGGAAGGTCGGCCAGGCTCAGGCCCTCCGCGTTGTCATGGAAGGTATTGCCGTCGATGTAGACCGTCTCGGCCTGCACCTCGAGCCCCTCGCCATTGCTGACGGCCAGGGTGTCCACCATCTCCAGCCGGGTCGTCTGCCAGATGGGCCAGGCGGTGGGCGCGAACGAGGCGTTGTTCGCGAGGAGTGAGTTCTCGAACCGCATGTTGTTGCAGGTGTAGGGACCGCCGAAGTCGAACTGCATCCTGCCCACGGCATCGTTCCACGCGAGCGTGCTCCCCCGGACACGGAAGGCCCCCCCGAAGCAATGGATGACGACTCCATTGGACGTGAAGGTGGAGTCGAGCACGTCGATGTTGTGGAAGTCCGCGATCATCGCGGTCGCGTTGTGGGTGAAGACGGAGGAGCGCACGTCGAAGTTGCCATCGGACGCATCGAACGCGCTGCTCAACCCCTGGCCGTTCCCGCTCAGACGTGAGTTCGTGATGAGGAAGTTCCCATACGAGGCCTGGTCGTAGACGCCGATGTTGTTGTCGAGGAGCGCGAGCTCATGCAGCCGCACGTACAACGTGCCCGCATTGAACGTGGTGGTGATGCCGCTGCCGAATCCACGGATGGTGCCATTGCGCACCATCCGGCCCCTCGCGATCACGACGCCCTGCGACTCGTCGTTCGCCGGGCCAGTGCGGCGGATGGTGTAGCCGCCCAGGTCCAGGACGATGTCCGCGCCGTCGAGCTGGAGCGCGAAGGGCGCCGAGCTGGGGCAGTTGAGGTCATGCGTCAGACGCGTGTGGGTGGTGAGGGTGTCACCGCAATGGACGGTGGCTCCGGCGGTGAACGTGACTTCGCCCTCCGCATCGGAAGGGACCGTGCCACGGGCCTGGACGTCCTGCGCTCCCGTGAGCAAGGTGCTGACGGCCAGGGCCAGGGTGAATCCACGCATCTGCTTCATGTTGCCTCCTCGGGCCGGAGACGTCCGGCCACCGGCGCCAGAGGTAGGCACGGGGCTCCAGACCGCTTCCCGTCCAGGGGTGTCAGCGCGCGGCCCGGAGTGCGACAGCGTGGCGGCGCCCAAGGGTGGGTAGGAGCCCCGGCGGTTACTTCAGCGTCGACGTGTCGATGACGAACCGGTACCGGACGTCGGAGGCCAGCACGCGCTCGTAGGCGTCGTTGATCTTGCTGGCGGGGATGACCTCGATGTCCGCGCCGATGTGGTGCCTGGCGCAGAAGTCGAGCATCTCCTGCGTCTGCGGGATGCCGCCGATGAGCGAGCCGGTGAACGTGCGGCGGGGCATGAAGAGCGAGAAGACGTTGAGGGACAGCGGCTCCGGAGGCGCGCCCACGTTGACCAGCGCGCCGTCCAGGGCGAGCAGGGACAGGTAGGCGTCCACGTCGATCTTCGCGCTCACCGTGTTCACGATGAGGTCGAACGTGCCCGCGAGCTTCTTGAACGTCTCCGGGTCCTTCGTGGCGTAGTAGTGGTGCGCGCCCAGGCGCAGGCCCTCCTCCTTCTTGCTCAGCGACTGGGACAGGACGGTGACCTCCGCGCCCATCGCGCGAGCGAACTTCACGCCCATGTGCCCCAGGCCGCCCAGGCCCACGATGGCCACCTTCTTGCCGGGGCCCGCGCCCCAGCGGCGCAGCGGCGAGTACGTGGTGATGCCCGCGCACAAGAGCGGCGCGGCGGCGTCCAGCGGGATGCCTTCCGGAATCTTGAGGACGAAGTCCTCGGTCACGACGATGTGCGTGGAGTAGCCGCCCTGGGTGACCTGCCCGTCCCGGCCGGTGGCGCCGTAGGTGCCGACCATGCCCTTGAGGCAGTGCTGCTCCTCGCCCTTGCGGCAGGACGAGCAGTCGCCGCAGGAGTCCACCATGCAGCCCACGCCGACGCGGTCGCCGACGGCGTGCTTCTTCACCTGGGAACCGACGCCGGTGACGATGCCGGCGATCTCATGGCCGGGGACCAGGGGGTAGGCCTGCTCGCCCCACTCGCCGCGGACGGTGTGGATGTCGGAGTGGCAGATGCCGCAGAACTTGATCTCGATGAGGACGTCGCGAGGACCCAGCTCCCGGCGCTGGAGGGTCAGGGGACCGAGCGGGGACTTCGCGGAGGTGGCGGCGTAGGCGTTGGCGTTGGGCATGTGTCTTCTCTCTCCAGGAGTCTTGGGGGCCGGTGGGCCCCGTTCACGGACTGAGAGATACGCGCCAGGGCCCGGGAGGACTACGCGGAGAACGCCAACAGCCTTTTAACGGGGGCTTAACAGTGGTTTCGGGTACGGTCCTCGCGCATGACTACGGCGCCTTTCACGCAGCTGCAGGTCTTCCTCGCCGTGGCCCGGCTGCGCAGCTTCAGCGGCGCCGCGCGTGAGCTGGGCGTCTCCACGGCGGCGGTGAGCCAGGCCGTGCGGCAGCTGGAGGAGCAGCTGCGCGTGGTGCTGCTCACCCGCACCACCCGCAGCGTGGCCCTGACGGACGTAGGCCGCCGGCTCGTGGAGGGAGCAGGCCCGGCGGTCGGCCAGACGCTGGCCACGCTCCGCGAGGTGGCGGCCCAACCGGGTGAGGCCGTGGGCCGGATCCGCCTGACGGTGCTGACGGCGGCGGTGCCCTACGTCATCACGCCCGTGGTGCCGGCCTTCCGCGCGCGCCATCCGCGCGTGGAGGTGGAGGTCGTCATCGAGGATCGCCTCGTGGACATCGTCGAGGAGGGCTACGACGCGGGCGTTCGCCTGAGCGAGTCCATCCAGCGCGACATGGTGCAGGTGCGCCTCACGGACGCGTTCCGCTTCGTGGTGGTGGGGGCGCCCGGCTACCTCAAGCGCCACGGCACGCCCCAGCGTCCCGAGGACCTGCTGAAGCACGAGTGCATCACGTTCCGCTCGCAGACGACCGGGACGCTGTATCCGTGGGAGCTGGAGCGCGGACGCAAGAACTGGCGCGTGCCGGTGCGCGGGGGCGTCGTCAGCAATGACATCCATCTGCCCTCGGCCCTGGCGGAGCAGGGCGTGGGCCTGGCGTATGCCTTCGAGCCGGCGGTGGCGGAGCCGCTGCGCACCGGGAAGCTCGTGCGGGTGCTGGAGGCCTACGCGCCGACGGTCCCGGGGTTCTTCCTCTACTACCCCAGCCGCGCGCAGCGCTCCGCGCCACTGCGGCTCTTCGTCGAAGCGGCCCGGGAGCTGGCGCTGAAGTCCTTGTGAAGAGGTGCTCGGGGCGGCTGTCCAGGCCCTCCTGCTTGCCCAGTCTGCGCTTCTGCATCGTGTTCTCTCCTGTCGCTCTCTTGCGGGGAGAGATGTTGAACGCAGCTTCGTGGGGTCAAGCCCGCGAAGGCCGCAGGGCGTCCGCCAGCGCTTCGAGCGCACGCTCCTGCTGGGAGGACAGCCGCACCCCGGGCCGCGCCTGCCGCACCCGCGCGAGCGCCGTCTTCGCGTCCGGCGCGTCGCCCCGGGCCACGAGGAGCGCGGCGGCGATCATCCCCGTGCGCCCATGTCCCTGCGCGCAGTGGACGTACAGCGGGCCGGGCAGGGTGGCCAGTTCAAGGAGGACCGGAGCCACGTGCTCCACGGGCAACGTCGACGCGTCCAGGATGGGCAGGGACACGTACCGGCAGGCGCCGCGAATGGCTTCCGGTTCGATGAACTCGGAGGTCAGGTCGAGCACGGCGGTGACGCCTTCGGGCAGCTCACCCGGGAGCAGCCGGCGCCCCACCAGGACTCCGGGCACCACTTCGTCAAAGACACGCTCCCGTGAGCCGCGCCGCGCCAGATGCCACGTCCCCCACGTGAGCAGCAGGTAGGGCAGGAGCGCGAGCACCGCCCACGGACGCATTCGTCCGTCGGGTTGCTTGCCAAAGGCCCGTGCGCCCGCTCCGGCATACGCGAGCGCTACGAGGGCGAAGCTCAGCGCGGGCCACAGCAGCAGCCAGCCAACGCCTTGGATCCGCTGTGCGAGGAAGGCGAGGAGCGCCGCCGCGGTGGTGAAGACGAACGTGTATTTCATTTCAGTCCACGCGGACCAGGACGCCGTCCCCGTGCTCCGCGGCCGTGACGTGGAAGGCGCGGAAGAGGACGAGGTGCTCGCGGAGCCACTGCCAGGCTTCTTCGATGCCGTCCTCGCGCGGGCACTTGTAGACGCCTGCCTCGCGCAGGTTCGCGAAGGTGAAGTGCTCGCGAAGGGCGTCGAACCGCACGGCCTCCAGCATCCGGGCGATCCGCTCCACCGTCTCCGGCCGCGTATAGCGCAGGGGCACGCCCTGTCCCGCCACCACATGCGGAGCGATCTCCGCCTCACCGCGAATCGCGATGCCAGCCAGGGAGTCGTCCTCCTCTCCCGGTTCATTCCTGCGACGGTCGGACAGGACGAAGTGCAGGTGGTCCCATCGCCGGCCGAGATCCACCTGTTGTGTCGCCAGATCGGGGCGGGCGCGCAGCAGCTCCTTCACGGCCTCCAGGAGCTGAAGCTCATCGGTCTCCGGGGCACCCGGGGACAGACTTTCCTCACGTGGCTCGCGGAGCAGCCGGGGGACGGACGACAGCCATCCGCCCACGCCAATGTTCCGCCGCGCCAGTTCCAGCAGGGAGGAGCCGCCGGGAAGGGCCTGGTAGGTCGCATCAAGTCCCATGGGCCCGTCCTAGCAGCTCCGCTGCCATCCGTTCATCCAGCCCGCGCGGTCACCGGTTCCGCAGCCATGGCCCTCCGCGTGTTGGCTTCAATGGCGACCTGGCACAACGCCACCTGCGCCTGGAGCTGAAGGGAGAAGGCCCGGGCCCGGCCGAACATGACGCCGCTCAGCGCCACCACCAGCCCACCCACCAGGACGAAGGCGCCCTGGGCGTTCATGGCGCTCGCCCCAATCGCGCCCCCGATGAAGCCGATGACACCCCACGCGAAGATGATGCCCGAGGCCCGGTTGTACAGCGCCTGCGCGTGCTTCGTGATGATGCTGGGATCGTACTGAACCGCCATGTCGTGCTACCTGCGGCGCATCGGACAAGCCCACCGTGGCCTGCACTTCCTCACGCGCAGCGGGATGCAGTGGTTCTGGGACAACTACGCGCCGGGCTCCACCCTCCACACGGAGGCCACCGTCAGCCCCCTGCGCGCGACCGACGCACAGCTGCAAGGCCTGCCGCCCGCGTTGATCCTCAACGGCGAATGCGACGTGCTCCGCGACGAGGGCCAGGCCTACGCGCGCAGACTGGTGGACGCGGGCGTCCCGGCGCTGGCCGTCCAGTACGCGGGGATGATCCATGACTTCGTGATGCTGGATCCGCTGGCGGACTCACTCGCCGCGCGCAATGCCATCACCCAGGCCTGCCTGACGCTGTCGGAGGCGCTGGGCACGCGGAGGCAGGCGGAAGCCGCGCTCACGTCCCAGCCCGCGCAGGTCCGCGAGCGGGAGAGCGCGCGTCACTGACCCGCGCCCGCATCCAGCCACGCGGCCAGCACGTCCGCGTGGCACGGGCCCGGCTTGCACCAGCAGCCCAGCCGCTTGCCTTTCAACGTGCGCACGTCCCGCAGGAAGTCCGCGTCATGCCGCGTGCGCAATTCCAGATACCAACGGAAGGACTCAAAGGCATCCGGGCCGGGCGCCATGCGCCGCTGGGCCTCGTCGCGGATGCTCGCGGCTTCGTCCGCCGGCAGCTTCGCCAGCCACGGTTCGAAGTACGTGCGAATCATTGCCTTCCAGGTCTTCACGCCCCCGGGCTTGAACGGGTTGCCGAAGCGGCCCGGCACGGGGTTGAGCGGCCCTGGCTTCGCCCAGGCTCGAAAGGCGCGGCCCACGTACACCTCACAGGCGTCGTGGACGTGCACCGCGGTGGTTCGGGGTTGGGACATGGCGGGTGCATCGTTAACAGATGCACCCGCCAGACGCCGTGAGGGATGCCCGGCCCGTCAGCAGGCAGGGGTCACCAGGGATCGATGCCCTGCTTCTCGTGCGGCGTCGGCGTGTACGTGGACTTGAACCCCGAGGCCGCGGCGTTGAGCCCCGAGCCCAGCGCCTCCACCGCGCCCTGCTTGAACTGGCCCTTGCTGAAGCTCACGAAGGCGTCGCGGCCGAAGTTCAGCGCCTCGCGCTGGTGCGCGTTGACCTCGCTGCGCGCGCCCGTCTCCACCTTCTTGACGTTGTCGATGACGCTGTTCTTGGACCGGTCGGAGATGCCGATGTTGCCCCTGTCGAGGATCTGGTTCACGCCGCTGACCGCATGGCTGTAGTCGCTCGTCTTGCCCTGCGTCGTCTTGTCGATGTCGAGGCGGGCGGGGTTCTTGAAAGTGTGGTTGCTGGTGACCTTGAACATGGGTGTCCTCGTGGGGGCGGCGGCCCGTGGGCCTCGCCCGCGGCAGGTGCTGCGTTGAAATGATTGTCGGGGTGTGTGCGCAGGAGTTTCCTGAAGACTTTCATTGGCCCACGTATACGTCATTTGTCGTATGCCGGCCTTCGCGGGGGCCGCCGCAGTGGCAAGGCCTGACGGAAGCCGCTACGAACGCGGCCGCTTCCTCCCACCCCCCCGCGGACATGATCGCCAACCTCCACGACGCCGACATTCCGAAGCCCGTGCTCGAAGTCATCACCCGCCTGCGCGAGCTGGGCCACCCCACGTACCTGGTGGGCGGCTGCGTGCGGGACATGGTCCGCAAGGTCCACCCGAAGGACTTCGACGTGGCCACCAGCGCGCTGCCGGAAGAGGTGCAGCGCGCCTTCCGCAAGGTCATCCCCACCGGCATCCAGCACGGCACCGTCACGGTCGTCACCGGCGGCAACCACGTGGAGGTGACGACGTTCCGTTCGGAAGGGGACTATCTGGACGGACGGCGCCCCAGCTCCGTGTCCTTCGAGCGCGACATCGTGAAGGACCTGTCGCGGCGCGACTTCACCATCAACGCCATGGCGTACAACCCGCTCGACCGCGAGCTGGTGGATCCCTTCGGCGGGCAGGTGGACCTGGCCGCGAAGCTGATCCGCTGCGTGGGCTCCGCGCTGGAGCGCTTCTCCGAGGACGGCCTGCGCCCCCTGCGCGCCGTGCGCTTCGCCGCCGTGCTGGGCTTCACCCTGGACCCGGAGACGCGCGACGCCATCCCCGCGACCCTGGCCGTGTTCCGCAAGGTCGCGCTGGAGCGCGTGCGCGAGGAGCTGCTCAAGCTGCTCCTGTCCCCGCGCGCGGAGACGGGGCTGCACCTGCTGGCGGACACGGGGCTGATGGAGTGCTTCCTTCCGGAGGTGGCCCATGCGGACGCGGAGAGCGTCCGGCTCGCCCGCGCCGCCGTGCAGGCCGCGCCGCTGGACGCGGACCTGCGGGTGGCCACGCTGCTGGCGGACATCGACACCGCGACGCAGGCGAAGGAGCTGTGCCTGCGCCTGAAGTTCCCCAACAAGTCCGCCGACCTCATCGGGCTGCTCGTCGAGCACGCGAAGCTGGAGACGCGCGTGGACGACGCGGACCCGGCGCTGCGCCGGCTGCTCGCCCGCGTGGGGCTGGTGAACCTGCCCGCGCTGCTCGCCGTGGCGAAGGCCCGCGTCCAGGCCCGGGCCCCGGAGCGGCTGCCCGCGGTGGAGGCGCTGGCCTCAAGGCTGGAGGCGCTGGCCGCGGCGAAGCCTCCGCTGTCCGCCAAGGAGCTGGCGCTCACCGGGGGCGACATCATGAAGACGCTGGGCATCGGCCCCTCGCCGAAGGTGGGCGAGGCGACCCGGTACCTTGTCGAATCCGTGCTCGACGACCCGTCGCTGAACACCGCGGACGCGCTCCGCGCCCTGCTCACGGCCTGGGCGGCGCGCGGTCCATGACAAGGGGGCCTCCTCCCGGCCGGAGGGCAGGGGAGGGGGCCTGGAGCGCCTCCGGCCGTGCGTCGCGGCCTGGGGGCGTGTAGGAAGGAGCCCCATGCGAGTCGTCGTTGCGATGAGTGGCGGAGTGGATTCCTCGGCCGCCGCCGCCCTGCTCAAGGAGCAGGGCCACGAGGTCATCGGCATCACCCTGCGCGTCTGGTCCTACGAGGGCGCCGCGAAGTGCGGCAGCTGCTGCAGTCCGGACGACATCGACGACGCCCGCGCGGTGGCCCAGACGCTGGGCATCCCGTTCTACGTGGCCAACGCCGAGGAGATCTTCCAGGACCGGGTCGTCAACCCGTTCGTCCAGTCGTACCTGGGCGGCAAGACGCCCATCCCCTGCGTCAGCTGCAACCGCGACGTGAAGTTCAACTTCCTCCTCAAGCGCGCGCGCGCCCTGGGCGCCCGGCTGGCCACCGGCCACTACGCCCAGGTGGAGGAGGTGGACGGCCGCTTCCACCTGCGCCGCGCCGTGGACGCCGCCAAGGACCAGAGCTACTTCCTCTTCACCCTGGGCCAGGAGGAGCTGAAGGACGTCCTCTTCCCGGTGGGCCACCTCACCAAGGCGGAGGTGCGCGCCGTCGCCGAGCGCCACCAGCTGCCCACCACCCACAAGCCGGAGAGCATGGAGATCTGCTTCGTGCCCGACGGCGACTACGCCGGGTTCGTGGAGAAGGTCGCCGGCCCGCAGCCGTCCGGCGAGGTCGTGGATCCCGACGGCAACGTGCTGGGCACGCACAACGGCATCCACCGCTTCACCGTGGGTCAGCGCAAGGGACTCAACCTGGGTGGCGGCGAGGTGCGCTACGTGCAGCGCCTGGAGCCGGAGACGAACCGCGTCGTCGTGGGGCCCGCGGAGGGCACCGGCCGCGCGCAGTTCGGCCTGCTCCAGCCGCACTGGGTGGACGGGCCGCCTCCGCCGGAGCAGTCCGTGGAGGTCCGCATCCGGCACCGCCACGCGGGCGCCCCGGGGCGGATCCACATCTCGCAGCACGGGCTGGTGTCCGTGAAGCTCGACGCGCCCGCGCGCGCCGTCACGCCGGGGCAGGCCGCGGTCGTCTACGACAGGGACCGCGTGCTCGGCGGCGGGTGGATCGTCTGAGCCGACCTGTCGCGTCCCGCGCCGGACTTCCGGCCTCGGACGCGATGGATCTCCAGGGGCTCCGCGAATTTGACCCGCCTGGGGGTGGGGCGTAGCTTGCGCGCACGCTGTCGCTACAGGCCGTTACACGGCCGTGAGCGCGCCACTTGAGGTCTGCCCCGCCATGCGTGACGCCCACCGGATGAAGGAGAAGTTCGACGTCTCGCTGGATAACCGGCAGATCGTCAGCCTGTTGATCGCCGGCATCGTCGTGATGGGCGCCGTGTTCGTGCTGGGCGTGGTGGTGGGCAAGAAGCTCGCGGGCGACGCGCAGACGGCCGCCGCGCCGGACCTGCTCTCCGCGCTGGACGCCAACGCGCAGGTCCTCAACGACGCGCGCCAGGAGCCGCCGCTCACCTTCCCGGACGAGCTGACCCGCAAGACGGGCTCGGAGCCCCTGCCGCCGCTGCCCAAGGTCGCCGCGAAGCCGGAGGCCCCCAAGGCCGCCGCCGCCGCGAAGCCCGAGGTGAAGCCGGAGACGAAGCCCGCGGAAGCCCCCAAGGTCGCCGCGAAGCCCGCCGCCCTGGCCCCCACGCCGGACCCCGACACGGGCGAGCTGCCCGCGATGGACTCCGCGGAGGAGGACGCCATCGCGAACGGCAAGCCGCTGTCGAAGCCCGAAGCGAAGCCGGAGCCGAAGCCCGCGGAGCCCGCCAAGGTCGCCGCCGCGAAGCCGGAGCCCAAGCCCGAGCCCAAGGTCGCGGAGCCGGTGAAGGGAAAGGTGGAGGAGACGCCGGTCGCCACCCGCACCGCCGTGCGTGACGGAGGCATGAAGGAGGCCATCGCCCGGGCGCAGGCGCTGCCCGCGGAGCCGCCGCGTCCGTCGGAGGCCGTGAAGGGTGGGGCGTTCACGCTCCAGCTCTCCGCCTTCCAGAGCCGCCAGGACGCCGACCGGTTCGCCGCGCGGTTGCGAGACCGGGGCTATGCCCCGTATATCCTGGCGGCGGAGGTGCCCGGAAAGGGCACCTGGTACCGCGTCCGGATGGGCAGCTTCGCCAGCAAGGAAGCCGCGGGCCGGTACCTGACGGACTTCAAGCGCGAGACCCAGCTCGACGCGTACGTGGCCGGCACGAACTAGCGCTGCTGGGCAAGGAAGAGACGAAGCAAATGACGACGACGAAGCGGGTGGAGAAGCCCTGGGGTCACGAGCTCATCTGGGCCCACACGGAGCGCTACGTGGGCAAGCTCCTGCACGTGAAGGCCGGCCACAAGCTGAGCCTCCAGTTCCACAACGTCAAGGACGAGACCATCCACGTCCAGAGCGGCAAGCTCCTCTTCGTCGTCGACGAGGGCCAGGGCCTCATCGAGAAGGAGATGAACCCCGGTGAGAGCTACCACATCAAGCCGCTGACCAAGCACCGCATGGTCGCCATCACCGACTGCGACATCCTCGAGGTCAGCACCCCCGAGCTGAATGACGTGGTCCGCCTGGAGGACTCCTACGGGCGCACGGGCACCAGCGCTCCGTAGTCGCTAGAAGCCGTACCCGCCCGCCGGCGCGCCCTCGAAGGTGCGCCGGCCCGCGCTCCCGGCATCACTCCCTGGACTTCGCCCCGGGCGCCGGGTTGCGGGTCCACTGGTCCACGGTGCCGTCACCGTCCAGGTCCTCGCCAATGCGGTCCACCTGGCCGTTCTCCCAGTACTCCCAGTAGTCCACGCGGCCGTCGTGGTTCGCGTCACGCTCCTTCCGCACGAGCGTGTCGTTCTCGTAGAAGAGCCACGAGTCCGCCTTCCCATCGCCGTCCAGGTCGCGCTCGCCCTTGGTGCGCTTGCCCTCGGCGTAGTGGTACGTGGCGTCCACCTTGCCGTCGTAGTCCAGGTCCATGACTTCGCGGACCTTCGCGCCCTGCGGATCCAGGTACTGGGTGACGTCCACACGGCCGTCCCAGTTCAGGTCCAGCTCCTTGCGCACCAGCACGTCCTTGAGCCGGTACTCCCAGACGTCCGTCTGGCCGTCGCCGTTGGCGTCCAGCTCCGTGACGGTCTCCCCGGGGTCCTGCTTCCCCCGGACGGCTTCCGCCTCGGGGCGCTTGCGCACCGTGTCAGAGCCCTCCGAGGCCTTCTGGCTCGCGCAGCCCGTGAGCGCGCCTGCCACCAGGAAGCCCAGGAAAATCAAGCGGTTGCTAGAAGCCAAGGTGCCTCCCAAGCAGGTGGGGCGCCATGTTCGCGCCGCTTCCACTCCGTGCTTCGCAGGCCACGTCATTCCATATATTTTCACGTATCGCCATGGCCCGAAAGAAAGTCAGCACCACCATCTACATCACTCCGGAGCAGAACGAACTGCTCAAGGCGCTGAACCAGAAGACGAAGGTGCCCGTGGCCGAATACATCCGGCAGGGCATCGACCTGGTGCTGGAGAAGTACAAAGCGCAGCTGCCGGGCCAGGCAACCTTCGACGAACTCTCCTGACGAACGAGGCGTGACGTGACGAGCATGCGTGGCAAGCGGGCGGTGGTGTTGGGTGGGGCCGGATTCGTGGGCTCGCACCTGTGTGAGCGGCTGCTGGATGACGGCGCGGAGTCCGTCCTCGCGGTGGACAACCTCATCACCGGAAACGAAGCGAACGTGCGCACGCTCAAGCCGCGCGCGGGCTTCCAGTTCGTGAAGCAGGACATCACGGAGGGGCTGGAGGTGGACGGGCCGGTGGACTTCGTCCTCAACCTCGCCTCGCCGGCGTCGCCCATCGACTACGCGAACCTCCCCATCGAGACGCTGCGCGTGGGCTCCATTGGCACGGAGAACGCGCTGAAGCTGGCGGAGAAGAAGAAGGCCGTGTTCCTCATGGCCTCCACGTCGGAAGTGTACGGCGACCCGCTGGTGCACCCCCAGAAGGAGGATTACTGGGGCAACGTGAATCCCATCGGCCCGCGCTCGGTGTACGACGAGGCCAAGCGCTACTCGGAGGCCATCAGCGCGGCCTACGAGCGCAGCCGCGGCGTGAACGTCCGCATCGTGCGCATCTTCAACACCTACGGCCCGCGCATGCGCCTCAACGACGGCCGCGTGGTGCCCGCCTTCGTGGGCCAGGCGCTCAAGGGCGAGGACTTCAGCGTCTTTGGCGACGGCAGCCAGACGCGCTCCTTCTGCTACGTGAAGGACCTGGTGGACGGCCTGGTGCGGCTCATCCTCTCGGACGTCCGGGGCCCGGTGAACATCGGCAACCCGCGCGAGATGACCATCAAGCAGTTCGCGGAGGCCGTGCGTGAGGCGGCCGGTGGAGGTAGGCAGATCGTCTACCACCCGCTGCCCAAGGATGATCCGAAGCAGCGTCAGCCGGACATCACCCGCGCGCGCACGTTGCTGGGCTGGGAGCCCAAGGTGAAGCTGGAGGATGGTCTGCGGGACACCATCGCCTACTTCCGAGAGGTTGCCGGTCGCCCCTCTGGAGCTTAGGTTGGCCGCGCGCGAGTGAACGCGAGGTAGACGACGGTCCGGCCCCCCTGGCGGCCGGACCTGGGGAGAACGGCGTGAAAGTCCTGGTGACGGGCGGCGCGGGCTTCATCGGCTCGCACGTGTGCGACGAGTTCCTGCGCAATGGCCATGAGGTCATCGCGCTGGACAACCTGCTGAGCGGCAAGAAGGAGAACCTGGATCCGCGCGTGCGGCTGGTCGTGCTCGACATCCGGAGCCCGGAAGCCGCGGAGCTCATCCGCACGGAGAAGCCGCAGGTGCTCTGCCACCTGGCCGCCCAGATGGACGTGCGCAAGAGCGTGGAGGACCCCAGCTTCGACGCGGACGTGAACGTCCGCGGCATGCTCAACCTGCTGGAGGCCTCGCGCCAGTCGGGCGTGAAGAAGGTCATCTTCAGCTCCACCGGCGGCGCCATCTACGGCGAGCAGGACTACTTCCCCGCCCGCGAGGACCACCCGACGCGGCCGGTGTCGCCGTACGGCGTCTCCAAGGCGGCGGGCGAGCTGTACCTGGGCTACTACCGGGCGCAGTACGGCCTGCCGTACGTCGCCCTGCGGTACGCCAACGTGTACGGCCCCCGTCAGAACCCGCACGGCGAGGCCGGCGTGGTAGCCGTGTTCAGCAAGCGCGTCGTCGCGGGGCAGGGCTGCACCATCTTCGGCGAGGGCAAGCAGACGCGTGACTTCGTCTTCGGTCCGGACGTGGCCCGCGCCAACTACCTGGCCGCCCAGAGCGACTACGTGGGCGCCGCCAACATCGGCACCGGCGTGGAGACGGACATCAACCGGCTCTACGAGCTCATCGCGGAGGCCGGCGGCAGCTCGCTGAAGGCCGAGCACGCGCCGGGCAAGCCGGGCGAGCAGCTGCGCTCCTGCATCGACGCGTCCCACGCGAAGAAGGTGCTGGGCTGGGAGCCGTCCGTGCAGCTGGCGGAGGGCCTCAAGCGCACGCTGCACTTCTTCCGTGAGCAGGCCGCGGGCCCCATGCGCGCCCGGGGCTAGCAGGTTTCTCAACGCCGCTGGAGTCCCCCTGGGCGGCAAGCCGGGGGGATTTCGGGGCGTCAGGTGGGTGGAGTGCCCGGCGGGCAGGTGTGCGCCGGTCGTGGATTTTCGGGCGGTTCGGTGTTACCTACGCCCGCTTCGCGACCGACGAGCGCCCTGAACATGCCGGCTGAAAACGCGCACATCCGCAACTTCTGCATCATCGCCCACATCGACCATGGAAAGTCGACGCTGGCCGACCGCCTCCTGGAGAAGACAGGCACGCTGACCAAGCGTGAGGCGCAGGCCCAGTTCCTCGACAACATGGACATCGAGCGAGAGCGGGGCATCACCATCAAGGCCCAGTCCGTGCGGATGACGTACACCGCGAAGGACGGCCAGAACTACGTCCTCAACCTCATCGACACGCCGGGACACGTGGACTTCGCCTACGAGGTGAGCCGCAGCCTCGCCGCGTGCGAGGGCGCGCTGCTCGTCGTGGACGCGACGCAGGGCGTGGAGGCGCAGACGCTCGCCAACGTCTACATGGCGTTGGACCACAACCTGGAAATCATCCCGGTCATCAACAAGATCGACCTGCCCAGCGCGGACGTGGACCGCACGCGCGGGGAGATTGAGGACGTCATCGGCATCGATGCGTCCGTCGCGGTGCCGGCCTCCGCCAAGGAGGGCCTGGGCATCCACGACATCCTGGAGTCGGTGGTCCAGCGCGTGCCGCCGCCGCAGGGTTCGCCGTCCGCGCCGCTCAAGGCGCTCATCTTCGACTCCTGGTACGACAACTACCGGGGCGTGGTGACGCTGGTGCGCGTGCTGGAAGGCACGCTGAAGCTGAAGCAGAAGATCAAGATGTTCAGCAACAACAAGGTCTTCGAGGTGCAGGAGCTGGGCGTGTTCAGCCCGTTCTCGCGCCCGGTGCAGCAGCTGATGGCGGGCGAGGTGGGCGTGCTCGTCGCCAACGTGAAGGAGCTGCAGGACGCGAAGGTCGGCGACACCGTGACGGAGGAGGCGCGCCCCACGGAGACGGCCTTCCCGGGCTTCAAGGAAGTCAAGCCGATGGTGTTCTCCGGCATCTTCCCGGTGGACTCCGCGGACTACGAGAACCTGCGCGACGCGCTGGCGAAGCTGACGCTCAACGACTCCGCCTTCACCTACGAGCCCGAGTCGTCCACGGCGCTGGGGTTCGGCTTCCGCTGCGGCTACCTGGGCCTGCTCCACATGGAGATCGTCCAGGAGCGCCTGGAGCGCGAGTACAACCTCAACCTGATCACCACGGCGCCGTCGGTGGTCTACCGCATCACCACCAGCAAGGGTGAGACGCTGCTCGTGGACAACCCGGCGAAGCTGCCGCCCACGCAGAACATCGAGAAGTTCGAGGAGCCCATCCTCACCTGCCACATCCACGTGCCCAACGAGCACCTGGGCGCCATCCTGAAGCTGTGCCAGGACCGGCGTGGCGTACAGAAGGACATGAAGTACCTGGGCTCCAGCGGCACCCGCGTGCAGGTGACGTACGAGATGCCCATGGCCGAAGTCGTCTTCGACTTCTTCGACCGGCTGAAGAGCGTGTCGCGCGGCTACGCGAGCCTCGACTACGAGCTGTCGTCGTACCAGGAGGCGGACCTGGCGAAGCTGGACATCCTGATCAACGGCGAGCCGGTGGACGCGCTCAGCGTCATCGTGCACCGCGAGCGCGCGTACCTGCGCGGCCGCGAGGTCTGCGAGAAGCTCAAGGAAGTGATTCCGAAGCAGATGTACGAGGTGGCCATCCAGGCCGCCATCGGCGCGAAGATCATCTCCCGCGAGACGATCTCCGCCATGCGCAAGAACGTCCTTGCCAAGTGCTACGGCGGAGACATCAGCCGCAAGCGCAAGCTCCTGGAGAAGCAGAAGGAGGGCAAGAAGCGCATGAAGCAGGTGGGCACGGTGGAGATTCCGCAGGAAGCCTTCCTCGCGGTCCTCAAGACGGAGCAGTAGCCCCATGAGCACGGCCAGTCCTTCCATGAAGCTGGGAGCGGCCATGGCCGCGCGCCGCACCCCGGAGCAGCTCAAGGCCCGCCGTCAGCTGATGTGGCGCGAGCTGCTCACCAGCCTCTGGGCCCCGCTGGTGGGCGTGGGCCTGGCGTTCATCCCGTACGTCACGCTGATTGAAATGGCGCCCGGCACCGCGTCCTGGGCCCAGCCCCTGATGAAGGGCTTCGGCCTGCTCATGGTGCTGGCCTTCTTCGGGCTCCTGGTGTGGCGCAACGCGTCCCGGAAGGAGTCGCTGCTCCGGACGCTGCGCCACGAGGCGCGCGAGCTCATCGCCGAGGACGAGCGCATCCTCGCGCGCGTGGGCACCAAGGTGTCCCCGGCCGCGGCGGATCGCATCACCGAGCAGGCGCTGCGCGTGGAGTCCGCGTCGGTGGCGGGCAACGCGGAGGCGCTGCGCACGGAGACGCAGGCGCTGGAGAAGCTCACCCAGGAGCAGCTGGGGGCGTACCGCAAGCAGTCCGTGTGGGACTTCCTGGGCGGCTTCGGCAAGGCGTTGCTCATCGCCCTGGTCATCCGCACGGTGCTGGTGGAGCCGTACCGGATTCCCTCCGGCTCCATGCTGCCCACGCTGCAGATTGGGGATCAGGTCTTCGTGAACAAGTTCATCTACGGGGTGCGCGTCCCGTTCATGAACGTGGTGCCGTTCCGCATCGTGCGGGCGCCGCAGCGCGGGGACGTCATCGTCTTCAACAACCCCGTGGACGAGTCCAAGGACTTCATCAAGCGCGTCATCGGCATCCCCGGCGACACGGTGGAGATCGTCGACGGGGTGGTGCGGATCAACGGCGAGGCCCAGCCCCGCACGCTGGTGTCACCGGACTACGTGGTGCACAACCAGGACGACACGACGGGCCGCTGGTTCGACCAGGAAGAAGTGCTCTACCGCGAGGACCTGGGCGGCGTGGTGCACTCGTCGCTCCAGCACCCCATGCGCATGCCGGGCCGCGAGCACGAGGGGCCCTACACGGTCCCCGCCGACAGCGTCTTCGTGATGGGCGACAACCGGGACAACAGCGCGGACAGCCGCTACAACCTGGGCGGCCCGGCCGGCGCCGAGGTCGCCTACGTGCCGTACGGTCACATCAAGGGCAAGGCCATGGTCGTCTGGCTGTCGCTCGGCTGGGGGGGCCTGTTGGGCAACCTGTTCGGCGGCACGGGCCTGCGGGTGGACCGCTTCTTCGAACCGGTGCGCTGAAGAACGAACGCCAGGCAGGGGACCACCACGCGCCGTGCTTGACGCAACGTGCGGCGCGCGGTACGCGGCGGCCCCGGCCCATGAGACATCTTCTCGGAATCGCAGGCTGGCGGCGGGATGAGCTGGAAGCGCTGCTCGACCGTGCCCAGGCACACCTGCCCGGCGGACCGGATGCCTCGCACGTGTTGCGCGGCCGCGTCGTGGCGAACCTCTTCTTCGAGGACTCCACCCGGACGCGCTCCTCCTTCGAGGTGGCCGCGCGGAAGCTGGGCGCGGACGTCCTCAACTGGAGCTACGCGGGCTCCTCCGTGTCCAAGGGCGAGACACTCCTGGACACCGCGCGCAACATCGAGGCCATGGGGCCGGCGGTCATCGTCATCCGCCACCGCTCCTCCGGCGCGCCCGGGCTCGTCGCCCGGCACGTGAAGTGCGCGGTGGTCAACGCGGGCGACGGCGCGCATGAGCACCCGTCCCAGGCCCTGCTGGACGCCTTCACCCTGCGCCAGCGCTGGGGCCGCCTGGACGGGCGCACGGTGCTGATCGTGGGCGACGTGCTGCACAGCCGCGTGGCGCGCTCCAACCTCCTGTGCCTGAAGGCCCTGGGGGCGCGTGTCGTGCTCTGCGGACCGCCCACCCTCCTGCCGCCAGGGCTGGAGGAGATGGGCGGAGAGGTGACGCATCAGCTGGATGCCGTGCTGCCCCAGGCGGACGCGGTGATGTGCCTGAGACTGCAGACGGAGCGCATGTCGGAAGCCTTCCTGCCGTCCCAGCGGGAGTACTCGCGGCTGTTCGGTATCACGCCCGCCCGCGCGGAGCGGATGAAGCCGGACGCCCTCGTGCTGCACCCGGGCCCCATCAACCGAGGCGTGGAGTTGTCGCCGGTGGTGGCGGACGGGCCTCGCAGCGTCATCCTGGAACAGGTGGCCAACGGCGTCGCGGTGCGCCGGGCCATCCTGGAGGCTTGCGCATCATGACCCCAGTGCTCTTCCAGCGGGCGCGCGTCATCGACCCGCGCAATGGCGTGGACGGCGTTCGCGACGTGCTCGTGACGGACGGCCGGGTGGCCCAGGTGTCGGAGGCCCCGCTGCCCGCGCCCAGGGACGCGCGGGTGGTGGACGCCAGGGACAAGTGGCTGGTGCCGGGCTTCATCGACCTGCACGTGCACCTGCGCGAGCCGGGAGAAGAGGGCAAGGAGACGGTCCTCACCGGCTGCCGCGCGGCGGTGGCGGGCGGCTTCACGGGCGTCGTGGCCATGCCCAACACCAAGGTGGTGAACGACAGCGCGCTCGTCACGGAGCTGGTGCTGTCGCGCGCCCGGGACGCGGCCCTGTGCCACGTGTACCCGGCCGGTGCCATCACCAAGGGGCTCAAGGGCGAGGAGCTGTCGGAAGCAGGCGAGCTGATTGGCGCTGGCTGCGTGGCCCTCACCGACGATGGCCGCCCGGTGATGAACGCGGGGCTGATGCGCCGGGTGC
Organism: Corallococcus interemptor; assembly: GCF_003668875.1. Classification (GTDB taxonomy): domain Bacteria; phylum Myxococcota; class Myxococcia; order Myxococcales; family Myxococcaceae; genus Corallococcus; species Corallococcus interemptor. Next base: position 46,882 of record NZ_RAWM01000017.1, on the reverse strand, counting down.
TCCAGTACGCCACCCAGTTCGACGTGCCGGTGATGGTCCACGAGGAGGACCTCACGCTGTCCGCCGGCGGCGCCATGCACGAAGGCGCCACGTCCACGCGGCTGGGCCTGCGCGGGATTCCGTCTTCCGCGGAGGTCGCCATGGTGGCGCGCGACCTGGTGCTCCTGGAGGAGACGAAGGGGCGCCTGCACGTCGCGCATGTGTCGTGCGAGGGCAGCGTGCGGCTCATCCGCGAGGCGAAGAAGCGCGGCCTGCGGGTCACCTGCGAGGTGGCGCCGCACCACTTCACCCTGGATGACCGGGCGGTGGGGGACTACGACACCCACGCGAAGATGGCGCCGCCGCTGCGCGGCGACGTGGACGTGAAGGCGCTGCGCGAGGCGCTGGTGGATGGCACGGTGGACGCCATCGCCACGGACCACGCGCCGCACGGCGTGTCCGACAAGCTGGTGGAGTTCGAGAAGGGCATCAACGGCATCGTCGGGCTGGAGACGGCCCTGGGGCTCACGCTGGCGCTGGTGCACGAGGGCGTGCTCACCCCGCGCCGGGCGGTGGAGCTCTTGTCTGACGGGCCGGCGAGGGTATTCGGCCTGCCAGGCGGTCACCTGGCGCCTGGTGCCCCGGCGGACATCACGCTGGTGTCACCTTCGGAGGAGTGGACGGTGGATGCCCACCGGTTCTATTCCCGCAGTCGCAACACGCCCTTCCACGGGCGCACGCTGAAGGGCCGCGTGACGCAGACGTGGGTGGGCGGCCGGTGTGTGTTCGAGGACGGTCAGCTCAAGGAGTCGCGGTGATGACGAAGCGGGCGGTGCTCGCACTGGCGGATGGCACCACGTTCGAGGGACGCGCCTTTGGCGCTTCCGGCGAGACGGTGGGTGAGGTGGTCTTCAACACGTCCATGTACGGCTACCAGGAGATCCTCACGGACCCCTCGTACGTGGGCCAGATCGTCACGATGGCGTACCCGGAGATGGGGAACATCGGGGCGAACGCGGCGGACGAGGAGGCAGGGCTGCCGCACGCGGTGGGCATGGTGGTGCGCTCGCTGACGAAGACGCCCTCCAACTGGCGCTCGCAGGAGACGCTGGACGCGTACCTCGCGCGCCACGGCCGCGTGGGCATCGAAGGCGTGGACACCCGCCGGCTGGTGCGCCACCTGCGCACGCACGGCGCCCAGACGGGCATCATCTCCACGGAGAACGTGTCCCCTGGCGCCCTGTCCGAGCGCGCTCGCGCCGCCGCGGGCATGGAGGGCATGGACCTGGCCACGGGCGTGTCCTGCAAGGAGCCCTACGTCTTCACCACGCCGTCCCCGGACGTGTTCCTGGCCCCCGGTGACAAGCGGCCGGAGCCGGAGCTCAAGTACGACGTCATCGCGTACGACTACGGCCTCAAGCGCTCCATGCTCCAGTACCTGGTGGACGTGGGCTGCCGCGTCACGGTGGTGCCGTCCCACTTCACGGCGGAGCAGGTGCTGGCGAAGAAGCCGCACGGCGTCTTCCTGGCCAATGGCCCCGGCGACCCGGCCGCGGTGAAGGGCGCGGACCGCACGGTGGCGGCGCTCCTGGGCAAGGTGCCGGTGTTCGGCATCTGCCTGGGGCACCAGATCATGGCGCTGGCCCTGGGCGGCCGGACGTACAAGATGAAGTTCGGTCACCGCGGCGGCAACCAGCCCGTGAAGGACCTCACCACGGGCAAGGTGGAGATCACCGCGCAGAACCACGGCTTCGCGGTGGACGACGCCAGCCTCAAGGGCAAGGCCGTCGTCACGCACATCAACCTCAACGACGGCACGGTGGAGGGCCTGGCCGTACCGGACGCGCGGGCCTTCAGCGTGCAGTACCACCCCGAGGCTTCGCCCGGCCCTCACGACGCGCGCTACCTGTTCAGCCGCTTCGCGACGCTGATGGCGGGTTCGTAGGAAGAAAGTTCGCAACGGCCATGGACACCGCGCTGACCCCGTTGTCGTACCAGCCGTACCTGGACCAGCTCATCGCCTTCGGCAGCCAGGAGGCCCGCAAGCCGGACCTCCTGGAGGCCAAGGCGGAGTACTTCCGCCTCACCGGCGAAGTCTTCGAGGACGACAAGCTCTTCGAGCTGCGGATGGCGTCGTTCCTGGACTACTACCTCTACGACCGCGTCTCGCCGCTCACCGGCAAGACGCCGGCCGCGGAGCTGTACGAAGAGCGCCAGCAGTCCGCGCCGCCGGAAGAGGCCAACGCCTTCCGCAGCTTCACGGAGACGGTCCACGGCCTCTTCGAGGTGCGCAAGCTGGGCAAGGGCATGGTGCGCCTGCGCGAGCTCTTCTCCGGCAAGGACTTCGACGTGACGGAGCGCCGCCACATCGCGGGCCTGGAGACGGGGGACGTGCTGGAGGCGCGCCTGGTGCCCTTCGGCGGCCACCTGCTGTTCTCCTCCGCCTTCTGCTACCACCCGGCCATGGCGCTCAAGGCCATCAAGGCCGAGGTGAAGCGCCGCAAGAAGAAGGAGCCGGAGCGCCCCGCCAAGGACCTGGTGTGGGAGTGCGCCCGCCGGGCCCTCAACGTGGAGCGCTACCGCCAGCTGTCCGTGGAGAAGCTCTACGACTTCGAGCAGAAGGTCCTCTAGCCGAAGACCTCCTGCTTCACGCGTCCACCGCGCGCGGCCTTCAGACGCGGTGGATGCTCATCAGGTTGGTGTTTCCCGGCACGTTGAGCGGCACGCCGGCCACCAGGATGAAGGGCTCCCCTGGTTCGCAGAGGCGCTGCTCGTTGCAGAGCCTGCGCACCTGCTTGAGCATGGCGTCCGTGGACGAGATGCGCTTCACCCGCTGCCCCGTCACGCCCCAATAAAGCCCCATGCGGTTCACCGTGTCCGCGTTGGGCGTCAGGCCGATGATGCGCGCGTCGGGGCGGAACTCGGAGATGAGCCGCGCGGTGTGGCCGCTCTCCGTGTACGCGACGATGGTCTTGATGTGGAGCTGCCGGGACGCGGCCACCGCCGCCGCGGCGACGCCGGTGCCCAGGTCCTTGGAGAGTTCGAAGGGGGGAGAGGCGAGGGTGACCAGCCCGGTGCGCTCCGTCTCCTCCACGATGCGCGCCATGGTGGCCACCGCCTCCACGGGGTAGCGGCCCGCGGCCGTCTCACCGGAGAGCATCACCGCGTCCGCGCCATCCAGGATGGCGTTGGCCACGTCCGACACCTCCGCGCGCGTGGGCCGGGCGTTGAGCACCATGCTCTCCAGCATCTCCGTCGCGACGATGACGATGCCGCCCATGCGGTTGACCTCCCGCACGATGCGCTTCTGGATGGCGGGGAGCTGCTCCAGCGGCATCTCCACGCCCAGATCCCCGCGGGCCACCATCACCCCGTCCGACTCCGCGGCGATGGCCGCCAGGTTCTCCACCGCCTGGGGCTTTTCAATCTTGGAGATGATGGGCGTCTTGCGCTTCGCCACCAGCGCGCGCGCCTGGCGCACGTCCTGCGCGGTGCGCACGAAGGACAGCGCCACGTAGTCCACGCCCACCTCCTGGCCGAAGGCCAGGTCCACCTTGTCCTTCTCCGTCAGCGTGGGCACCGACATGGCCGTGCCGGGCAGGTTGAGCCCCTTGTGGTCCTTGAGCAGCCCGCCCAATTCCACGCGGCACGTCACGTCCTGGCCGCTCACCTTCAGCACGCGCAGGCGCACCCGGCCGTCGTCCAGCAGCACCTCGTGGCCCTTCTGCACGTCGCGCGGCAGCGTGCGCACCGGGGTGGGGATGACGTTGCCCTTGCCCATCACCGCGCGCGTCGTCACGGTCACCGTGTCGCCCGTCTTCACCGCCAGCTGGCCGCCCTCGAAGCGCCCCAGGCGCACCTTGGGTCCCTGCACGTCCTGGAGGATGGCCACCGGCAGCCCCAGCTTCTTCGACACCGCGCGGATGCGCTGGAGGCGCTGCCGGTGCTCGTCGTGCGTGCCGTGGGAGAAGTTGAGCCGGGCCACGTTCATGCCCGCCTTCACCAGCCCCTCGATGACTTCTTTTGAGTCCGAAGCCGGACCCAGCGTGCAGATGATCTTCGCCTTGCGCATAGAGGCCGCCCATCCTAGCCCCACGGGGTGGGCGGCTTGACAGCCTTGCGCCCGAAGGACTAACTCTTCGCCTCACGCGGCAGGCGGAAAGTTACCGCGAGCCAGCGCACGCCATTCGTGGCTCTCAGCTGTCTGAGACGAAGAAAGCCCGGCTACCCTGGGAGGGGGGGCCGGGCTTTCGTCGTTCCTGGGCTGCGCTTCCGGCGGCTAGAGGTCGATCTCCTGGCCCTTGCCGATGGGCTCCATGAGCGCCGGCGTGGAGTGGTCCATGCCGATGTCCTCCGAAGGCGGCTTCGGGTGGCCGGTGCTGGGGCCCATGGGAGGCGGAGGGGGCAGGGGACCCATGTCCTCGTCACCCAGGCCGCCGCTGCCGCCCACGCCCAGGTCCTGCTGCTTCTGGAGGGCCTCAATCTCCGCGCGGGTGATGCCGGCCAGGGTCAGCACCTTGCGCGTCACGCGGATGCGGGCCTGGCTGTGCATGGCCATGGCAATGGAGTCGGAAGGGCGGGCGTCCAGCGCCAGCTCCTTCTTGCCCTGCTGCAGGAAGACGCGGCCGGAGTAGACGTTGTCGCGCAGGTCGTCGATGCGGACCTCCGTCACCTTGCCACCCAGCTTGGACACCACGTCGTCCAGCAGGTCCTGCGACAGCGGCTGCGGGGGCGGACGCTCCGCCAGGCGGAAGGCGATGGAGACCGCCGCGCCCTCGTCCACGAAGAGGGGGAGCACCGTCTCACCGTCCTTGGTGGTCAGCACGACGGCGTGCGTCTGCGCCTCCATCAAGGGCACCACGTCCTTCACTTCCAACTCCACCAGCTCCGAGCAGGCCTTGGGATCAGCGCCCTTCTCGGTGACGCACGGCTTCTCCTGGGTTCCTTCCGCCTTGTCGGAGGCGGCGATGGCGCCGGGGATCCCGAACGCGGGAAGGAACAGAGCCCCCCCCAGCGCCAGCACCACGGCCGTGAACGGAGCGACGAAGAAGTTGGCGCGGTTGGACGTTTTCACATCCCTAAGCTACGCACCTCTCCCTTCACCGGGAGGGTTGCGCCCCACTGCCGCCGCGAGCGGCCCCCGGGCCCTGGCCCACCCGGTTGGAGGGCGGGCGGGCAGCCGGGAAGAAGGGGCGCGGGGCGACTAGCGGTCGTCGTCCTCGGACTCTTCGTCGTCGTAGTCCTCGTCGTCCTCGGACTCCTCGTCGTCCTCATCCTCGTCGACGTCGTCCTCGTCGTCCTCCTCCTCGTCTTCGTCCTCGTCGTCGAGCTCGTCCTCCAGCTCCTCGGCCTCGAGCGTCATCGTCACCGCGAACTTCTTGCTGAGGATGGCGATCTGCGCGCGCATCTCCGTGAGCGCGGCGACGAAGTCCTCCGAGAGGTTGGCGGGCGCCTTCGCGTCGCAGTGGGGGCAGACAATCTTCTCCGTCCCCTCGATGAGGTCCTGGGCTTCCAACTCGAAGCTGGCCTCGCACTTCTGACAGGTGAAGTCGATGCTCATGGTCGGGCGCGGCATACAAAGCCGGTGAACATGCTGTCAACGCCTGAGACGGGGGGACATGGAACGGGCGGTGAGCTTCCACTACGTTCCGTCGGATGGACCTGCCCAAGACGATGCTGCATGCGCTCCATGACCAGGCCGCGCGGCTGGAACACCGCCCGGCACTCTGGTCCCGCCATGGAGGCGCCTATGTCCCCACCTCGTGGTTCGACTATGCCCAGCGCGTCAAGCGCTTCGCCCTGGGGCTGAACGCGCTGGGGTTCCGGGACGGCGACCCGCTGGGCATCCTGAGCTTCAACCGGGAGGCGTGGCACGTCGCGGACCTGGGGGCCATGGCCCTGGGCGGCGTGCCGGTGGGGCTCTACACCACCAGCAGTGTGGATCAGCTCGTCTACATCCTGGGCCACTGCGAGGCGCGCTTCCTCCTGGTGGAGAACGCGAAGCACCTGGCCACCGCCCTGGAGGTCCAGAAGCGGCTGCCCACGCTCCAGCACCTCATCGTCGTGGACGCGCCCACGCCGCTGCCCGAAGGCGTGCTGCGCTACGCGGACGTGCTGGCCTCCGGCGCGAAGGCGGACGAGGCCCCGTACTGGGACGGCGTCCACTCGCTCCACCCGGACGCGCTCGCCACGCTCATCTACACGTCGGGGACCACCGGACAGCCCAAGGGCGTGGCCCTGAGCCACCGCAACCTCGCCTGGACGTCGAAGCAGCTGGGCGACACCATGGGCTTCAAGGACATGGAGGACGAGCGGCTGGTGTCGTACCTGCCGCTGTCGCACATCGCGGAGCAGATCGTCTCGCTGCACAGCCCGCTGCTCCTGGGCACGCAGGTGTACTTCGCGGACTCGCTGGACGCGCTGGGCAAGAACCTCACGGAGGTGCGCCCCACCATCTTCTTCGCGGTGCCGCGCGTCTGGGAGAAGTTCAAGACGAAGGCGGAGGAGGGCCTGGCCGCGCAGCCGCCCCTGAAGCGCCGGCTGGTGGAGTGGGCGCGCGCCACGGCGCTGGAGCGCAACACGCGCATCCTGAGCCAGGAGCGCGTGCCGTCGTTGATGGAGGCCAAGTTCGGGCTGGCCCAGAAGCTGGTGTTCCAGCCCCTGAAGACGCGCATCGGCCTGGAGAAGGCGAAGCTGTTCTCCACGTCCGCGGCGCCCATTGGCCGGGACGTGCTGGACTTCTTCGCCTCCATCGACGTCGTGCTGCTGGAGGTGTGGGGCATGACGGAGGTGTCCGGCCCCGCCACCGTGAGCACCACCGAGTGCGCCCGCCTGGGCACGGTGGGCCGCCCCATGCTGGGGGTGGAAGTACGCATCGCGGAGGACGGGGAGATCCTCGTGAGGGGCGGCAACGTGTGCCTGGGCTATCACCGCAACCCGGAGGCCACGCAGGAACTCTTGGCGGACGGGTGGCTTCACACGGGTGACGTGGGACAGCTGGACGCCGAAGGCTTCCTGCGCATCACCGGGCGCAAGAAGGAGATCATCGTCACCTCCGGCGGCAAGAAGACGTCGCCGGCGAATATCGAAGAGCTGCTCAAGGCCGTGTCCCCGGTGGGGCACGCGCTGGTCGTGGGCGACCGGCGCAACTACCTGGTGGCGCTGGTGACGCTGGAGCCGGACCGGGTGCGCAAACTGGCGCGGGAGAAGGGCTGGCCGGAGGACGTGGCCGCGCTGGTGAACGACCCGCGGCTGCAGCAGCACCTGCACGAGGCCTTCGAGCGGGACGTGAACCCGAAGCTGTCTCGCTTCGAGACCATCAAGCGCTTCCGCGTGCTGCCGGGGGAGTTCTCCATCGACGGTGGAGAGCTCACGCCCAGCATGAAGATGCGCCGCAAGGTGGTGGAGCAGAAGTACGCGGACGTCATCGACGCGCTCTACAGCGAGCCGGGCGCCGTCGCGGCCCACGGGTAGGCAAAGCGAAAGGGGCGGAGGACTCAAGCTTCGAGTCCTACGCCCCTTCGTGCTTCAGCGGCTGTGACAGACGCTGACTACTTGCGCTTGTCCTGGGCCACGTAGTCGCGGCGCGCGGCGCCGGTGAAGACCTGACGGGGACGGGCGATCTTCTGCTCGTTGTCCGTCACCATCTCCTCCCACTGCGCGCACCAGCCCACCGTGCGGGGGATGGCGAACAGGACGGGGAACATCTCCGCCTGGAAGCCCATCGCCTCGTAGATGAGGCCCGAGTAGAAGTCGACGTTCGGGTACAGCTTGCGCTTCACGAAGTACTCGTCCTCGAGCGCGATGCGCTCCAGTTCGAGGGCAATCTCGAGCAGCGGGTTCTTGCCCGTCACGTCGAAGACCTCGTCCGCCACGCGCTTGATGACCTTCGCGCGCGGGTCGTAGGACTTGTAGACGCGGTGGCCGAAGCCCATCAGCTTCTTCTCGCCCTCGCCGCCCTTCACCTGCTTGATGAACTCCGGGATGTTGGCCTTGCTGCCAATCTCGCGGAGCATGCGGAGCACCGCCTCGTTGGCGCCGCCGTGCAGCGGGCCGTAGAGCGCGCCCACGCCCGCGGCGACCGCGGAGTAGGGGTCCACCTGCGACGAGCCCACCGTGCGCACGGAGGTCGTGGAGCAGTTCTGCTCGTGGTCCGCGTGCAGGATGAAGAGCACGTCCAGCGCCTTCTCCAGCGTGGGGTGCACCTTGAAGGCGCTCGTGCCAATGCGCTTGATCATCGCCAGGAAGTTGGCGACGTAGGACAGGTCGTTGTCCGGGTAGACGAACGGCAGGCCCATCGCGTGCCGGTACGAGAACGCGGCCAGGGTGGGCATCTTCGCGATGAGGCGCGTGATCTGGATCTCACGGCTGCGCGCGTCCTTGATGTTCTTCGCGTCCGGGTAGAACGCGGACAGCGCGGCCACCGTGGAGCCCAGCATCGCCATGGGGTGCGCGTCGTAGCGGAACCCGTCGATGAAGGACTTGATGTTCTCGTGCACCAGCGTGTGGTGGGTCACGTTGAACGTGAAGTTCTCCAGCTCCTTCTGCGTGGGCAGCTCGCCCTTCAGCAGCAGGTAGGCCACCTCCAGGAAGGAGGACTTCTCCGCGAGCTGCTCGATGGGGTAGCCGCGGTACTCCAGGATGCCCTTGTCGCCGTCGATGAACGTGATGGCGCTCTTACAGTTCGCCGTGTTCAGGAACGCGGGGTCGTAACCCATCAGACCGAAGTCATCGCTGCCGGTCTTGATCTGGCGCAGGTCGGGGGTGCGGATACAGCCGTTCTCGATCGGGATCTCGTACGTCTTCCCGGTCCGATTGTCGGTGACGGTCAGCGTGTCCTTGGGCATGGGCGGAGATTTCACAGGGCGGCGGACGCTTTCAACAAAAAAGAACGATAAGTCTTAGAGGCGAAGTTTCCGGTGCGACTTCCCACTCAGGAATAGCGGACACCGGCGCGCGCGAGCTGCCGCCAGAAGCCCGGGAAGCTCTTCTCCACGCACTCCGGCCCCGTCAGATCCAGAGACACCCCGGACAGCACACACAGGGTTGCCGCTGACATCGCCAGGCGGTGGTCACCCCGGCTGTCCATGGCGAAGCGCGAGGGCTTCACCTTCGGCGGGAAGATGCGCAGCGTCTCACTGTCGGCTCCGGCCGACAGTTCCGTGGTGCCACCGTAGGCAGTGACCAACGTTCGGATTCCCTCCAGCCGGTCGCTCTCCTTGACCCGCAGGATGCCCACGTCGGTGAGCGTGGTGGGCCGGGGCAGCACGCACGCGAGCGCCGCCAGCGTGGGCAGCAGGTCCGGGCACTCCTTGCCCGAGGCCTTGAGCTCGCCGGTGGGCTCGCCCTGGAAACGCCACGTGTTGGGCGCGCCCGCCGGGATCATCTTCAAGCCGACATCAGCGACCAGCCGGAGGATCGCCTGGTCCGGGTGCGCGCTCTCGGGCTCCGCGCGCTCCACCGTGCCGCCCGTGCGCCAGGCGATGAGCACCAGGTAGCCCAGCGACGACCAGTCGCCCGGCAGTGATGGCACGGATTCGGGCGCCTGATACTGCGTGACGGAGTAGTGACCTTCGGACTGTTCCACGGTGAAGCCGAAGCGGCGCAGCCACGCCACCGTGAGGTCCATGTAGCCGGCGCTGGTGAGCGTGCCTTCGATCTCCACGCTCCACGCGCGCTTCTCCCGGAGGAAGCGCTCGGCGCAGCCCAGGAGCAGGCTGGAGGCGTACTGGCTGCTCTGCGCGCCCGGCACGCGGAACACCGGCGCGGCCTTCGTGGTGTCCTGGGGCGCGTGCAGCTCCACCGGCCACGGCGAGCCTTCGGTGAGCGTCAGGCCGGAGGCGCCCAGCGCCTGCTTCAGCGACGTGAAGAGCGGGCCGTGCGGGCGCTCGCCCAGGCGGGGCGTACCGGTGAAGCGCACGCGCGCGCCGGGCGTCACCGCGGCCTGCGTGACGAGGATGCGAAAGGGGGCGCCGCCGTCCGCGCAGTCCACGTCGCGCACGGGACCGGGGGGAAGGCGCAGGGCCTCCACGCCCCGGCGCAGCACGCGCACGTCGGCGGGGAGGTCCTCGTCCGATTCCGCCTGCACCGACGGCAGCGGCCAGGCGCCCGTGAGGTGTCCCAACACCAGGGCTCGCTGGGCGTCCGACTTCGACACGGGCGGGGTGAGCGGTGAGGCGCTCAAGGCGCTCGGGTCGACGGTGAGGCGGCTCGGCGAGGCGTGGCTCAAGGGCGGGCTCCACGGGTCCAGGCGGGCCACAGGGCCCGCCACGTCTTCGGCATCACATCCACGACCTCGGCGGTGCCCACCGCGGTGAGCAGCACCATGCGCAGCTCGCCGTTGGCGCCGGCCTTCTTGTCGGCGTCCAGCAGCGCGACCACGTCCTTCAACGGCGCGCGCTGGGCGATCTCCGCGGCGCGGTCACGACCGAGCACGCCCGGGCCTCGAGCCAGCGCGCGCTCCACGTCGTGCGCCACGGACTCCGGCGTCACGCCCAGGTGCCGGCCCACGTCCAGCGCCCAGAGGATGCCCAGGCCCACCGCGTCGCCGTGCGACAGCTTGAAGCGCGACAGGCTCTCCAGCACGTGGCCGAAGGTGTGGCCGAAGTTGAGCACGCGGCGCAGGCCCTGGTGCTCGTAGGGGTCCTTCGAGCAGACGTCCTCCTTCAGCCCGCGCGCGTCCTTCACCAGCTTCTCCAGCGCCGGCGGCGTGCGCACGTACTTCTTGAAGAGGGGCGCATCCAGCGACGCGACCATCTTCCACGCCTCGATGGAGCCCTCGCGCACCTGCGCGTCGGACAGCGTGGCGTACAGCTCCGGGCACAGCCACGTCTCATCCGCGTAGTGGAAGACGCCCGCGGGGTTCTTCACCACGCGGCCGCGCACGACGAGGTCCACCGCGCCCTTGCCGCCCAGGCTGCTGTCCACCGCCGCGAGCAGCGTGGTTGGCACCTGCAACAGCCGCACGCCACGCTTGAGCAGGTGCGCGGCCACGGTGGCCACGTCGCCCACGGTGCCACCGCCCACGGCGACGAGCGTGCCGGAGCGCGGCAGGTTGATGCCACCCGCGAGCACCTTCTGCAGCGACGCGAGGCTCTTGGCGCGCTCACCGCCCACCAGCTGGATGATGGCGCGGGGCTTGCGGGCCTCCAGCGTGGGGATGAGCGTGGGGTGGAAGCGCGCGACGGTGCGGTCCACCACGGCGACGCTGCCCTCGGGCAGCTTCGCGGCGAGCTTCGTGAAGGAACCCCAGCGGTCGTTGGGGGGGCGGTAGGAACCGGGAGGAAGCGGGCTCATGCGGAGTGGGGGCGGGCGTTGAGTTGCTGGACGAGGTCGGCGATGACGAGCGACACCATGGCCTCCAGCACCGGGACGGCGCGGGGCATGATGCACGGGTCGTGACGGCCGCCCTTGGCGTGATCCGCGAGCGTCGCGGGGGGCTTGAAGTAGGCGCGCACCTGCATGGGCTCACCGTTGGCGAGGCCACCCTGGATGCCGCCGTACGCGTCCTTCACGGAATGGAACTTCGTGCCGGGCTGGCCAATGCGCTGGAGCAGATCCGGCGGACCCCACATGACGCCGGTGACGGCGCCAATGCTGCCCAGCGCCTGCGCGATGAGCGCCTTCAGCTTGCCGAAGATGGGCTCGCCCAGGCCCACGGGCAGGCCCTCCACGCGCACGTCGATGGAGCCGCCCAGGCTGTCCCCGGCCTCCTTCGCGGCGAGGATTTGCCGGGCCATCTCTTCACGGACGGCTTCATCCGGGCAGCGGGTGGGGTGCGCGTCCACCATGGCGCGGGTGAGGCCCGGCGCCGGAACGGGAGCGACCAACTCACCCACCTGGGACACGTAGGCGACGGTGCTGATGGAGGGCAGGTCGCGCGCGAGGTACGCCTCCGCGATGGCGCCGCCGATGACGCGGCAGAGCGTCTCACGTCCGCTGGTGCGGCCGCCGCCCCGGTGGTCGCGGTGCTTGTAACGCTCGCGCCACACCGCGTCCGCGTGGCCCGGCCGGTCCACGCTGGCCAACTGGTTGTAGTCCTGCGAGCGCTGGTTCGCGTTGCGCACGATGGCCGCGATGGGCGTGCCCAGCGTCTTGTCCTGGAAGACGCCGGACAGGATTTCAACGGTGTCGGGCTCGTTGCGCGGGGTCACCAGGGCGGACTGCCCGGGACGCCGGCGATCCAGCGCTGCCTGGATCATCTCGCGCGTGAGCGGAACACCCGCGGGGCAGCCATCGATGACGGAGCCCAGCGCGGGACCGTGGCTTTCGCCGAAGGTCGTCAACCGGAAGAGGGTGCCGAAGGTATTCATGTCGCCGTTTCCCAGAGTTGTCGCTGCCGCCGGGCCTGGGCGACGAACCACGCCGCACCTAGCAGGAGAGGGGTGCCCCCGCGGCGAAAGATCTCCGCGGCGACGCGCCGGCCGGGCGCACCGTATGCGATCACCGCCACGCGTGCCCCCTGGAATCGCAGGTTTTCGGGGGGAGCCACGCGGTCCGGCCACGTCCAGACCCAATCCCCGGACAGCGGTGCGTGAATCTCCGCGCGCTTGACGACCCGCAGGGCGAATCGCTGTTCAGCGGCCACCAACCGCAGCGCCTGCGTGGAGCCGCCGTCGCCCAGCACCGCGACGTCCTTCGAGCCCAGCCGCTCCAGCACCGCGCGGGCCCCTTCCGTGTCGGTGTTGAACGACTCCCACCGCGAGCCCCGGCGCACCAGCGTGTTGATGGCGTCCAGCTGAGAGCCCGTGTGCTTCGCGAGCCGCATCTTGAACGGGCTCGTCACCGCGAAGCCCGCGTAGTGCGGCAGCAGCGCGTCCACCACCGCCTCCACCGGCGCGTCCTCCGCCAGGTCGATGCGATCGAACGGCTGACGGTGGATGCGCGGCGAGCGCGAGTGCGGGATCGCCGTGCCCAGGATGCCCAGGCGCAGGGCGTGCGGATCCTTCGCCTTGCGGTGCTCGCGCACCACGTCGTCCAGCAGGCGCTGTCCCGGAGCCGCCGTCCACGGGCCGCCCATGGCCACGTACTCCAGGCCGTTCCTGCGTGAGAGCACCGCGCGCGCCGGGATGGCGACAGGGCCCATGCCCAGCACGGTGACGCGCTCGGCGCCGAAGCGCTGGGACAACGCGGCCTGCGTCTGAAGCAGCACGTCCAGATGCGCGGGCCCGTCCATGGGCTCCACGTGCTTCACCAGCGCATCCGGCGGAATGGGCCGGGACCAGCGCCGCAAGGCCTCCGCCGTCGTGAGCGGACCTTCCGCGTGGTGCGACGCGAGCAGCTTCCCCGGCGGCGCGTCCATGTCCTGCGCGCGCTCCACGTCTCGGTCCACGCGCCACGCGGCCTGGACCCACGGCGCGGGCAGCGGCTTGCCTCGCTCGGAGACGAGCAGTGGCATCACGCGCGCGAGCGCATCGGGATCGACGTCTCCGGGTGCGTGCAGATCGGTCCGCACCTCGATGACGTCCGCGCCCCGCTTGAGTCCGTCACGCGCGAAGGCGATGGCGTCCGCGCCGGTGAGGGTGGGGGGCAGGGTGATGATGCGCCGGGTGGCCATCAGGCGGGCTCCTGGGCAAGACAGCCCCGGAGGAAGTCCGCCAGGGAAATGGTGGGGACGCGGGCGTGCAGCGCCTCGCGTTCATGGAACAGCGAGTGGAGCTCCTCCTCCAGCGACACGTCCGCGCGCAGCCGTGGGCGAGTGGTGTCCGCCATCAGCCGCTCGCGATACGTGTCGAACGTGACGGGGACGACGAGCGTGAAGTGCCCCGCGAGCGCGTCCGGATGGTGCGACAGGAAGCCGCCACCCACCGCCACCACGCTGCCTTGGGGCAGCAGGCCCAGCGTCTCGCGCTCGGCGGCGCGGAAGGTGGTGGGGGACTCCGCGACCCATGAGCGGAGCGGGCGCCCGTGCCGGCGCTCCAGCTCCGCGTCCAGATCCAACCCGGTCCGGCCGAGCAGTTGTGAAACGAGCGGCAGCAGGCGCGTCTTGCCGGCCGCGCGGTGCCCCGCGATGACGACGGTCTGCGCGTCCGCCGGGCGGGGGCAGGGCCCCGGGGACGAGAGTGTCCCCTGGAGCGCCTGCTGGAGTCTGGGGTCTACCGACGCGACGACTTGCGAAACAAGGAGGCGCCGGGCCTCAACGGACGGTTCCGACATAGACGTAGGCGGTTCCAAACAGCAGGGGGTGGGCGGCGCGCTCACTGTAGGCGCCGGCCTGGTCCATCAGGGAGAGGAAGCGGTCACCGGCGGGGAAGGCCGCGGCGGTGCGGGGCAGGTACTGGTACGCCGCCTTGTTGCCCGTGAGCAGGCCGCCAATCGCCGGCATCACCGTCTTGCTGTAGAAGCGGAACAGCGCGCCGTACGGGCCCGTGGGCTGGCCGAACTCCAGCACCACCACGCGGCCTCCGGGGCGCACCACGCGCGCCATCTCCTGGAGGCACTTCACCGGATCATCCACGTTGCGGATGCCGAAGGAGATGGACGCCACGTCGAAGCTGTTGTCCGGCAGGGTGAGCGCCATGGCGTCCTGCACCTGGAACTCCACCTCCAGCCCCGCCTTGGCCGCCTTGGCCGGGGCGCTCTCCAGCATCTCCGGGCAGAAGTCCGTGCCCACCACGCGGCCCGTGGAGCCCACCTTGCGCTTGAACGCCAGCGCCAGGTCGCCCGTGCCGGTGGCGCAGTCCAGGACGTGGCTGCCTTCCTTCGCACCGCTGAGCTTCACCGCCGAGCGCCGCCACAGCCGGTGGATGCCCAGCGAGAGGACTTCGTTCGTCACGTCGTAGCGCGTGGCGATGGAAGAGAACATCTGACGGACTTCGGTGCTCATCGCGCCCCCGCGATCTGTGCCGGCTCCGCCGGCGTCCAAAGGTGACGGTCCACCGCGGCGAGCACGCCCGGCAGCCGATTCATCAACGTAGCGAAATCCCCGGGCGTCATCGCCTGCTGCCCGTCGCACAACGCCTGCTCCGGCCGGGGGTGGACTTCAATCAACAATCCATCCGCCCCGCAGGCCGCCGCCGCCAGTGACATGGGTGTGATGAGCGACGGGATGCCCGTGGCGTGGGACGGATCCACGATGACCGGCAGGTGCGTGCGCTCCTTCGCCCACGCCACCGCGGCCAGGTCCAGCGTGTTGCGCATCGCGGTCTCGAAGGTGCGGATGCCGCGCTCGCAGAGCATCACCTGCTCGTTGCCGCCCGCCAGGATGTACTCGGCGGCGTTGAGCCACTCCTGCACCGTGGCGGACAGCCCGCGCTTGAGCAGCACCGGCTTGCGCACCTTCCCCAGCGCGCGCAGCAGCCCGAAGTTCTGCATGTTCCGCGCGCCCACCTGGAGCACGTCCGCGTGCTCCGCCATCAGGGGCAGTTGCTCCGTCTCCATCACCTCACTGATGATGGGCAGCCCGTGACGCCGGCCCGCGTCCACCAACAGTTTCAGCCCCGGCTCTCCCATGCCCTGGAATGCGTACGGACTGGTGCGCGGCTTGAACACGCCGCCGCGCAACAGGTGCGCGCCCGCCTGCGCCACCGCGCGAGCCGCGAGCTCCAACGGCTCCGCGCCCTCCACCGCGCACGGCCCCGCCATCACCACGAAGCCGGGCCCGCCCACCTCCACGCCGCCCACCTGCACGCGCGTGCCCGCTGGACGCGACGCGCGCAGGACGCGGTGTGCGCCCGGGTCACGCCGCGCGGCTGGGTCGTCTGGTTGCTGGCCTCCCACGGCGGCTCCCTCTTCGCTGGAGTTACTGGAATTCGGGTTCCATCGAGTTCAAGCGGTTTTGAACTCCATGGTGCATGTATAGCCGAGATCGCTTAGAAGACAATCGAAGGTGATGTCACTCGCCTCCCCCGAGGTGCAGGAGAATGGCTGATGACGCCGCTCAGTCCCGCTGAGGATCCGCGATGGGTCGCCGGGATGATGCCGCTGCCCGGAGTGGATCCCCTGGCCGGCGTGGACGGACTCGGCGTTCCCTCCGTGTATTGGGAGCGGCCGGTGGCGCGCGAGGCGGTGGCGGGGTGGGGCGAGGCGGGCGTGCTCGAGGCGCAGTCGCCGGGCGAGCTGCCGGCGGTGCTGGGCGCGCTGGGGCACGACAGCGTGCGGTGGCTGGATGCCGCATCACCCACGATGCCGGGCCCGTGGTTTGGCGGCATGCGCTTCAGTCCCACGGCGCCGGTGGATGGTGCGTGGCGCTCGCACGGGCTGGCGCGCTGGACGCTGCCGGAGGTGCTGGTGTGGCGCGAGGGCAGCGCGCTGGCGGTGGCGGTCTTCGCGCCGGAGGGGCCGGGGGCGGAGGACGTGGTGCGCTCGCGGCTGGAGCGCATGCGGGCGTCCTTCCCCCAGTCCTATCGCCATCCGGTGGGCGCGCCCGTCGCGCTGCGCACGGCTTCGTCGCGGCGGGACTTCGAGGCCCTGGTGGACCGCGCGGTGGAGGCGATTGGCGCGGGCCAGCTGAACAAGGTGGTGCTGGCGCGGGCGCTGGAGGCGGAGGGACCGGAGCCCTTCGACGTGGTGGACGTGCTGGCGCGTCTGCGTGAGCAGAACCCGCGCTGCGCCACGTTCCTCTTCCGCGCGCCGGACGGCACGGGCTTTTTGGGCGCGACGCCGGAGACGCTGTGCCGGGTGGACGGGCGCCGGCTGGAGACGGAGGCGCTGGCGGGGTCCGCGGCGCCGGGCGGCGCGGAGGCGCTGGATGCCAGCGACAAGGATCGGCGCGAGCATGAGGCGGTGGTGCGCTACATCCTCCAGGCGCTGACGCCGGTGGCGGCGAGCGTGTCCGCGGACGCGCAGCCGTCGGTGCTGGCGCTGAAGAACGTGGTGCACCTGCGCACGGGCATCCGCGCTGAGCTGGCGGAGGGCGTGGACACCGCGCACGTCGTCACCGCGCTGCATCCCACGCCGGCGGTGGGCGGCACGCCGCGCGAGCGCGCGCTGTCGTTCCTGGTGGAGCACGAGGCCCTGGATCGGGGCTGGTACGCGGGGCCGGTGGGCTGGGTGGGCCCCGGGCGCGCGCACCTGGTGGTGGCGTTGCGCTCGGCGCTGGTGCGCGGGGCGAAGGCCCGGCTCTTCGTGGGCGCGGGCATCGTCGCGGGTTCCAGCGCGGAGTCCGAGTGGCGGGAGACGGAGATGAAGAGTCTGGCCATGCTGCGTGCGCTGGGGGGCCGGTGATGCCCCAGGACGCCAACCTCAACGTGCTGTGGTCGCGAGCGCTGCTGGAGGAGCTGGTGCGGGGCGGCGTGCGGCACGCGGTGGTGTGTCCGGGCTCGCGCTCGTCGGCACTGGCGCTCGCGTGCGCACACACGCCGGGCCTGCGCGTCTGGTCCGTCATCGACGAGCGCAGCGCCGGCTTCTTCGCGCTGGGCATGGCGAAGCAGTCGCGCCAGCCGGTGGTGCTGGTGGCGACGAGCGGTTCCGCGGGCGCGCACTTCTTCCCGGCCGTCATCGAGGCGGCCATGGCCCAGGTGCCGCTGATCATCCTCACCGCGGACCGGCCGCTGGAGCTGCAGGGCTGGGGCGCGCCGCAGACGGTGCCGCAGGCGCGCTTCTACGGTGACTTCGCGCGGATGTTCGCGGACGTGGGCCTGCCGGAGGCGAACAGCGCCTCCATCGCGCACCTTCGCGCCACGGCCGCCCGCGCGGTGAGCACCGCGTGCCGCGCGCCCCGGGGCGCCGTGCAGCTCAACGTGCCCTTCCGCGAACCGCTGGCGCCCATCGCGCAGGACTTCGGCGCGGAGAAGCTGACGGCGCTCGCGCGGGAAGGGCGGACGGACGCGCCCGTTACCCGCATCGCGCAGGCGTCGCGAGCCCCGGACCCGATGGCGCTGGCGGAGGTGACGGCGCGAATCGCCGCCAACGAGCACGGCGTCATCGTGTGCGGCCCCCGTGACGAGGACGACGGCTTCGCGGAGGCCATCGCCGCGCTGAGCCTGGCGACGGGCTACCCGGTGCTCGCGGAGGCGACGTCGCAGGCGCGCTATGGCGGCGGCCCGCTGACGGTGTCGCTCTACGACGCGCTCCTGCGCCATGAGCCGTTCACGCGGAGCCACGTGCCGCAGGTGGTGCTGCGCTTCGGCGGAGGCCTGACGCCCAAGTCGCCGCAGCAGTGGCTGGACGCTTCCGGCGCGGACATCACCGTCTTCAGCGACGAGGGCGCGCTCTACGACCCGGCGCACCAGGCCACGCGCGTGGTGGAGGGCAACGCGGTGCTCGCGTGCCGGACGCTGACGGAGGGGCTGTCGCGAGGCCCTGGCCGCTGGGCGCAGGACTTCATGAACGCGGAGCGCGTGGCGCGCAATGCATTGGAGAAGGCGCTCGGCGAACAGAAGGACGCGCTGACCGAGCCCCGCGTGGCGCGCGAGGTGGTGGCGGCGCTGCCGGAGAACGCGCTCTTCTTTGTATCCAGCAGCATGCCCATCCGCGCGGTGGACGCGTTCGCGCACGGCGGTGGCGTGCCGATGCGGGTGCTGGCGAACCGGGGCGCCAACGGCATCGACGGCATCGTGTCCAGCGCGGCGGGCATGGCCGCGGCGGCGGGACGGCCCGCGGTGCTCCTGTCCGGCGACCTGGCGCTGCTGCACGACGTGGGCGGGCTGCTGACGGCCGCGCGTGCGCGCGTGCCCCTGACGGTCGTGGTGGTGAACAACGACGGTGGCGGCATCTTCTCGTTCCTGCCGCTGGCGCAGGTGGCGAAGCAGGACGAGTTCGAAGCCCTCTTCGGCACACCTCACGGCGTGGACCTGTCGCACGCGGCGGCGCTCGCGGGTGCGCGCTTCGAGCGCCCCACGACGCCCGCGGCCCTGCGTGCGGCGGTGCGCACCGGGCTGGAGGGCGGCCTCCACCTGGTGGAGGTCCAGGTGGAGCGGGCCACCAACGTGGATGCGCACCGGCACCTCTTCGCGCGGATGGCCGCCGCACTGGGAGAAGGATCATGGGCGTGACGCTCGCTTACGACACCTGGGGCGAAGGCCCCCATACGCTCCTGGCGCTGCACGGCTTCACCGGCAGCGGCGCCTCGTTCGCGCACCTGCGTGCGTTGCTCGGCCGCTCCGTGCGCTTCGTCGCGGTGGATCTGCCTGGCCACGGCCGCACGCCGCTGCCGGAGAAGCTCGGGCGCGACGGCTTCCTGGAGACCGTGGACGCGGTGGTCCGCCTGGCCCGGGAGCTGGGCGGCCACGTGGATCTGCTCGGCTACTCGCAGGGCGCGCGGATCGCGCTGGGCGCCGCGGTGCGCGCGCCGGAGTGCTTCGGCCGGCTGATCATGGAGAGCGGATCCCCCGGACTGCACCGCCGCCAGGAGCGCTCCGAGCGCCGCGAGGCCGACGCGAAGCTCGTGGAGTTCATCCGCGCCAGGGGAGTGGACGCGTTCGTGGACCGGTGGGAGGCGCTGCCCCTGTTCGACGGGCTGCGCCGCCTGCCGGAGGCGGAGCAGGCCGCGCTTCGCGAGCGCCGCAAGGCCTGCACGGTGGAGGGGCTCTCCGGGGCGTTGGAGACCCTGGGCCTGGGCGTGCAGCCGGACTACTGGCCGGAGCTGCACCGCCAGCGGCTGCCCACGCTGCTGCTCACCGGCGCCGAGGACGTGAAGTTCACGGGCCTGGCGCGGCGCATGGCGGCGGAGCTGCCGGTGGTGTGGCGGCACGCATTCGCCGGGGTCTCCCATGCTCCGCACCTGGAGGCGCCGGAGGAGTACGTGCGCGAAGTGCTCTCGTTCCTCCAGACGCCCTGGTACGAAGCGCCGCAGTTCGAACACGCCATCCTGGCGCGAGAGGCGACCCACTCGTGACGACCCTGGTGACCACTCCTCCCGGTGCGGCTCCTCCGCGTCCCTCGCTGAAGACGTGGCTGATGGCCGTGCGTCCGAAGACGCTGACGGCGGGCGCGGTGCCGGTGCTGGTGGCCACGGCGCTCGCGTTTGGTGACGGCGTGGGGCGCCTGTTGCCCGCGGTCGCGGCGCTCGTGGGCGCGGTGCTGATCCAGATCGGCACCAACTTCATCAATGACTACTACGACTTCAAGAAGGGCGCGGACACCGAGGAGCGCCTGGGGCCCAAGCGCGTGACGCAGAGCGGGCTCATCGCGCCGGCGACGGTGCTGATGGGCGGCCTTGCGTGCTTCGCGCTGGCGACGCTGGTGGGCGTGTACCTGGTGGCGGTGGGCGGTCTGCCCATCGTGTTCATCGGCGTGGCGTCACTGCTCTGCGGCTACGCGTACACGGGCGGCCCGTTTCCGCTGGCCTACCGCGGCCTGGGCGACCTCTTCGTGCTCATCTTCTTCGGCATCGTCGCGGTGACGGGCGCGTACTACGTGCAGGCCGGCTTCGTGTCGCCCGCGGCCTGGTGGGCGTCGGTGCCGGTGGGCGCCATCGGCACGTGCCTCATCGTGGTGAACAACCAGCGCGACGCGAGCACGGACGTGAAGGCCGGCAAGCGCACGATGGTGGTGCGCTTCGGCACGGGCTTTGGCCGCGCGGAGTACGTGGTGTTGCTGATCGCCTCCTACGCCACGCCGTTCCTGCTGTTCGCCAGGGGCTACGCGAGCGCCTGGGTCTTCCTGCCGCTCTTGAGCCTGCCGCTGGTGGTGCCGCCGCTGAAGCTGATGCTCAAGGCCCAGGGTGCGGCGCTCAACCCCGCGCTGGGCGGGACGGCGAAGCTCCAGATGGTCTTCGGGCTGCTGTTCGCGGTGGGCCTGTACCTGCGCTGACGAAGGAGCGGCATGCGCATCACCGAAGCGACGCTCACCCCGCTGTATCTCACGCTGACCCATCCCCTGAAGACGGCGCGAGGCTCCTACGCCACGCGCGACGGGTTCCTCGTGCGGCTGCGCGACGAGGAGGGGCACGTGGGGCAGGGCGAGGCGATGCCGCTGCCCGAGTTCGGCACGGAGTCCCTGGCCACCACGCACACGGTGCTGCGCGGGTGGCTGAGCGCCCTCAAGGGTCAGACGCTGGAGGACAGCATCGAGGGCATCGAAGCCACGCTCGTGCCGTCCGCCAGTGAGGAGATGCGCCAGCGCGGTGCGCGGATCCGGGGCATCGACTCCGAGCAGCGGGTCCCCGCAGCACAGCACGGCCTGGAGCTGGCGCTGCTGGACCTGGTGGCCCAGCGCAAGGGCGTGCCCCTGTGCTGGTTGCTGGCGGAGGAGGCGCGGCAGGAGGTCCTGGTGAACGCGCTCTTGAGCGCGGAGGAGCCGGAGGACCTGGCCCGCGAAGCACAAGCAGCGGTGGCCGAGGGCTACCAGACGCTGAAGCTGAAGGTCGCGGGCCGCTCGCTGGACATGGACGAGGCCCGGGTCCGCGCCGTGCGCGAAGCGGCGGGGCCGCGCGTGCGCCTCCGCCTGGACGCGAACGGAGGCTGGACGGAACCCGAGGCCAACCGCGCCCTGGATCGGTTGGGCTGGTACGACCTGGAGCTCGTGGAGCAGCCCACGCCGCCGGAGGACCTCCAGGCCCTGTGGCGCGTGCAGCGCCGCGCTCCTTGCATCATCGCGGCGGACGAAACGCTCGCCACGCCGGCCGCGGTGCGCACGCTGCTCACCATGGACCTGGGCGGTGGCCCGGCGGTGGGCGCGGTGGTGATCAAGCCGATGGTGCTCGGGGGGCTGCTGCCCTCCATGGTGGTGGCGCTGCGAGCGGCCCACCTGGGCATGCACGCGTTCGTCACCAGCTCCATCGACGGCGTGGTGGCCCGGGCGGGCGCCGCGCACCTGGCCTCCGCGCTGCCCTCGGGAGACCTGGCCTCCGGCCTCGCCGTGGGGCGGCTCTTCGCGGACGAGCCGAGAGATCATCCGTATCAACCGCATCAGGGGCTGGTGCGGCTGCGAGACATGCCCGGGTTGGGACTGAACCCGGATCTCATCTGGGACCGCTGATCCATGAGCCTCGGCGATCCTTCCTCAGGGAGCTGCCTGGCCATGATCTACGACTGCCCCATCCGCGAAGGCGCGCGCGTGCACCCCGACGCCGAAGCGCTGCGCTTCGCGGGACTGCGCTGGACCTTCCGCGAACTGGATGGAGAGGTGACGCGCTGGACCGAAGCGCTGGCCGCGCGCGGAATAGGGCAGGGCGAGCGCGTGGCGCTGCTGTCCACGAGCCACCCGGCGGTGACCTTCCTCTTCTGGGCCCTCGGCCGCCTGGGCGCGATCTTCGCGCCGCTCAATGCCCGGCTCACCCCGGCGGAGCTGGGGCCCCTGCTGGACGAGGTCGAGCCCCGGCTCACGCTCGCGCTCGAGTCCCTGCGAGCCCGGATCCCGGAAGCGGAGTCGCTGGAGTCCTTCCCCGGCAGCGTGTCGGCGCGCGAGCCCGTGCCTGCCCGGAGCTGGGACGCGGACACGGCGCGGGTCATCCTGTTCACCAGCGGGACGACGGGGCGGCCCAAGGGCGCGGTGCTCTCGGAAGGTGCCTTCCGCGCCTCCAGCCGGGCGTCCGCCGCGAACCTGGGAGCACATCCCGCGCCGCGCTGGCTGGGCACGCTGCCCCTGTTCCACGTCGGCGGCCTGGCCATGCTCACGCGCACCGCGTACGAGGGCGGCTGCCTCTTGTTGCACGAGCGCTTCGACGCGGACGCGGTCAACCGCGCCATCGACTCGGAGGGCGCCTCCCACGCCAGCTTCGTCGCCACCACGCTGGAGCGGGTGCTGGACGCAAGGCAGGACCGCAAGCTCCCCGACACCTTCCGGTGCGCGCTCATCGGCGGCGGTCCCGTCCCCACCGCGCTGCTCACGCGCGCCCGCGCCGCGGGACTCCTGGCCGTCCAGACCTACGGCCTCACCGAGGCCTGCTCCCAGGTCACCACCGAGCGCCCCGGCGAAGCGGATGGCCGCACCGCCGGGCCGCCGCTGCCG
The DNA here is from genome assembly GCF_003668875.1 of Corallococcus interemptor. Taxonomy (GTDB): domain Bacteria; phylum Myxococcota; class Myxococcia; order Myxococcales; family Myxococcaceae; genus Corallococcus; species Corallococcus interemptor. Next base: position 24,073 of record NZ_RAWM01000017.1, on the reverse strand, counting down.
GGCCTGGAGGTCCGCATCGTCGGGACGGACGGCGCGACGCTCGGTGAAGGACAGGAGGGGGACGTGGAGGTCCGCGGCCCCACGCTCATGGCCCGCTACTGGCGCCAGCGCGAGGCCACGCGCGAGGCCTTCCACGACGGCTGGCTGCGCACCCGCGACGTGGGCGTGCTGGACGCGAAGGGTCGCCTCACCCTGCTGTCACGCCGCACGGACCTCATCGTGAGGGGAGGGGAGAACATCTACCCGGCCGAAATCGAGGCCGTCCTCGCCAACCACCCGGCCATCCTGGAGTCCGCCGTCGTCGGCGTGCCGGACCCGCACTGGGGCGAGGTGCCCGTGGCCTTCGTCGTCCTGCGCCCCGGCCACGCCCTGCCCGACAACCTGGACGCGTGGTGCCGCCAGTCGCTCGCGCGGTTCAAGGTGCCCACTCGCTTTGTCGCAATTGAAACACTTCCTCGAAACGCGATGAGCAAGGTGGAGCGCCCCGTCCTCCGCAAATACGCTCAGCCTCATCCCCCGTATCAGTCAGGGTCGTGAGCACCCTGATTTCTTGATGGGTGGGGCTGGCAGGACTCGCTGAGAAGACCTGTCAGGTTGGGTTATAATATTCCGTTGTGGGGGGATCCTGAGAGGAAGCTCACGGTGAGTACCGCAGTGGAAGCAGTGAAGGTGGAAGGGCAGTCCGAAGCGATCCACGTCGAGGCGAACGCCAGCAAGGCCGCTGGCGCCATGAAGTGCCCCCATCTTGGCGCGCAGTACAACCCGTTCGCGGGACCGCACGTCGAGGACCCGCATCCGTTCTACGCGCAGCTGAGGCGGGACGCGCCCGTCAGCTACAACCCCATGCTGGGCATGTGGCTGGTGAGCCGTTACGAGGACATCTGCCACGTGCTGAAGGACCCGGCGCGCTACTCGTCGGCGGACCTGGGCAACATGGGCTCGGTGCTGTCCCCCCAGACGCTGGCGGTGCTCGCCGAGGGCTATCCCCTGGCGGACAGCCTGATCAACTCGGATCCGCCCGCGCACACCCGGCTGCGCAAGCTGCTGGGCCGGGGCTTCTCCGCCCAGCGCATCACCGCGCAGGAGGCGCCCATCCGCGCCGTCTCCGAGGAGCTCATCCAGGCCTTCGCCCGCAGGGGCCACGCGGACCTGGTGACGGAGTTCGCGTACCCGCTGCCCGTGCGGGTCATCCTGGGCATGGCGGGCGTCCCCCAGGAGGACATGGCGGACATCAAGCGCTGGTGCGACGACTTCTTCCGGATGATCTTCACCCGCGTCCCCGCGGAGGAGCAGCCGCCGCTCGCGCGCAGCTGGGTCACCTTCCAGCACTACGTCGCCCGCCTCATCCGCGCCCGCGAGGACGAGCCCCGCGACGACCTGATCAGCTACCTGGTCACCACCGACGCGGACGGAGAGGCGCTCACGCTGCCGGAGCTGATCATCGCCATCGCCGGCAGCATGCTGGCCGCCGGCCATGAGACGACCACGGCGCTGCTCGCCCAGTGCTGGAAGCAGGCCCTGATCCAGCCCGGCCTCTGGCAGAAGCTGCGCGAGGACCGCTCGCTGGTGCCGCACCTCATCGAGGAGACGCTGCGCTTCGACTCCGTGGCGCACGGGATGATCCGCACCACGACGGAGGACGTGGAACTGGCGGGCGTCGCGCTGCCCAGGGGCTCGCGGCTGCTCCTGCTCTACGCGTCCGGCAGCCGTGACGCCACGCTGCTCCCGGATGGCGACCACTTCGACATCTCCCGGCACCACCCCACGCACCTGGGCTTTGGCCGGGGCATCCACTTCTGCATCGGGGCTCCGCTCGCGCGGCTGGAGGCGCTCATCGCCACCAACCTGCTGCTGGATCAGCTCCCGGACCTGAAGCTGGAGGAGAACCCGGACTTCGGCCACACGCAGTCGCTGACCATCCGCGCCATCCAGCACCTGCGGGTGAGCTGGACCCCCAGCGGGGCCTGAGGCCCACCACCAGGGACCCGCCCCGCCCGTGGCGCCCCCACGGACGGGCCGGGTGTTTCACCCGCGTCTCAGCACTCGGACGCGGGGTGTCCCCAGGGGTTGGTGCGCGGATACTGGCGCAGCAGCGTGCACAGGCGGTGCGCGGCGACCATCGTCGCGGACGGCCGCGGCGGCTCGGCGTGCATCGCTGTCTGGCCCAACCGGGCCGCCTGCAGTGCCAGCGCATGCTGGACTTCGGGAGACCAGCGCTTGAATTCGAGCCATTCCATGGGCCTGCTCCTCGTTGAAGGAGCGGCCATTGAACCCACTTCAAACCCGGAAATCACGACGCCCCGCGTCGGCCGGGGGCGTCACTGACCTCCTGCTGACAGGCCACTCAGGCCTTCGAGGGGGTGGCGGGTCGGCCAATGAGCATCATCAGGCCGAAGGGGTTCCCCGGGTTGGTGAGCCGGTCGATTTCCCAGATGTAGTCGTCGCTCAGACCGTGGGTGAGCTCGCGCATCTCCTCCACGGAGTACGTGCGCAGACAGGACACCACGCCGTCGAACGCCGCCGCGATGGGGATGAGCGGCATGAGGTAGGTGAGGGCGAGCCGGTCCACGCGCACCGGGCGGATGAACGGCGTCGTCAGCGGCACGTTGATCAGCGCCGCCGCCGTCATCGCGATGGCCGGCCCGCGCCGCTCCACCAGCTCCATGATGGCGATGCCCCGCCGCTGGGCCACGGCGTCCGCCAGCACCTTGCGCGCCATCTCCGGCGGCAGGTGGTGGAACGAATTGCACATGATCCGGAAGCCCTTGTACGTGGCCGGCACCGCGGTCGCGTCCACCGGCGTCGTCACGTAGTCGATGCGGCCCGGGTTCGCCGCCTTGGCCTTCTCGAACGCGGAGATCTCCGGGTACAGGTCCGTCAAGAGCGCCGTGGCCTGGTAGCCCTCCTGCGACTCCAGCATCTCCAGCAGCTTCGGCACCGGCCCCGCGCTGCCCGACGCCATGTCCAACAGCTGCGTCTCGCCCATGGCCGCCATCGCGCCCTTGAGCCGCTTCACGAACTCCGAATAGCGCTCGTCCGACAGGCTCCACACGTACGCCAGGAAGTCCGTCACCCCGCGACGCAACACCTTCGGGAACCAGGGCTGATCCTCCAATTCAAAAAGTTGCAGTCTGGGCATAATCGCTGGGCGCTCCAAGGGGCTCAGGGGGGAGACAACGCCCGCACTGTCCCGCAGTCCCGAGCGACGTACAAGGGGCGCCTTCCAGGGGCATCCGCACACATTCGCAGTCCAGAGAATCCAAATAAACCCTGTATTCCTGCCGCCGCCGCAAAAACTTTAAAGCCTTGCAGGAAATCACGGCGCGAAAGGCAGACAGCGGACCGAGGGGACTGCTCAGCACTGCAAGGTTTCTGGAGGGGTGCGTTTGATTATCAGGCAGTCGGAAGCGCGCGGACCGGGTGTTTCTGACTCAGGGGGCGGGCAACCAGGATCGCCTTGAAACAGCGTATCCAGGGTGGGGTTGCTGAAGTTTATAGGTATTATTACTTACGACCGAGGGGGGCTTCGGTCGTCTGGTCGCTCGGTTCAAACGGTTCAGCTGGCACACAACGGGAGGGAGTAATGGCTCCGGAATCTGTTGATGTGATCGTTGTCGGAAGCGGCCCGGTGGGTGCCATGGCAGCCAACCTGCTTGGCCAGTACGGCCTGCGCACCGTGGTCATCGAGAAGGAGACCACCCCCCATACCCAGTCCCGCGCCATCAACGCGGATGACGAAGCGCAGCGCATCTTCCAGGCCGCGGGCCTGACGGGTGAGCTGGGGCCGGGCTTCCACCCGTGCCTGAAGATGACCTACGTGGATGACGAGATGCGGATGCTCGCCGAGGTGGACTTCACCAAGGTGGAGCGCCCCAACGGCCACCCCATCGGCTCGCTCTTCAACCAGCCGCGCCTGGAGGCGTCGCTGCACCGCGGCCTGGAGCGCTTCGCGCACGTCAGCATGTGGCGCGGCCACGAAGTCGAATCCTTCATGCAGGACGACGAAGGCGTGTCCGTGCGCGTGAAGGACAACGTCAATGGCCGCACCTTGACGGTGCGCGCGCGCTACCTGCTCGCGTGCGACGGCGCCAAGAGCGGCATCCGCCGCCGGCTGGGCCTGAAGCTGGAGGGCACCACGGCGCTGGAGCACGCGCTGGCCGTCTCCGTGGAGACGCAGTCGTCCGCGCCGGACTTCACCTACTACCCCTGCGGCCCGGAGCGCGTGGGCATCGTGACGCGCACCGCGCACGACGAGATCCGCTTCGACACGCTGGTGAAGCCGGGGCAGGACCTGGAGTACGTGAAGACGCCCGAGTACGTGCGCAGCATCATCGCGCCCTTCATCGACCCGGACACCGTGAAGGTGAAGAGCGTCAACCTCTACGCGTACCACAGCCGCATGGCGGAGAAGTGGCGCGTGGGCCGCGTGTTCCTGCTCGGCGACGCGGCGCACCTGATGCCGCCGTTCCTGGGGCAGGGCCTGTGCTCCGGCCTGCGCGACGCGGCGAACCTCACCTGGAAGCTGGCGCACGTGCTGGGCGGCGCCGCGGACGCGTCGCTCCTGGACACCTACGAGGTGGAGCGCCGGCCGCACGCCGCGGAGATGATGCGCCTGTCGGACTCGCTGGGCTCGATGCTGGCGTCGGGCGGCCCGTTCATGGCCCGCGCGCGCAACGCCTTCATCAAGCTGCTGTACTACATGCCCGTCACCGGCCCCTTCATCCGCGAGTACAAGATGAAGCCGAGCCTCTTCCACGCGGAAGGGTTCCTCTTCGGCGGCAAGCGCGGCAAGTCCAAGCAGGCGGCGGAAGGCGCCTACTTCCCGCAGCCGCGCGTGGAGCACGGCGAGGAAGGGGAGCGCCCGCTGGATGACGTCATCGGCCACCGCTTCGCGGTGCTCACGCGGCCGGGTGCGCCCGCGGACGTCCAGCAGGCCGCCAAGGCGCTGGCGGAGGACGTCGGCGGCGTGTGGCTGTCCGTGGCGCCGGCGGCGCGCTCGGGCGCGGGCCGCTCCGGCGAGGTGGTGGATCTGGAAGGCAAGCTGGGCGAGTGGTTCGCCCAGCACGGCTCGGACCTGGTCGTCCTGCGCCCGGACCGCTACGTCTACGCGGCCACGAACCGCGCGGGCGTCGCGCAGGTCCATGCGTCGCTGAAGCAGTCCATCCGGCCGCTCACCCGCTGGGGCAACCGCAACTCCCGGCGGGCGGCGCAGCTGGGGGCGTGAGGCGTCCTCAGGCGGCGGCGGACTGGAGCAGCTGCTTCGCCTTCGCCATGCAGTCGCCGTAGAAGCGCAGGTAGATGTCCAGGGCACGGGCGCCCGTCTTCGCGATGGTCGCCGCGTGCTCGGGCTTCTGGCCCAGCAGCTTGTTGAGCATGACCTCGTTGAGCGCGGTGTGGCCCACGTCCAGCTCCACGTGCTCCTTGATGAACGACAGCGAGTTCATCACGTCCGGACCCAGCACGCGCTTGCACTGCTCAATCAGGCGCGGCGCGAACACCACGGACAGGTTTTCAATCTCGTACTCGATGGCGACCTGGCCGCCCGGCATGGGGCCCGCGATGGTCTCCTCGTGGATCTCCCGGTACTCCTGCATGGCCCGGGTGGGGGCCTGCGCCATCAGGGCCTCCGCGTCCAGCTTGGGGAAGCGGCGCGCGTTCCAGCCGGCCACCAGGTTCTTCGTGTCCTCCACCATCATCAGGTGGTGACCGGCCTCGTGCTTGGCGTGGGTGATGAGCTTCTCGCCCACGTCCACCATCCCCGCCTTCACACACGCCTCACCGGCGCGGCGGATCCACCCGTCCACGGGCTCCGTCATGTACACGCCCAGGGCACACAGCTGGATGAGGAAGGCCTCCAGCAGGGCGGGGTCCACGTTGGGGTCCAGCAGCGTCGTCACGTGGGGACCGTTCGCCAGCAGGTGACGGACGTCGGAGACGTGGGGGAGGTACTGCTCTTCGACGAGGGGCTTGCTCATGGGGGGGAAACCTCTAGCGGGAGTGGGCACCACGACGCCCGATGGTGAGTTCGCTGATGTGCTCCAGAAAATCCGGGACGAGCTTGGAGGAGATGATCCACAGGTAGGGATCCGGCCCGTCGTGCAGGCCGCACTCCTGGATGTAGTCGCCGCCCTCGTCCTCGCGCAGGTAGAGGAATGAGGGGCGGTTGCGCGCGGCGTACCAGCGGCGGGCCGCGTCCAGGAGCGCCGAGTACGCGCGCGTTCCATCCCCCAGCAGGGAGAACAGGCGCGTGTTGTCCAGCAGGCGGAAGAGGTTCGCGCCCAGCTGGCCCAGTTCCACCACGGCGGCGGCGTGGGGGACGCCGTCGCGGCGGGCCACCAGCACGGTGCGCTCGCGCTCCATGCCGAAGCTCTTCCACTTCGCCGTCACCGGACCCATGTCCAGCCGGTCGCGGGTGAGGTCCAACGACTGCACGTAGCACTCGGGGAACTGCTGCCGGATGGTCGCCGCCAGCAGGCTCAGCTCGCTCGCGGTGGCGGGGCCCACCGTGTACGGGTGCACGCGGCCGGTCAGCTCGTTGCTGAAGGCCTTCATCTTCTGGATCTTCCGCGTGAAGGCCAGGGACGAACCGGACTCCATCTGGCGCTGCGCGTACTTCACGTGCGCCTTGTTGATCCACGGGTTGAGGGCCTCCACGTAGGCCACCACCCAGTGGAAGTCCGGGTCGCTCTGCGGGTGCTCGAAGGTGCGCAGGTACAGGTCGCGCATGATGGCGCCCGCCTCCTTCAGCCCCTCCGGCGGCTTGCCGGGCCGCTTCGCCACCTGGTGGCCCAGCCACGCGTGGCGGTACGGCTTGGTGAAGGACAGCGTCGCTTCAATGCCGCGCTCGGACGGCCAGACGGCATTGCAGAACAGCTGGGGCACTTCCGCGGCGCGCTTCGCGAGCGACGCGAAGTTCTGCTTCAGCTCCTCGAACTCCGCCGGGGTGCTGCCACCCAGGCTGAAGAAGCCGGAGCGGTTGAAGAGGTCCCACAGCTGATCCACCAGGCCCTCGCTGGTGCGCGTGGCCGGGGACAGCGTCTGCGACACGAAGCGCACCCAGCGCGCCTCATCGGAAGAGTAGGGCAGCACGCTCAGGCCGCACAGCACGGTGCCGTCCGCGCGCAGGCCGCTGACGTAGCGGATCTCCCCGCGCACGCTCACGCGCTGACCGTCGCCCAGCTCCAGCTCGATGAGGGGCGGCAGCAGGCCGGGGAAGAGCAGGTCCTGCGGCTGGCAGCGCATGCACAGGCCGGAGAAGGAGATGTCCAGCACCTCGCGACGCATCAGCCCCTGCTCGCGCCAGAGCGGGTGGTGGAACCGGGCGTGCACGCCCTCGGGGGCGGGGACGCGGCGGTGCCAGCGGTGACGGATGCGGAACAGCTCCGCGGGCAGGGACGTGAAGAGGCGGTCGCCCTCGGTCCGGCCCGTCTCCGCGCGCAGGCGGTAGGCGGAGTTGTAGCCGATGACGTCGATGTCGTACGCCGGCTCACCGAAGTCCGGGGTGGACTCCTCCGTGCGCCATTCCAGCTGGCCGGAAGACGCGTGGAAGCGCTCCAGCACCATGCGCACCACGCGGCCCTGGCGGCGCAGCACGCCCTTGTTCCCGGACGCGCAGATGGCGGTGAAGATGGAGCGGATCCGCTCCCCGTCCGTGATGATGTCCTGCACGGGCAGCGCGGAGGCCGCCGGCACCGCCACGCCCTGGCGCAGCGCGTCCGACAGGAAGCCCAGAATCTGACGGCCCTGCTCCTGCGTCACGCCCACCAGCTGCAGCCCCACCGGCGCGCTCGGGACGTCCATGTCCGTCCGGATGAAGGCGCCGTTGAGCGGCCCGATGGTGGCGCCGTTGCACGCCAGGTACACGGGGAAGGTGCGCGACTCGGTCGTGTCCGCCAGCGGCTGCCGCGGGGCCACCCACACCACCGTCGGGGACAGCCGCGTCACTTCACCCAGCACCGCGTCCGGCTGGCCCACCGCGCAGGTGATGGCCGTGGGACCACTGCCGTGCAGCGAATAGCCCGAGTCATCCAGGGCGGCTTCAGCGGGGGGAAGGGGAATCACGTTGTGCAGCGCATCGCCACTGCCGAATTCGATCGCATGCCGGAACTTCGAGGACGCCGGGAACCCTCCATCCATCGTCAGGACTCCCCTTCTGCGGCCAGCGCTTCCGTTGATGGTCGGCGATGTTGCGAGCACAACACTTCCTCCCTGACTCACTGGAGACGCTGGCGGCTCTGGATTCTGGGAAGACATATTGAAGATCTCGGCCGTAACAGTCAAATCGAATTTATATGCCGGGGCTGTTTTTCCATCCCACGTCCTGACTCACCCTGGGTCGCAATCAACCAGGGTTCTACGGGTTTTCCGAGGAGTAACCAGGACCCAGCGTGCGCATCCTTATCAGCAAAGTGGCGCGGCGCTGTAACCCTCCTTCACCTGAATAAGCGGTGGCGGTTCGGGGCGGCCGGGCAATGGACCCTGTCAGGGGGCGCCGTTATGGTCGTTGCTTCTGGGCCTGGGGGAAGGGAGCCGCGAATGAGCGCAGCGCTGGATGTGATGGGATCGCCGGGAGCCTCATCCGGTGGCCAGGGGCTTGAGTCCGTGGACCTTCCGGACGTGTTCCAGGTGGACGTGGCGGTGTGCGTGCGGGACGCGCTGGGGCTGCTCGGCGCGACGCGGCGGCTGCACGGCATGCAGGTGGCGCTGGAGCTCCCGGAGGATCCGGTGATCGCCCGGGTCAGCCGGCGCCGCCTGGAACAGGTGCTCCTGCTGCTCGTGGTCCACGCGGCGGACGTGGCCCCCCCGGCGGCGCCCGCCGTGCGCGTGGTGGTGGATCCTCCGGACGACTTCGGGGACGTGGGGCCGCGCCTCCAGGTGGTGATGCCCGGCGTGAGCCTGTCGGAGCGGGAGACGCAGTCGGTGGTGCTGTCGCCCCTGCGGGTGGGCGGCACCCAGCGGCGGCTGGCCCGCGCCCGGGAGCTGGTGGACGCCATGGGCGGAGAGCTTGCGCTGGAGCGCCTGGAGGAGGGGATGGCGGTGAGCGTCGTCCTTCCCGCGCCCGGGCTCGCGAGCTTCTAGCCAGCGTTCAAATCCGGAAAACGATCCTGCTTCCGGACCATTGGCTGCGATAAGCGCGGCGCACCCCGGGTGCGTCGAACCCTGGGGGACGTGCGGCCAAACTCCTTGACGACCGGGGGCGGGTTCTCGACTATCCGCCGCCTCTAAACACCCCGGTCTCAATCAGGAGTCTGCGTTCATGGCGCCTCCCTCTGGCGAGAAGATCACCCTGCAGAACGGCAAGCTGACCGTTCCGAACAACCCGATCATCCCCTACATCGAGGGCGACGGCACCGGCCGCGACATCTGGAAGGCCTCGCAGGCCGTGTTCGACGCGGCGGTGGAGAAGGCCTACGGCGGCAAGAAGAAGATCTCCTGGTACGAGGTGCTGGCCGGTGAGAAGTCCTTCAAGCAGGTGAACAACTGGCTGCCGGACGAGACGGTCGCCGCGTTCCGCGAGTACCTGGTGGGCATCAAGGGCCCGCTGACGACGCCGGTGGGCGGCGGCATCCGCTCCCTGAACGTGGCGCTGCGCCAGATGCTGGACCTGTACGTCTGCCTGCGCCCCGTGCGCTACTTCAAGGGCGTGCCCTCGCCGGTGAAGCAGCCGGACAAGGTGGACATGGTCATCTTCCGTGAGAACACGGAGGACATCTACGCGGGCATCGAGTTCGAGGCCGGCACCGCGCAGGCGGAGAAGTTCCTGGGCTGGCTGAAGCAGGAGTTCCCCAAGGAGGCGGGCAAGATCCGCTTCCCCGCGAACGTGGGCATCGGCATCAAGCCCGTGTCCCAGGAAGGCACGGAGCGCCTGGTGCGCGCGGCCATCCAGTACGCGGTGGACCTGAAGCGCAAGAGCGTCACCCTGGTCCACAAGGGCAACATCATGAAGTTCACCGAAGGCGCGTTCCGCAAGTGGGGCTACGACCTCGCCGCGCGCGAGTTCGGTGACAAGGTCTACACCTGGGACCAGTGGGAGGCCACCAAGGCCGCCAAGGGCGAGGAAGCCGCCAACGCCGAGCAGAAGGCCGCGGTGTCCGCCGGGAAGATCATCATCAAGGACTCCATCGCGGACATCACCCTGCAGCAGGTGCTGACCCGTCCGGACGAGTTCGACGTCATCGCCACGCTGAACCTCAACGGCGACTACCTGTCGGACGCGCTCGCGGCGCAGGTGGGCGGCATCGGCATCGCGCCGGGCGGCAACATCAACTACGTCTCCGGCCACGCCGTCTTCGAGGCCACCCACGGCACCGCGCCGAAGTACGCGGACCTGGACAAGGTGAACCCGGGCTCCGTCATCCTCTCCGGCGAGATGATGCTCCGCCACCTGGGCTGGCACGAGGCCGCGGACCTGATCATCAAGGGCATGGACAAGGCCATCGCGGCGCGCACCGTGACGTACGACTTCGCGCGCCTGATGAAGCTGGAGACGAAGGAGACCGTGTCCGAGGTGAAGTGCTCGGAGTTCGGTCAGGCCATCATCAAGCACATGTAGTCCCCACCCCAAAGCAGGAGGGCGAAACCATGGCTCACAAGAAGAAGAAGATCGGCCTCATCGGTGGCGGTCAGATCGGCGGCAACCTGGCGCTGCTGGCGGTCCAGAAGAACCTGGGCGACGTGGTGCTCTACGACATCCCGGCGGCCGAGGGTCTGGTCAAGGGCAAGGCGCTGGACATCAACCAGTTGTCCGCGGTGGATGGCTACGACTGCCGCGTCACCGGCTCCACGGACTGGAAGGACGTCGCGGGCTCGGACGTGATCATCATCACGGCCGGCGTGCCCCGGAAGCCCGGCATGTCCCGCGAGGACCTGCTGGACGTCAACCTGAAGATCATGAAGGACGTGGCGGGCAACATCAAGAACCACGCCCCGGACGCCTTCGTCATCAACGTGGCCAACCCGCTGGACGCGATGGTGTTCGCGCTCCACAAGATCGCCGGCCTGAAGGACAACATGGTCGTGGGCATGGCGGGCGTGCTGGACACCAGCCGCTTCAAGTGCTTCGTGGCCGAGGCCCTGGGCTGCTCCATCCGTGACGTGGAGGCGCTGGTGCTCGGCGGCCACGGTGACGACATGGTCCCGCTCGTGCGCCACAGCACCGTGGGCGGCGTGCCCCTGACCCAGCTCATCGCGAAGGACAAGCTGGACGCCATCATCGACCGCACCCGCAAGGGCGGCGCGGAGCTGGTGGGCCTGTACAAGACGGGCAGCGCCTACTTCGCCCCGGCCTCCTCCTCCATCGCCATGGCGGAGAGCTTCCTCTTCGACCGCAAGCGCGTGCTGCCGTCCGCCGCCCTGCTCAAGGGCCAGTACGGCATCAAGGACTTCTTCTTCGGCGTCCCGGCGCAGATTGGCGCGGGCGGCGTGGAGAAGATCATCGAGGTCGAGCTGAACGACGCGGAGAAGGCCGAGCTGAACAAGTCCTTCACGTCCGTGAAGGGCACCGTGGAGCTGGTGAAGCTGTAGTCCCGGTGACAGGTCGGGCCCGCCGGAATGCTGCTGGCGGGCCCGCCTGATGCCGTGAATGATCCGGGCTTATCCCCCGGCGCACCGTCCTTGCGGCGGTATTTTTCCAAGTTAACTAGCGTGTTGTTGGACTCGCACCTGGCACGGGTGCGGGGCAGCGTCGCGAAGCAGGACTTCAGCGGCCCCCCGTGAAGGCACCCCCCCGGCAGCCGGTGCTCAAGGAGACGATGATGGCGGCAGCAGCGCGATTCACGGTGGTGGGCGGCGGTCTGGCCGGGCTGATGACGACGATCAAGCTGGCGGAGGCGGGCCATCAGGTGGACGTGCTCTCGCTCGTCCCCGTCAAACGCTCGCACTCCGTCTGCGCCCAGGGCGGCATCAACGGCGCGGTGAACACGAAGGGTGAGGGCGACCACCCGGACATCCACGTCAAGGACACGCTGCGCGGCGGCGACTTCCTGGCGGAGCAGGTGTCCGTGAAGGGCATGTGCTATGCGGCGCCCGGCATCATCTACCTGCTGGACCGCATGGGCGTGACGTTCAACCGCACGCCGGAAGGCCTGCTGGACTTCCGCCGCTTCGGCGGCACCCTGCACAACCGCACCGCGTTCGCGGGCGCCACCACCGGCCAGCAACTGCTCTACGCGCTGGACGAGCAGGTCCGCCGCTACGAGGCGGAGGGCAAGGTCACCAAGTACGAGTACTGGGAGTGGCTGGGCACGGTGAAGGACGAGTCCGGCCGCTGCATCGGCAGCGTGGCCATGGACCTGCGCACCATGGAGATCCGCACCTTCCCGGCGGAGGCGGTGTGCCTGGCCACGGGTGGCCCGGGCATCGTCTTCGGGCGCTCCACCAACTCCATCATCAACACCGGCACCGCCGCGGGCCGCGCGTACATGGAAGGCGCGCTGTACGCCAACGGCGAGTTCATCCAGGTGCACCCCACCTCCATCCCGGGCGAGGACAAGCTGCGCCTGATGAGCGAGTCCGTGCGCGGCGAGGGCGGCCGCGTCTGGGTGCCCAAGAAGAAGGGCGACACGCGCAACCCCCGGGAGATCCCGGAGAGCGAGCGCTGGTACTTCCTGGAAGAGAAGTACCCCAAGTACAAGAACCTGGTGCCGCGCGACGTGGCGACGCGCGAGATCTTCATGGTCTGCCGCGACCTGGGCATGGGCCTGGGCGGGCGCGACGGCGTGTACCTGGACGTGACGCACATCCCGGCCAAGACGCTCGACGCGAAGATCAAGGGCGTGATGGAGATCTACGAGAAGTTCGTCGGAGATGATCCGCGCCACACGCCCATGGTCATCTTCCCGGGCATGCACTTCTCGATGGGCGGCCTGCACGTCTCCTTCGAGGCCGACTCGCGCACCCAGACGCCGCTGGACGGCAGCCCGGTGAACCAGAGCACCCGCATCCCGGGCCTCTACGCGGCCGGCGAGGCGGACTACGCCTTCCACGGCGCGAACCGCCTGGGCGCCAACTCGCTGTTGTCCTGCATCTACTCCGGCATGATCGGCGGCCCGGCGATGGTGTCCTTCGCCAAGAGCCAGACGACCAGCGCCGCGGCGATGCCGGAGAAGTACTTCGCGGACGCGAAGAAGTACTGGCAGGACCGCTTCGCCACCATCAAGGCGATGAACGGCGCGGAGAACCCGTACCAGCTCGCCAAGGAGCTGGGCGAGGTGATGACGGAGAACTGCACCGTCGTCCGCTACAACGACCGCCTGAAGAAGACGGTGGAGACCATCCGCGGCCTGAAGGACCGCTGGAGCCGCGTCAACGTGCTGGACACGGGCGTCGTCGCCAACCGCGCGTTGTCGTACACCAACCAGCTGTGGAACATGCTGGAGCTGGGCGAAGTCATCGCCACCAGCGCGCTGCTGCGCGACGAGAGCCGCGGCGCCCACTACAAGCCGGACTTCTCCCTGCCGGAGCCCAAGACGAAGGATCCGCGCGAGGATGCATCGTGGATGGAGCAGTGGCGCGCGCGGCACGAGAAGTGGGCGAAGACGACCATCGCCACGTACGCCGCCCAGGGCCCGCAGATCTCCTACCAGGACCTGCCCACGCCGGTGCTGGAGCCCGAACCCCGCTGGTACGCGTAAGGCGTTCGTTTGCTTTCCGGGCCCGCGCGCGTCTTTCCGGCTCGCGCGGGTTTCCGCCACCTGATTTGGCAGTGAAGGGAAGGGCAGCCGCACCATGGACACCGCACAGGCCAGCGCCGTCAGCTCGAAGACCGTCACCTTCCGCATCTGGCGGCAGGATGATCCGAACAAGCCCGGACACTTCGACGAGTTCAAGGTCCCCTATACGAAGGGCGCCAACGTCATCTCCTGTCTGATGGAGATCCAGCGCAACCCCGTCACCGTGGAGGGCAAGAAGGTGGCCCCCGTGGTGTGGGACGCCGCGTGCCTCGAGGAGGTGTGTGGCAGCTGCGCCATGAACATCAACGGCCGGGTGCGCATGGCGTGCTCCGCCCTGGTGGACAAGCTCCAGCAGCCCATCACCCTGGAGCCGATGAAGAAGTTCCCGGTGGTGCGCGACCTCACCGTGGACCGCGACCGCATGTTCGAGTCGCTCAAGCGCGTGAAGGGCTGGGTCCCCGTCGACGGCACGTACAACCTGGGCCCCGGCCCGCGCCAGTCGCAGAAGGATCAGTCCGTGATGTACGTGCTGTCCACGTGCATCACCTGCGGCAGCTGCCTGGAGGCGTGCCCCCAGGTGACGCTGGACAATGACTTCATCGGCGCCGCGCCCATCAGCCAGGCCCGCCTGTTCAACATGCACCCCACGGGCAAGCTGAACGCGGAGGAGCGCACGCGCGCCCTCATGGGCCCCGGCGGCATCCAGGACTGCGGCAAGGCGCAGAACTGCGTGAAGGTCTGCCCGAAGGAGATCCCCCTGACGACCTCCATCGCGGTGATGAACCGCGAGGTGTCCAAGCTGATCATCAAGGACATCTTCTTCAAGGAAGAGGAGCAGAAGGCCTCCGCCGGTCCGGGCTAGTCCGCCCCGCCTGACGCCGTCCTGGCTTCCTCGCGGCCTCGTGCCAGCGCCCCCTTCGAGCGGGGCGCCGGGCGGGGCCGCGTCCGTTAGGGTGAAGCCCGCCTCATCCCCCCGGACATCGGGTGTTATTCCTGGAGGCGGAAGCCTGTGTCCCGTCGCGACGCTGGAGGCCAAACGGCCTTGCCATCCGTCGTTTTCTGCGCAATGAGGGCCCGCGTTGACGCCCCGTGTAGGGGTGGTCCTCGTCTCCCCTCGTCCCACCCGGAGCTTCGATGAAGATCCACGAGTACCAGGGCAAGGAACTCTTCCGGAAGTATGGCGTGCCCACGCCGCGCGGCATCCTCGCGCTCTCTCCCAACGAGGCGGAGGCCGCGGCGAAGGAACTCGCCACGCCGGTCGTCGTCGTGAAGGCGCAGATCCACGCGGGCGGCCGCGGCAAGGGCGGCGGCGTGAAGCTGGCCAAGAGCCCCGCGGAGGCCAAGGAGCTCACCCAGAACATGCTGGGCATGATGCTCAAGACCATCCAGACCGGCCCGGAAGGGCAGAAGGTCAACAAGGTCTACATCGAGGAAGGGCTCGACATCGGCCAGGAGCTGTACCTGGGCGTGACGCTCGACCGCGCCACCAGCCGCATCACCTTCATGGCGTCCACCGAGGGCGGCGTGGAGATTGAGGAAGTGGCGGAGAAGCACCCGGAGAAGATCCTCCGCGCCGTCGTGGACCCCGCGGTGGGCTTCGCGGACTTCCAGGGCCGCGAGCTGGCCTTCGGGCTGGGCCTGACGGGCCCCACGGTGACCAAGTTCGTCCAGTTCTGCAACGCGCTCTACAAGATGTACGTGGAGACGGACGCGGCCCTGGTGGAGATCAACCCGCTGGTCATCCGCAAGAGCGGCGGCGTGGTGGCGCTCGACGCGAAGGTGACCTTCGACGAGAACGCGCTCTACCGCCACAAGGAGCTCTTGGAGTACCGCGACCTGGCGGAAGAGGAGCCCCGCGAGACGCAGGCCAAGGAGCACGACCTGGCCTACATCGCGCTGGACGGCAACATCGGCTGCATGGTGAACGGCGCGGGCCTGGCCATGGCCACCATGGACACCATCAAGCTGGTGGGCGGCGCTCCGGCCAACTTCCTGGACGTGGGCGGCGGCGCGAGCAAGGAGAAGGTGACGGCGGCCTTCAAGCTCATCCTCGCGGATCCGCAGGTCAAGGCGGTGCTCGTCAACATCTTCGGCGGCATCATGAAGTGTGACGTGATCGCGGAAGGCATCATCGCGGCGGCGAAGGAAGTGCAGCTGAAGATCCCGCTCGTCGTGCGCCTGGAAGGCACCAACGTGGAGCAGGGCAAGGAGCTGCTCCGCAACTCGGGCCTCGCCATCACCCCCGCGGACAACCTGCGCCAGGCGGCCGAGAAGGCCGTGGCGGCCATCAAGTAGGGCCTTCGCCCCCTCTTACCTGAAAGATCGCCATGAGCATCCTCGTCAACGAGAACACGAAGGTCCTCGTCCAGGGCATCACCGGTTCGGCGGGCTCGTTCCACGCCAAGCAGATGCTGGAGTACGGGACGAAGATTGTGGGCGGTGTCACGCCGGGCAAGGGCGGCACCTCCTTCGAGGGCAAGGTCCCCGTGTTCAACACGGTGGCCGACGCGGTGAAGCAGGCGGGCGCGAACACGTCCGTCATCTTCGTGCCGCCGCCCTTCGCCGCGGACTCCATCATGGAGGCCGCGGACGCCGGCATCTCCCTCATCATCACCATCACCGAGGGCATCCCGGTCAACGACATGGTGCGCGCCAAGCGCTACCTGCAGGGCAAGCCGGGCGTGCGCCTGATTGGCCCGAACTGCCCGGGCGTCATCACCCCCGGCGCCAAGTGCAAGATCGGCATCATGCCGGGCCACATCCACAAGCCGGGCCGCATCGGCGTGGTGTCCCGCTCCGGCACGCTGACCTACGAGGCCGTGCACCAGCTGACGCAGCTGGGCCTGGGCCAGTCCACCGCGGTGGGCATCGGCGGTGACCCGGTCAACGGCACCAACTTCGTGGACGTGCTGAAGCTCTTCCAGGCCGACCCGGAGACGGACGCCGTCATCATGATCGGTGAGATCGGCGGCAGCGCGGAGGAAGAGGGCGCCGAGTACGTCAAGCGCGAGTTCACCAAGCCCATCGCCGGCTTCATCGCCGGTCAGTCCGCGCCTCCGGGCAAGCGCATGGGCCACGCGGGCGCCATCATCTCCGGCGGCAAGGGCACGGCGTCGGAGAAGATCAAGGCGATGGAGGGCGCGGGCATCCTGATGGCCGCGAGCCCCGCCGAGCTGGGCACCACGCTGCAGGCGGCCGTCAAGCGCGGCCCCCCGAAGCGCTGATCCGAACCTTTCACACGACCCACACACGAGGAGCCAAACACCATGGCCATCGAGCGCACGCTGTCCATCATCAAGCCCGACGGAGTGAAGAACAACCACGTCGGCGAGATCATCGCCCGGTTCGAGAAGGCGGGCCTGAAGCCCGTCGCCATCCGCCGGCAGCAGCTGTCCCAGGCGGAGGCCGAGGGCTTCTACGCCGTCCACAAGGCCCGGCCGTTCTTCAAGGACCTGGTGTCCTTCATGATCTCCGGCCCGGTGGTCCTGATGGCCCTGGAGGGTGAGAACGCCGTCCAGAAGAACCGCGACCTGATGGGCGCCACGGACCCGAAGAAGGCCGACAAGGGCACCATCCGCGCGGACTTCGCGCAGAGCATCGACGCGAACACGGTCCACGGCTCGGACAGCCTGGAGAACGCGAAGAACGAGGTCGCGTACTTCTTCCGCGAGACCGAAATCCACGGCTGAGCTGCTTCTCCGCCTGGTGACAGCGGCCCGGTGTCCACGCCCCACGCGGCGCGGACCCGGGCCGTCGTCTTTTCCGAAGCTCGCCGGCCTTGCCCTCGCCGGCGCTCCTTGCTAGCGATAATGCAAATCACTATCGGCAAGGAAGCACGCATGAGTGGCGATTCAGAGCGCGTGGCCCGGCGGGGGCCGTTCCCGGTGAAGTTGCGGTTGCTGGAGGTCCTGCGCGTGACGCGGCTGTCGCCGCACATGGTCCGCATCACGCTGGGGGGCCCGGAGCTGGAGGGCTTCACGTCCCCTGGCGCGGATGATCACGTGAAGTGCTTCTTCGCCAGGCCCGGCGTGAAGAAGCCGGACATGCCGGTGGTGGGGCCCAATGGCCTGTCCATGCCGGAGGGGCTGGAGAAGCCCGCATCGCGCGACTACACGCCGCGCCGCTTCGACCCGAAGGCGAACGAGCTGGACATCGACTTCGTGCTGCATGGGGAAGGCCCCGCAGCGTCGTGGGCCGCGCAGGCGAAGCCCGGCGACTTCATGGGCATCGGGGGTCCGCGCAGCACGCACGACGTGGCGGACGACTTCGACTGGTACCTCCTGGCCGGGGACCAGAGCGCGCTGCCGGCCATCGCTCGGCGCCTGGAGGAGCTGCCGGCGGGCAAGCGCGCGTTCGCGTTCATCGAGGTCGCGGACGCGGCGGAGGAGCAGCCCCTCACCAGCAGGGCGGACTTGAAGGTCACCTGGCTGCACCGGGGCGGCGCGGAGGCCGGCACCACGAAGCACCTGGAGGACGCCCTGCGCGCCTGGACCCAGCCCTCCGGGGATGGGTTCGTGTTCGTGGCGGGCGAGGCCACGTCGCTCAAGCCCATCCGGGAACACCTGGTGGCCGAGCGCGGTCTGAACAAGAACTGGATGCGGGTGACGGGCTACTGGAAGCGCGGCGTCGCCGAGCACCACGACTCGAAGTAGGCAGGGAAGGGGGCGGGCACTCCTTTGACTTGCCGTGCCTTCTTGTGGGAAGCACGCCCCGTTGCCCTCCGTTAGCCCCGACTGAATGATGTCCGAGCCTACCGCCACAGCCCTCCCAGTCACCGAGCCCCTGCCGGTGCCGGCCCCCGCGAAGCTGGTCGACGTGGCCAGCCTGTCGCGCGAGAAGCTGGCGCTGTTCCTGAGCGAGCAGCTGGGCGAGCGCCCGTTCCGCGCGGCGCAGCTCTACCGCTGGCTGCACCAGCGCGGCGCCACCTCGTTCGACGAGATGACGGACCTGTCCAAGGCCCTGCGCGAGAAGCTCAAGGTCAAGGCGGAGATCGTCCCGCTGGTGAAGGACCTGGAGCAGCGCAGCGTCGACGGCACCATCAAGTACCGCTTCAAGACGCGCGACGGGCGCTTCATCGAGTCCGTCTACATGCCCGCGGAGGACCGCAAGACGCTCTGCGTGTCCACGCAGGTGGGCTGCGCCATGGCCTGCTCGTTCTGCATGACGGGCACGCTGGGCCTGAAGCGCAACCTCACGCCCGGCGAGATTGTCGCCCAGGTCCACGCGGTCAACCGCGAGGTGCGCGCCAACGAGGGCCTGGAGACGCTGCGTCCGCTCACGAACCTGGTGTTCATGGGCATGGGCGAGCCGCTCCACAACTTCGAGAACCTCAAGACGGCGCTCTCCATCCTCCAGTCGGAGGAGGGGCCCAACTTCAGCCACCGGCACATCACCGTCTCCACCGTGGGCCTGGTGCCCATGATCGAGCGCTTCGGCCAGGAGACGGACGTCAAGCTGGCCATCTCGCTCAACGCCAGCACGGACGAGCAGCGCAGCAAGACGATGCCGGTCAACCGCAAGTGGAACATCCAGGCGCTGCTGGATGCCTGCCGCAAGTTCCCCCTGCGCCAGGGCCGCCGCATCACCTTCGAGTACGTGCTGCTCAAAGGGTTCAACGACACCGACGAGGACGCGCACCGGCTGAAGGAGCTCTTGCGCGACATCCCGGCGAAGGTGAACCTGATTCCCTACAACGAGAACCCTGGCCTGGGGTTCCAGACGACCGGCGAGCAGCGGGCCGAGGAGTTCCGGGCCATCCTTGCCGAGGCCCACGTCGCGGCATACATCCGGAAGAACCGGGGCCGGGACATCGCCGGGGCCTGTGGCCAGCTCGCCAATCGCGACGAGACGGCCGCTGAAGCCCCGGTGTGACATAAGCACCCGAGCTTCCTTGACAATCCAGTCAGCAGGGCGCTAAGAGCGCGCCCTCCGCACTGTTACCGTAGAAGTCACACGATTTCGCTGGAGCGTTCCATGGCCGTTGTCCTCCGTCTTGCCCGCGCGGGCGCCAAGAAGATGCCGTACTACCACGTGGTTGCCACCGACTCGCGCAGCCCGCGCGACGGCAAGTTCCTGGAGCAGGTCGGTTCCTACGACCCCAACCACAGCCCCGCGAAGGTGCAGTTCAACGAGGAGCGGCTGAACTACTGGCTGAAGAGCGGCGCGCTGCCCTCCGAGACGGTCGCGGACCTGATCAAGACGGCGAAGAAGCAGGCCCCGGCGACCACCGCCTGAGCACGCCCCCGTCTGGACAAGACGTGGAGCCGCTGCTCACGTATCTGGCGAAGGCCCTGGTTGATCAACCCGACCAGGTCACTTTGCGCATCTCCGAGGCGGATGGCGGCCAGCTCTATGAGCTGAAGGTCGCCCCCGAGGACGTTGGCAAGGTCATCGGCCGTGATGGGCGCACCGTGAACGCCCTCCGGACGCTGATCAACGCCGCCGCCCAGAAGCAGGGCCAGAAGGTCCGCCTGGAGATTCTCGATGACCGGCGCGCTCCGGGTTCTCCCCCGGCGGCGCCTGCTCCGGACGCCGCGCGGTGAGCGCGCAGGATTGTCTGGAGCTGGGCTACGTGGCCCGTGCGCACGGGCTGCGTGGCGAGGTGGCGGTCCGTGCGTTCGACCCCGCCTCGGAGACGCTCGGCACCGTCGAGCGCGTCTGGCTGCGCCTGCGCTCCGGCGAGGAGCGCGAGTACGCCGTGGAGTCCTTCCGCCCGGCGAACAAGGAAGACCTCGTGGGCTTCGAGGGCATCGAGTCCCGCACGGCCGCCGAGGCGCTGGTGGGCGCGAAGGTGTTCGTCTACCGCGAGGACCTGGAGCCGCCTGAAGAAGGCGAGTTCTTCCAGGGCGACCTCGTGGGGCTGACCGCCGTGGACGAAAAGGGCGCCCCCCTGGGCACGGTGGAGGAGGTCTGGGCCACCGGTGAAGTGCCCAACCTGGTGATCCGCGCGAAGGGCCGGCCGGAGCTGGTGGTGCCCTTCGCGGATGAGTTCGTGCCGGCGGTGGACGTCCCCGCGGGGCGCATCGTCATCCGGCCTCCGGAGTACCTGGAGGCGGACGATTCGCCAGGGAAGTCTGGAGACGGCGGGTGAGCTACCGCGTGGAGCTGCTCACCCTGTTCCCCGGGATGGTGTCCGGCTACCTGGGCGCGAGCATCCTCGGGAAGGCCCAGGAGAAGGGGCTGCTCTCCGTCACGATCACCGACGTGCGCGAGTACGCCGAGGGCAAGCACCGCGTCACCGACGACGCGCCCTACGGCGGCGGCGCCGGCATGGTGATGAAGCCCGAGCCCCTGGTGGCCGCCATCGAGGCCGCCCGGGCGCGCCTGCCCGGGGCGAAGGCGCTCTTGATGAGCCCCCGGGGTCCCACGTTCACGCAGGCGACGGCTCGCGAGCTGGTCCGGCATGAGGCCGGGCTGATCCTCGTCTGCGGCCGGTACGAAGGCGTGGACGAGCGGGTGATGCCCTTCCTGGATGGCGAGCTGTCCCTGGGCGACTTCGTCCTCACGGGCGGGGAAGTGGCCGCCATGGCGGTGGTGGACGCCGTGGCGCGGCTGGTGCCGGGCGTCCTGGGCAACGAGGCGTCCTCGGTGGCGGAGAGCTTCGAGGAAGGCCTGCTGGAGCACCCGCACTACACCCGGCCGCCTGTCTTCCGCGGGGCCGAGGTGCCGGCCGTCCTCCAGTCCGGCGATCACGCCCGCATTGCCCGGTGGCGCCGGTGGAAGGCCATCAAGCTCACGCAGGAGCGGCGGCCGGACCTGTTCGCGCGGCTGACGTTCGGCAAAGCGGATCAGAAACTGCTCGCCAGGGAAGAAGAAGCGTTGTAACCCTGCGTGTTCTCGCGGAACACTTCGTTGCAGGCTTGTTCGTCCCGGCTGACTCTGCTAGGACGGCCCGCTCTTTTCCACGCGTCCTACGCGTCAAGTTCCGCTTTTGGAGTCCGTCATGCGCCGCAGCCTCATCGAGCACGTCGAAAACAAGTTCCTGCGCAAGGACATCACCGCGTTCCGCACGGGTGATTCCGTTCGCGTCCACTGGAAGGTCAAGGAAGGCGAGAAGGAGCGCGTGCAGGCCTTCGAGGGCGTGGTCATCCGCAAGACCAAGGGCACGAACCGCGCGACCTTCACGGTGCGCAAGATGTCCTTCGGCGTCGGCGTGGAGCGCATCTTCCCCATCCACAGCCCGCGCTACGAGAAGATCGAAGTCCTCACCCGCGGCGACGTGAACCGCAAGCGCCTGTTCTACCTCCGCGAGCTGAAGGGCAAGGCCTCGCGCGTGGACGTGCAGGTGGATCCTGAGAGGGCCGCCGCCAAGGCCGCCAAGGCCGCCGCCGCTCAGGGCTAGTAGGTCCGCAGAAACCCTCTCGCGGCCTTCGCGGCCGCGTGAGAGAAGGAGCGTCCTTCACTGGACGCTCCTTTTTTCGTTCAGGCTAGACTGCGCGCGCCATGCACTTCGTCGAGGTCGCCATCCAGAACGTCCGCGGGTTCTCTCCCGCCGGACGCTTCCCGCTGAAGACCGGGTACCTCATCCTCAAGCCGCCCACGGCGGACGTGCTGCCCCTGGGCAACGTGGTGCTGTCGCTGCTGTTCGCGGACGGCCGGGGCGGAGACGCGAGCCTGGTGGGCTCGGCGGGGCGCTCGGGCAAGGCCGCGCTGACGTTCGTGGGCCAGGACGGAATGACGTACCGGGTGTTGCGCGAGCTGGGCGGTTCCGGATCGCTGCACCGGCTCAATCCCGCCACCAGCCAGCCGGAGCTGGTGTCCACGGACGTCTCGGAGATCAACCAGTACCTGCGCGGCCAGGCGGGCCTGCCTCCGCGCACCACCTTCGAACAGGTGTACTGCCTCCAGCTGGTGATGCTGCCGTCGCGCCGGCCCCGCAAGAGCGTGGCGAAGGCCGCGGCGGCCGCGGGCGCGAAGGCCTCCGGGGCCACGCCGTCGCTGGCGGCCGCCACCCAGGTGCTGCCGGCGGAGGACATCCCGGCGGCCGAGGCGAAGGTGAAGGCGCTGGAGAAGGAGCTCGTCACCGCGAGGGCGGTGGATCAGCTCCAGTTCAAGGTGGACGAGCTGGCGTCGCTCATCTTCGAGGCGGACTCGAAGCTCAAGGGCGGTGAGGGGCTCAAGGCCGCCATCGCGGACGCGGAGACCGCGTGGCGCGCGGCGCCCTCTCCGGAGTCCCTGGGGCTGCCGCTGGACATCCTCACGCGCGTGAAGCGCTACCCGAAGGCGGTGGCGCGGCGGGACGAGGCGCTGGCGCGGCTGGAGACGGACCGGGATCCGGAGCAGGAGGACGCGTCGCTGAAGGTGCCGCCCCTCACGCAGAACCGCGCCTTCTGGGGCGGCCTGGGCGCGGGCGTGCTCTTCATGGGCCTGAGCGTGGGCCTGGGCATCGTCGCGGCGCAGCCCATGTGGCGCTACCTGGCGCTGATCAACATCCCCGCCTTCGGCACGGCCGCGTGGCTGGCGCTGCGCTACGTGGACGACCTGCAGCACGCCACGCGCAAGGGCTCCAAGGACAACCGCAAGGACGCGCGGCAGAAGAAGATCCTCGACGAGTTCGAGCTCGAGGACGCGCCCGTGCGCATGGCCGTCAAGGCGCTGAACCTGGAGGACTACACGGAGATCCCCGCCGCGCTGGAGCAGAAGGACCTGCTCGGCATCCGGCTGGGGGAGCTGCAGACGCAGCTGGAGGAGTACGAGTCCTCCGCCGAGTACCAGGCCGCCCTCCGCGACGGGCAGGAGCTGCGCGCGCAGCAGGAGGAGCTCAACGCGGAGCTGTCCGCCAAGGGCACCTACGTGCGCGACCTGCGCGAGGTGGAGCGGGAGCTGTCCCGGCTGAAGGAGTCCATCGCGCTGGCGAAGGCGCCCCCGGTGCAGGTGGCCGCGGCCCCCGGCCAGGCGCCGGTGCCGGTGGATCCGCTGGAGGACCCGTCCCCCCTGGTGCTGTCGCAGGCCGCGGACGTGCTCACGCTGGACATGCTGTCGGTGCAGGCGCTCTTGAAGGACCGCTGCGTGCAGTACCTCACCGCGCTCACGGACAAGCGCTACCAGGGCGTGGAGTGGGACCGCGAGGGCAACGCCTTCCTGCTCGCGCCGAACAAGCGCATCCCGGTGGGGGAGCTGTCCCCGAAGGACATCGACCTCTACTACCTGGCGCTGCGCCTGACGGTGGTGGAGAAGACGTGCGCCCGGGTGAAGCGCCCCTTCCTCCTGGACGACGTGCTGACGGGCGTGGACGAGGCGAAGCTGCCCCTCGTGGCCCGCATGCTCAAGCACCTGGGCACGCTCACGCAGGTGCTGCACGTCACCGCCCACCCCGGCTTCGGCCAGATGTCGGACGGCACCGTTAACGTCTAGCCGCCGCCAGGAGGTGCGTGGGGCGGCGGGGGACGGGAATGGCAACGCGG
>NZ_RAWM01000179.1 GCF_003668875.1 Corallococcus interemptor | reverse complement strand
GGGCTGGGGATGGACATAGCAGGAGGGGTCGTCTCGGGCGGTGTGGAATGGGGCGTGACGGGATGGCGCGGGCCCGCGGCGATGCGCGGCCCGGCAGGGCCCCCGGCGAAACTCAAGACGAGCGCGGCGAGGACCATCGCGACGATGCCGGCGAGGAGCGCACGCCGTCGGCCCTGGCCTCGGTTGCCCTCAACCCGGGCGACGTGCCGCTGGAGCGACTGGAGGATGGAGGGCATCTCCAGCGACTCCGGGCGCGATCCGCCGTGGCGCTGTTCCGATGGCGGATGAACTGGCACTTCGTAGTCGGAGGACGGGTCGGCCCGGAGCTCCGCCAACTCACGACGCAGCGCCTCGGTGTCGACC
The DNA here is from genome assembly GCF_003668875.1 of Corallococcus interemptor. GTDB lineage: Bacteria > Myxococcota > Myxococcia > Myxococcales > Myxococcaceae > Corallococcus > Corallococcus interemptor. Next base: position 14,892 of record NZ_RAWM01000179.1, on the reverse strand, counting down.
GGACGCTTCTTGGGGTCTCGGGCCAGGATGCTCTCCACGAGGTAGCTCAACTCCTCTGGAACCCGTTCATTCACCAGGCGGGGTGGCGGCGGTGGGAGGGCAAGACTGTTCAGGTCGAAGCGCGGACGAAACTCCGTCGGTCGCGGGTCCGTCAGCAGCTCATGGAGCATGACGCCGACCGCGAAGATTTCGTCGGCGACCTGGAAGGCGTAGCGGGCCCGGTGCTCGTCCCTGTGCTCGCGCAGGAACTTGAACTGCTCGGGCGCGCGATAGCGGTCCGTCCCTGGAGGCACCCCCCCATCCGTCAGGTCTTCCGCGAGGGTGTAGGTCGCGCAGCTGAAGTCGATGATGACGGGCTCGCCGTCGCTCTTGCGGATGAGGACGTTGGACAGCTTCAGGTCCCGATGCAGGATGCCCCGGCCGTGCATGTACGACAGCGCACCGGCGAGCTTCTCGAAGACGCCGAGGATTTCGCGAACCGTCGGGTGCTTGCGTTCCGCCCACTCCGCGAGCGTCCAGCCCTCCACGTAGTCGAGCGCGAGGTAGACGTTCCCGCTCTCCGCGAAGCCATACCCTTGCGGCCGGACGATGTTCGGATGGTCCAGCATGAGCAGCGCCGTCAACTCCCGCAGCGTCCGGGCATGGGTCTGCTTGAGGTCGCCGCTGGACTCCCGGTGCTGGGCCACCTTGATGGCCCGGTGCCTGCCGTTCTTTTCGCCCAGGAAGACGAACGCGAAGCCTCCGTCGCCGAGTGCCTTGGCCACCTGCCATCCATCAATGAGCGACCCCGGAGGCAGCTTGATCATCGCCGCGTTCATCTGGCATCCCCCGGGGTGGGCAGCGGAAAGCGCACGCCCGGAATCGTGAGTCGACGTCCCTCATCCCCGAGCACCTCCAGGGTGAAGACAAGGTCCGCGTCCGTGGCTGCCACTTCCATGGCCGCCACGAAGCGCCTGGCCTGCCCAGGGGGAATCGGTCCCGGCTGCTTCGCGACGAGCCGCGCTCGCAGGGGCGTTCCGCTCCTCCCCACGAACGTCGCCTCTCGGGGTGTCCATGCGGGCTGTTCAAGGCTGTTCATGATTCTTACGTCCGCCAGAATCCAGTTCGTGCCTCGAAAGGCCACGAGCGACTCAAAGGAAAGTCCCTGCATCGCCAGTGGGCCCTTTCTGCTGGACGTTGCGATGCCCTTGTCGTCCAGGTAGCCGAGCAGCACGAAGTCTTCCGGCTTCGGCGCCGGGGCCTGGGCGGTGGGTTGGCAGGTCTCGATCGATGGCGCCGGACGTTGAACGTCGATCCGCGAGTCCACTTCGGCCGGGTCGGTGACGAGCCTGAAGGCGGCCCGGGCGGGTGCTTGGCCATCGTTGAAGAAGACGCCGATCTCCTGACGCTCGCCATCGCCAAGGTTGACCACGGGCTGGATGATGACAGAGCGCTCGCCAGCATCCAGGACGCGGATCCGTGACTCATCGAAGGTCAGGGTCTTCTTCTGGATCGGCGAGGGAAAGAACAGCAGCGTCAGGGTGTCCTGCGCAACGCGGACGACGGGCAGCGGTTCGGCGGGCATGCTGGCGATGGTCACGGAGCGCTTGCGCTCAACGCGCGGTCTCGCGGCCGGCTGGGGCTGCGCGGCAGCTCCCCACGCAAGCACGAGCGACAAGGGAAGAGCCAATCTCAAAGGTTGGAGCAATGGTGCGTGACCTCCCGGATGGGCACGCTACCATCGAGAATGCTCGCGCAGTGGGGCTCTTTCCCGCAGTCGAAACCGCGTCCCAGGCCCTTGAGAGCCCAATGGTGCTCAGTGCTGCGCGCCTGGCTGGAGCGCCTGCACCTGGCGCACCTGCTGACGGCTGTTGAGCGGCAGGGACGGCAGCGTGAGCTGATCCAGCTCACGCGGGCCGATGAACTGCACCACGTCCTTGCGGAAGAGCAGGTCCAGCGTCCAGCCCATGGCCACGCGCACCTTCGTCTCCAGCCTCGGCAGCTTGAACAGGTAGACGGTGCGCCAGAGCACCCACGCGAAGGTGCCGGAGAACTTCAGCCCCAGGATGCGCGCCACGCCCGAGCGCTGGCCAATGGCGGCCAGCTGTCCCAGCATCTTGTAGCGGAACGCCTTGCCCGGCTGACCCTTCAGCGCCGCGCACACGTTGCGCGCCACCGTCAGGCCCTGGCGCAGCGCGTGCTGCGCGGTGGGCGGGCAGGGCTTGCCTCCGTTGGTGAGGTCCGGGACCGACGCGCAGTCGCCCAGCGCCCACACACCCGGGAAGCCGGGCACCTCCATGCGCTCGTTCACCTTGAGCCGCCCGCGCTCCTTCTCGCACGGCAGCGTGGACAGCAGGGACGGCGGCGTGACGCCCGCGGTCCACACCACCGTCTTGGTGGGCACCACCGTGCCGTCCGGCAGCTCCACGCCGGCCTCCGTCACGTCCTTCACGTGCACGCCGGTGCGCACCTCGATGCCGTGCTCGATGAGCTTCTTTCGCGTGTACGCGCCCAGGTCCTCGCCCAGCTCCGGCAGCACCTCCTGGCCGCCGTGCACCAGCATCACGCGCACGTTGGAGTGCTGGATGTTGGGATAGAAGGGCAGGGCGCCGTGGATGAAGTCGTTGATGGCGCCCGCCGTCTCCACGCCCGCGAAGCCGCCGCCCACCACCACGAAGGTGACGATGGCGTTGCGCGCGCCCGTCGTCACGCAGTCCGCGTCCGCCTCCTCCAGCCGGTCCACCAGGCAGTTGCGCAGCAGCATCGCGTCGCCCAGCGTCTTCATGGTCAGCGTGTAGTCGCGCGGGCCCGGCTTGCCGAAGAAGTTCGTCTCCGACCCCATGGCCAGCACCACGTAGTCGTACTCCAGCGTGTGGCTGTGGCCGTCCAGCCCGCCGTGCGCCACGGTGACCCGCTTCGACTCCAGGTCCAGCCCGCTGACGTCACCCTCCACGAACGTCAGGCGCGGCAGCAGCTTGCGCAGCGAGATGACGATGGCGGTCGCGTTCAGGTCGCTCGCCGCCACCTCATGCAGCATGGGCGTGAAGAGGAAGAAGTTGTCGCGGCTGACGAGCGTCACCTCCACGTCGTCCCGCTTCCCCAGCTGCCGCTCCAGGTGCAGCGCCGCGTACATCCCCGCGAAGCCGCCCCCCAGGATGAGCACCCGCTTGCGCGGCGGCGCCGCCTGCACGCACACCCCTTTCGACTTCTCGTCCGCCCCCATGCCCGCCTCCTCAAGGCGCGAAGAACACCCACGTCAATGTCGGGGCGCCCTGTCGCGTCCGCATCCCAGGCCGGCGGAGGCCTGTCCGCCTGCCCGGCCCTAGGGGTGGTTCGGGTGCATGCGGTGCCGCCACGTCGTGCGCTGGGACGTGTAGCGGGGGTTTTCGAAGAGCTTGATCAACACCATCCCCGCCACGAACCCGCCGATGTGCGCCCAGACGGCCACGCCGCCGGACACCTCCGGCCGCAGCGTCATCAGCTGCGGCAGGCCGGTGATGACCTGGAGCACGAACCACCACAGCAGCACGGCCCACGCGGGGATGGGGATGACGCGGATGAGGATGACGATGATGAACAGCATGTTCACCCGCACGCGCGGGTAGAGCACCAGGTACGCGCCCAGCACGCCCGCGATGGCGCCGGACGCGCCCACCGTGGGCACCGGCGACGTGGGGTCCACCGCCACGTGAGCGGCCGCCGCCACCAGCCCGCACAGCAGGTAGAACACGAGGAAGCGCAGGCGCCCCATGCTGTCCTCGATGTTGTTGCCGAAGACCCAGAAGAACAGCACGTTGCCCAGCAGGTGCCCCCAGCTGCCGTGCAGGAACATGGACGTGAGCGGCGTGAGGCGGTTGATGGACTCGTCGTCCACCACGCACGCCAGCCCATCCCCCAGCGGCACCGCCAGCCCCAGCGGCGCGCGGCCCGTGAGCTCCCCGGGCACCAGGCCCAGCTCGCAGATGCTGGTGGCCAGCGCCACCACGTTGAACCCCGCCCCCTGGAAGAACACCCAGGTCAGCCCCAGGGCCGCGAGCAGGAGGTACGTCATCACCGGGGTGCGCAGGGTCGGGTTGTCGTCGCTGATGGGAATCATGTCCGCCCGCCAGCATGGCCCCGGCGCCGGCCCTCCGGACGGCTTCGTGGGGACGGATGTGAGGCGCCGGACGCATCACCGGAAGGCACGGGGGCTCTAGCCAAATGAAGGTTGCCCTTTGGGGGTGACCCGCTCCCGGAAGGGCCCGGACTTGGCATCCAGGCCCGCGCCGGGCGAAATTCCGCAGCCGTCTTCCTTCGCATGGAGTCCGGAGCAATGAATCCGTCCAAGTCGTCCCGCGCCTCGGCGCTGCTCGTGGTGTCCGTCCTCGCCCTCGCCTTCAGCGGCTGTGCCGCGCGCCGCCAGCAGGCGTACCTGGAGGACAAGGCGATGGGGCACGTCTACCGCAAGCCCATCGCGGAGGTGTGGCCAGAGGCCCTCGCCCTGCTCAAGGAGAAGGGCTTCTCCGTGACCAAGGGCCAGGGCGGCTTCGAGACCACCACCGAGTGGCTGATGACCAGCGCCCCCTCGTCCCTGGGCACGTCCTACGCGCGCTACCTGGTGCGCGGCTTCGAGCGCGGGCCCGGCCAGTGCGCGGTGGAGTTCCGCCGCCAGGACCGCTCCGAGTCCCGCGCCGCGGATGACACCGGCGGCCGCGGCAGGGACATGGGCGAGAGCGCGGTCGGCGCAGGCGGCTCCCAGATGCGCCGCGACTCCGAGCTGGAGTGGGAGCTGCTCCAGAAGGTGGACCCGGACGCCGCCACCGCCCTCAAGGCCGAGGCGAAGAAGGCCGAGTAGCCCGCCGCCGCGCGCGACTCCCACGTCAGTCGCGCAGCGGCAGCTCCACGGTGAGGCCGTCGTGAGCCACCTCCACCGGCCCCTTGAAGGCCTCGCGCGCCTGCGTGAGCAACCGTCCGGGGTCGGTGTCGTGGCGGCTGGACAGGTGGGTGAGGATGAGCCGCTTCGCCCCCGCCTCCCTCGCCACCTGGCCCGCCTCCCGCGCGGTGGAGTGCCGCGTCTCCACGGCGCGCGCCTGCTCGTCGTCGGAGAAGGTGGACTCGTGCACCAGCAGGTCCGCGTCCCTCGCCGCCTGCACCAGCGCGGGGCAGGGCCGCGTGTCGCCGGAAATCACCAGCCGGCGCCCGGCACGGGACTCGCCCAGCACGTCCTCCGGCCTCACCACGCGCCCGTCCGGCAGCGTGACGGCCTCGCCCTTCTGCAGCTTCCCGAAGGACGGCCCCTCCGGAACGCCCAACTCCCGCGCCTTCTCCAGGTGGAAGCGCCCCGGACGCCCGTCCTCCGCCAGCACGTAGCCCAGCGCGTGGATGCGGTGGTCCACGCCCACCGCCTGCACGGTGTAGCCATTGCGGCGCACCGCGTCCCCGTCCTTCAGTTCGTGGATTTCGACCGGGAAGGCCAGCGACTCCAGCCCCAGGTGCACGGCCTGGTGCAGGAGCCTGCGCGCCGGGGGCGGCCCGTACAGGTGCATGGGCGCGGTGCGGCCCATCATCCCCAGCGTGCGCAGGAAGCCGATGATTCCCAGGTAGTGGTCGGCGTGGAAGTGCGTGAAGAACGCCGCGTCCACGGTGAAGCCCGTGCCGAAGCGCACCATCTGCCGCTGGCTGCCCTCGCCACAGTCGAAGAGGAGCAGATCCGCGTCCGCCTTCACCGCCAGGCCGGACAGGCCCCGATGCAGGGTGGGCTGCGCGGCGGAGGTGCCGAGGAAGGTGAGCCTCAATAGGGACATGCCGGCGCTTCCCACGTCGAGAGTGGCCTCCTCGCACGCGTGGAGTCAGTCCTCACGCGCGCGTTCCCGGGGGCATTTACCAGGGTGTGAAGGGGCGTGCTATGCAGCCGGCCCTTTCGGACCCGCCCCCATGCCTGATTCCCTGACGGTCGGCCCCACGGCCGACCCCCGCCGAGTGAAAGCCCAGGACGGCCGCCTGCTCGCCGTCCCTGACGGCTGGGCCCTGCTCCCCCCCGGCGACGCCGGCCTTACCCGCCGCGTGAAGGCCGCCGGCCCCACCTGGACCGTCGTGGAGAAGGTGGGCCGCAAGCTCTTCTCCCGGGGCGTGTGGGCGCCGGAGGCCCACATCGTCCACGCCAAGGCCGCCCTGGAAGAGGAGCGCGCCACCCCCGCCTACGCGAAGAAGCTGGCCCAGGGCCGCGAGCGCCGCGCCAGGGAACAGGCCGAATACGAGGTCGACTTCGCCAACGCCGTCCTGCGCTTCCTCGCCTTCAGCCCCGCGTGGCTCCCCCACGCCAAGCGCCTGGCCGTGATGGTGGCGGGCCACGCCACCCCCGTGGGCAGCGGCACCGTGGCCCGCACGGAGCGCATCCCCATCGAAAGGCGCGCGGAAGCGGCCGTCATCGCCTGGATGCGCCACCAGACCACCGGCTACGACGACATGCGCATCGCCCGGGTGAAGGGCGCCCGCCGCGAGGTGCGCCGCGAGCTGGCGGAGGTGTCCCGCGCCATCCTGGATTTGCACCGCCGGGACGCCCCCCACGCCCCGCCCGGGTGTCCGCTCTGCTCCGCCCTCCTGCGCCCGCCGCCGACACGCCCCTCGGATTCCTGACCCGGCGTTCAGCAACGACTGTTCTATTTCTGACCGGCGGGTTAGGAATGCGTCCGCCATGCCCCGCCACGCCGACCCCAAAGCCCGCAGCGCGCTCATCGCGTCCGCGCGGGCGGAGTTCGCGAAGCGGGGCGTGAAGGGCGCGCGCATCAGCGACATCACCGCCGCCAGCGGCCTGTCCAAGGGCGCCTTCTACCTGCACTTCCCCTCGAAGGAGGCCCTCTTCGCGGCGCTGGTGCAGGACTTCCTGGCGGCCCTGGAGCGGCTGGCCTCGAAGCGCATGTCCTGCATGGACCGCTTCCGCGCCGACCACAGCGGCCTGCCGGGCCCCGGGGACGTGGCCGCGCGCTCGGAGCGCTACCGCGACTTCCTGCGCCTGGAGGCCGCGCTCGACGTGGAGATGCTGGAGCTCATGTGGGAGCAGCGGGAGCTGGTCACCGCGCTCATCGTGGGCAGCCAGGGCACCGCCTTCGAGTCCGTCATGTGGGACGTGGTGGACCGCGAGGTGGAGCGGATTGCCCGGGAGTTCTTCCACCTGCGCGGCCAGCAGCCGGACACCCCGGACGTGGACCCCGGCCTCTTCGGCTCCTTCGTCGTGGGCACGTACCTGCTGTTGGCCCGGCGCATGGGACGGCTGGAGCAGAAGCCGGACCTGGCCGCCTGGGCCGTGGGCATCCAGCGTCTCATGCACGAAGGCACGCTGCCCCGCGAGGCCGTGCCCGCGACGCCCGCCGCCGTCGCCCGTCCTTCTTCACCGCCATCCACGCGCCGGCGCCACGCCCGCGCGGCCCACCCGCACCGTCCGCCAAGGAAACGCCCGTGAAACCCTCCACGAAGCCCTCCGCCTCCCGCGCCCTCGCCGCCATGGGGGTGGCCGCCGCGCTCGCGCTCACCGGTTGTGACAAGGCGGACGCCGCGTCCTCGCCCGCCGCCGCCAAGGCCCCCGGCCAGGACAAGCCGGCGCCGGCCGTGAAGGTCGTCTCCGCGAAGGGCGTGCAGGCCTCCCAGTCGGAGGAGGTGACGGGCACGCTGTACCCCGCGCAGGGGCTCCAGGTCGGCTTCGAGGTGGGCGGCCGCCTGGAGGCGGTGCGCATCCACAAGGGCCAGGCCGTGAAGAAGGGCGACACGCTGGCCCAGCTCAACGCTGAAATCGTGGACGCGCAGGTGGCCGGCGCGGAGGCCGCCGTCGCCGCCGCGGAGGCCGCCGCCTCCATCGCGAAGGACGCCGCCGAGCGCACGGAGAAGCTGAGCACCGGCGGTGGCGTCAGCGACCAGCAGCACAAGAGCGCCGTGGCCGCCGCCGCGCAGGCCCAGGCGCAGGTGATGGCCGCCAAGGCGCAGCTGGCGCAGGCCCGCGCGGCGCGCCGCCGGCACGACCTGAAGGCGCCCTTCGCGGGCACGCTGATTGAGTCCCCGGACCAGACGGGCGCCACGGTGGGCCCGGGCTCGCCGCTGTTCACCCTGGAGCAGCTGGACACGCTCATCTTCCGCACCACCGTGGCGGAAGGCGCCCGCGCGCTGCTCAAGCCCGGCACCAAGGTGCGCGTGGCGGCGCTGGGCAACGGCGCGTCCACCGACGAGGCCGTGGTGCGCACCATCCTGCCCTCCGCGGACCCCGCCACCCGGCGCATCCCGGTGGAGATCGCCGTGCCCAACGCGGACGGCCGCTTCGTGGCCCACACCCTGGCGCGCGCCATGCTGAAGCTGGGCGAGGCGCAGGACGCGCAGCTGTTGCCCACCACGGCGCTGTCCTCCTCCAACGGGGACCACGTGCTCGTCGTCAGCGACGGCGCCCTCCAGCGCGTGGACGTGCAGGTGCTGGAGCGCCGCGACCGCGAGGTGGTGGTGCGCGCCGCGGCCGTCCTCCAGCAGGTGGTGGACTTCCCCACGCCCTCCCTGACCCCCGGCACCCGCGTCTCCGTGAAGTAGCCGAAAGGCCGCCCCCCTTTCGCCGTGGCCGTCCTGCGGCGTGCGTGAGCTCTTCCCATGATTCTCAGTGATGTCTCCATCCGGCGGCCGGTGTTCACGGCCATGGTGTCCCTGCTGCTCATCGTGCTGGGCGTGATGGGCCTCAAGCGCCTGGGCACCGACCTCTACCCGGACGTCAGCTTCCCCGTGGTGGTGGTCAACACCCTCTACAAAGGCGCGGGCCCGGGCGAAATCGAGACCCAGGTCATCAAGCCCCTGGAGGACGCGGTCGCCGGCATCAGCGGCGTGGATAAAATCCACTCCTTCAGCCGTGAGAACGTGGGCACCGTGGTGGTGTCCTTCACGCTGGGCACCGCCCTGGACACCGCCGTCCAGGACGTGCGCGACAAGGTGGGCCAGGCCGTCAACAAGCTGCCCACGGACGCGGACGCGCCCATCGTCAGCCGCGTGGACCTGTCCGCCGCGCCCATCCTCACCTACGCGGTCTCCGCGGACATGACGTCCCAGTCGCTGCGCAAGCTGCTGGATGACCGCATCAAGCCCGCGCTCGCGCAGCTGGCCGGCGTGGCGGAGGTGCGCATCACCGGCGGCGACACGCGCGAAATCCAGGTCGACATCGACCTGGACAAGGCCCGCGCGGTGGGCATCGCGCCGTCGCAGGTGTCCCAGCGCATCGCCATGGAGAACCTCAACCTGCCCGCGGGCCGTCTGCAATTGGGGCCCAACGAGCTGACCGTGCGCGCCATGGGTGAGTTCACCAGCGTGGAGGACCTGCAAAAGCTGCCCATCGCCCGGAGCAAGACGGGCGCCCAGGTGCGCCTGGAAGAGGTCGCCACCGTCACGGACGGCGTCGCCGAGCGCCGCACCACCGCGCGCCTCAACGCCCGCGACGCCGTGGTGCTGGAAATCGTGAAGCAGCCGGGCTCCAACACGGTGAGCGTCAGCGACGCGGTGAAGAAGACGCTCGCGGACATGGGGCCGGTGGTGGGGCAGGGCTTCAAGGCCACGCTGCTCATCGACCAGTCGGACCTCATCCGCGCCAACACCCACGAGGTGTGGGTCGCCCTCATCTTCGGCGGCCTGATGGCGGTCCTCATCATCCTGATGTTCCTGCTGGACCCGCGCGGCACGTTCATCTCCGCGCTCGCGCTGCCCACGTCCGTCATCGGCACGTTCTTCGTGATGTACGTGCTGGGCTACTCGCTCAACCAGATGACGCTGTTGTCACTGTCCTTGGCCATCGGTCTGCTCATCGACGACGCGGTGGTGGTGCGTGAGGCCATCACCCACCGGCTGGAGCAGGGCGAGGAGCCCATGAGCGCCGCGTACAACGGCACCAAGGACGTGGGCCTGGCGGTGCTCGCGACGACGCTGGCCCTGGTGGCGGTGTTCATCCCCGTGGCCTTCATGCCCGGCATCGTGGGCCAGTTCTTCAAGCAGTTCGGCATCACCATCTCCGTGGCGGTGCTCATCTCGCTGTTCATCTCCTTCACGCTGGACCCCATGCTGTCCGCGCGCTTCGCCAAGGCGCACAAGCCGGGGGAGCGTCAGCACGAGCCCGCCGTCTTCCGCGTGCTGCGCCGCTTCCTGGAGGCCACCGAGTCCACGTACGCGCGCATCCTGGGCTGGGTGCTGCGCCACAAGTGGACCACCGCGGGCCTCACCCTGCTGGCGCTCGTGCTGTCCTTCGGCGCCGCCAGCCGCCTGGGCGTGGAGTTCATGAGCGCGGAGGACCGCTCGCAGTTCATCGTCGAACTGCAGCTGCCGGACTCCGCCAACCTGGCGCAGACCACGGAGCGCGCCGCGCAGGCCGAGACGCTGCTCAAGCAGATCCCGGAGGTCGCGGACATCTACACCACCGTGGGCCCCAACGGAGACGTCTACAAGTCGCGCATGCGCGTGCTCACCGTGGGCAAGGACCAGCGCACCAAGAGCATCGGCACCCTCAAGGAGGAGGCCCGCGCGCTCCTGGTCCCCAACCTGGTCTCCACCGCCATCACCCTGTCGGACCCGCCGTCCATCGAAGGCCTGGGGGACTGGTTCCCCATCATGGTGCGCGTGGTGGGCCCGGACCTGAAGCGCGTCAATGAAGAGGCCGAGCGCGTCGCCGGCATCCTGCGCACCCTGGGCACCTCCGACGTGCGCGTGGACTCCAACCCCGCCAAGCCGGAGCTCCAGATTCAAATCGACCGCGCGCGCGCCGCGGACATGGACCTGTCCGCCGGGTCGCTCGCCGCGCAGCTGCGGCTGGCCATTGACGGTGACGTGACGGCCAAGCTTCGCGAGGGCACGGACGAGACGGACATCCGCGTGCGCCTGCGCGAGGAGGACCGCGCCACGCCGGAGCGCGTGCGCCAGCTGATGATCGTGTCACCCCACGGCCTGCACCAGGTGACGGACGTGGCCCAGGTGTCGCTCAAGGACGGCCCCAGCGTCATCGAGCACGAGAACCGCGAGCGCCAGGTGGCCGTCGTGTCCCAGCTGGCCAAGGGCGCCGCGCTGGGTGACGTGGCCACGAAGCTCAAGGCCGCCATCGCCCAGAAGCCGCTGCCGCCCGGCTACGCCATCGTCTACGACGGCCAGATGAAGAGCCTGGATGAGCAGAACGACGCGTTCGGCATCGCGTTCCTGCTGGCCTTCGTCTTCATCTACATGGTGCTCGCCAGCCAGTTCGAGTCCTTCAAGCACCCCTTCACCATCATGGTGTCGCTGCCGCTGGCGCTCGTGGGCGCGCTCTTGGGCCTGGTCGTCACGGGCTACCACCTCAGCATGGGCGCCATGATTGGCGTCATCCTGCTGATGGGCCTCGTGACGAAGAACGCCATCCTCCTCATCGACGGCGCGCTCCACCACCTGCGCGAGGGCGACTCCGTGGACGAGGCCCTGCTCAAGGCCGGCCCCCGCCGCCTGCGCCCCATCCTCATGACGAGCGCGGCCATGGCCATTGGCATGGTGCCCACCGCCGTGGGCACGGGCACCGGCTCCGAGTTCCGCGCCCCCATGGCCATCTCCGTCATCGGCGGCGTCATCACCTCCACCTTCCTCACGCTGCTGGTGGTGCCGGTGGTGTTCGCGGCCATGGAGAAGCTGTCCTTCAAGAAGCGCAAGCCCCGTCAGGACGGGCCGCACACCGCGCTGCCCGTGGACGCGCCCTCGGCGCACGACCGCGCGGCCTGAGCCCAGGCCTCACGGCCTGAAACAAGAAGGCGCGGGTGACATGCCGTCACCCGCGCCTTTCATTTGATACAAAGGGGATGAAACAAGTGGCTAGCGCGTAGCCGCCATGCCTTCGCCGTTGAGCAGGCGCACGCGCGCCTTGGCGAGCTGGTTCTGCGCTTCCTCCAGCGACACACAATCCACGGTGATGTCGTCGTTGGGGGATGCTTCCGAGGCCACGCGGGCCGTCTGCAGGCGCGCGATGGTCGAGTCCGACACGTGCGCGCACATGGCGCAGCCATTCTTGCGCCCGTGGTCGACGATCTCGGAGAACAGCTTCGCGGATTCCGGCTCCAGCGGGCGCAGACCCCGCATGTCGGCCAGAACCAGGTGCCGCCCTCCGCCGTAGCTGTCCGTGGCCTTCTTGTAGACGGCCACGTACTCCTTCATTTCGTTGGGCCGCATGAAACCGCTCATGCGGGCAGTGATGGTCCGACGGCTGACATCGTTGGTGACTTCGAACATAGGTGCGCCCTCCCTCGCAGGCTCAAACCCTAACAGACGTCTTTCGGACTTTCACCAGCCCCCCCCGTCATTCCCAGGAGGGTGGAAGGTTTGAAAGGAATTGCGTGTTATTCCTTCTGGGTAGGTTGTAAAAATGAAGAAGCCCGGCCCGCGTGAGCGGAGCCGGGCTTCAGTGCTCTGGGTTTGACCCGGAGCGGGTTGTTATGAACCCACTGCGCGGACGTTCTGCGCCTGGAGCCCCTTGGGGCCGCGCGTCACCTCGAACTCCACCTTCTGGCCCTCGGCCAGGGTGCGGAAGCCGTCCATGTTGATGGCGCTGTGGTGGCAGAACACGTCCTCACCACCGCCGTCCTGAGTGATGAAGCCAAAGCCCTTCGCATCGTTGAACCACTTCACCGTACCAGTAGCCATGAATCGTCTTCTCTTTGTTGGGTGGGGCGCGGCACCCACCGCTGTGCAAGCGGGCGGCCCTCTCGAAATGTGAGGGCCTGAGTGCGAACAGCAGTCTGCCCGGCGGGGCAGGGTGGGTGGAAGCCCCCTTGCCTGGCAGCCAACAGTTCGTCGGGTAGTCAGCACCCCCACCGATTGTTGGCGCAGGCAGGCGGGCGAGGGGCCGGGGCGGGCCGGGCGCCCGGGCATGAGGGCGTGGCTACCGTTTCCGGGCACGGCCACGACGGCCGCCAACGGCTGCAAACCGGCTGAGAAGAGGAGTCACGTCATGTACCAGTTCCAAGGCTCGGAGCCCCTGCTGCCTCCCGTCCCTCCGCGCCCGGAGGGCGCCGTGCGCCGCGAGTGGCGCCGGCTGAGGGACCACAGCGCCGCGGCGGGCATCCTGTCGCGTCCGCTGTTCGGCACGCTGCCCCTGCGCCGCTGGGTGCCGCAGGACGTGCACTCGGTGCTGGACTACGTGGGCGGCGCGGCGCTGGCGGTGGTGGGCAGCGCGTCCGGTGACAGCACGGCGAAGGCGGCCGGCTGGGCGCTGGGCGGCGCCGCGATAGGCGTGTCGCTGTTCACGGACTACCGGCTGAGCCTCACGAAGCTCATCCCCATCGAAGCGCACGAGCTGGCGGACTACGCCTATGGCCTGGGCGCCATCCTCGCGCCCTTTGTCTTGGGATACGCGAAGCGCTCGCCCGTGGCGGCGGCCCTGCACGTGCTGTTGGGCGTGAAGGTGCTGGCCGCGTCGCTCGTCACGGACTACCGCTGCCAGACGGGCATGCACCTGGGCGGGGAGCTGGCCACGGACCCCGAAGGCATCGGGGCCTGAATCAGGGATGCAGCTTGAGCAGGAAGCCATCCTGCAGCGGCCGTGACGGTCCATCCTCCGGCATGGGCCGGTTGAAGCCTCCGGCGAGCAGCACGGCGCCGGACGCGTCCACGCTCACGGCGCGGGCCTGGGCCACGGTGCCCGGGCTCGCGAAGCCGCGCACCCAGAGCGACGTGCCCTCTTCAGGCAAGAGCTTCGCGACATACAGGCCCGGCGGCAGCTGGCCTCCGCCCAGGGCCGGGCCGCCGTCATGGCCGCCCGCCACCGTCAGCTGGCCCGCGTCGTCCGTGGCGACCATGGGCGCGCCGGTGGGGAAGGTGCGCGCCCACTGCTGGCTGCCGCGCGCGTCGTAGGCCAGCAGGAACCCGTCGCGCGAGTCCGCGCGGTGGAACGTGTTCTTGAAGTACAGCCGGCCGCTGAAGCCGCCGCCCACGAAGACGCGGTCGGCGCCCACGGCCACGGACACCGCGGTGCCATCCGTGCCGCGCACGTCGTGACTCCAGACAGGGTCGCCGTCGCGGGTGAGCTTCACCACGAAGGGCGTGTGCTGGCGCACGGTGACGAAGGTCGCGTCGCCCAGCGACACCGCCCCCGCGTAGCCGCCCACCACGTGCACGTCGCCAAAGACATCCACCGCCACCGCCCGCGCGGAGACCTCGCCCTCGCCTGAAGGCATCCACACGCGGCTCCAGCGCTGCTCACCCTTCGGCCCCACGCGCAACGCGAAGCCCGCGTGTCTGCCCTGGGTCGTGGTCTTCAATCCCTCTCCCAGGTCGCGCGCGCCGGCGAAGTCGCCCACCAGCACCGCGCCGCCGCCGTGGTCGGACGTGACGCCGTTCACCGCCACCGGGCCCTCACCCGGCAGCGAGCGCACCCAGTCCAGCGCGCCGCCGCCATCCAGCCGGGCCAGGAACGGCCCTTCCGGAAGCGTGGCGCCGTCGCGGGTGAAGCCCGCGGACATGCCTGTCAGGAAGATGTTGTCATTGGCATCCACCGCCAGGCCGCCCACGCGGGCCCGCGCCGCGTGCCGGGGCGCCCAGCCGCGCGCCCACTTCAGCGTGCCGTCCGGCGAATACCGCGCCACCAGCAGATGGGGCGCCACCACGTTGCGATTGAAGGGCAGGGGACCCGCCCCCAGGTCCACGGGCTCTTGATAGGTCGCCGCCACGAGGACGTCCCCGTTGGAGGTCACCACCGCGTGCGGAGCCTGAGGGTCCCCAACCATCAGGGTCCGCGACCACACGTGGGCCTCCTCGCCCTCCTGCGCCACCTGTCCGCCCACCTCGCCGAGCACCGGGATGCGCGGCGACGTGGCCCGGGCTTCCTCGCACCCCACGAGGAAGAGTCCCCCCACGCACACCGCCATCCGAAACCACGCCACCGCCGCCCCCCATCCCCATCCCGGTCCCGCGCCGCCCAAC
>NZ_RAWM01000178.1 GCF_003668875.1 Corallococcus interemptor | reverse complement strand
GTCGTGGGCCTGGCGGAGGGGGCGGAGACAGAGGGGCTGCGGACGGAGCGGATGGCCATGACGTGTCTCTTTTCTGGAAGGGGAGGGAGTGTTGCTCTCAGCGACGAGGACACCCATAGCAGCGGGCATGCCAGCGCCCGGGCATGCGTAAAGCGTTGATCTTGCTGGGAGCATGAGCGGCCTTGCCCGGGCCCGGAGGCTTGCGCCTGGTGACTGCCGTCAGGGGTTGGTGTTCGCAGTCACCAGGGGTGGGCTTGCGTCGGGCGCCGCGTCGGCCGACGCGTCGAAGCGCCCTCGCCGCGAGGGCCTCCGAGGGGCGCCGCGTGCGGCATGGGCGCTGCAGTCGGTGCCTGGCAACGGATTGCGGCAAGCGCCGCCCCGTTCCACCCGCCACACCTTCCTGGAGCCGAACATGACGACCTCGACCGTTGCCGCCGCCCGTCCGCAGCCGGGCCTTCACGCCACGCCGCCCGAGCCCGTGCTGAACGCGACCCAGGTGCTGGGCATGGGGCAGGGCGTGGTCGCGGCCTACTCCGCCTTCAATGGAAAGGAATACTCCGCGCCCTCGGGCTGGACGCAGGCGGGCAGCCTCACCGCGTGGGTGCCGCGGAAGGGCGGCGTCGCGGAGGCGTTCGGCCTGTGGTTCACCTCCAACGCGGACCCGGCCACGGCGATGCTGGCGCTGCGCGGGACGGTGACGGCGGCGGACACGAGCGCGGACGAGCAATACCGCACCACGTCCTTCACGCCGTACTCCGGGACGTCCCTGTCGCCGGTGCCGCAGGTGCACAGCGGGTTCTGGGGCATCTACACGGGCACCAGCTCCTCCGTACCCCAGTCGATGCAGGCGCAGGTGTTCGCGTGGCTGAAGGCGAACGGCATCCAGACGCTCTTCGTGACGGGCCACAGCCTGGGCGGAGGGCTGGCGGAGTTCCTGGCGCTGGACCTGGCGGTGAGCCAGCCGTCGCTGAGCGTGACGACGGTCACGTTCGCGGCGCCGAAGGCCGGGCTCGCGGACTCGTGGGGGGCGGCCTACGCGCGGTACGTCACGAACCCGGCGACGGTGCGCGTGGTCAACCAGTACGACGTGGTGCCCACGCTGCCGCCGTCATGGCTGGCCCCCAACTACACGCAGGTCGGCGTGGAGTTCTCCGTGCTCTTCTACAACGCTCCCCACGACACCAGCACGCAGGAGGCGACCCTCCGGCATGAGATGGACAACCACCTCACCGTGCTCACCCACGCGCTGCCCGCCACGCCCCAGCTCTACGTGGGCTCCTTCCCGGATGGCGTCTACACGAACAGCCAGGGCGCCCCGCTCCAGGACACGAGCGTGGAGCCCACCGCGGACGCCGTGGCGGCTGCCCAGGCGTCCGCGAAGGCCCTGCCCCAGCGCCCGGTGGCCCGGCCGCCGGACCGCCAAGTGGCGGCGAAGTAGGGCACCCGGAGCCGTTGCTCGCGTGCCGCTGGAACGGGAGCCGGAGCCGTTCGTCTGGCTCCGGCTTCCGCGGCTTCAGGGAACGTAGACGTACATGTTCTGCAGGATGGAGTTGACCCCCAGGAAGTTGACGTGGTTGTCACCGATGCACACGTGGACGTCGTCGTCCGTGGCGACTGGCGAGCGGGAGTTCAGGTCGCCCAGCAGCGTCGTCGCCCAGCCATCGGAGCTGTACCACTTGAGGCTGTCCGGGTTGCAGCTGTAGTTCAGACGGAAAACGAAGACGTAGTCCGTGTCCGGGTCGTTGTCGCAGAAGGTTGTCGTGGTGTAGTAGTAGGACGCGTGGGCGACAGCCTTGACCGTCGCCGGCGGGTACACCTTCTCCACGAACTGCTGCCAGATGTCCGCCGGAGGGCCGCAGACCGCCTGCTCGGCCGTGGCGAGACTGTCATTGGCCCCGGCCCCCGTCAGGTCCTCCTGGCCTGCTTCGCCGCCACAGCCCGCGAACAGCGCCACGAGTGAACCCGCCGCCAACGTCCGGATGGCTCCCTTGAATCCGTCCATGGATTGCTCCCTGTCGATTTGGGTTTCATGGAATGGCAATTTTCTTCCCGGTAAAGCCGCCATCCACGCAATAGATGTAAATCATGGAAAGCTGTTTGTCCATGGGGTGCCGCGTCGGGCGGGGAGTAGGATGGAGCCTCACCCATCTAGAAAAGACGGGTCATGATCGTGTCGCGTGAGCCCGCCGGTCGTCGGGAGCGCCATGGACGCGCTCCGGTCCAGGAGCAGACGCAGCATGAATTTGTATGCCATCAGGAAATGATGGCGTAGCCGCGCCAGAGTCGAAATGGCGGGAAGTTCATGGATGTGCCGAAGGCGGGATTCGAACCCGCGCCGGGCGGTGCGAAACTCCCAACAGAATCGCGCCCCTACCTCGTAACCGCCCGGAACGACTTAGGTTCGATATCCCGCCGCGTACCCTGGTGTCCCGCCCCGTTCCAGACCGTTCCGCAGGCTCATGCGACATACGTGCAACATGGCGCCAACCCCAGGGCCGTGAGGGATGGCACCTGGGGCCGTCCTAGTTCGTGCTGATTTCGTCCTGGGATGCCTCAAAGCCTTGGGGACGCCGAATGCCCAGCTCGGTCAGCGCCTCGCCGGCCAGCCTCATGAGATTGAGCAACTCGGCTTCCGCGTCCTCCTGCCCGAAGACCTCACCGTCCCCCAGCCAGTGGCGCAGGTCCGCCGCCAACTCGCGCGCCGACTGGTAGCGGTCGGCAGGCTTCGGTTGAAGAAGCCGGCCCAACGTCACCCGCAACCCCTGCGGGAGGTTCTCTGTCAACGCGTCCAGGTCCGCCTGCGAGTAGGTCGCCGCGCGCCAGATCACGTCTTCAACCATGGGGTGACTGTTCGCGAGGCGGGCCCGTCGGATGGCACGCCGGACTCGCACGCGCTGCCTGACCGACAGCGAGCCCTTTACCTCTTCGGTCAGGTCGTCCGGAGCGTCGAGAAGGTTCCTCCCCGTCGCGATTTCGAGCATGACGACGCCGAGCGCGAAGAGGTCCGAACGTGCATCAACACGCCCGGTCAGAAGCATTTCGGGGGAAGAGTAGAACGCATCCCCCAGCGGACGGCGCACCGTGGATGAAACGCGCCCAGGCAAGTCCGACAGAGCGAGTCCGAAGTCGGCAACCTGCACGCCGCCCTTCCAGTCAACGAAGATGGTTCCCACGTCGACGGCCCGGTGAACGATGTTGAGGGGCTTCCCCTCGCCGTCCGTGGCCTCGTGGGCGTGCTCAAGGGCCGCAGCCACCTTCGCACCCACGTACAGCGCGAACAGGGGCGAGAACCGGCGCCCGCACTCCGCAGCGAGCGTCAGCATGTCGCTCACGCTGTGCCCTGACGGATGATCGGTGATGACGTACCAGCACCCTTCCGACTTGTGCATCCCATGGACGCGAAGGATCCCCGGATGGTTGAGGAAGGTCGCAAGACGCACCTGCTCTTCGAGCCTTACCCTTGCCCGCTTGACGCGCGCCCCCTCCTGGCCCGTCTGGGGGCCAACCGCCTTGAGCAGCACCTTCCCTCGGGGGTGGTTCCCCTCCAGCGTCCGGCGGCGCGCGACGAAGAGGCTCAGCCCGTGGTGCGCTTCGCCCAGGTCTTCGCGGAACTCGTACCGAAAGCCGCCTGTCGTGAAGAGAATCGCCCCTCGGGGAACCTTGAACTCGATTGCCGGCATGCTCGTGCCTCCAGTTGCTCGCGCGGGCACCGAAGCCAACGCGTTGCAGGGAGCATATTACCCGTGGGATGGGCTCCAGGGAAACTACCCTGGTAGGTCCTATGGCATCCTGCGAGAGGGCGGCCGAAATCGAGCACCTACCCGCTACGTCACCCGCGAGGCGCTCAGGGCCAGCGGTCCACGACGCTTCCGCTGGTCCCGTTGAACGACTTCACCCTGCCGTCCTTGAACGCCTTGGCCGTCGCCTCAACCACGAAGCAAATGGGTTGCTCGTCCTGCCCCGGGAGCTTCACGCGGTCGTACCGGATAACGAGTGCCGGCCCATCCGCACGCCCCATCTTGTCGGAGAGGTAGTAAGCCCTCCCGTAGAAGCGTGTTCCGACAGGGGCGACCTCCAACTGCCGCTCACGGCCAATGCCCTTCGGGACGATCCCCACTACCTCCGCGCCAGCGGTGAACCAGACGTCTTCTCGCCCATAGCGGTCGTCGAGCAAGAGTGTGAAATTGTCGCCGTCCGTCCAGTGGAGATTCTCCCGCATGGCCTGTTCCGCTCCAGCCGGGCAGGTGAACGACTCGGGCCGAATCTGGGCGCCCGGACAACCCGCCGCCAGCGCCGCGATGAGCGATAGCGACGCGCACTCAGCGGCAGCAACAGACTTCTTCGGCATGCGGGATGTGCGTTCTTGGGTCAGGACTTCGGGGGCGGGGTTCTTCAAAGCGGATCCTTCCTTCGGAACAGCGGCGATTGCCGGCCCGGGGGCTGGCACGGGCGACGGACCAGGTGGTGACATAACAGGAGGGGCTGCTATGGGCGGTGGTGAATGGGGTGCGCTGGGAGGGCGCGGGTTCGGAGCGACGCGCGGTTCGGGAGGTGGGGCGGGACTCTCGGCTGATGGGCCCCAGAAGGCCGCAGCCACGACGAGCGCGACGACACCCGCAACGCCCGCGAGCCACCTTGCCGGCCGGTGCGGGCGCTTCATTAGGGCGACGTGCAACTTGAGGGGGGCGGGGCCGATAGGGAGCGGCGCTCCGAGTGCTCCCTGTGCGTCGGGCTCGGACGGATGCTGTTCCGATGGCGGATGCGCCGGCACGTCGTAGTCGACGATAGGGTCGGCCCGGAGGTCTGCGAACTCGCGACGAAGTGCTTCCGTGTCGACCGGGCGCCGTGAGGGGTCCCGATCCAGGAGGCTTTCGACGAGATCGCTCAGTACCTCGGGGACACGAGCGTTCGCGAGCCGGGGCGGCGGCGGCTCGAATTGTTGGCTGTTCAGGGCGAAGCGCGGGCGGAACTCTGTCGGTCGCGAATCGGTCAGCAACTCATGCAGCATGACGCCAACGGCGAAAATCTCGTCGGCGACCTGAAAGGCATAGCGGGCCCGGTGCTCGTCCTTATGCTCGCGCAAGAATTGGAACTGTTCTGGCGCGCGGTAGCGTTCGGTTCCTGGAGGCAAACCGCCCTCCGTCAGGTCTTCGGCGAGCGAGTAGGTCGCGCAGCTAAAATCGATAATGACAGGCTCGCCGTCACTCTTGCGGATCAGGACATTGAGCAGCTTCAAATCCCGATGCAGCACGCCCCGACTGTGCATGTAAGACAGCGCACCGGCAATCTTTTCAAAGACGCTCAGGAACTCACGAATCGTGGGGTGCTTGCGCTCTGACCACTCCGCGAGCGTCCAGCCATCCACGTAGTCAAGCGCAAGATAGACGTTGCCGGTCGCCGTGTAGCCATGCCCCTGCGGGCGGACGATGTTCGGGTGATCCAGCATGAGAAGTGCCGTCAGCTCGCGCAAGGTCCGGGCGTGAGTCTGCTTGAAGTCGCCGCTCACTTCCCGGTGACGCGCCACCTTGATCGCACCGCGATTGCCGTTCTTCTCTCCGAGGAAGACGCGGGCAAAGCCACCGTTGCCGATTTCCTTGGAAACCTGCCATCCGTCAATGAGCGTGCTTGGTGGCGTCTCAATTGGCGTGGCCGTCATGGGGTGCCCCCCGCCCCGGGCTTCGGAAAGCGCACGTCGGGAATCGTCAAGTTGCGGCCCCCGTCCCCTCGCAACTCCAGAGTGAAAACAAGGCTCGCGTCTGACTCTTGAATTTCAGCGACCGCGAGCACGCGCCTTTCCTCCCCCGGAGGGATCGGGCCCTTTTTCTTTGTCACGATCCGCGCTCGCAATGGCATGCCGACACGCCCCGTAAACGTCGCCTCTCGTGGTGTCCAGGCTGGCCGATCGGATTCGTTCCAGATCGCCACGTCCACCAGAATCCAGCCCTTGCCCCGATAGGAGAACGATTCGGATGACGCGAGGCCCTGCGCGGGAACATCACGGCCTTTGAGGGTAGATGTTGTGACGCCCTTCCCGTCCACGAAGCCAAGCAACACGAAATCTTCGGGCTTCGGCGCCGGAGCGTGAGCGTCCGTCGGACAGGTCTCGTTCGGCGGCGTGGGACGCAGCACGTCGATCCGCGAGTCCACTTCTGCCGGGTCGGTCACGAGGACGAAGGCGGCCCGCGCTGGCGCTCGGCCGTCGGCGAAGAAGACCCCGATCTCCTGACGCTCGCCGTCGCCGAGATTGGCCACGGGCTGAACGATGATCGACCGCTCGCCGGCATCCAGGATGCGAATCCGGGACTCGTCGAAGGTGAGGGTCTTCCGCTGGATCGGCGAGGAGAACAGGAACAACGTCGGCGAGTCCGCCGAGACATGGACAACGGGCAGCGGATCGGTGGGGGCGTTGGCGACGGTCACGGGGCGCTTACGGTCAACGCGCGCCCCCGGTGCCGGCTCAGCCCCCGCAGCAGCTCCCGAGACGAGCGCAAGCGCTAGGGCCAATCTGAACGGTTGGAGCAAGGGTGCATGACCTCCCAAGGGGGAAGGCTAGCATCGCGGGTCGGCGCGCAGTGGGTCTCTTTCCTACAGGCGAACCCGTCCTATGTGGGTCAGCGGTGCAACTTGCCGCCCCACAGAAACGCTCCGTCGACGAGCGACACGGAGTAGGCGGCAACGCCCCAGGTGGGCCGCAGGTACGCGACGAGCAGCTCGTTTTCCCAGCCGCCCGGCTTCCCCTTCATCCAGTCAGGGTCGAGCGTGCGGCCTGCACCGACCGCGAATGCTCGACACGTAGCTCATCGGGGGGCGCAGCCCGTTTGCAGGACGAAGCACGACACGTCCGGGACGGTGGCGTCGTCATCCTCAAGCGCGGGCCCGAGAAACAGGTTTGTCCCGGCGCTCAGCTCAAGCCCCGAAGAGGCGAGGATGGCCGCGAGGTCGGCTGCGGTGTCGCGTGCCATCAGAAGAAGACCTTTCGGAAGCGCACAACCCCGGTCCCGTCCGCGTGCTCGTCGACGGCAGCGGGGCGGCGGGCGCGGTTGAAATCGCTTGGGTCATCGCCCGGGAACCACACTCGGTGACGCAGGGTGATTGGGGCGGCGGTGTAGACGATGAACGAGGCGACGAACTCGGCCCCCTGTCGCGTCACGAATCAGCTTTCGGCCCGGCTGGACGCGAGCAGCGGCGACCGTCACCGGCCCGAGCGTCGGCTTCCCGTAGAAGTCGCGCCCGGTGACTTCGGCGAAGCTCACGAGCTGTCGGAAGAGCGCGGCGGGTCCACCCATCAGCTCACCCGCCGAAGCACGTAGGGCGCGAGCAACAGCTCAGCGCGGGCGCTCGCGAGGCGCTGACCTTCCGCCCGCTCGCGATAGCTCACGGACCAATCCCCGAGGCTCTCGGCGGACACTTCGGCGTCACGCCCCCGGCCACGGAAGAGCGCGCACGCTTCCAGGATCGCAGCCTCTTCGATGTCAGCCGGCAGCGTGACCGGGCCCGATGAAGGGTCGACCGCCACCTGCCCGGGAGTCACGAAGCCGCCCGTGTACGTGACAGCGAGCGCGGAGGGGCTGCCCTGCCGCAGATCGACCGTCAGCGTCACGAGCCCACCGACGCGGGCCGTGTCCGGCCATGAATCCTCGAGCCTGTAGACGAGACCGCCGTCAGCCAGGTCCCCGGCAATCGTGTAGCGGGCCGGGTCGAGCAGCTCGCCGCGCTCGACGACGCTGACGATCGCGACGAGCGGCGGGCGCTCAAGCAACAGGAAGGGGCGCCCGTAGCTCGCGGGATACTCCGTGACGGTCGCGCGCCCGAAATGCCGGCCGCACAGTCGAGCGATTTCCCGACTAGCCGCGCTGACGCAACGCTCAACACTCGGGTCGACGGGCACGCCCAGGTCGGCCGCCACGGTAGCGGCAAGGCACAAGTCGGTCGGAAGGGGCACAGGAAGGCTCAGGAGCTGCGCGGCGCGGCTACACAGGGACAAAGGAGGCCCATCACGCGCAACGAGTAGGAACATCCGCGAAGGCTCGGATTGAGCGGGATCCAGGCCGCTGATATGTCCAGCTTCACGATTGCGGCCGAAATCGTCGGCCAAAGGAGGCTGCCATGGGACCTGCGGGGAAAACGCTGACTGCACTTCACACACTGTTGAAAGAGGAGAAGTTTGAAGACGCGATCAAACTCTGCGCAAAAGCGTTCGGCTCAACTGAGGCGCAAGTGCTTGAACTTGCCAAACTGACAACCGTCGATGGTCTTTTCGAGATAGCGCGCATCATCGCTATGGTTCTTGATTCTGACGATGATGCACGCCCTATGAACGCACTTGGGCTTGCGCTGATTTGCGAGACCCCAGCTGCATTGGCTCCCGGCGCCACTGGACCTAGAGTTCTCAAACTAGCCAAGCAACTCGCTAGACTGCCATCGTGAGGACTGCTGCCCATTAGCCCCCAGCCGCAAGGGACGGCAGCCGGGGCGCTCAGACGGCCGGGATCTCGTCCGGGCCGCACAGAACGATCGTGCTGCTCGCGCCGATCGTCGGGGAGCTGCCGCCCGTGAAGCTCACCGTCTCGGCGACGCGCAGGTAGCGCTTCGCGGTGGGCAACCGCACGTTGATGCGGGCAATCCCGTTCGCGGCGGTCAGCGGGTCGATCGCGGCGTCGGCGACGTCGGCCCAGCCGGTCGCACCGTCGGCGCTTTCCTGGAGCTTCGCGGCGAGCGTCAGGGTCGTCGGAGCACCGGAAGCCGCGCCGGTCTGAGCCGCGAGCACGCACGAGTCGAAGCCGAGCCGGTCGACGGCGGCACTGTTGCGGGTGCCAGCGGCGACCGCGGCGGGCACGTTGCCCGAGCGGGGAGCGATGAGCACACCCGCGTCGGTGGAATTGGCGTTCACTTGGGGAGTCCTTTCGGTTGGGGGAGCGGAGCCGGGGCACTGTGCGAGCTGCCCCGGCGTCACGCGGTCGGGTTAGTAGGTGATCGAGCTGAACGCCTTCGGCTGGCGCAGCTTGAAGTCGCCCTTCACGATCGCGCGGATGGTCGTCTCGTCGTGCTCGGCGCGGGTGTCGTGCTCGGAGAGGATCAGATTCTCGTCGATCCCGTAGATGAATTGGCGCCAGTCGGCACAGAACGTGATTCGCGTCGTCGGGACGCGCGTCGTCATCACGAACGGGAAGCCCCGGATCGTCCCCTTGTCGAGCATCTCCCCACGGAAGAGGAAGAGGCCGGACTCCTGGAGCTGCATCAGCGCGGTTGCTCGCGTCGGGTGGATGACCCAGGCCGCCGTGCCCATGCGAACATGCGCCGTCAGCGGCAGCTCTACCGCCTTGTCTATGTCCGCAAGGTAAGCCGACGGGGTCGTGCCCGTCGAAGCGAACGAGTGCGCGGGGTCGAACTGAACAAAGAGCCCCTTCGGCGCGGCGCCCGTGCCGTCACCATTGAACCCGGCGTCGTCGAGGCCATCGGCCACGGTGGCGCGGATGTCCTCTCCGACGCCTGCGTCGCCGACCCCCGGCGTGCGCAGCAGGTCGTTGCTGATGTCCGTCAGCACCATGCCCTTGTGCGCCTTGAGCACGATCTTCCCGTACTTCGGCGCGCTCCTCGGGACGGTCTCCCCCTCGCCAACCCACTTGAAGACAGAAGTCCCCGTTTGCGTGCCCATGTGCAGCTCGCCGCGAAACGCCTGGGTTCGCACGCCGAGCTTGAGCAGGGCCGCGTCGGGCCGCAGGAACTCGATCACTTCGCCGCTCTGCTGGATGGGCACGAGCACGCCCGCCGAGTCGAACTTGCTGAGCTGAACCGCCTTCTGCACGGCGGCATTGCCGAAGCGCTTCGCGGCGTCGATCAGCTCGGTCGCACTCGTGCGGCGACCCAAGGCGATGACGCTCTTCGTGAATGCGCCGAAGTTTGCGACGCTCGCGTAGACGCTGCTCTCGCGCGTCGCCCTGTCTGTACCCACGCGGCCGGGGGCGCTTCGGGCCGCCGCGTCGATCAGTTCACGCGCAACCTCGGGGCCGAGCGCCTTCACCATCTCCGCGATCTGCTTGCGAGTCATTTCTTGTCACTCCCTCGGATGTAGCCCTTGAACGCCTCGACGAAGACCTTCGCGGCTTGGGCGGCGTCGAGACCCTTCGCCTTGTCGTCCTCATCGTCTGCCTTTGGCGCATCGGCAGACGGTGGCTCGCCCGTATCGGGCTTGCTCTCGTTCGGGGCGGCTGGCTCATCGCCAGTGTTTGGCTTTTCGCCCTGCTCGTCGCTTGCGTCAGCCTTGTCGTTCTCTTTGCTCTCTCGCTCTTCGAGCAGCTCGACGACACGCTTCGCGATACGCTCGACGAGGTCTTCACCTTCACCGTCGAGCGACTTTGCGCGCAAAGCGCGAGCGTTCCCCGGGATCGTCACGATCGAAACTTCGAGCAGCTCTTGAGCGTCGCAATCGAAGCCGCCGCGATCGTTCGCGCGGTACTGGCCCGGAAGCATCAGGTAACGGACTGAGACAGCGTTGAGGATGCCCTTCGCGACCTTGCGCTCGACCTTGCGTGCGAAGTCGTCTTCGTCGTCGAACTCGACGTCGATCATCAGCGCGTCGTTCTCGACGTAGACGCGCCCCTTGCCGATGGGAAGCGGCGGCTCAGCTCCCGTGAGTGCCGCCTGAGCGCCGTCGTCGTGATTGAAGAGAACGACGCCGTTCGCGTTGTACCCGTCGATCCTCCAACCCTTGACGTTCAGCCGGTCGGAGTAGCGATCGAAGTCGCCGTCGCTCGCCCTGAACGTGTAGACACGCCGACCGCTGCCAGCCTCGACGGCGGTCAGCGCATCCGCATCCTTCCGAACGGCGGCGAGCTGAAGAGAGCGTGTGATCGGGTTCGGCATCGCACCCGGTAAATGGGTGCGGATTTCGCGCGTGGCTCAGTCGCCGCTGATGGCTTCGGCGTTCGCTTCAGCCGAGCTGCCCGCGGCTGGCGTCGGTGTCGCCTGCGGCTCGTTTGGTTTCTGGCCGGGCAACAGCTCGGCGAAGCCCGTCCGCTCGGGGTGCGGCCTGAACCCGGCTTCGGTGCGCCACTCGTCGAAGGTGAACGCGCTCGGAAGCATGCCCATCACTCGCAGCCGGTGCTCGCGGTCGGCCGGCACGGGTGAGTCGTAGGAAAGGATCACTTCGTCGTCGAAGCGGGGTGCAAGGTGCTTCTGGATCGCGGCGAGAAACACCTCGGCGCGCGGCTTCGTCGCCTGCTCTGCCAGGTGCTCGCGTGCAGCGAAGCTCGTCGCCTTGTTACTGCTCGTCACGTCGCCGACGATCTCGGGTGGCACGCGGTAGACCATCCGGACGAAGTCCATCAGGAACCGCCGCAAGTCGACGAGCTGCATGTCGCGAAAGGGCGTGTCGAGCCGGGCAAACGTCGTCTTGCCGCTCGTGATCATCACCCGGCCCGCGTTCGCTGGCCCGCCATACTCCCGAGCCAGCGATTCCTTGAACGCCTTCGCGGGACCTGCCTGGGATTCGTTGAAGCCCTCGATCGCGATGACCGCGCCCGGCAGCATGTTGTTATAAAAGGCGTTCTTCGTGTAGCGCGCGGCGTGCTCGTCGGTGTCGACCTCGTCGCCGAGCGCATAGGCGATCCCGATGCCACGCCCGAGCGGGTCAGCCGGGTTCAGGCGCTTCACGTAGACGACGCTCGCGGTCGGAAGCGTGAACATGCGACCGCCAGCCGTGACCGTGTATGTGCGCTCACCCTTCGGCTTGCTCAGGTCAGGCAGCGCGAGCACGCAATCGGGCGGCACCGGCCATAGGCCGACCGGCACGCCCGCGAGTTCCTCGACGACCGCGAAGAACTCGCCCGTCAGGTCGTAGTGCGTACAGAACAGCTTCGCGAAGTCGCGACCCGTCATGTAGTCGTTTGGGTCCGCGAGCAGCCGCAGCAGTGGATGGTCGGGCAGCTCGACCGCGCCCGCCACGTGGACGAGCGCCTTCAACCGCCCGCGACGCTCGTCACCGCAGGCCCGGCGAAGTGACACGTCGACGAGCGCGTTCCGAGTGGTGGGGTCTCGCCGCTGGAAGGCACGCCACGTCACGCCAGCGAAGGCGTCTCCGACCGTGTCAACGATCGTCCCGAGCCACGGCATTTCGGCATACGCCGCGAGCAGCGCGGGCACCTCGCGACGTGGCGGGGCCGAAGTCCATCGGCTCAGCCCCAAGCCGGTCCCCTTGCGCTTGCTGCCGCTCAGCGCGGCGCGCACCCTGTCGAGCAATCCCATTGCGTGACCTCAGACGGCGAAGCACTGCTCAGCGCGTTTGGTTGGCCGCGCCACCCAAGCTAAATGGGTGCGGTTTCGCGAAGTTTTCTGTCGGCTGCTGGGGGAGCAAGCTCGGCGGGGTGGAGGTTTCCCCTAAAATTATCGCCTTGGGAGCCTCAAAACTCGATGGGCGCACGCGGGTGTAGCCGCAGCGGGCGCTGCGTTCAGGATCACGCCTCTGCCATGAGCAGATCGCCACAGGGCCGCGCACTTTTTCTCAAAATTTTTTGAGCGTGTGCGCGCTCCGAGCAAGCCTGAATTCCGCCAGTGAACGGAAATCCACGCCGGGGGGAGCGTCCGAGGAAATTTCACCCATAGCGGAATGCGTAGCCCACGAAGCCCCAACGGGGCATCCACTTCTGAGTCCTGCCTCATGGCGAGCGCGAATAGGCAGAGCCTAGTATGCTGCGCCTTCACACCCGGAGAAGCTACCAATGCCCTCTGAAATTGAAGTCCCCTGCAAACACTGCGGCGCCGTTTTTCGCGTGCGGAAATTCAAATCGATTGCCCGTGACAAGGATTCACTCTCATGTACTGAGTGTGGGAACGAACTGATGTCCTGGAATGGGGGAGTAATGTACCTAGAGCCCAAACTCATCAGCGGAGCGACGAAGAAGCCTCAATAGTTTTTGATCTTGTCCAAGCACAACCAAGCACACGCCTTGGAATCTCCACTAACAATACCCAGCGGCAATGAACGCTTGATTGCAGCGCTCTGCGAACATTCGGTTCGATTCCTCATCATTGGCGGGATTGCGGTGCGTCACTATGCGGCAAGCCGCGTCGCTCGCGATCTAGATCTTCTGATTGAGCCTGAGCCAAGCAACGCCAAGAAGACACTTCAGGCACTAGCTCGCCTCTCGCTTTTCCTCACAGCAACACCAGACCGGCTCACGCTTTCGGCTCAACAGAGTCACATCTACACCGCCGAATTCTGCGCGGACATCGTTACCCCAAGGCCGGAGGTTGACTTTGAGAAGGAATGGCAGGCCGCCAGTCTTGCAAGAATTAGACATCATCGAGTTCGAGTTATCTCAAGAGCCGGCCTCATACGCATGAAAACAGCTACAGGTCGTTCAAAGGACGAAGCAGACATTGAGCTACTGATATCGCAAGAGCCCTGACCTGCCCTTTGCCACAAAGCGAGAATAGGAATGCCCGCGCCAACCATAAAGGAAGTCCTTGAGCACCATTTCGAGATCATGGGGAAGACAGAGTACAAGGGGCACCAGTATCTACTCGTTAGCTACAACGGAAGTACCCCTCATCGTCTCCTCAGCATCCACACTGAGCGCGACCTTGATGCGCAGCTTGGCGCCAGACCGGGGAGCCTAAAAATTCTCCTGCAACAAGCCGACAATCCCCCCTCTTACGAACTCTTCAGAACTCTACAAGACCTCCACAGGAAGGCACCGCGCGTCGATCCGACTGAAAAAGCGATTGAGGCACACAGAATTCTAAGCCGCCTGCACGACTTGCAAGCAGAGAAGATGGGGGCGTCATCGCGACGCCGAACAGAGATCGAGCACGACTACAATCGCCTATCCAGTAGCCTTCATTTTGTGGACGCAAAGTCAGATTGATTCGCTCGGCCCTTGAGGAATCGAATGCTATCGAGAGCAGAGATAAGACTATTCATTGAAGCTCAGTTGTGCCCTCGCATTATCTGCGCTCGGTTTGTTCGAAGAGGGGCAGACAATAATTACAGTGCACTTAATCTGTATAGGGACGCAAAAGGCGTCTATCTGTTCTTCGGACCGGACCACGAGGCTCTGTACATCGGGTCATCAGGACACGGCGCGAAGCAGAGACTCAAGAAGCGAGTCACCCAGCATCTCACAGCTAAAGACGAAGGCGGAACCTTCAGGAAAAATCTCGCCCATGATCGCGGGCTCAACGCAGCGGATGCGGCAGAGTGGATTCTGAAATACACCTACGTGCGGCTAGCAATAACACCAGCGAAGGATATTGGACTCGTTGAACGCCTCGCGATCGATGTCTTCCACCCGAAATACTGCTTACAACTATTCAGCAGCTAGGGACTCTGTTTCTCCGTCTGCCATCCGCGAGGGCACTTCTCAAGATCGGCGCATGTAGCCTGCCAGCTACGACGTCACTTCCCGTCAGGGGCCGCTTGCTCGACGACGGTCAGATTCCCTTCGCCACGTCGAAGCCGCACGCCGCATAGCTCGCACGGCATCGGGTACAGGTTGCGGCGTCGACCTGCCTCGTGTTCCGAGCAGGCCAGATGCCGCGCCCCGACAATGTGCTCGTATGTGATGACTTCGCCCAGCTCAATAGGCAGCGAGCACACGGCACGCGGGCGCGCCTCTTGGCGGTGATGGTTGGCAGCTCAGCGCCTCCGCTCGACGAGCATCAGGCGCAGGTCGGCCAGCGCACGCACGAGCATCCGGTCGACGTGGCTCTTCGGCGCTTCCCAGGATTCGGCTACGGAGCGCACGGACTGAGCCAGCCAGTTGATACCGAACACGCGGGACACCAGCTCACGCCGGTTGGGCGCAAGGTGGCGTACGGCATCGAAGACCCGGGCCCGGCGTTCGGCGGCGAGTAGCAACCCGCTCTGGGCTCTCGTCGTCGGCATCATTGCTGGCGAACACCCGAAGAGCGCCTTCGACCTCCCGCCACAGCTGCGTCGCACTATGCGCGGGATCGAGTTCAGGAGGCACGGCCCCGGTACTCTCGACGCGGATCGCGGGTCGCTCGCCCTCCTCCCCCTTCGCCGTGCGCCCCTTGTGCGCTCCGTCGCGCAGGTGAACGTCGCTCGCATGCATCCGGCGAACTGCTCGCAGCAGGCAATCCGGACGCGGAAGTAAGCTACTTCGCCGAACGACTGTCCGCCCCTCGTGGGGCCGTACTTCTCGATCGTGCGAAGAACCGCGATCACCCCCTGTGTCAGGGAAGTTGTCGCCTCGGCTGAGTGGCCGGGATGACCACGCCTGGGGGCGAGAGCAGGCAGGACGCAGTGGCGTACACGGATGCATTCAAGTCGCAGATGGTGAAGCGGATGGTG
>NZ_RAWM01000177.1 GCF_003668875.1 Corallococcus interemptor | reverse complement strand
TCTACTTCCGCACCACGGACGTGACGGGCACGGTGAAGCTGCCGGACAACGTCGAAATGGTCATGCCGGGCGACAACATCGCCATCGAGGTGGAGCTCATCACCCCGGTCGCGATGGAGAAGGAGCTCCGGTTCGCCGTCCGCGAGGGTGGCCGTACGGTGGGCGCCGGCGTCGTTGCGGAGATCATCGCCTGATCGGCCTCCCGCCGACCAGCTTCCACGGGCACTGAGTTGCGGAAGGGAGGGCTGCTTCTGTAGCCTTCCCTTCTCGCATCTGGTGAGATAAGCCATGCCGAAGGGTAATCGTTCCATCATCTCGCTCGAGTGCACTACGTGCAAGGAGCGGAACTACACGACCACGAAGAACAAGCGGAAGAGCCAGGATAAGCTCGAGCTGAGCAAGTTCTGCCCTCGTTGCCGCAAGCACACGGACCACAAAGAAGGCAAGGTCTAGTCGGTCGTTGGGTTCATGAAGGTTTAGGCCAGTAGCTCCAACGGTAGAGCAGCGGTCTCCAAATCCGCGTGTTGGGGGTTCGAATCCCTCCTGGCCTGCCAGCTTCAGTACAGGGACCCCCGGTACCGAGCGGTGCCGGGGGTCCCTGCCTTTTCGCAGTCCCGCTTCCGCAGTCCCTCGTGAGGCACCATGGCGACGGCATCTGAGGCCAGCCAGCAGGCTAACCGCTCGGGCATCGACCCCAAGCGGCTCGTGGTCATCTTCTATCTCGTCGCCGGCATCGTCCTGGCCCTCTTCCTGGAGCACGTCTTCGGGTTGCTCTGGAGCCGGTTCGGTTGGAGCGACGCGGAGCTCTTCGAAGGCCTTGGCTGGCGCGTGTCGACCCTGGTGGGCTACGTGGCCGGCCTGGCCGTGGTGCTCGCGGCCTACTTCCACCCTCGCACGCACGCCCTGTCCATCGACGTGGCGTCCGAGCTGATGAAGGTCACCTGGCCCACCTGGTCGGAGACCCGCGCGTCGACCATGGCCGTGGTCGTCGCCTCGCTGGTGGCGGCCGTTCTGCTCTTCTGCATCGACACCGTCGCCTACAACTTGATGGTGGAGTGGCTGCCTGCCCTGTGGGGGAAGCTGTAATGGCGAAGAAATGGTTCACGGTCCAGACCTACTCGAACTACGAGAACCAGGCGAAGAAGAACCTGGAAGAGCAGGTGCGCCTCAAGGGCCT
This sequence comes from Corallococcus interemptor, assembly GCF_003668875.1. Classification (GTDB taxonomy): domain Bacteria; phylum Myxococcota; class Myxococcia; order Myxococcales; family Myxococcaceae; genus Corallococcus; species Corallococcus interemptor. The sequence goes on along the minus strand of NZ_RAWM01000177.1, from coordinate 14,158 downwards.
GCAGGACCAGGATCTGATTGGTGAGATCCTCATCCCCATGGAGCAGGTCGTGGAGATGGTGAACGGCGAGAAGAAGACCACCCGCCGCAAGCTCTTCCCTGGCTACATCTTCGTCCAGATGGAGCTCAGCGACACCACCGTCCACCTGGTGAAGAACACCTCCAAGGTGACGGGGTTCCCGGGCGTCGGCCAGAACGAGCAGCCCCGGCCCATGTCGGACCGCGAGGTCGAGCGCCTCACCGCGCAGGTCACCGAGGGCGCCCACAAGCCCAAGCCCAAGGTCCAGTTCGAGACCAGCGACACGGTGCGCGTCATCGACGGCCCGTTCGCCAACTTCAACGGCACCGTGGAAGAGGTCAACCCGGAGAAGGGCCGCGTGCGCGTGCTCGTCAGCATCTTCGGCCGTGCGACCCCCGTGGAGCTCGACTTCATGCAGGTGGAAAAGACCACCGGCTAGTTTCAACAGTCTTCCGCGCCCGGGAAACGGGCGCGGATCAACGGGTGGGAGGGCTGTCCCGTCTGACAGCCCGTCGGAACCACCCCCGCGAAAGGCAGCAGTCCGCCGATGAAGAAGGTCACAGGTCAGGTCAAGTTGCAGATCCCCGCCGGCAAGGCGAACCCCGCCCCGCCGATTGGTCCCGCGCTCGGTCAGCAGGGCGTGAACATCATGGAGTTCTGCAAGCAGTTCAACGCCAAGACGCAGGCGGAGGCCAAGGAGGGTCTGATCATCCCGGTGATCATCACCGTGTATCAGGACCGCTCCTTCACCTTCATCCTGAAGACCCCTCCCGCCGCCATCCTCATCAAGAAGGCCGCGGGTCTCCACACGGAGAAGAAGAAGGGTTCGGGCGCGAAGAAGCCGGGCAAGGAGAAGGTGGGGCAGATCTCCCGCAAGCAGCTGGAAGAGATCGCCAAGAAGAAGATCCAGGACACCACCGCCGCGTCCATCGAAGCCTGCATGAACACCATTGCTGGCACCGCGCGCTCCATGGGCATCGACGTCGTCGGCTAGCCCGCCCTCTCTCTCAAGGATTCCTGCAATGGCTAACTCCGGAAAGAAGTTCCGCGCGTCCAACGAGCTGGTGGACCGCAACAAGCGCTACCCTGTCGCCGAGGGCTTCGCGCTGCTGAAGAAGACGGTCGAGACCCGCGCGACGAAGTACGACCAGACGGTCGACGTCGCCATCAACCTGGGCGTGGACCCGAAGCACGCGGACCAGATGGTCCGTGGCGCCGTGGTGCTCCCGCACGGCACCGGCGCCACCGTGCGCGTGGCCGTGTTCGCCAAGGGTGAGCGCGCCACCGAGGCCGCCAACGCCGGCGCGGACATCGTGGGCGCCGAGGACCTCCAGAAGCGCATCGAGGAGGGCTTCCTCGACTTCGACACCGTCATCGCGACGCCGGACATGATGGGTATCGTCGGCCGCCTCGGTAAGGTGCTCGGTCCCCGTGGCCTCATGCCGAACCCGAAGGTCGGCACCGTGACCATGGACGTCGCCAAGGCCATCCGCGACTCCAAGGGCGGTAAGGTGGACTTCCGCGCGGAGAAGGCGGGCATCGTCCACGCCAAGATGGGCAAGGCCTCCTTCGCCGCGGACAAGCTCGAGGCGAACTTCAACGCGCTGGTGGACCTGGTGATGAAGCTCAAGCCGGCCACCGCCAAGGGCGTGTATCTGAAGGGCATCGCCATCTCGACGACCATGGGCCCGGGCATCAAGCTCGACACCCAGGAAATCCTGGCGCGCCACCGCTAGTCGCGGCTGTCAGGACGGGCAGGGAAGGGTGCGCTCCCTGACGGGGAGCGTCAGTCCCGTCGCCCGGAGAACATCAGTCCGATAAAAAGTGCTGGATCTTTGCGAAAGCCGGGGGTATAGGCCCCCGGCTTTTGCAATTGGGGCGCCATGTCGAGAGACGCGGCGTTCCGACCTGGTTCATGACAGCAGGGACCTGGAGTGGGGAAGACGCGTCCGTTGGGAACCGGGCAACCGGTCGGGCCGTCCATCCGCTGCTGGTTCAAACGGCCGCAAGGTCAGCCCTGCCGAGACTGGAGGTGCGGTGTGGTGCCTCTCGGAGGCTCCTCTCTCGCTCTGCCACTTTGGCCCAGGCATCACGCCCGACCGTCAGGTCGGGCCATGAAGGAGGTGAGTCAAGGTGCTGAAGAGCGAGAAGGAGGAGATGATCAAGGACCTTCACGAGAAGTTTGCGCGGACCAAGACCGCGGTGCTCGTGGAGTCGTCCAAGGTGAACGTCGAGACCGTGACCCGGCTCCGTCGCAAGTTCCGCGAGGGACAGGTCGAGTACAAGGTCATCAAGAACACGCTGGCGCGCCGTGCCGCTCAGGGTACGACCGTCTCCGCGATTTCGGATGACTTCACCGGTCCCGTTGCGCTGTGCATCAGCTACGACGACGAGGTGGCTCCTGCGAAGATCCTGATGGATTTCATCAAGGACATGGAGACCATCAAGGTCCGTAGCGCCGTCGTCGCCGGTAACAGGGTCGACGCCAACGGCGTGAAGGCACTGGCGAAGCTGCCGGGCCTCAATGAGCTGCGCGGGATGTTGCTCGGCATGCTCAACCAGCCTGCAGGCAAGCTGGTCCGGACCATCGCGGCCCCCGGGTCGCAGCTCGCGCGCGTCATCCAGGCGCACGCGGACAAGGCGCAGGGGCAGTAATCGTCCCGAGAAGTATTTCTACCGCAACCTCTTCGGCCGAGCCGCCCAAATGGGTCGCCGGCCGTTAGTCAACCAGAAGGAACAGTTCCATGGCCGATTTGAACGCGATTGCTGAAGAACTCTCGAAGCTCACCGTCCTCGAGGCGGGCGAGCTCGTGAAGATGCTGGAGACCAAGTGGGGCGTTTCCGCCGCCGCCGTGGCCGTTGCCGCCGCGGGCCCCGCCGCCGCCGCCGCTCCGGTTGAGGAGAAGACGGAGTTCAACGTGGTGCTGGCGAACGCCGGCGCCAACAAGATCAACGTCATCAAGGAGATCCGCGCGATCACCGGCCTGGGCCTGAAGGAGGCCAAGGACCTGGTCGAGGGCGCGCCCAAGACGGTCAAGGAAGGCGTCAACAAGGACGACGCCAAGAAGATCAAGGACCAGCTCACCGCGGCTGGCGCCACCGTCGAGATCAAGTAGTTCTGTACAGGGGCTGCCCTGTTCTTCCGGGAAATCCCGGGCAGCCTGCTGATCGGATGAGCAGGCCGGTGCTCCCTTTGCTGGGGCACCGGCTTTGCCCATTTGACATTTGCCAAATTTCCCGGCGCCGCCGCGCGTTACTGAAGTTTGCCCCGCCCGAGCAGCCGTCCCCGGAGACCGAATGCCGACGCAGATCCAGAACAATTTCCGCGTGCGGAAGACCTTCGCGAAAATCGCGAAGATCATCGACATTCCCAATCTCATCAACATCCAGAAGCAATCCTACGAGAAGTTCCTCCAGGCCGACATCGCCCCGGAGAAGCGTGAGGACCTTGGCCTTCAGGGTGTCTTCAAGTCCGTCTTCCCGATCCGGGACTTCAACGAGACCTCCTCGCTGGAGTTTGTGAGCTATCACCTGGAGAAGCCGAAGTACGACGTCGATGAGTGCCACCAGCGCGGAATGACCTACTCTGCGCCCATCAAGGTCGTCGTCCGCCTGGTCGTCTGGGACAAGGACGAGGAGACCGGCGCCCAGTCCATTCGCGACGTGAAGGAGCAGGAGGTCTACTTCGGCGAAATCCCGCTGATGACCCAGAACGGCACGTTCATCATCAACGGCACCGAGCGCGTCGTGGTGAGCCAGCTGCACCGCAGCCCGGGTGCGTTCTTCGACCACGACAAGGGCAAGAGCCACTCGTCGGGCAAGCTGCTCTACAACGCCCGCATCATCCCGTACCGCGGCTCGTGGATCGACTTCGAGTTCGACCACAAGGACCTGCTGTACGTGCGCATCGACCGGCGCCGCAAGCTGCCGGCCACCGTGCTCATCCGCGCCCTGGGCGCCGTCGGTGACACGGCGAAGAAGAACCCGCTCGACTTCAAGGGCTCCACCGAGGAGATCCTCAACTACTACTACGCCACCGAGACCATCTACCTGCAGAGCGCCGCGGACTTCGAGAAGTCCGTCGAGCTGGAGCTCCTGCCGGGTCAGCGCGCCACGCGCGACATCAAGACCAAGTCCGGTGAGCTGATCGTCAAGAAGAACCGCAAGTTCACGCGCGCCGCCATCAAGAAGCTCGAAGCGGCGAAGATGACCAAGCTGCCCATCGACGCGGACGAGCTCTTCACCAAGGTGTCCGCCTACGACGTGGTGGACGAGAACACCGGTGAGGTCATCCTCGAGTGCAACGAGGAGGTCTCGCAGGAGAAGGTGGACGAGCTCCTCAAGCGCGACATCAAGGAGTTCAAGGTCCTCTTCATCGACAACCTCAACGTGGGTCCGTACCTGCGTGAGACGTTGATGCTGGACAAGATCGAGTCCCCCGAGCAGGCCATCATGGAGATCTACCGGCGCCTGCGCCCGGGTGATCCCCCGACGCCGGAGACGGCGACGAACCTGTTCAGCAACCTGTTCTTCAACCCGGAGCGCTACGACCTGTCCAAGGTCGGCCGCCTCAAGCTGAACTTCAAGTTCAGCCTCGAGGAGCCCCTCGACGGTCAGATCCTGACCAAGCGCGACATCCTGGAGGTCATCCGCTACCTGATCGACCTGAAGAACGGCAAGGGCACGATCGACGACATCGACCACCTGGGCAACCGCCGCGTCCGCGCGGTGGGCGAGCTGCTGGAGAACCAGTACCGCATCGGCCTCGTCCGCATGGAGCGCGCGATCAAGGAGCGCATGAGCCTCCAGGAGATCGAGACGCTCATGCCGCACGACCTGATCAACGCCAAGCCGGTGACGGCGGTGATCAAGGAGTTCTTCGGGTCCAGCCAGCTGTCGCAGTTCATGGACCAGACGAACCCGCTCTCGGAGGTCACGCACAAGCGCCGTCTGTCGGCCCTTGGGCCTGGCGGCCTCACGCGTGAGCGCGCGGGCTTCGAAGTCCGCGACGTGCACCCGACGCACTACGGCCGCATCTGCCCCATCGAGACGCCGGAAGGCCCGAACATCGGCCTCATCGCGTCGCTGTCGACCTATGCGCGCGTCAACGAGTTCGGCTTCGTGGAGACGCCGTACCGCAAGGTGGACGCGGGCAGCGTGACGGGCGACGTGGCCTTCTACTCGGCGCTCGAGGAGGAGAAGCACACCATCGCCCAGGCGAACGCGGAGACGGACAAGAAGGGCAAGTTCGTCAACGCGCTGGTGCAGAGCCGCCGCAGCGGCGAGTTCGTCCAGGTCAAGGCCGAGGACGTGGACCTGATGGACGTGTCCCCGAACCAGCTGGTGTCGGTGGCCGCCTCCCTCATCCCGTTCCTGGAGAACGACGACGCGAACCGCGCGCTCATGGGCTCCAACATGCAGCGCCAGGCGGTGCCGCTGCTGCGCACCGCGGCCCCGCTCGTGGGCACGGGCATCGAGGCCATCGTCGCGCGCGACTCGGGCGTGACGTGCGTGGCCCGTCGTGACGGCATCGTGGAGTCGGTGGACGCCAGCCGCATCGTGGTGAAGGCGGACTCCAACGCGGCCCTGAGCGACGTGTCGAGCGAGGTCGACATCTACAACCTGCTCAAGTACCAGCGCTCCAACCAGAACACGTGCCTCAACCAGAAGCCCATCATCCGCAAGGGTGACCGGGTGAAGAAGGGCGACGTGATCGCGGACGGTCCGGCCACCGAAACCGGTGAGCTGGCGCTGGGCCAGAACGTGGTCGTCGCGTTCATGCCGTGGCAGGGCTACAACTTCGAAGACTCCATCCTGCTCAGCGAGCGCATCCTCAAGGAGGACGTCTTCACGTCCATCCACATCGAGGAGTTCGAGTGCATCGCGCGCGACACCAAGCTGGGCAAGGAGGAGATCACCCGCGACATCCCGAACGTGGGTGAGGAAGCCCTCAAGGACCTGGACGAGAGCGGCATCATCCGCATCGGCGCCGAGGTGAAGCCCGGCGACGTGCTGGTGGGCAAGATCACCCCGAAGGGCGAGACCCAGCTGTCTCCCGAAGAGAAGCTGCTGCGCGCCATCTTCGGTGAGAAGGCCGGCGACGTGCGCGACAGCTCCCTGCGCGTGCCCCCGGGCGTGGTCGGCACCGTCATCAACGCCAAGGTGTTCAGCCGCAAGGGCGTGGAGAAGGACGAGCGCGCCAAGCAGATCGAGTCCATGGAGGAGGCGAAGCTCCTCAAGGACCAGAACGACGAGATCAAGGTCCTCCAGGACTCCGCGTACAGCCGCCTCCGCGGGCTGGTCCGCGGCAAGGAGGTCCAGGGCAAGCTCGTGGACGACAAGGGGAAGATCCTCCTGAAGAAGGGGGACATCCTCAACGACGAGCTGCTGGCCACGGTGCCGTACAAGTACTGGGGCGAGATCTCCGTCGGTGATCCGCTGGACGCGCGCCTGCGCGACATCCTGCGCAGCCTGGAGGACACGAAGGAGGCCGTGAAGCTGGCCTTCGGCGAGAAGATCGCCCGCATCAAGAAGGGCGACGAGCTGCCCCCGGGCGTCATCAAGATGGTGAAGGTGTACGTCGCCATCAAGCGCAAGCTCGCGGTGGGCGACAAGATGGCCGGCCGCCACGGCAACAAGGGCGTCGTGTCCCGCGTCCTCCCCGAGGAGGACATGCCGTACCTGGAGGACGGGCGTCCGGTGGACATCGTCCTCAACCCGCTCGGCGTGCCCTCGCGCATGAACATCGGGCAGATCCTCGAGGTCCACCTGGGCTGGGCCGCGAAGGGCGTGGGCGAGCAGCTGCAGCGCTACATCGACGAGAACTTCAGCGGCGAGCAGCTCAAGAAGCAGCTGAAGACCGTGTACGACGACAAGGCCTTCGGTGACTTCGTGGACGGCCTGTCCGACCAGGAGGTGCAGGACCTCTGCCGCCGCCTGAAGAAGGGCATCCACGTGGCGACGCCGGTGTTCGACGGCGCTCGCGAGACGGAGCTGCACGCCCTCTTCGACGAGGGCCGGCTGCCGCGCTCCGGCCAGATGGTGCTCTTCGACGGCCGCACGGGTGAGCCGTTCGACCAGAACGTCACCGTGGGCGTGATGTACATGCTCAAGCTGCACCACCTGGTGGACGAGAAGATCCACGCCCGTTCCATCGGGCCCTACTCGCTCGTCACGCAGCAGCCCCTGGGCGGCAAGGCCCAGTTCGGCGGTCAGCGTCTGGGCGAGATGGAAGTCTGGGCGATGGAGGCCTACGGCGCGGCGTACACGCTGCAGGAGTTCCTCACGGTCAAGTCGGACGACGTGGTGGGCCGCACGCGCATGTACGAGGCGATCGTCAAGGGCGACAACGTCCTGGAGTCCGGCCTGCCCGAGTCGTTCAACGTCCTCCTCAAGGAGCTCCAGTCGCTGGCCCTGGACGTGGAGCTGCTGGAGAGCGCGCCCCCGGAGCGTCAGCGCAGCTTCGGCGGCGACTTCCTGGGTGGCGGCGACGGCGAGGACCGGAAGTCGGGGACCGAGGCCTAGGCCTTTTCAAAGAAGCCGGTGCGCCCGCCTGACCGGCTGGCTGCTTCCTCGTGGAGGGAGCGGCTGGCCGGGCGCAGGGCGGGGGCCCGAAACGTTTGGCGCCATGGGCGCTCATAAGTTTTCGGAGGCAACGTGAAGGACATTTTCAACTTCTTCGAGAAGCCGAAGGACCCGCTGTCGTTCAACGCCATCCGCATCGCGCTGGCGTCGCCCGACAAGATCCGTCAGTGGTCGCACGGCGAGGTGAAGAAGCCGGAGACGATCAACTACCGCACCTTCAAGCCGGAGCGGGACGGCCTGTTCTGCGCCCGCATCTTCGGGCCGGTGAAGGACTACGAGTGCAACTGCGGCAAGTACAAGCGCATGAAGCACCGTGGCGTCGTGTGCGAGAAGTGCGGCGTGGAAGTGATTCAGTCCAAGGTGCGCCGTGAGCGCCTGGGACACATCACGCTGGCCACGCCCGTGGCCCACATCTGGTTCCTCAAGTCGCTGCCCAGCCGCATCGGCAACCTGCTCGACATCACCCTCAAGGAGATGGAGAAGGTGCTGTACTGCGAGAGCTACATGGTCATCGACCCCAAGGCGACGCCGCTCCAGAGGGGCGAGCTGATCTCCGAGGAGAAGATGCACCGGCTCTTCCAGGAGCACGGTGAGGACTCGTTCAGCGCGGGCATGGGCGGCGAGGCCGTCCGCGAGATGCTCAAGTCCCTGGACGTGGAGAAGCTGTCCGAGGAACTGCGCAAGGACATGCGCGAGACCACCAGCGAGGCGAAGCGGAAGAAGTACGCCAAGCGCCTGAAGGTGGCCGAGGCGTTCCGCTCGTCCGGCAACAAGCCGGAGTGGATGATGCTGGACGTCATCCCGGTCATCCCGCCCGACCTGCGTCCGCTGGTGCCCCTGGACGGCGGCCGCTTCGCGACCTCCGACCTCAACGACCTGTACCGCCGCGTCATCAACCGCAACAACCGCCTCAAGCGGCTGCAGGAACTGAACGCGCCGGACATCATCATCCGCAACGAGAAGCGGATGCTCCAGGAGGCCGTGGACGCGCTGTTCGACAACGGCCGCCGCGGCAAGACGATCACCGGCCCGAACAAGCGGCCGCTGAAGTCGCTGTCCGACATGCTCAAGGGCAAGCAGGGCCGGTTCCGTCAGAACCTGCTCGGCAAGCGCGTGGACTACTCGGGCCGCTCCGTCATCGTGGTGGGCCCCGAGCTGCGCCTGCACCAGTGCGGCCTGCCGAAGATCATGGCGCTCGAGCTCTTCAAGCCGTTCATCTACAACAAGCTTGAAGAGAAGGGCTACGTCACCACCATCAAGTCCGCGAAGAAGATGGTGGAGAAGGAGCGTCCTGAGGTCTGGGACATCCTCGAGGACGTGATCCGCGAGCACCCGGTGCTCCTCAATCGCGCCCCCACGCTGCACCGCCTGGGCATGCAGGCCTTCGAGCCCGTGCTCATCGAGGGCAAGGCCATCCAGCTGCACCCGCTGGTCTGCGCCGCGTTCAACGCGGACTTCGACGGCGACCAGATGGCCGTGCACGTGCCGCTGTCCATCGAGGCCCAGATGGAAGCGCGCGTGCTGATGATGTCGACGAACAACATCCTCAGCCCCGCGAACGGCAAGCCCATCATCGTCCCGACGCAGGACATGGTGCTCGGCATCTACTACATGACGCGCGCCCGCGAGTTCGCCAACGGCGAAGGCCGCGTGTTCGCGTCGCCGGACGAGGTGCGCGCCGCGTACGACCACGGTGAGGTCCACCTGCAGGCCAAGGTGGTGTGCCGCATCGACGGCAAGCGCAAGGAGACCACGGTCGGCCGCGTGCTGCTGTGGGAAGTGGTTCCGCGCCGCGTGGGCTTCGACGCCATCAACAAGGTGCTCGACAAGAAGTCGCTCGGTAACCTCATCGACCTCTGCTACCGCCTCACGGGCGAGAAGGAGACGGTGCTGCTGGCGGACCGCGTCCGCAGCGCGGGCTACTTCCACGCGACCCGCGCCGGTATCTCCATCGCGCTCAAGGACATGATCATCCCTGCGAAGAAGCAGGAGTTCCTGGACTACGCGCGCAAGGAAGTGGCGGAGATCGAGAACCAGTACCTGGAAGGCCTCATCACCGACGGTGAGCGCTACAACAAGGTCATCGATATCTGGGCGGAGATCACCGAGAAGGTCGCCCAGGAGATGATGCAGCAGATCTCCCAGGACGAGGCTTCCGGGGACGTGGACGGCAAGCGCGTGACGCGCAAGCAGCCGTCGTTCAACCCCATCTACATCATGGCCGACTCCGGCGCCCGCGGCAGCGCCCAGCAGATCCGCCAGCTGGCGGGTATGCGCGGCCTGATGGCGAAGCCCTCCGGCGAAATCATCGAGACGCCCATCACGGCCAACTTCCGTGAAGGCCTCTCCGTGCTCCAGTACTTCATCTCCACGCACGGCGCCCGCAAGGGCCTGGCGGACACGGCGCTCAAGACGGCCAACTCCGGTTACCTCACCCGCCGTCTCGTGGACGTGGCGCAGGACGCCATCATCAACGAGTACGACTGCGGCACCATGGACGGTCTGTTCATCGGCGCCCTGGTCGAGGGCGGCGAGATCATCGAGCCGCTGGGTGAGCGCATCCTGGGCCGCGTGGCCCTGGACGACATCCTCGACCCGGTGACGGGCGAGGTGCTGGTGCGCGCCAACGAGGAGATCGACGAGGAGCGCGTCCGCCGCATCGAGAACAGCGGTCTGGACAAGGTGAAGATCCGCTCGGTGCTCACCTGCCAGGCCAAGCGCGGCATCTGCGTGGAGTGCTACGGCCGTGACCTGGCGCGTGGCCGCAAGGTGTCCGTGGGCGAGGCCGTGGGCGTCATCGCGGCGCAGTCCATCGGTGAGCCGGGTACGCAGCTGACCATGCGCACCTTCCACATCGGTGGTGCGGCGACCCGTCGCGCGGAGCAGTCCAGCCTGGAGAACCGCTACGCGGGTTCCGTGAAGTTCGCGGGCCTGAACACGGTGCAGAAGGCGGACGGCACGCTGGTGGCCATGAACCGCAACGGCGAGATCGTCATCGTCGACGAGTCCGGCCGCGAGCGCGAGCGCTACCAGATCATCTACGGCGCCCGCATCCTGGTGAAGGAAGGCCAGAAGCTGGAGCCGGGCGTGCTCGTCGCCGAGTGGGACCCGTTCGCCATCCCGCTGCTCACGGAAGTGGGCGGTGTCGTGCGCTACGAGGACATCATCGAAGGCGTGACGATGTCCGAGACGCTCGACGAGGTCACGGGCCTGTCGCGCAAGACGGTCATCGAGTCCAAGGACCCGGAGGCGCGTCCGCGCGTCACCATCCGCGACGCGGCCGGCAACGTGAAGGACCTGCCGTCCTCCAAGAACCAGGCGAGCTACTTCCTGCCCCAGGGCGCGATCATCACGGTCAACGACCAGGATGAGATCTCCGCGGGTGAAGTCATCGCCAAGGTGCCGCGCGAGACGACGAAGACCAAGGACATCACGGGCGGTCTGCCCCGCGTGGCCGAGCTCTTCGAGGCGCGCAAGCCCAAGGACGCGGCGGCGATCGCGGAGATCGACGGCGTGGTGTCCTTCGGCAAGGACACCAAGGGCAAGCGCAAGCTCATCATCACCCCCGAGGTGAGCGGCGAGCAGCGCGCGGACCTGGCCAAGGAGTACCTGATCTCCAAGGGCAAGAGCATCAACGTCCACTCCGGCGACCGCGTGAAGGCCGGCGAGGCGATGATGGACGGCGCGGCCAACCCGCACGACATCCTCAAGGTGCTGGGCGAGAAGGAACTCGCGCGCTACCTGGTGGACGAAGTGCAGGAGGTCTACCGACTGCAGGGCGTGAAGATCAACGACAAGCACATCGAGACGATCGTCCGGCAGATGCTGCGCCGGGTGCGCGTCACCGACGTGGGCGACACCAACTTCCTGGTCGACGAGCAGGTCGAGAAGTGGGTGTTCGAGGAGGAGAACGAGAAGGTCATGTCCGAAGGGAAGCGCCCGGCCGTGGGCGAGCCCCTGCTGCTCGGCATCACCAAGGCGTCGCTCTCCACCGAGTCGTTCATCTCCTCGGCGTCGTTCCAGGAGACCACGAAGGTGCTCACCGAGGCCGCCATCAACGGCAAGGTGGACTACCTGCGCGGCCTCAAGGAGAACGTCATCATGGGCCGGCTCATCCCCGCCGGCACGGGCCTGCCGAACTACAAGCACCTCGACATCGAGGTGGAGAGCCCCACGGACGAGGTCAATGAGATGGAGGCCGCCCTGGCCGCCACCCACGGCGACACCGGCCCGCTGGCCCCTCCGCCGTCGCGGCCGGACACCCGGTCCACCGACGTCGCCTAGTGCTTCCCCGAAGCGTCCCTGACGCTTCGTGAGTCAGCCGCCGTCCTGGTGTCATGCCGGGGCGGCGGCTTTCTCGTTTTGCACACTTCGTTTCCTGTTCGCTTGACAGCATGTCGCGGTGCGTTATCTTGACGCATCACGTTATGAGACCCGGAACACCCGGGGGGGAGCGCGACATGGAGACGACGAGTGCGAAGGCGGCTGAGAAGAACGGCGTGACGCAGAACGTGGAGGCCTACCTGAAGGGGCGGCTCTCCGAGGCGCAGAAGCGGTTCCAGGGCCTGGAAGGGGAGGCGAACAAGGCCTTCCGTGCGCTGGAGACGCGCAGCCAGGTGGCGGCGAAGGAGGTCCAGGCCCTGTGGACGAAGGTGCAGGCCGGTGAGCTGCGCGCCGACCCCCGCGTCCAGGAGCTGACGAAGAAGGTGGACGAGGCCGGCGTGGAGCTGCGCAAGCGGCTGGATGGGCTCCAGGCGAAGGTCGTGGAGGCGGTGGGAGTTGCCAGCCAGTCCCAGGTGCAGCAGATCACCCAGGAGCTGGGCCGCCTGTCGAAGAAGCTGGATGTGCTCCTGAAGCCCACCCGGCGTTCCCACCCTTCGACCAAGAATTCGGGCGGCGCGGCGTCTTCTCCGCGCGCCTGAGCAACGTTTTCATCACCCATGGGGTGTGCTTAGGTCGCAAACCCCTTTGAATGCCCAGGGTTCCTCCCACGGGGAGGGGCCCGGGTCACTCCCGGAGCGACTTCATGGACAACAACACCGAGGCCCCCCGAGAGAAGCCCTCCGTGGCGGAGGCGTTCGAGCGGATCTGGAGCCAGGCGCTCCTGGCGGTGAACACGGCGGAGGAGGAGGCTTCGCGCGCCGTGCAGCGCGTGGCGTCCGTCGCGGGCTGGAGCCAGGACGAGGTGAAGCGTCAGGCCCGCGAGTTCGCGGAGCGGCTGACGGGGCACCGCAAGGACCTGGAGCACAACGTGGAGGAGCGGGTCCGCACGGCGCTGTCGCTCTTGAAGCTGCCCCGCCGCGAGGAGCTGCAGGCGTTTGGTGCCCGACTGGAGCGTTTGAACGAACGCATCCAGGCGCTGGAGCACCGTAAGTGAGTGGCCCCGCCGCCTCGGGCGGCAGGTCGCTGGGAACGCGGTTCTTCGCGGGGCTGCACGCCCTGAGCAGCGGGTGCTCCCGGCTCCCGCTGCTCGCGGGTGTGGCGCTCGTGGTGTCCGCGCGGGTGGTGCCCCTCCTGGAGGAGTCCGCCCCCCAGTCCGTGGTCCCCGAGGTGGTGGCCCAGGAGTCCGTCTCCGAGGAGGCGGCGCTCATTGACGCCGTGCTGGCCAAGCGGGCCCCGGACCTGGGGCTCACGCTGCGCCGGCGGTTGGGGCAGGCCATCGACGAGGAGTCCCGCCGCACGGGGTATGACCCGTTGCTGGTGCTGGCCCTCATCGACGTGGAGTCCGACTTCGAGGAGGAGTCCGTCTCCGAGAAGGGCGCCCGGGGCCTGATGCAGATCAAGCCCAGCACGCTGCACTTCCTGGCGGAGAAGGAAGGCCTGAAGCTGTCGCGCGAGGAGGTGGTGGCGGACCCCGCCGTCTGCGTGCGCCTGGGCATCCGCTACCTGCGCAACCTGCAGGGCCGCTTTGGCGGCGACCTGGACCTGGCGCTGATGGCCTACAACGCGGGCCCCACGCGCATCCGGGACGCCATGAAGGCCGGGGAGCTGGAGAAGTTCCGCCGCTACCCCCGGGCCGTGCGGCGCGACTTCCGCCGCTTCCGCGAGGGCCATGGCCTGGGCGGGGACTGGGCGCTGGCGCAGCGCGAGCCGCCTCCGCCGACGCCCGACGAGGCTCCGACCGCGGCGCCCTGAGCGCCCGGCCCGGTCGGCCGGACTGGAAGAGGGGCCCCGGTGTGAATGTTCGGGGCGGCGGAGCGCTCCAAGCGGGGCCGTCGCCGCCTTGTCCCGCTCCCCCGGGTGCGCTAAGTCGTTTGCAAGCTCCCGGGACTGTTGAGGATTCCTGAGGAGGAATGCCCCCATGCCCCGCCCGTCCGCCCGCATTGCACTCACCGTCGCGGCTTCGCTCGTTCCCATGCTGGCCCTGGCCGGTTCGGTCTTCCTCAACGGCGTGAAGATCGACGGTGTGACGAACACGCGCTTCGAGAAGGCCACCGTCCGCATCGACGCGGAAGGCAACGTCCACATCGACGCGCCGGGGTATGCCGCCCGCGTGACGACCGTGACGCCCACGCCCGCTACGCCGGCCCCCGCCACGCCCCCCCCGGCCGCCCCG
>NZ_RAWM01000176.1 GCF_003668875.1 Corallococcus interemptor | reverse complement strand
TTCACCGCGCCGTCCTTGAACTCCTGCGTGAACTTCCGGCGCTGCCTCCGGGGCTTCTTCTGCTTCGCGTCACTCGCCGACATTGGACACCCTTTCCATCACATCTCGGGTGTCCACGGAATCGGGGTAGGCTCAGAGGGGACCTCCTGGAGATCGGGCTGCATACGGGCAAGGCCCTCAACTTCAAGCCAGGAGACACGCTCGAGGTGCTCTACAACCCGGAGCAGCCGCGGCACGTGGTGCTGCCCGGGGAGAACCTGTGGCTGGGCCTGGGCATGCTGGGAGCCTTCGGAATCTTCATCCTCCTGGCCCCATTCATCGTCGGGGTGCCGGGCACGGGCTGGTAGGCACCTTGAACAGGGAGGGCCGCGGCTTCACCTGACAAGCGCTGAGCTTCGAGTTCCGGGTTCACATGCGGGCCCACTCGGTCGTCGCGGTGGGACAGAGCTCCGCCCTGGCGCCTCCATGGAGGCTCCCAAGACAACAGGCGGAAGGTGAGGGGAATTGGGCCCTCCTGGATTCGAACCAGGGACCAATCGGTTATGAGCCGACAGCTCTAACCGCTGAGCTAAGGGCCCTCATGTCTCTGACGCCAGACGCGCGCGGACTATAAACCCTTGCCGTCCTTCTTCACCACGCGGAACACCTGCCCCTTCTCCGTCACGGTGACGCCCTCCGCGCGCAGGCGCTTCGCCTGCTCGTGCGCCACCGGGGGCGCCAGCGTCCCGTCTGAACGGATGACCCGCCACCAGGGCACCTGCGTGGCCTGCCCCGGCAGGTGCTTCAGCTCCCGCCCCACGCCTCGCGCCGCGCCCGGCCTGCCCGCGTAGATGGCCACCTGCGCGTAGGAGCGCACCTCTCCCCGGGGAATGGAGCGCACCTGCTTCATCACGCTCTCGGAGAAGGGCAGGGGCTCTTGGGCGGGCTTCTTCGCGGCCACGGCGCACCTCACTCAGGGCGGAAAACGACGAAGGCCCCCGGTCCACTTGAGGGAACGGAGGCCTCCGGGTTCAACAGTCTACTTCAGCGGCTTCAGCTCTCCACGAAGGAGCGCAGGCGCTTGGAGCGGCTGGGGTGGCGCAGCTTGCGCAGCGCCTTGGCCTCAATCTGGCGGATGCGCTCGCGCGTCACCTCGAAGTCCTGGCCCACCTCTTCCAGCGTGTGGTCGCTCTTCTCGCCAATGCCGAAGCGCATGCGCAGGACCTTCTCCTCGCGCGGCGTGAGCGTGGCCAGCACCTTCCGCGTCTGCTCGGCCAGGTTCATGTTGATGACCGCGTCCGCGGGCGACACCAGGCTCTTGTCCTCGATGAAGTCGCCCAGGTGGCTGTCCTCTTCCTCGCCAATGGGCGTCTCCAGGGAGATGGGCTCCTTGGCGATCTTCAGGACCTTGCGCACCTTGTCGAGCGGCAGCTCCATCTTCTCCGCGATCTCTTCCGGCGTCGGCTCGCGGCCAATCTCCTGCACGAGGTAGCGGCTCGTGCGGATGAGCTTGTTGATGGTCTCGATCATGTGCACCGGGATGCGGATGGTGCGGGCCTGGTCCGCGATGGCGCGGGTGATGGCCTGACGGATCCACCAGGTGGCGTACGTCGAGAACTTGTAGCCGCGCTTGTACTCGAACTTGTCCACCGCCTTCATCAGGCCGATGTTGCCCTCCTGGATGAGGTCCAGGAACTGCAGGCCGCGGTTCGTGTACTTCTTCGCGATGGAGACCACGAGGCGCAGGTTCGCCTCCACCAGCTCGCTCTTGGCGCGCTCGGCGCGCTTCTCTCCCAGACGGATGGCGTCGTAGTTGCGGCGCAGCGCGTCCACGGGGAGGTTGGCCTCCTCCTCCACGCGCTTGATCTTCCGCACCGCCGTGCGCACGTCGCGGTCCAGGACCTCCAGCTGCTCAGGGGTGAAGTTGAGCTGCTTCTGGAGCTTCTTGGCGATGTTCGGGTTCTCGCGCGACTCCTTGAGCTGCGGGCGCAGGTCCTTCATGTTGACCTGGTAGCGGCGCTCCAGGTCCCCAAGCTCCTCCTCCGCCTTCTCCACGCGCTCGATGAGGCCCTTGAGGTTCACGACGATGCGGTCCACCTGCTTCTTGTTCAGCCGCATCTCCTCCAGGACCTCCATCATCTTGGTCCTGAGGTCCTTCACCTCCTGCTTCAGCTCCTTCTTGCGGACCTCCGTGAGCTTCTTCTTCCCGGAGAGCTCCTCCTCCAGGACCTCGCAGTCCTTGGCGAACTTGCGGAAGCGCTCAATCTGCTTGGAGATCTGCTCGATCTTGTTGAGCTCGCTCTGCGCCAGCTGCGCGGGGGCGTCGCCCTCGGCTGCTTCGTCGGCGGGCTCTTCCGCGTTCTCCGACTGGGCCTCTTCGGGCGCGTCCTTGATGACGTCGCGCACGCGCAGCTTGCCCGTCTTCAGGCGGTTGCTGATGTCCAGGATGTCCGCCACGGCGACGCGGCAGGCGAGCAGCGCGCGCAGGACTTCCTTCTCGCCCTCTTCGATGCGCTTGGCGATCTCCACCTCGCCCTCGCGGGTGAGGAGGCTGACGCTGCCCATCTTGCGCAGGTAGAGGCGGACAGGATCGTTGGACTTGCCGCCCGGCTCGTCGTCCTCGTCCTTCTCGTCCTCGTCCTGGTCTTCCTTCTCTTCCTCGACGGCGACGGTGGGCTTGATCTCGTTGGACTGCGCGGCCTTCTGCGCGTCCACGATCTCGATGTCGTTGTCGCCGAACATGCTCATCACGTCGTCGATCTGATCGGACGACACGATGTCGGCGGGGAGGGCGTCGTTCACCTCGTCATAGGTGAGGAAGCCCTTCTCGCGGCCCGCGGCCAGCAGGTCCTTGACCTCCTTGCGCTCGGCGACGGGATCCTCCTCCACGTCGTCTTCCACGGCGTCCGGGTCCACCTGGACGGCGGCGGCGGCTTCCTCCGCGGCCTCCTCGGGGTCCACGTCGTCGGCCATGGCGGCGACGCCCTTCTTCTTCTTGACCTTCTCGGGCGCCTCGGCGGGGGCGTCCTTCGCCAGCAGCTCCTTCTCCTCAGGCTCCGCTGCCTTCGTGACCTTCGCCGCAGGGCTGTCCGGGGCCTTCTTCTTGCGGATCACCGGGTCCACCTTCTTCTTGGTGGGCTTCACGGATGCCTTGGGGGGCTTCTGCGTCGGCATTCGGGTACTTCTCCTTAAGAAAATCAGGTGCTTTGGCCTGGGCGAGCCGGCCGATCTACCGCAAAGTCGAGCTTTCTTACAAACGCGAACTCAAACCGGTTGCATTGGTCCCTTTGTTCCCGTTGGCGAGGAAGCGGGGGACAGCTCATCCAGGACGCGCTTGCGGAGGGCGAGCAGCTCCTTGCGCTCGGACAGGAGCAATCGCGTCTCCTCTGTCAAATCAAAAGCCCCCTGCGTCTGTTCCGTCGCTCGCTTTATATAAACGAGCCGCTCGTCAATGCGCTTCTTCATGATGTCGCGACAGGCGAGGACGAACTCCGTTTCCAGCTCCATTCCCCCCGGAGAGAGCCGGCGGCCGGCCTCCAGGAGCGTCCGCTTGACGACCTCGGAGGCCTCGAAGAGCGCCTCCTCCAGCCCGCGCCCGGACGTGGCCTGGGCCAGCACCATCCGCAGCCCCATGTGGGACAGCTCATCACACACGCGGAAGGTGTCCCGGGCGAGCAGCCGGGAATCCCGAAGGATTGCGGCCACATAGAGCGCTTCAGACTCCGGCGGGGGGCGCTCCGCCTGGGGCTTGGGCACCGGGCGCGGCACGGCCTGGGCGGGGACGGCGTTGGGGTAGGGCGAGGCGACGGCGGGCTTGGGCGTGGGGGGCGGCTTGTACTGGATGGACGACTCAATCTGCGCCGGCATCCAGCCGAAGTGGCCCGCCAGCGCGCTGATGAGCGCCGAGCGCGTCAGCCCCGGAGGCACCTGGGAGGTGACGGGCTTGAGCCGCTCCAGCGCGGCCATCTTCTCCTCGAAGCTCGCCTGCTTGCCCGCGGGGAGCAGGGTGGCGAAGAGGTAGGAGGTGAGGGGCTGGGCCCCTTCGAGCAGCCGCTCCACGCCGTCAGTGCCCTCGCGCCGGGCGAACACGTCCGGGTCGTCTCCCTGCGGCAGCAGCGCCACCCGCGTGGGGGCGCCCGCGGCGAGCAGGGGACCGGCCAGACGCTCCACGGCGGCCAGGCCCGCGGAGTCTCCATCCAGGAGCAGCACCAGGTCGCGGGCCTCCGCGCGCTTGAGCACCTGGAGGTGTCCGGCGGTGAGGTTGGTGGAGCACAGCGCCACCGCGTGACGCACGCCCACCTGGTGCAGGCCGATGCAGTCGAAGTAGCCCTCCACCAGCACGGCCGTCTTGCGCTTGTGGATGGCGTCGCGCGCCTGGTCCATGCCGAAGAGCGTCTCGCTCTTGTTGTAGAGCCGGGACTCGCGCGAGTTGAGGTACTTGGGCCCGTCCTCCGCCGCGACCAGCCGGCCGCCAAAGGCGATGGGCCGCCCCTCCGGCGCGCGGATGGGCACCATCAGGCGGCTGCGGAAGAAGTCGATGCAGCCCTCCCCGCTGTTGCGCTTGCTGACGAGCCCCGCCTTCAGGCCCCACTCCAGCATCCCGTTCTTCTGGAAGCGGTCCGCCAGGAGGCTCCACTCCGCGGGCGCCCACCCCAGCCCGAAGGACTGGGCCACTTCTTCCGACACGCCACGGCTGGCCAGATAGGCCCGGGCGGCGCGGCCTTCGTCCTCGTGCCAGAGCAGGCCGCGGAAGTGCTCGGCGGCGAAGTCCGTGGCCTCCTTGACCTGCTGGCGCTCCTTGAGGCCCGGGTCCTGCGCGGCCTCCAGGTCGATGCCCGCCTCCTGGGCCAGGTCCCGCACCGCGTCCTGGAACGTCTTGCCCAGGTAGCGCTGGATGAAGGACACCGCGTCGCCGCTCGCACGGCAGCCGTGGCAGAAATAGAAGCGCTTCTCCGGCACCACGTAGAAGGACGGCGTCTTCTCCTGGTGGAAGGGGCAGCGGCCCTTGAACTCACGGCCCGCCTTCTTCAGCTCCACGTGGCGGGACACCAGCGACACGATGTCCACTCGGTCGAGGACCTCTTGGATCTTGTGCTCCGGAATCACGACGCCCCTCCTCCATCCACCCGCATGAGCGCGGCCTGCCGCCCTTCACCCTGACAGCCCCGTCTGACGCACCCTGGGCGGCATCCCCCCGGGCCGTCCTCCCAGGCGGGTAGGGCAGCCGGACGCGGACGGGGCGCGGAAACGGACGGAAGCTGGGACACGGCGCGCACTCCTCCAGGCTGCCCGCTCGCCTCCCAGGGTGGGGGACGGGCGGAAAGGAGCCCTCGAAGGATCAGCGCTTAATGGGCGGAGGGCGAGGGATCAAAAAATCCGCTCAAGCCCGGGTCGGGGAGGGCACCTGGGAGACGTTTCCCGGCGCCCCTTCCCCTGGTTACGGCGGGGACTTCAGGACAGCTTGGCCAGCTGGGCCTTCACTTCCTCGGAGATGGCCTTGCCCTCGGCCTTGCCCTGGACCTTGGGGTTCACGTTCTTCATGACCGCGCCCATGTCCTTGGGGCCCTTGGCGCCGACCTCGGCGATGGAGGCCTGGACGGCGGCGGTGAGCTCTTCCGGGGTGAGCTGCTTGGGCAGGTAGCGCTGCAGGACGGAGATCTCCTGCTCTTCCTTCTCCGCCAGCTCCGGACGGCCGCCGGACTTGAACTGCTCGACGGAGTCGCGGCGCTGCTTGATGAGGGTGGCGATGACCTGCTGGATACCCGCGTCATCCAGCTCGCTCGCGCCCGGCTCGACCTCCTTGTACTTCACGGCGCTCTTGAGCATGCGCACCACGCTCAGGGTCAGCTCGTCCTTGGCCTTCATCGCGTCCTTCAGGTCCGCGGTCAGGCGCTCTTTCAGGGTGGTCATGTCGGGGTTCCTCACGGGCGGGGAAAAGGGTCGCCGCGCCAGCGGATGGGACGGCGGGAGCCAGGGCACCTGACGGAGCCCCGGCTCCTCACTGCGAGACCCTGCTTAGTACGACTTGCGGGCCTTCTTCACAGCGCGCTTCTTGGCGGCGAGGGCCTTCTTCTTCCGCTTCACGGAAGGCTTCTCGTAGTGCTCGCGCTTGCGGATCTCGGAGAGGATTCCGGCCTTCTCGGTGGCCTTCTTGAAGCGCTTGAGGGCGCTTTCGATGGACTCACCTTCCTTCACTCGAATACCGGGCATGCAGTCACCTCCTTCCGCCTAGCTGGATGCAGTCTGGAAATCTTCAAAGGGTCGGGGGGTATGGCGCAGCGGGCCGGAAAAGGCAAGGAGACCCGCACGGAAAGGATGGGGCCGTTGTGCGCTAGAATCCCGGGTGCGTGTTCCGCCTCCTCTTCCTGGTCCTCCTGCTGGCGGCCAGCCCCTCCCGGGCCGGCACGGTCGCTTCCGAGTGCTGGGCCTCCTGCCGCCGCCACGTCGCGGACCCTTCCTTGAGGGCGCGGACCTGTGGGGCCTGCGTCACCGGGGGGCGGGTGGACAGCTGGGTGTCCTCCCTGGGGGCCGGGGGCCCGGAGGCCCAGCAGGCCCTGGAGTCGGCGCTCAAGGACGGCCACTGGCGGGTGCGCTGGGCGGCGGTGAAGGCGGGGGCCCGGAGCCGGGGCCTCACCGAGCGGCGGGCGCTGGCGGATTGGATCATGGAGTCCCCGGAGGACGCGGACCTGGGGGCCTGTCTCACCGCCGTCCGGGCCGCCGCGGATTCCGGCAGCTCCACGGCGGACTTCCTGCGGGAGGCGGGGGCCCGGGGCCCTTCGGCCGCCTCGCGGGTGTGGGCGAAGCGGGACGCCGTGCGGCAGTCGCTGTCGCTGGAGATGTACTCGCAGGAGCCGTCCGTGCGGCTGCCGGCGCTGCTGCACCTGGCCACCTTCCTGGGGCGCTCCGCGACGCGCGTGGTCTTGGACGCGGTGGCGTCGCGCCCCGTCGCGGGTGACGCGGTGATGGCGGAGCTCCTGTTCGCAGTGGCCGAGCGGCAGCGTGCGTCCGTGGGCCGGCTGCTGCTCACCGAGGCGAAGCCGCCGGACGAGGCGGTCATCAACCGGCTCTTCGCCGTGTACTCGCGCGAGCTGGACTCACTGCGGCCGGAGCTTGCGTCTGGAGACGCGCAGCGCAGGCGCAC
This sequence comes from Corallococcus interemptor, assembly GCF_003668875.1. Lineage (GTDB taxonomy): Bacteria > Myxococcota > Myxococcia > Myxococcales > Myxococcaceae > Corallococcus > Corallococcus interemptor. The sequence goes on along the minus strand of NZ_RAWM01000176.1, from coordinate 8,219 downwards.
GGCGGTGGCCACCCTGCGCCGGTATGGCCCGCTGGCGAAGCGGGAGCTGGAAGGGGCGCTAGGGGACGACGACGGGCGGGTTCGCGAGCTGGCGGCGCGCGGCCTGGCGGAGTCCGCTGGCAAGCCCCTGCGCGACGTGGCGCTCCAGGGGGTGAAGGACGCGGAGTCCCCGGAGGCCGCCCGTCCGTGGCTGGGCGCGATGGCCCACGAGAAGGGCTGCTTCGCCTTCCTGCGCGACGTCGCGGAGGGCCGCCACGCCCGGACGCCGGAGGTCCAGGGAGAGGCGGTGGCGTTCCTGGGGGACTGCTCGGAGGGCCCGCCTCCCGCGAAGCGGCTGGCGCCCTTCTTCTCATCGAACGTGGTGCCGGTGCGCGCGGGCGCGGTGCGGGCGCTGGGGGCGCTGCCCCGCAACGGTGACGCGATGGCGCTGGCGGCGCGGGCGCTGGACGACGGCTCGCCGGAGGTGGTGGTGGCCGCGCTGGACGTGCTGTCCGCCTACCGTCAGCCGTCGCGGGGAGACGAGGCGGCGGGGCTGCTGGCGTCGGAGCACCCGGTGGTTCGCGCGGCGGCGGCGCGGGCGCTGGAGTTCGTGGGCCGCGCCGCGCACGTGCGCGTCCTGGCGGAGCGGCTGCGCGGAGACCCGGTGGCGGACGTGCGCGTCGCGGCGGCGCGGACGCTGAGCACGCTGGGCGGACCGCAGGCCGTGGCGGCGCTCAGCGAGGCCGCGTCACGCGACGCGGACACGCACGTCAAACATGTGTCGCAAGAGGGACTGCGGCGGCTGGGCTTCGGGCGCTGAAGCCGGGGCTCAAGGGCCGCTGATGGCCTTGGCGTCCACGCGGTTCCGGCCCGCGTGCTTGGCCCGGTACAGGTACTTGTCCGCGGCGGAGATGAGGTCCTCCGGCTGGGAGAAGTCCGAGTCCAGCAGCGTCGCCACGCCCAGGCTGATGGTCACCTTGATGGGCGTGCCGCTGAAGATGAAGTCCGCGCGGTCCACCGCCACGCGGCAGCGCTCCGCGCACGCCAGGGCCGCGTCCTCCGCGGACTCGCGCAGCATCAGCGCGAACTCCTCGCCGCCGTAGCGCGCGAGCAGGTCCTCGGTGCGCACCGTGTCCGCCACCCGCTGCGCGATGCGCGTCAGCACGAAGTCTCCGGCCGGGTGGCCGTACACGTCGTTGATGCGCTTGAAGTGGTCCACGTCGAAGAGCACCAGCGACAGCGGCACGCGGTGGCGCAGGCAGTACGCGAACTCCTTGCGCACCGTCTCCATGAAGTACTTCTTGTTGTAGACGCGGGTGAGGCCGTCGCGCGTGGCGGACTCGTAGATGCTGCGCTGGTACTGCTCCTCCAGCGCGTCCTGGATGCTGAACTTCAGCACCGTGTTGGAGCCGATTTGAATCTTGTCGCCGTCGTACAGCGGCGCCGCGCTCACCTTCAGGCCGTTGAGGTACGTGCCGTTGGTGCTGCCCAGGTCCACGAGCTGGAAGCGGCCGTCGCCAATGGCGACCACCTTCGCGTGCTTGCGGGAGATGCCGTCGTCCTCCACCTGGAACTGGGCCTCCGAGCTGCGGCCCAGCACCACCTCCGAGCGGTCCAGCTTGAACATCCGCCCGATGCCGGCGGCGGACTTGGCGCTGATGACGATCAGATACGCGCTCTGCTGCTGGGCGCTGCCCAGCAGGTCCGAAATGGAATGGACGGAAGTTTTCTCCTCGGACATCGCGCCTCCCATCTTACGGGCCGCCTTTTCACGGCGGCAAGCACACCCACGCTCCTTTCACGCACCCGGTGTCAGGCGACCCTCCCCACCCGCGCCGGCCGCCGCCTCTTCTTCTCCGGTGGAGGAACTGTCGGCCGCCCGACGGACAGCTCGCCGGCCACGGGCGTCCGGAGGAAGCGGGAGAGGGCCTCGCCCCCCCGGGGATGCTCCGCCAGCCCCTGCATCAGCTTCACCAGCGCCGCGGAGGGGGTCATGTCCGCGCCGCCCACCGCCCCTTCCGCCAGTGCCTTCGCCCCGGACTCATAGAGCGTGAGGTCCACCCCGTTGCGGTACGCCTGGCTCACCACCAGCACCGGCACGCCCCGCTCCCGCGCCTGGACGAAGAGCGGCAGGAGCGAGCGGCCCAGCTCCGGCGCGATGGGCACGTTGCCCGCCCCGTACGCCTCCACCACCAGCCCCTTCACGTGCGGCAGCAGCTGCAGCGGCAGGGCGGGGTCCAGCCCCGGGTACACCTTCAGGAGGAAGACGCGCGGATCCAGCTTCTCATGGAGGCGGAAGGGGCCCCGGGACGCCAGGCCCTTCTCGAACGTGGCGTCCACGCCCAGCGTGCCCAGCACCGGGAAGTTGGGGCTCTCGAACGCGTCGTACTCGGCCACCTTCACCTTGCGCGTGCGGTTGCCCCGGTACAGGTGCGAGTCGAAGCAGATGGTCACTTCGCGCGGGCCCTGGAGCGCGGAGAGCACCGCGTCAATGAGGTTGAGCCGCGCGTCCGAGCGGATCTCCCCCAGGGGCCGCTGCGAGCCCGTCAGCACCACCGGGCAGGGCGGGTTTCGCAGCATGAACGACAGCGCACTGGCCGTGAAGGCGAGCGTGTCCGTTCCGTGGGTCACCACCGCCCCGTCGAAGTCCGGCAGCCGACGGTGGAGGTGGGCGGCCATCCGGCTCCAGAGCTCCGGCTGCATCTCGGAGCTGTCCAGGTTGGAGAACAGCTCCAGTTCGATGTCGGCCAGCTGGAACAGCTCCGGGGCGCGCTTGCGGAGCGTCTGGAAGAAGGCCGCGGGACGCAGGGCGGAGGGCCGGCCACCGGCCATTCCGAGCGTGCCTCCCGTGTGCAACATCAGGACTCTGGGCATGGGCGAAGGGCCGTCTGCCAAAGGCCGCCTTGCTTTACAAGCCCGGCGCGCGTGGCTAAACCCCGGAGCCGTGCTCCTCCCTCGATGGAAGCGTATTGCTCCCGTGCTGATCACGGCGGCCCTGATGGGCGCCGGCTGCACCAAGAGCGCGGAAGTTCCCGCCACGGCCAAGGCGCCGCCGCCGGCCGCTCCGGCCCCTTCCGCCCCGCCGGTGGCGCCCGCGGCCGGGGCTCCGGCCGAAGCTCCGTCCGCGGATCCGGCCCAGGTGCTGACGGGCATCCCCGGCATGGACTTCTCCGCGCTGCCCCCGGCGGCGAAGCGCGAGCTGGCCACGGTGTTCACCGACGAGTTCTGCTACTGCGGCTGCCCCCACTCGCTGGGCGCGTGCCTCAAGCAGCACACGCCCTGCAAGCACGCGAAGCGGATGGCCAGGCTGTCCGCGCGCATGGTGGCGGAGGGCGGGCCCGCGAGCGAGGTCATCGTCACGCTGTCGAAGTACTACGCGTCCTTCCGCGAGCCGCGCGTGCAGCTCAAGGTGGATCCGCGCATGTGCCAGGGCGACGCGAACGCGCCCGTGACGGTGGCGGAGTTCTCCGACTTCGAGTGCCCCTTCTGCGGCAAGGCCCGCCCCATCCTGGAGGGCTTCGCCAGGAAGCACCCCAGCGAGGTGCGCTTCTGCTACCTGCCGTTCCCGCTCTCCATGCACGCCAACGCCATCCCCGCCGCGCAGGCGGTGCTGTGGGCGCGCGACCAGGGCAAGTTCTGGCAGATGCACGACGCGCTCTTCGGCCAGCAGAACAACCTCAAGCCGGAGGCGCTGCCCGCGCTGGCGAAGTCGGTGGGGCTGGACGGGGACAAGCTGGCCGCGGTGTTGAAGACGGAGCAGTACAAGGACGAGATTGAAGGCTTCCAGGCGCAGGGGCGCATGGCGGCCATCAACAGCACCCCGTCCGTGTTCTTCAATGGACGTGCCTACGAGCTGGGCTTCCAGGAAGCCCAGCTGGAGCACAGCATGGAGGACGAGGTGGAGTGGCGCGCGAACAACAACGCGTGGGCCGCCGACTGACCCTTCGATGAGCCAACGCTTCCGCATCGATGGCGCCGCGCAACTGGTCCCCGTGGACCGGACCGGCATCCCCGCGCTCGCGGGACGCTCGGGGCAGTACGCGCTGATGCCCACCGCGCCCGACCTGCTGGTGTTCTCCCGCACGCCGCCGGAAGGGGGCTCCATCCCCACGCCGCGCGTGGTGCTGGCCGGTGACGCGGGCGGCTTCCCGCTGTCGGACCTCATCGCGTTCCTCAGCCAGTCGCGCTGGAGCGGCGTCATCCGCGTGCACACGCCGGGCGGCGAGCGGTCGCTCACGCTGCGCGAGGGCGAGGTGCGCGGCGCCACCTCCGAGGAGCCCGCGGACCGGCTGGGCGAAATCCTGGTGCGGCTGGGCTACGCGGACCGCGCGCAGGTGGAGGCGGTGCTGCGCGAGCAGTCGCCGTCCAAGCTGGGCCGGGCGCTGGTGGAGAAGGGCGTGCTCCAGGCGCACGACCTCTTCAAGTGCGTCACCCACCAGGTGAGCGAAATCTTCCACGCCATCGTGCTGGCGCGCGAGGGGACGTTCTTCCTCATCGACCAGCCGCTGGACGAGAAGACGGGCCACTCGCTCCAGCTGTCCACGCAGAGCCTGCTGATGGACAGCATCCGGAAGATCGACGAGCTGGCGCACTTCCGCAAGCGCATCCCCCACGGCCGCATGTACGTGGCGCGCAAGCGTCCGTCCGACGGCAAGCTGGAGGAGGACGAGGACCGCGTGCTGGCGATGCTGGACGGGCGGCGCACGGTGCTGGAGCTGGGGCACGCGGCGCGGCTGTCCGAGTTCGACATCACCAAGGTCGTCTTCCGGCTGCTGGAGGGGGGCTTCGCGGGGCTGACGGACAAGCCGGTGGGGGCTCCCGCCTCGGCCGTGGCGCCGGAGAAGACGGCCGCGCCGCGGGTGCGTCCGCCGGTGCGCCAGGCGCCTCCGGTGGATGCGCGTCCGGTGGCGCGCGTCTTCAACTTCATCTTCCGGGAGATCCGCGACGAGGTGGCCCGCTCCGGCATGGACCGCGAGTTCATCGCGGCGGCCAACGCGGCGCTGGCCAACCAGGCGCTGTCGTCGTCGCCGGTGCTGGAGGGGCTGGCGTTCGCGGCGGACGGCAGCCTGCCGGAAGGCCGGCTGATGGAGTCCTTCGACAAGCACCGCGCCTACCTGGGCAGCGAGCCCCTGGCCTCGTTCCGCCAGGCGCTGAGCGACGTGATGTTCTTCCTGCTCTTCCAGGCAGGAGAGCTCCTGGAGTCGCGCGCGGACGAGGACCTGGCCCGCCGGGTGAAGGAACTCCTGGCCACGCTCGAGGCGCCGTGACGACGGATACAGGTTTCCCGAGGCTGACCGCGGGCGTGCCCGGGTGCGGCGGTGCGTTCAAGCTCACCCCTGACGACTTCGAGGTGGAGGAGCTGCCCGCGTACCTGCCGTCCGGCGAGGGCACGCACCTGTACCTCTGGGTGGAGAAGCGCGGCCGGGACACGCGCGAGGTGGTGCGCGCGCTGGCGTCCTCCCTGGGCGTGCGCGAGGACGACATCGGCTCCGCGGGCATGAAGGACCGGCAGGCGGTGACGCGGCAGTGGCTGTCCGTGCCCGCGAACGCGGAAGGGCGCCTGCCGGAGTTCGCGCTGGAGGGCGTGCGTGTGCTGGAGGCGAAGCGCCACGGCAACAAGCTGCGCACCGGGCACCTGAAGGGAAACCGCTTCCGGCTGCGGCTTCGCGGCGTGAAGGACCCGGGCGCGGCGCGCGAGTCCTTCTCCCTGCTGGCCGCGCAGGGCGTGCCCAATTACTTCGGCGAGCAGCGCTTCGGGCGGGCCGGCGACAACGCGGACCTGGGCCGGATGCTGCTGTTGGGACAGCGGCTGCCGAAACGGCCGGACCGCTTCCAGCGCAAGCTGTACCTGTCCGCCTTCCAGTCGCGCCTCTTCAACCAGGCGCTGGCGGCGCGGCTCACCGCGGGCACCTTCGCCACGGCGCTGTTCGGCGACGTGCTGCGCAAGGAGGAGACGGGCGGCCTCTTCGTGTGCGAGGCGCCGGACGTGGACAACCCGCGCGTCGCCGCGTTCGAGGTGAGCCCGGCAGGGCCCATGTTCGGCCCGAAGATGACCGCCTCCAAGGGCGAGGTGGCGGAGTTCGAGGCGCGGCTGCTCACCGAAGCGGGCGTCACGCTGAGCGACTTCCAGCGCGGCGGCGACGAGACGGAAGGCACGCGCCGTCCGTACCGCGTGCGGCTGGGCGCGGCGGAGCTCACGGTGGACGGCGAGGACGCGCTGCTCACGTTCGAGCTGCCGCGCGGCGCCTACGCCACCGAAGTGCTGCACGAGCTGCTCAAGGACGGCTGAGCAGCCCCCGGAAACGACCGCGCCTCCCAGGGCACCGAGGCCCGGGGAGGCGCGTGGGGAAACCGCCGGGTCACGTCATCACTGCCGGATGACGTTGAACTCCGTGCGGCGGTTGAGCGCGCGGCCCGCCTTCGTGTTGTTGGGCGCCACGGGCTTCGTCTCTCCGAAGCCCACGGCCTCCATGCGGCCCGGGTCGATGCCGCGCTTGAGCAGCTGCGCCATCACCGCGTCCGCGCGCTTCTGGGACAGCTTCAGGTTCGCCGTGTCGTTGCCCATGGAGTCGGTGTGGCCCTCGATGCGCATCTTGCGGATCCACGGCGCGTCCTTCAGCGCCTGCGCCACCTCGTCCAGGATGGTGGTGCTCTGCTTGCCGATGATCTTCGCCGAGCCGGTCCCGAAGAGGATCTGCTTCTTGATCTCAATGCGGTCCTTCTTGACGATGACCATCTTGTACTGCTTGGCGCACCCGCGCTCCTCCTTCACGCCCGGGTCGTCAGGGCACGCGTCCAGGCGGTCCACGATGCCGTCGCCGTCGCGGTCCGGATCCGGGCAGCCGCCGTTCTCCTGCGGGCCGGTCTCGTTCGGGCACTTGTCCTGCGCGTCCGGCACGCCGTCGCTGTCGTTGTCCAGGTCCGGGCAGCCGTCGTCGTCCTGGAAGCCGTCCTTGTCCTCCGGCTCGTCCGGGCACTTGTCCTTGTCGTCGTTGAGGCCGTCGCCGTCCTTGTCCACGATGGGGCAGCCCAGGTTCTGCAGCGGGCCGGGCTCGTTGGGGCACTTGTCCGTGCCGTCCACGATGCCGTCCAGGTCGTTGTCCAGGTCCGGGCAGCCGTCGTCGTCCTGGAAGCCGTCCTTGTCCTCGGGCTGGTCCGGGCAGCGGTCCACGTTGTCCAGCACGCCGTCGCCGTCGCGGTCCTTGGGGGCCTCCGGCGGGCAGCCGTTGTTCTCCGCCACGCCGGGGATGAGCGGGCACTTGTCCGCCGCGTCCAGCACGCCGTCGCCGTCGTTGTCCGGATCCGGGCAGCCGTCCTGGTCCTGGAAGCCGTCCACGTCCTCGGCCTGCTCGGGGCAGGGGTCGTCCTTGTCCAGGACGCCGTCGCCGTCGTTGTCCGTCTCCTCGATGCTCACCACCACCTGCTGCTGGGGCTGGGTGGGCTGCTGGGGCTGCTCCGCCTGCTGCGGCGCCTCCGGACGGTCGCGCACCAGCACCTGGCGCGGGCCGCAGTTCTTGGACAGCTCCAGGGCGCGCTTCACCGCGGCGTCGGCGTCGCGCACGTGCTGGTTGGCGCGCGAGCTGTTGCCCTGGCTGAGCTCGCCCCGGGCGAAGTCGAGGTTGGCCTCCGCGGCGGCCAGCTCCGCGGGGGCGCAGCGCAGGGCGCCTCCCCGGCGGGCGCGCTCCACGTCGGCGGTGAGCACCTCCGTGTCAGCGCGGATCTTGTTGCCGCTGACGCAGGCGATGGAGGTGAGGAGCAGGGTGAAAAGCGCGGACTGGGTCAGACGCTTCATCGGAGTGCGCTCGGGCGTCACGGGTTCTGGGGGCGGCCCTGGGGTTCGCCGCTGTTGGCCGCGGACATGGCCTTCTCACGCGCCTCGTTGGCGAAGCGAGAGGCCTTCACCGCGAAGTCCACGCCGGCCTGGTAGTCCGAATAGCCGACCTCCTCCCGCGCCTTCTGCAGGTAGAGGTTGGCGGCCGTCCACTCGTAGGGGGCTTCCTTCTCCGCCCCGGCGGTGCGCGCGGCCTGGATCTGCACTTCTGCGTCGAGGATGTTGGACGTGGACTTCACGGGGCCACATGCGGTCAGCACGCCCGCGAACGCCAACAGGAGCGACTGCTTCGTCATCACTGGGGCCTCGGTCGACAGAGCGGAGGGAGACTGGTCGACGGTCGTATCAATCGCCTCCGGGGGGGTCAAGAATCGGGCGGTTGGCGTGAAGCAGGGAGCCGGGCGGAGGG
>NZ_RAWM01000175.1 GCF_003668875.1 Corallococcus interemptor | reverse complement strand
GAGGGTGGGGGTGCGGAGGCGGGGCGGAGACGCCCGATCCGGACAACTGCCAGGATTCGAAGATGGGTTGCCCCCCGTCGGAGCAGCCCTCGACACCGGGCGACGTTCCACCGGGGAGCGGAACGCAGACGCCTCCGGGCAATGAAATCCCACAGACGCCACCGCCTCCGGACAAGCAGCCGGAAGCGCAGCCTCCGGCCTCGGGGGCCACGCTGTGGTTCGCGAAGGAAGGCGCCGCGCAGGACGACCTGGCGCTGGACCTGGCCGTGGAGGCCACCACCGGGGACTTCTTCACCGCGGCCGCGCACGGCTACGACGACCTGGACGCGCGCACGCCCACGGATGACTCCGTGGAGCTGGTCCTCACGCGGCGCTCCGGCACGGGGCAGACGCTGTGGACGCACGCGTACGACGTGCGCGTGGACCCCGCGCCCGAGTCCCTGCGCGCGGACGTGCGCGTGCGCGTGGCGGCGGACGGCGCGGGCGGCATGCTCCTGGCCGGCAACATCCAGGGCACGGTGGACCTGGGCACGGGCAAGCTCCGTGACGGCGTCATCGTCGCGCGGCTGTCCGCGGACGGCGTGACGCGCTGGGCGAACCGGGTGCCCGGGGCGCTGACGGTGAAGGACGTCGCGGCGGACGCGGAGGGCCGGCTGTACGTGGCCTATACCGCGCCGGGCTCGGTGGACCTGGGCAACGCGGTGAAGGGCCCCTCGGCCGGCGTGGCGGTGTTCGCGGCGGACGGCACGGCGGAGCGCGCCTTCGCCGTGGGCAACGCGGAGTCCGGGGGCGCGGGCGCCGAGCCCTTGTCCCTGGCCCCCGGCGCGGATGGCAGCGTGGCCGTGGCGGGGCGCTACGTGGGCACGGTGCGCTTCGGCACCAACGTCACGCAGGGCTCCGGCTCCGGCAGCCCCTTCGTGGCGCTGTACCGGCAGAACGGCGCGCTCGGCTGGGCGAAGGTGCGGCCCGGCGTGAAGGGGAGCGTCCGCGACGTGAGCCGCGACGCCGCCGGTGACGTGGTGGCGGGCGGCGACTTCCTGGGCAGCTTCTCCTGGGCGGGCGCGTCGCTGAAGGGCACCACCAGCCCCAGTCCCTTCGTGGTGGTGACGGGCGCGGACGGCACCGAGCGCTGGGCGCGCGACCTGGGCGTGGACGCGTCCGTGCAGGGCGTGGCCATCCACTCCACCGGCGAGGTGCTGGTGGTGGGCTACACGTACTCGTGGCTGGAGAACGGCACCACGGGCACGGACGGCCTGGGGTCCGCGCAGCTCTTCACCCAGCGCTTCGACCCCACGGGCCAGCCGCTGAAGTCGCGCCTCTTCCTGGGCGCCACGCCAGAGGCGCGCGGCGAGCTGTACGGCGTGGAGGCGGTGCCGGCGGTGACGTTGATGCCGGACGGCGACGCGGTGTTCTTCGGCTACACCGACCGCGTCACGGACTTCGGCGTGGACAAGTTCAAGCCCACGCGCGGCGACGTCTTCCTGGTGCGCGTGAAGTACTAGACGGACGTCACGGCGAGCCCCGCGGGGCGGGACGCAGCGCGTTCTGCCCCAGGCGCGAGAAGTTGATGGAGTTGCTGAGGATGCGCACGGCCTCCTGGTCCGCGTGGAAGCCCATGGAGTTCTCCGCCTCCACGAAGTCCAGGTAGAACTGGGCGCGCTTCTGCAGGTCGCGCGCCTTGGCCAGCGCGTCCTCGGGCACTCCCGACTTCTGCGCGCTCTCCAGGTCGTGGATGAGGTCCACCAGCGCGTCCATGGCGAGGTTGCGCGTCTGGAAGGTGCGCGTCTGGATGGTCTCCGCGCGCTGGAGCAGCTCCGCCTCGCTCCACTTGTGGCACGTCTGACAGGCGCGGTTGATGTTGAGCAGCGGGCTGCGCACGTGGTGGTCGCTGACCTTCATCGCCCCCTCGCGCTGGTAGGGCATGTGGCAGTCCGCGCACGCCACGCCGCTCTTCGCGTGGATGCCCTGGTTGTACATCTCGAACTCGGGGTGCTGCGCCTTGAGGACCTTGGCGCCGGTGAGCGCGTGGGTCCAGTCGGCGTGCCCGTCCTCGTCGTAGTACGCCATGATCTGGTCGATGTTGATGCCCTTGGACCAGGGGTACGTCAGGCGCTTCTCCTTGCCCTTGAAGTAGTACTCGACGTGGCACTGCCCGCACACGTACGTGCGCATCTCCTGGCGCGTGGCGTCCCGGTTCACCTGGAAGTCCGCCACGCCCTGGCTGGCCTTGAGCGCGGCGATGCCCTCGATGAAGCCGGGGCGCGTGACGCGCAGCTGCATGGTGCCGGGGTCGTGGCAGTCGATGCAGGACACCGGGTGCTCCACGAGCTTGCGCGCCTCCGCGAAGGGCATCTGGTTCATCTTCTCAAAGCCCTTGATGAGGTCCCCGTCCCCCAGCTTCTTGTAGGGCACGTACACGCTGCCGTGGCAGTGGATGCACGTGCCCGGCTGCTGCGTCACCTGCTGGCGCTCGGTGAAGGTCTGATCATCCAGCATGTACGCGTGGCCGCGCTCCTCGCGGAAGTCCTTGGCGAAGGCGTAGCCGCTCCACATGGTGACCAGGCGGGGGTCCTCCTCCAGCCGGCTCTGCGCCACCACCGAGCGCGGATCCGCCTGGGTGGGCGTGCGAGCCAACGCCTCGCTGCCACCATAGCGGGTGCGCTTCTGGTCCACCGTGCGCCGGTAGCCGTCGTATTGCAGCGGGAAGTTCTTCCCCCACACGGCGGGGTCCGTGATGGTGTCGTCCAGCTCCACCACCCGGTAGAAGGGGTTCCTCCCCTCCTGCTTGCGCTCCATGATGTTGACCAGGAGCGCGGTGACACCCGCCGAGGCCAGCGCCGCCACCACCGCGACCGCCACCACGAGCCGGATGCCGCTGAACCACCGGCGCTTCTCCGAGGCCTTCTCGGGCTCGGTCATCGTGCAATCTCCTTACGGATGAGCTCGGGGTTGCCCGACCCTTCGGGGTGACCCACGGAGTTGTGGCAGGTGAGACACTGGAGCTGTGCTTCATGGCCGCTCGGGGGCGACTCGATGGCCTCCACGATGGAGGCGTGGCACTTGCGGCACGCGTTCTCCGTCACCACGCGGTTGCCCGGACGCAGGCGGATGGGGTCCGGGAAGGTGCCGGTGGTGAAGTAGAACGAGTGCCAGAAGCCGTTGCTCGCCTTCGTGTAGTACTTGGGAACGAGGCCCGCGGGCGTGTGACAGTCGTTGCAGGTGGCCACCGCGTGGTGGCTGCTCTTGCGCCAGCCGTCGTACTGCTCGTTCATGATGTGGCAGTTGGCACAGGCGGCGGGGTCGTCCCGCAGGTACGACGCCCCCTTCGCGTACGCGAAGGTGAAGCCGCCCAGGCCGACCGCCACTCCGATGGCGGTCCCCAGAATCACGGCCAGCACGGTGCGGGTTGCGAAGGGCACGGAAGCCACCCTACAGAACTTCCACCGCGTGTCGTTGGACGATTGCGCGTGAAGTGCCGGACATCTGTCCGCGACCAACGGTCGCGTGGTCCCACCCCTCCGGCAAGCCCCATGCTCGCGTATGACCAAGCGTGCGGCGGCGGTGTTGCTGTGGGTGGGGTTGAGCTCGGGCTGTGCGCACTACCGCGTCCAGGCGCCCGGCGCGGCCGGGGCCAGCGCCACGGAGGCGAGGAGCGAAACCCTCTGGTCGCTGGGCTGGGGACTCGTCCAGGAGCGGCCCCGGGTGGACAACTGCCAGGACCAGGCGCTGGCGGAGGTCACCCAGAGCACCAACCTGGGCTTCGCGCTCATCAGCGTGCTGACGCTCGGCCTGGCCATGCCGCAGCAGGTGGAGTGGCGCTGCGCCAAGGCCCAGCCCACGCCCGGCGACCTGGGCGTCCTCGGGGCGCCTTGAGCCATGCCCCCCGTCATCCACGAGAGCAGCCAGAAGCGCTGGCAGAACTGGCACCAGAGCTACACCCAGAAGCTGGAGCTGCTGGTGGATGTCTGGAACGCGGACGCCTCCCAGTCCACGGTGCCCGGCTACGTCGACACCACGCAGGGACTCCAGGGGCTCATCCAGCGCGCCCTCACCGAGCGCCTGGAGCTCCGAGGCCTGGGCGGAGGCTGGTCCTTCACCAAGGCGCCCGCCACCAGCGGCATCCTGGTCAACACGCGGCCGCTGAACTACCTCTTCCCCGCGCCCCGCACGCATCCCGCCTATCCAGGCCGGAGGGAGGACCTCCTCTTCGCGCAGTGCGGGGTCTCCGTCGCGGAGCTGAACCACTTCCTGAAGAAGACCGGCAAGTCGCTGACCACGTCGGGCGCCAGCAACGGGCAGACCATCGCGGGGGCCATCGGGACGGGCACGCATGGCTCGAACCTGGAGACCGGCGCCATGCAGGACTTCGTGGTGGGCCTGCACCTGGTCGTCTCACCGGACCGGCACGTCTGGCTGGAGCGGGCCAGCGCGCCGGTCATCCACGACGAGATTCCGCAGCGGCTCGGGGCCGAGCTCATCCGGGACGATGCCCTGTTCAACGCCGTCCTCGTGGGCCTGGGCGGCTTCGGCCTGGTGCACGGCGTCCTCATGAAGGTGGTGGACCTCTACTACCTCCAGGCGTACCGCCGGCGCATGCCGCTGGATGAAGGGCTCTGGCGCGCGTTCGACCAGCTGGACTTCTCCGGCATCACGCTGCCGGGCCCGCCGGGGCTCAAGCCCTATCACTTCACGGCGGTCATCAACCCCAACGACCTGGACCGGGGCGTCTTCGTCACGGTGATGTACAAGCACGCGCGGTGTCCGGAGGGCTCGAGCCCGCCCAGCCCCGGCAGCAAGCTGACCCAGGGGGACAACGGGCTCGAAATCATCGGCGTGCTGACGGACATGGTCTCGGAGCTGACCATCCCGCTGCTGTCGCGGCTGATGGATCGCTTCTACACGGAATACGAAAACATCTGCGGGACGCACGGCGAGCTGTTCACCGACACGACCACCCGGGGCAAGGCCTGGGGCAGCGCGGTGGCCGTGCCGCTCGGCAGGGTGCGCGAGACGGTGGAGCTGGCGCTCGCCACCAACCGCGCGTACCCGTTCCCCGGGCTGTTCGGCCTGCGCTACGTGCTGCCGTCCAAAGCCACGCTGGCCTTCACCCGGCACGCGCCCATGACGTGCGTGCTCGACATCGACGGAGCGGCGTCCACCCGCACGAAGGGCTACAACCGCCGCGTCTGGCAGCAGCTCGCCCGGTCCTCCATTCCGCACACGTTCCACTGGGGCAAGTTCCACGAGCTGGACGGCCCGGCGGTGCGAGGCCTGTACGGCGAGGCCTCCGTCAACGCGTGGCTCGAAGCGCGCAAGGCCCTGCTCCCCACGCCGGAGCTGCGCGAGGCCTTCGCCAATGACTACCTGCGCGGCCTGGGACTCGCGTGAGGAGGCTCGCCTGTCTGGCGGTCGTGGGCGCCCTGCTCACTCCAGGCGCCGCGGGCGCGGCGGGCTCGGACGACGACATCAACCTCTATCGCTACGTGCTCGACGTGGACGTGCCGGAGTCCCCGGCCCTGGTGGCGCTGGACGAGGCGCCGCTGCGCGTGCTGCTCGGCGCGGCGCCCAAGCCGGTGATGGCCACGGTGCTGGCGTCGGCGGCGCCGGGTGACTTCCGCCCGGGGCTGGCCCTGGACGTCGCGCCCTACTTCCTCTTCGGCGGTGGCATCCGGAGCCTGAGCAGCTACCGCTCGAACTCACTGGCCGGCCGGCTGATGCGGGTGCTGACGAAGACGACGGTGTCCGCGGCCGCGCTGCCGGACCTGGACGGCACGGGCGCGTGGCGCGTGGGCCTGGGGCTGCGGACGACGTTCCATGATCCGCACGACCCCGTGCTCAACTCCGACCTGCCCGAACGGGTCGCGCAGGAGCTGGAGCGCCACGGCATCCCGCCGCCCGCGGACTCGGACGAGGACGTGTCCGAGCGGGGCGTGGACCTGTCCGCCATCTTCGACCAGGCCGAAAGACAGATGCGCTCCCGGAGCGGAGACCTCCAGGTCTCCGGCGGCTGGGGCGTCTCCGCCCGGGCGGAAGGCGCCGCCCTCACCGGCGACGGGCTCCACGACACGCAGCACACGTTCTGGCTGACCGGACAGGCCGCGCTGGGCCGGCGCTTCGACGCGCTCGCGACGATGCAGGCGTTGGACCTGTTCCGGAGCAGCAGGGCGCTGCGCTCCGGGCTGGCCGTGCAACGGAAGACCTCCGTGGCGGACCTGCGCGCGGAGCTGGCCTTCGACGGCACCGACAACCGCCTGCACCCGGGCGCGGCCATCGACGTGAAGCTGCCCGGCTGCACCAGCGCCCTCGCCTCCCTCACCACCGCGCCCGGCCAGGTGCTCCGGGCCCAGCTCCAGCTGCGCTGGTACTTCGCGCAGTGCCGCTGAAAGACGAACGGGCCCGGCGCACGCATGCACCGGGCCCGAGGCGCCTCAGCCGCCCAGCGCCACGTTCTCCAGCACGCCCAGCGCGTCCGGGACGAGCACGGCGGCGGAGTAGTACGTGCTCACCAGGTAGTTCGTGATGGCCTGGTCGTTCACGGCCATGCGCTTCACGGTGAGGCTGGGCTCCACCTCGTCCGGGATGCCGGCGTTGTGCAGTCCCACCACGCCCTGGTCGTCCTGACCGGTGCGCATGGCGATGATGGACGTGGTGTTCTCACGGCTGATGGGCAGCTTGTCGCACGGGAGGATGGGCACCCCGCGCCACGCCTGGAACTTCACCCCGCCCACGTCCACCACCGTGGGGTACAGGCCGCGCTTGTTGCACTCCCGGCCGAACGCCGCGATGGCGCGCGGGTGGGCCAGGAAGTAGCGCGTCTTGCGGCGGCGCGACACCAGCTCGTCCATGTCGTCCGGCGTCGGCGGACCCGAGCGGGTGTTGATGCGCTGCTTGAGGTCGGCGTTGTGCAGCAGGCCGAACTCCGGGTTGTTGATGAGCTCCCACTCCTTGCGCTCCTTCAGCGCCTCGATGGTCAGCCGCAGCTGCTCCGCGGTCTGGTTCATCGGGTCGTTGAAGACGTCCGCCACGCGGGTGTGCACGCGCAGGATGGTCTGCGCCACGCTCAGCTCGTACTCGCGCGGCTTCAGCTCGTAGTCCACGAAGGTGCCGGGCAGCACGGGCTCGCCGTGGTGTCCGGCGGCCAGCGCGATGGCGGCCTGCCCCGCCTTGTCCTGGGGCTTCTTGAGGTTGGCCTTGTAGCGCTCCACGTGCGCCTGGAGCGCCGGGGACTGGGTGATGAGGGACTCGAACACCGCCTGCGGCAGCGCCATCACCGTGCAGGCCGTGACGGCCTTGACGGTGAAGGGCCACACGTCGTTCGACTCCACCACCGCCTGGTCGCCGAAGTGGTCGCCGTCCGCCAGCGTGTCCAGCACCACGGGGTCGCCGTACTTGCCGGCCGTCAGCTTCTGCGCCTTGCCGTGGGCGATGAGCATCACGTGCTCGGCGGCCTTGCCCGCCTCCACGATGACGTCGCCCGCCTTGTAGTGCTGCTGGATGAAGCGGCCGGCCAGGGTGCGGATGAGCAGGTCATCCACGTCCTCGAAGCCCCGCATCAGCGGCAGCTTGAGCAGCTCCTGCGCGATGACCTCCACCTTGACGCCGATGTTGCTGAAGTTCAGCCGGTCGTCGCCCACGGTGTACGTCAGCCGCCGGTTCACTCGGTACGTGCCGCCGGACACCTGCACCCAGGGCAGGATGTTCAGCAGGTAGCGGGGCGAGATGCCCTGCATCACCGGCTGCGTCTTGGTCGTCGTCGCCAGCTGGCGCGCACCCGCCGTGCTCAGGCTCGAGCCCTCGTGCGCCGCCACGTCTTTCTGTGAGTTCGCCATGGAAGAATCTCCGGGTCGCTAGAGGGACTACGAGCGGCCCAGCTCCACGCTCTCCAGGATGCCCAGCGCGTCCGGCGTCAGCACCGCCGCGGAGAAGTACGCCGTCACCAGGTAGTTCATGATGGCCTTCTCGTTGATGCCCATGAACCGCACGTTGAGGCTGGGCTCGATTTCATCCGGGATGCCCGCCTGGTGCAGGCCGACGACGCCCTGGTTCTTCTCACCCACGCGCATCAGCATGATGGACGTGGTGCGCGTCTCCGACACCGGAATCTTGTTGCAGGACACGATGGGGATGCCGCGCCACGCGGGCACGTGGTTGCCGTTCATCTCGATGCTGGTGGGGTAGATGCCCCGCTTGTTGCACTCCTGCCCGAACGCGGCGATGGCGCGCGGGTGGGCCAGGAAGAACGACGGCTCCTTCCACACCGTGGCCAGCAGCTCGTCCATGTCGTCCGGCGTCGGCGCGCCGGAGCGGGTGTGGATGCGCTGCTTGAGGTCCGCGTTGTGAAGCAGGCCGAACTCGCGGTTGTTGACGAGTTCGTGCTCCTTGCGCTCCTTCAGCGCCTCCACCGTCAGACGCAGCTGCTGCTGGGTCTGGTTCATGGGGTCGTTGAAGAGGTCCGCGACGCGCGTGTGGATCTGCAGCACGGTCTGCGCGACGGCCAGCTCGTACTCGCGCGGGTGCGTCTCGTAGTCCACGTAGGTGCCGGGCAGCACGGGCTCGCCG
Organism: Corallococcus interemptor; assembly: GCF_003668875.1. Taxonomy (GTDB): domain Bacteria; phylum Myxococcota; class Myxococcia; order Myxococcales; family Myxococcaceae; genus Corallococcus; species Corallococcus interemptor. The sequence continues at coordinate 6,853 of NZ_RAWM01000175.1, read as the reverse complement.
TGGTGGCCGGCGGCCAGCTCGATGGCCTTCTGGCCGGAGGTGTCCTGCTTCTTCCTGGAGCGGGCCTTGAAGTCCTCGATGTGCTTCTGCAGCGACGGCACCTGCGCCACCACCGCCTCGAAGGCGGACTGCTGGAGGACGAGCGCGATGACGGGCGTCACGGCCTTCGCCGTGAACTGCCAGTAGTCCTGAGACTCCAGCAGCGCCTGGTAGCTGTAGTGGTCGCCGTCCGCCAGCGTCTCCAGCACCACCGGCTCGCCGTACTTGCCGGTGCCAATGCGGTTCACCTTGCCGTGGGCGATGAGGACGATGGAGTCCGCTTCCTTGCCGGCCTCGGTGATGACCTCACCGGCCTTGTACTCCTTCTGCACGAAGCGGTTGGCCAGCGCGGTGAGCGCGTCCACGTCCTCGTAGCCGCGCAAGAGGGGCAGCTCGCCCAGCTCCTGGGGAATCACCTGCACCCTGGCGCCGGTGCTGGTGAAGGTGACGCGGCCGTCACCCACCGCGTACGTCATGCGGCGGTTGACGCGGTACGTACCGCCGGACACCTGCACCCACGGCAGCAGCTTGAGCAGCCACCGCGAGGAGATGCCCTGCATCTGCGGCTCGGACTTGGTCGTCGTCGCCAGCTGACGCGCCGCCTGCGTGCCAAGGCTCTGGTTGTTGTCGTCGAACTTCTTCAGGTCGTTGGACATGACTCACCCTCTCCAGGTTGAAGAATCAAGAAAGCTTCGGTTTTCGGTGGGACTCAGGGCCTGCTGGCGCGGAGCAGCTCCGCGATGCGCATCGCGGACCTACCCAGGCCGGAGACGCTGGCGGCCTGGAGCTTCGGCGCCGCGTCGTGGCGCAGCTCCGCTTCGGTGTAGCGGGCCACCTCCGCGTGCCACCGGGGGATGCCCGCCATCCACTGCTGGAGCTGCTCCACGTACTTGAGCAGCTTCTCCTGCGCCTTCGCGTCCAGGTTGAAGGTGCGAATGACCACCGGCAGCTCCTTGGCCACCAGGTGCTGGAACTGCTTCATGCGCGCGGTCATCAGCGCGTTGACCACGAGGACGGCCTCGTCCTTGTCCACGCCCAGGAACTTCTGGACCGCGAGCACGCAGTTGTTGAGCTCGCCCTCGAATTCAATCTCCTTCTGGTAGGAGAACAGGTCGTTGACGAAGCAGGCGTAGTCCGCGGCGGAGTTCTCCAGCCCGCGCAGCGTGCGGGTGTTGAAGACGTCCTCCGGCACCGCGTCCCCCTTGGAGAGGCGCGACAGGCTCATGGTGAGGTCCGAGCCGAACGTCTTGCGGCGCATCTCCACGTAGTCCACGGGGTCCGGCACGCGGTTGAGCAGCTGGTTGTTCAGCTCCCACACCCAGCTGTCCGTCATGTCCTGGATGGCCTTGCGGAACAGCATGCGGTTGCGCGGCGACAGCGGGCCGGCGGTGCGCTTCCACAGGTCCATCAGGCCCAGCTCCACCGGGTTGGTGGGCACCGCGGCGTTGGCGGCCTCCACGTCATCCGGCATGAACTGGCCCAGCCGCGCGGTGAACAGCTTCGCGCCCGCCATGTCCCGCGTGTTCGCGTAGAGCATGGGGAAGTAGTCGTCCGCGTAGGTGCCCCAGACGAGCCAGCACGCCGTCAGGTCCAGCTGCTCCGGCGTCGCGTCCGGGTGGATGTACGCGCCGCACAGGGCCACGTCCGCCGCGTCGAACTTGTGGTCGTCCCAGACGTAGAACCCCACGACGGGGACCACCTCCAGCATGCCCACCCGCCGCGCCCACGCCTTGGAGTTCCTGCGCGCGTGGTCCAGGTGGGGGCTCAGGTACGTGCTGTACGGCGCGTAGAACGGCGGCAGCTTCGTGGGGCCCACGTGCTGGCGCGGCACGTGGCTCAGGGAGCGGGCGCGAGGCCCCAGCCCCAGCCCGCCGGGCGACAGGGGAATCCGCAGCGCGGAGGTGCCCAGGCCGGACGGCAGGGGGATGGACAGCCCCGGCTGCTCCTCCGAGTGCTGGTTCATGTAGCGGTTGGAGCGCAGGTGCCACTCGTGGCCGCCGGACTGCCAATCCTGGAGGCCGCGCAGGTACGTGAGCACCTGCGCCTGCTCCACCGGGTTGAGCGCGTACTCCGCGAACAGCCACGGCAGCTCCGTGGCGAACGTCGTCTCGAACTGCTGCAACCGGGACGTCAGCAGGTCGTTGACCAGGTCCGCCGCGCGCTGGGTCTCACAGTCGAGGAACTTCTCCACCACCAGCACGCCGTTGGAGAGCTCACCCTCCTCCAGCTCGCGCTCGTAGGAGAACAGGTCGTTGCGCAGGTGCACCGCGTCGGAGAACGTGTCCTTGAAGACGCGCATCGGCCGGCTCTTCACGACGCGGGCCGGAATCTCCGCGGCCACGGCGTGCTCCACCAGGTCCGACGACCAGGGCGCGCCGCCCACCTTGCGGCGCATCTCGATGTACTCGATGGGGTTGGAGACGCGCGCCTCGCTGATGTTCTCGATCTCCCACATCGACTCATCGAGCAGGTGCTTGGTGTTCTCGAAGAAGCGGCGGCGCCAGTCCATGGACATGGAGGGCACGGTGCGCTGCCACAAGTCCCAGAGCGCGCGCTCCACCGGGTTGACCGGCTCCGGCGGCGGGGACATGTCCAGCGGCATGAACAGCGGCAGCCGGTCCAGGTAGGCCTGCCCGCCCGCCACATCGCGCGAGTACTTGAAGACCTCCAGGAAGTGGTCGTCGAAGTAGAAGACCCAGACGTACCAGTCCGTGATGAGGTCCAGCTCCGGCCCCGGCGCCTCCGGGTGCGTGTACGCACAGAGCAGCGCGTAGTCCATGCCGTCGAAGCGGCGCTCGGACCAGACCTCGCGGTCCGTTCCATCCCGGGGCGGGCCCAGGATGCCCATCTGGTACGACCACGCCTTGGTGTGCGCGCGCGCCGATTCCAGGTTCGGGTTCAGCCGCGCCGGCCACGGAACGTAGAACTCCGGCAGCCGGAACGGTTGCTTCTGCTTCCCCTTCGACATGCACGCCCCTCGTTGATCCCCAGGGGCTTGTACTGTCGTCCAATGAACAACACCACGGAGAACGGTTTGAGCAGGAAACGGGGCTTAATCTCGTGAATAAGGGTTCGCGGGGATGACGGACGACCCACCCGGATCAGGGTTTGAGAATCCGTCTCCCCGCGTGACCTGCTAGCGGCGCGTGGAGCGGCGCGCGGAGCTCTTGCGAGCGGACGTCTTGCGCGCGGGCGTCTTGCGCGCGGACGACTTGCCACGGGCGGACGTCTTGCGAGCGGTGCGCCCGGCGGCGGCGCGACGGGCCGGGGCCTTGCGGGCACCGCGCTTGGCGGTGGCCTTCTTCGCGGCGCCGCGCTTGCCCGCGGCCTTCTTCGCGGTGGCGCGCTTGGAGGTCGCCTTCTTCGCGGCGCCCGTGCGGCGGGACGACGCCTTGCGGGCGCCCTTGCGCGCACCGGAGGAGCGGCGGCGCGACGTCTTCGCGGGCGTGGCCTCACCCGCCGGCATCACCGTGTTGGACGACGGGGTCTCGTTCGGGTCCTGCATGTTCGACTCGGCGTGCATCAACAGCCTCCAGGGATGACAACACCTGAAGGGTAAGCGCAACCGCCAGAAGTGCACGCATGCCCCCCTGTGCGGATGCACGCCAGCTGACGAATGCGCGCGGCGCTGCATCCCGCGCGAGGCCGAAAATCCGGCTCCGGAGCGATCAGCGGCGCGTCTACACCGCGCCCTTGAGGAACGCGGCCAGCTTCTCGTACGCCACGGCCAGCGGCGGAATGGGCGCGCTCTCGTGCAGCTGGTGCGCCTGCGCCGTTTCACCGGGCCCGAAGTTCACCGCGTCCACGCCCCACTCGCCAAAGCGCGCCACGTCCGTCCACGCCTGCTTCGACGCGGCGGGCAGCCCCGTGAGCGACATCAGCCGCTGGAACAGCGGGTTGCCCGCGGCCACCGGCCCACTGGGCGAGCTGTCCGTGAACTCCACCTCCGCGCGGCCCGCCACCAGCGCCAGCACGTCCTCCTTCGCCCGAGCCACGCTCTTGCCCGGCGCGAAGCGGTAGTTGAGGTTCAGCTCGAACGCCTCCGGCACCACGTTGCGCGCACGGCCACCCTTGGCCAGCGTGGCGCTGATGACTTCATAGAAGGGGAAGCCCGCGACGTTCACCTCCACGCGCTCGCGGCCCAAGAGCTCCGTGAGCAGCGGCCCCGCCTTGTGGATGGCGTTCTCCCCCTGCCACGGCCGCGCGGAATGCGCGCTGCGCCCCGTGAACCGCACCGTCACCTGCATGCTGCCGACACAGCCCACCTGCACCACGCCGTCCGTGGGCTCCATGGCGATGCCGAACTTCACGCGGGTCAGGTCCGGCCGCTTCGCGTACAGCGGGATGAGGCCGCTCTCCGCGTAGGCGCCCTCCTCGCGCTCGTACAGGAGGAAGGCCACGTTGACGGGCAGCGCGTCGCGCTTGAGGTCCTCCGCCAGCGCCATCATCACCGCCACGCCGCCCTTCATGTCGGACGCGCCCAGGCCGTGCACGCGCTCGCCCTCGATGCGCGGCGCGCGGCCCACGTCTCCGGGGTGCATGGGCACCGTGTCCAGGTGGCCGATGAGCGCCACCGTGGGCCGGGGGTCCTCCAGCGAGCCCAGCAGCAGCGTGTGCCCGACGCGGAAGACCTCCTCGCGGTGGAAGTGCTTCAGCGCCCAGCCTTCCACGTGGTCCGCGATGGGACCCTCGTAGCCAATGGGGCTCTCGATGCGACACAGCTCGAGCGTCGTCTGGGCAAGTCGGGTGGCGAGTTCGATGGAGGCCATGCGCGGAGCACCATACTCCCCGCCCGTGCCCGGCACATCGTCCCGTCAGGCGCCGTCCACCCGCTCCTCGAAGGAGGTGGCGCCATCCAACACCGTGACGCAGATGCACGCGGGGCCGTCCAACGCGGTGAAGTCGTGCAGCGACCCGTCCGTCTTCTCCAGCTCGTCGCCGGGCCAGACCTCGTGGCCGGTGTCCTCGCGAAAGCCGCCCTCCAGCACCAGGTTCCACTCGCGCCCCTGGTGCGCGTGGCGCGGGTAGCGGGCGCCGGGCATCAGCCGCACCACGGCGGCCATCATCCCCTCGCGCGAGGGGCCCGTCTCCACCGGCATCAGCTCCACGCCCTCCACCGGGCCGGGCATCCAGTTGCCGGGGTCCGCCATGGACTCCAGCAGCTCCCGGGCGCGGGCTTCCGTCACGTCCAGGAACGCGGCCACCCTCCCGGCCCAGCGGGCGAAGCGGCCGGGGCCCTCCATCTGGCCCATCAGCCGCTGGAGCACCGACGCCGGGGGTGTGACGGGCGGCACGAGCCCCCCCAGCGCATCCACGGCGGGCGCCAGCCGGGCCGCTTCCGCCCGGCAGCGCGCGCAGCCCTCCAGGTGCCGGGCCGCGGCGTCGCGCCGGGCCGGCTCCAGGGTCCCCAGCAGCCAGTCGGGGAGGATGTCGTCGAGGTGTTCCATGCGCTCCTTGGGAGGCTCCGGCGGGGTGCTACGCGTCGCTCGGAAACCTATACGCGACCGCGACAGCGGCGGATTTTCACCGGCTCACACCGCGACGGCGAAGTCCCGCAGGGCGGCGTTGAGGCTGGTCTTCTGGTCGGTGGACGCCTTGCGCTGTCCGATGATGAGCGCGCACGGGACCATGTACTTCCCGGCGGGGAACTGCTTCTCCCGCATGCCCGGAATCACCACGCTGCGCGCCGGCACGCGGCCCTTGTGCACGACCTCCTGGGGCCCGGTGACGTCGATGATCTGCGTGGACGCGGTCAGCACCACGTTGGCGCCCAGCACCGCCTCCTCCTCCACCACCACGCCCTCCACCACGATGGAGCGGCTGCCCAGGAAGGCCCCGTCCTCGATGATGACCGGCGACGCCGTGGGCGGCTCCAGCACGCCGCCCAGCCCCACGCCACCGGACAGGTGGACGTTGCGGCCCACCTGCGCGCACGAGCCCACCGTGGCCCACGTGTCCACCATGGTGCCCGCGCCCACCCGCGCGCCGATGTTCACGTACCCGGGCATCACCACCGCGCCCCGCTCCACGAACGCGCCGTAGCGCACGGTGCCCGGCGGCACCACGCGCACGCCCGCCGCTTCCAGGCCCTTCTTCAGGGGCACCTTGTCGTGGAACTCGAAGGGGCCCACCTCCATCACCTGCATCTCCGACACGGCGAAGAACAGGAGGATGGCCTCCTTCACCCACGCGTTGACCCGCCAGCCCTCCGGGCCCTTCTCCGCGACGCGCAGCTCCCCGGAGTCCAGGCGCGCCAGCGTCTCGCGCACCGCCGCCACCGTGTCCGCGTCCTTCAGTTTCGCCCGGTCCGCGAACGCCGCGGACACCCGCTGGGAAAGCGCTTCGAGAGAGGTCGCCATGGCGGCGAGTTCAATCACACTTCAGCGGTCCGCGTCCCTCCTCAGTGTCCGCCGCCAGACGCCCTTCAGACGTGTGTCGCCCCCGGCACCAGGGCCAGCGGATGGGTCAGCGACAGGATTTCCCCGTGATGCTGTTTGTCAGCGGGCACCAGCGGCCCGGTGCCCTCCCTCAGCACCACGGCGCCCCGGAGCACCCGGCCCACGGCGGACAGGGGGACCTCCTTCCAGTTCCGGGTGAAGGGCGAGTGCCGGACATAGAGGTGCTCCTGGCCGATGAAGGCCACGTAGCCCAGCATCTTCCCGTCCGCCGAGCGGACCCGCATGCCACCAATGATGGAGCGCCGCTCGAACGGCGTGTCGTCGAAAGCCATCGGTCGTCTCCTCCCGTGCAGGGAAGAAGGTGGGGACGGGGGCCTTCCGCCGCGAGCCGCCCGCCCCTCCGCCGGGCCCCTGCC
>NZ_RAWM01000174.1 GCF_003668875.1 Corallococcus interemptor | reverse complement strand
CCCGCCGCCAAGGCCCCGGCCCCTCGCGCCGTGCGCCCGGACCCCGCCGCCATGGCCCGGGCCGTCCGCGACTTCCTCACCGCCGCCGGGCTCGACCTGACGGACGTGAACCTGGTGGACACGCCCACGCGCGTGGCCGACGTGTGGGCGAACGGCTTCCTTGATGGCTACAGCCGCACGCCCGAGGAGGCGCTCGGGAAGACCTACCCCGCGCCCGCGGACTCCTCTGGAGAGCTCGTGGTCGTGACGGACCTGCGCTTCCACTCCATGTGCCCGCACCACCTGCTGCCCTTCACCGGCCGCGCGCACGTGGCCTACGTGCCGGGCTCTCGCGTGGTGGGCTTCGGGCGCATTGGCGCGCTGGTGGACCTCTTCGCGCACCGGCTCATCCTCCAGGAGGACCTGGCCCGGCAGGTGGCGCGCTCGCTCGCCCGCGTGCTCGGCAGTCCCGCCACCGCCTGCATCCTGGAGGCGGAGCAGGCCTGCCTGCGGCTGAGGGCCGACCACCAGCGCGACGCCGTCACCCACGCGGAGGCCTATGAAGGACGCCTGCGCAAGGACGGCCCCCTGCGCCGCGAGCTGTGGGCCCGCCTGGGCGCGCGCGCGGGGGCAGGCCGATGAACCCCGCCGCCCGGACCTTCGAACGCGTGGCGCCCGAGCGCGTGACGCAGGTGCTGGAGGCCCTGGCGGGCGTGCTGTCCGAAGGTCAGGTGAAGCGCGACGAGGCCACGCTCGACGCCTACGCGCGCGACGAGTCCGACAGCGGCGTGTACCGCCCCGACGCCGTCCTGCTGCCGGAGACGACGGCGCAGGTGTCCGCCATCTTCAAGGCGTGCCAGGCGCACGGCGTGCCCTTCACCCCCTGTGGCGCGCGCAGCGGCAAGAGCGGCGGGTCGCTGCCCTTGAGGGGCGGCATGGCGGTGAGCCTGGAGCGCATGAACCGCATCCGCTCCATCTCCAGGGAGGACCTCACCGCGGTGGTGGAGCCCGGCGTGGTGACGGGCGACCTGATGAAGGCGGTGGAGGCGCAGGGGCTCTTCTATCCACCGGACCCGAACTCGTGGGAGTTCTGCACCCTGGGCGGCAACGTGGCGGAGAACGCCGGCGGCCCGCGTGCATTGAAGTACGGCGTCACGCGCGACTACGTCATCGGGCTGGAGTGGGTGATGCCGGATGGCGAGGTGCTGCGCGTGGGCCGGCGCACCATCAAGGGCGTGGCCGGCTATGACCTGGTGGGGCTCTTTGTCGGCTCCGAGGGCACGCTGGGCGTGGCCACCGAAATCACGGTGCAGCTGATTCCGCTGCCCCGCCAGGTGATGACCGCGCTGGTGGTCTTCCCCTCCGTATTGGACGCGGCGCGGGGCGTGTCCGCGGTGCTCGCCGCCGGCATCCTGCCGCGCTGCCTGGAGCTCATCGACGAGGTCGCCGTGCAGGCCATCGTGCACCGGGGCAGCTTCCAGTTCCCTCCGGGCGCGGGCGCCGCCCTCATCGCCGAGGTCGACGGCAACACCCCGGAAGGCGTCCTCGCGGAGCTCCAGATGTTGGGGGACCTCTGCACCCGGCACGGCGCCACCGAGACCCTGGTGGCCCAGGACGACAGCCAGCGCGAGAAGCTGTGGGCCGCGCGCCGCGTGATTTCGCCCGCGCTGCGCGCGCTCAAGCCCGCCAAGATTTCCGAGGACATCGTGGTGCCCCGCTCGAAAATTCCCGAAATCATCGAGCGGCTGAAGAAGATGGGCGCCGAGCTGGGCCTCACCGTGGCCACCTATGGCCATGCGGGCGACGGCAACCTGCACGCCAACATCCTCTACGACGGCCCTGCCCAGCGCCCCCTCGTGGACGAGGCGCTGAAGCGCATGCTGATGCTCACCGTGGAGCTGGGCGGCACCATCACCGGTGAGCACGGCGTGGGCCACGCGAAGCGGGAATATCTGGCGCTGGAGCAGGAGCCCGCGCTGCTGGAGCTGCAGCGCGGGCTGAAGACCTTTTTTGATCCATCAGGTCTTCTCAACCCCGAGAAAATCTTCCCCGCGCCCAAGCGTTGAAGCCTTCGTGGCCGGAAACGTAGGTGCTGTCCCACCCGCCGCGTCGCGTGCTTCCAAAGGCCCGGAAGTGCGAGGACGTGACGGCCTTTTGACAAGGGTAGGCGGTCGAAATGCCCTTCTTGGAAGGAATGAGAAACCCTTTCCGTCGTTGCGCGTCCTAGTGACAGATGGACGCGGTTCGTCGGGGGATTCATCGCGTCCGGCAGTTACGAACGGAAGGACGGGAAATCATGGCCAACTCGACGAAGTTCGCGGCAGAGGGCCTTTCGCATTACCTGCGTCACCTGGGCGGCCACCAGCAGCTCACGCGTGAACAGGAGTACGAGCTGGCCCGCCAGGCCCGCAAGGGTGACGAGAGCGCCCGACAGACGCTCGCCAGCTCCAACCTCGCTTTCGTGGTCGCCGTGGCGAAGAAGTTCGCCAACCGCGGGGCCCGCCTGGACGACCTCATCCAGGAAGGCAACGTCGGCCTCATGAAGGCCATCGAGCACTTCGACCCGAAGAAGAACGTGCGCTTCGCCACCTATGCCGTGTGGTGGATCCGCGCCTACATCACCCGCTACCTGAAGGACAACCGCAGCCAGGTGCGCGGCGGCGAGGCGGAGCGCGGCAGCATGGTGGACTTCTCGCTGGACGCCACCATCGACGAGGAGGGCGAGACGACCTTCCTCGACCGGCTGGAGGACGGCGGTCCCTCGCCGCAGGAGTCGTTCCTCTCCCGCGAGCAGGACACCGAAATCCAGGAGGCCCTGCAGAAGGTGCGCAAGCGCATTGGCGACCTGGGCTGGGACATCCTCACGGAGCGCCTCACGCAGGACAAGCCGCTGACGCTGGAGGAGCTGGGCCAGCGCTGGGGCGTGTCGCGCGAGCGCGTTCGCCAGGTGGAGCTGAAGACGAAGAACTTCCTGGAGCGCTACCTCATCGCCTTCAACGAGAACGAGGAGCACACCGCCACGGCCGACGCGGCCTGAAGCGGCAAGCAGGAAGGCAGCTTCTGTTGCGTCGCCGACGGGACCTGGCGGGGTGTTCGCACCTTGCTGGTCCCGTCTTCGTTTTTGCCGCGCTGCGTCTGGTACGTTCGGTTGATGGTAGGCGAGCGTGCGTGCTAAGGCTTTTCGATGCGCTTGAAATTGCTTGCCCTTTGGGTGCTTTGGGCCGTCCCGGCACACGCCGCGGATCCCGCGCTGCTCGACCAACTCGACGCGTTGTACGCAAAGCGCAATGACGCGGAGTCCGCGAAGGCGCTGGACAAGCAGGTGTCCGAAGCGCTGAAGGCCGTGCCGGACGACTTCGACCTGGCGTGGCGCAAGGCGCGCATCCTCCAGTGGCAGGCGGACGGCGCCACGGAGAAGAAGCTCAAGATGGTCCTGGGCAAGCAGACCTGGGAGGCCGGGGACCTGGCCGCGAAGCTCCAGCCGGCGCGCGTGGAGGGCTACTACTTCGCCGCCTGCGGCATCGGCTCCTATTCGCAGGCCGTGGGCATCATGAAGGCGCTGGGCGACGGGCTGGAGGGCAAGTTCAACGAGCGCCTGGACACCGCGCTGAAGATCGACGCCACGTACGAGTACGGCGGTCCCTGGCTGGTGAAGGGGCGTTACTTCTATGAGCTGCCCTGGCCCAAGCGCGACCTGGGCAAGTCCGCCGAGTACTACCAGAAGGCCATCGCCAGGTTTCCGCAGTCGCTGCGCGCGCACTACTACCTGGCCGAGACGTTGCTGAAGGACGGCAAGGCGAAGGACGCGAGCGCGGCCATCGAGAAGGTCAAGCAGGGAAGCACCGCGTACAACCCCGCGGAGGGGCAGCGCGTGCAGCAGTGGGCCAAGAAGGTGGATGCCGACATCCAGGAGGAGCTCAAGTGAGGGCAGAGAGTCAGGTCACGACGGCTCCCGCGGCGGGCGGGACGCAGGAGCAGAACCTCGTCCAGTTGCTCGTTCAGCGGGCCCAGAACGCCTCCAAGGTAGGCGTGACGCACAAGAAGGACGGGCGCTGGCAGGACGTCACGTTCGCGCAGGTGCTGGAGGACGTGAAGGCGCAGGCGGCGGGCCTCATCGCCCAGGGCGTCCAGCCCGGGGACCGGGTGGCCATCTTCGCCAATACCAGCCTGCAGTGGATCATCGCGGACCTGGCCATCAGCGCGGCCCAGGCCATCACGGTGCCCATCTATGGCTCCAACACGCCGGATGAGTGCCGCTACGTCCTGAATCACTCGGAGACGAAGCTGCTGCTCGTCGACAACGACGAGAAGGACGCCAAGCAGGCCGGACGCCTGTCGCGCGTGCGCTCCAAGCTGGGGGACATCCCCTCGCTGCAGAAGATCGTCGTCTTCGAGGGGCCCATCTCCGGCGACAAGGAGATGTCGCTCGCGGACATGGTGGCCTCCGGCAAGGGCATCCCCCAGGCCGCAGAGTCCGCGTTCACCGAGCGCGTGTCGCAGGTGAAGTTGGACGAGACCAACATGCTCGTCTACACCTCCGGCACCACGGGTGACCCGAAGGGCGTCATCCTCACCCACGGCAACTGGGCCTACGAAGCGAAGGCCACCCAGGCCATGGGCATGATGAAGCCGGACGACTCCGTCATGCTCTTCCTGCCCCTGGCGCACGTGTTCGCCCAGGTGGTGAAGGCCGCGTGGCTGTCCATGGGCTTCCGCCTCATCATCGCGGAGTCGGTGGACAAGCTGCTCGCGAACCTGGCGGAGACGCGCCCCACGGTGCTGCCGTCCGTGCCGCGCGTGTTCGAGAAGGTCTACAACAACGTCGTGGCCAACGGCTCCGCGGCCCCCGGCGTGAAGGGCAAGCTCTTCAAGTGGGCCTTCGGCCTGTTCGACGAGTACGCCGAGGCCAAGGGGCAGGGCCGCGAGTACAGCTCGCTCCAGTTCAGCCTGGCCAAGAAGCTCGTCTTCTCCAAGGTGCGCAAGACGCTGGACGAGAAGCTGGGCGGCAACATGCGCATCTTCATCTCCGGCGGCGCGCCGCTGTCGCGGAAGATCGCCTACTTCTTCGACCTGCTCGACCTCAAGGTGCTGGAGGGCTACGGCCTCACGGAGACGAGCGCTCCGTGCAACGCCAACCGGGTGGAGAAGATCAAGATCGGCACCGTGGGTCCGCCCGTGCCCGGCACGGAGATCAAGATCGCCGCGGACGGTGAGATTCTCGTGCGTGGCCCCTGCGTGATGAAGGGCTACTACAAGAACCCCGCCGCCACCGCGGAGGTGCTGGAGCCGGACGGCTGGTTCCACACCGGTGACATCGGCGAGGTGGACTCCGACAACTACCTGCGCATCACCGACCGCAAGAAGGACATCATCGTCACCGCGGGCGGCAAGAACGTGGCGCCGCAGAACATCGAGAACACGCTCAAGACCTTCCCGCTCATCAGCCAGGCCATGGTCTACGGCGACAAGCGCCCCTTCCTGGTGGCGCTGATCACCGTGTCCGAGGATCCGGCCAAGAAGCTGCTGGAGGAGAAGGGCATCCCGGTGGGCACCTACGCGCAGAACTCCCAGCGGCCGGAGATCAAGGCGGCCGTCGAGGAGATCATCAAGAAGGTGAACGCGGAGATCCCCCCGTACTCCAGCATCAAGAAGATCGCCGTGATGGAGGCGGACTTCACGCAGGAGACCGGTGAACTCACGCCCACCCTCAAGGTGAAGCGCAAGGTCGCCAGCCAGAAGTACCTCAAGACCATCGACGCCATGTACGAAGGCGCGAAGGTGATGGACTGACGTAAACGCCCGACGCCCGTCCATGGCCGCTTTCGAGCGGTCACGGTACGGGCGTCATGGGTGTCCGGGCAGTGAAGGTGAAGGAATCAGGCGTTGTGGCTGGGGGCCTTGGCGGCCACGTCCTTGTCCACGGTGGTGGACGCGGACAGCGTGCCGGCCTTCTTGTCGGAAGCCTCGTCCTTCTCCTCGTCGCTGGAGAAGCCGCGCTTGAAGTTGCGGAGCGCGCTGCCCAGGGACGAGCCGAGCTGAGGCAACCGCGAGCCGCCGAACAACAGCAGCAGCGCCGCGAAAATCAGAAGAATCTCAGGAAGCTTCAATCCCATGGCTTCGCTCCTCGCGAAAAACGCGGGGGAGCATACCGGTGGGAGGTGGGTCGCGCTAGCAACTCCCGCTTTCTGGCCTCATGCCTGCCAGCCCGCTGGATGCCCGAGTTCCTCTGACAGGGATAAGGGCAGCGTGAGGAAGAGGGTGGTGCCGCCCGCGTCCGCCTGGGCGCCCACCTGGCCTCCGTGGGCCTCCACCTCCTGGCGGGCCAGGAAGATGCGCAGCGGATCCTCCAGCTTGCGCTCCCGGAAGGCGCGCTCCTCGCACTGGAAGACGGTGGTGATGTCCTCTTCTGGATGGATGGCCCCCTCGCGGCGCACCTCCACCCGCACCTGATGACCCAGGCGCTCGGCGCGCACATGCAGGGACTCCCCCGGCTGCGCGCGGGAGAGCAGGTGGTGCGCGAAGGCCTCCACCGCGTGCTGGATGCGGCCCGCGTCCACCTGGACGTCGGGCAGCTCCGGCAGCGTGTCCAGCACCACCTCCACGTTGGAGGCGGTGGCCGCGGCCCGCATGCGCTCCACCGCGGCGTCCAGGATGGGCAACAGCGCCTGGCGCTCGCGCTCACACGCCAGCGCGCCCAGGTCCGCGCGGCTGGAGTCGAAGAAGTCCTGGGCGAAGGAGAGCGCCCGGTCCGCGTTGCGCAGGATGGTCTCCAGCCCGCGCTGCGCCTTGGGCTCCAGCGGGATGCGTCCGTTGAGCAGCAGCGCCGCGTACGAGCGGATGTTGGCCAGCGAGCCGCGCAGGTCGTGCGACGCGAGCGACAGGTAGCGCACGCGGTCCGCCACGCGCTCGCTGGCGGGGGCGGCCTGCGACACCTGCCCCACGGACGCCTGGCCCAGACTCCAGGGCACCGGCAGCGCCCACACCAGGCGGCCGCCATCCTCCAGGGACTCCTCGCCCACCAGCAGGGTGCGCTCCTCGCGCTCCCAGAGGTTCCGCTCGCCGTCCTTGCGGCGGAAGCCCGCGGCGGCCATCAGCCCGTCAATGCCTGATACGCCCGGTGCGGGTGGCAGGGCCTCCAATCCCAGGTAGTCCAGGAGCAGGGGGCCGAGCAGGCGGGGCGTCCCCTGACGGGGCATGAGCGCGAGCCCCGGCGCGGCTTCGTTGCCTCCAGGTGTCTCCCCCAACCACGTCACGCGCAACCTCCCCGGGCCGTGCCTCGAATCAACGGAAGGGTGGGCAGTGACTGTCGGTTTTGCAACGGGCTCCCGCTTCGCGCGGACGGCCCTTGATTTCTTGCACCCGTAGGGCCAGTGATGATGAAAGATCGGCCCACGGCAGCGGCATCGGGGAGACACCTCTGACCTCGCTCAACGCACAGCATTCTGGAGCACCCGTGGTGCTCGTCGTGGACGATGATCCCGACATCCTCGAAGCGCTTTCGGAGATCCTCGAGGCCGAAGGCTTCGAGATCCGCCGGGCCCGCAACGGCAAGGAGGCCCTGGAGCGCCTGGAGCCGGACCCTCCGCACCTCATCCTCCTGGACCTGATGATGCCGGTGATGGACGGCTGGGAGTTCGCCCAGCGCATGCGCCAGAAGCCGGACTTCGCTGCCATCCCCATCATCGTCCTCAGCGCGGACCGCAACGTCGGCAGCAAGGCGAAGGACATTGGCGCCATGGGACACCTGGCCAAGCCCTTCGAGCTGAACGACCTGCTGTCGATGGTGCGACAGTCCCTGAATCCCTCGGCGGACACCTCGCGTGTCTGAGCACTCCGGCGGTGGCCGTGCTTGACCCCACCGTGGGGCGACACTACGGTCCGCGCAGGACTGATTCACCAATCAACGCTGAACGCTGAAGGAGCGAATCATGGCGAGCGCGAAGGACATCATCGAGGGGCAGATCCCGGAGAAGCTGAAGGCGAAGCCGGAGCTGGCGAAGGAGATCAACGCCATCATCCACTTCGACGTCTCCGGCGACGGCGGCGGCAAGTGGACCCTGGACACCACCAAGGAGGATGGCTGGGTGTCCGAGGGCCTCAACGGCGCGTCCAAGATGACGGTCTCCGTCAGCAACGAGGACTTCGTGAAGATCCGCGAGGGCAAGCTCAACCCGCAGATGGCCGCCATGTCGGGCAAGCTCAAGTTCAAGCCGATGGACATGGGCCTCGCCATGAAGCTGGCGAAGCTGCTGAGCTGAGCCTCTCCGTAGCGTGTCGCACCGGCGGCGCGTCACCCCTCGTGGGGACGCGCCGTCCGCATGTCTCCACCTCCCCCTGGAGCCCCCTCGAATGTCCGAGCCGTCCTCCCCCCTCGCGGGCCTGCGCGTGTTGGACCTGTCACGCCTGCTGCCCGGCCCCTACGCGACGCTGGTGCTGGCGGACCTGGGCGCCACCGTGGACACCGTGGAGGACCCGGACGTGGGGGACGCCACCCGCCACATGCCGCCGCACCGGGACGGGGAGGGCGCGCTCTACTACGGGCTGCACCGCAACAAGCGCTCGCTCGCGCTGAACCTCAAGTCGCCGGAAGGCCGCGACGCGCTCCTGCGCCTCGTCTCGCGCTACGACGTGCTGGTGGAGAGCTTCCGCCCCGGCGTCATGGACAAGCTGGGCCTGGGGGAGGCGGTGCTGCGCCAGAAGAACCCCCGGCTGATCTATTGCGCCATCTCCGGCTACGGCCAGACGGGGCCGGACCGGCTCAAGGCGGGGCATGACCTGAACTACGTGGCCCGCGCGGGCCTGCTGGGCTACGGCGGCGAGGCCGGCGGCGCGCCCGCGTTCCCGGGCGTGCAGGTGGCGGACATCGGCGGCGGCAGCCTCTTCGCGCTGGTGGGCATCCTGGCCGCGCTGCACGAGCGCGAGCGCACCGGCGTGGGCCGCTTCGTGGACGTGTCCATGACGGACGGCGCGCTGGCCTTCCTCCACCTGCACCTGGCCTCGCGCCTGTTCATGGGGCAGGAGGGCGCGCCGCTCGCGCGCGGAAGCGAACCCCTCAACGGCGGCTATCCCAGCTACGGCCTGTACCGCACCGCGGATGACCGCTGGCTGGCGGTGGGCGCGCTGGAGCCCAAGTTCTTCGGCGCGCTCAGCGCGAAGCTGGGCCGGCCGGAGCTGCTGGATGACGCGTACTCTGGCGGTGAAGCCAGCGCGCGCGTGAAGTCGGAGCTCACCCGCATCTTCGCGAGCCAGCCGCTGTCGCACTGGCGCGAGCAGCTCCGTGGCCCGGAGTTCTGCGTGGAGCCGGTGTCGGAAGGTGACGAGGTGCTCGCGGATCCGCAGCTGCGCGCACGCGGCCTCTTCGTGGACACGGACGATGCGCAGCGCGGCATGCGCGTCACGCACCTGCTCACGCCGCTGCGCATGGGCGACGTCGCGCTGCGTCCACCGCCGGCGCTCGGACAGCACTCGCGCGTCATCCTGGAGGATGCGGGTTTCACCGCTGAGGAAATCTCGCGCCTCATTGCATGAATGCCGTGTGAATCGGACCTGCGAAGGCGGGTTCGCACACGGATCCAAAGTGACCCGTTGCTGATTGACAGCTCCGGAGCCACAGTTAGATCTTTCCTGTTTTCTGACTGGGAAATCGACTTTCAAGCCCTGGGAAGGAAGGTCCCCCGTGCCCGACGCGCAGGAGCTCGAGTCATACATCCGAAGGAAGTTCGCAGAGCACGTAGGCCTGACGGAGGCGGAGCTGTTCGCCGAGGACCTGACGCTCTCGGAGCTGATTACCCGCTCCGAGCGCATGACCAACAGCGTGGATTTGATGGAGGCCTTTGCCCGGACGTCCAACGGGCTGCGCAAGGATTTTGGACTGCGGGTCCGGCTGCCCGCGCTGTCGCTGGATACGCCGGTGTCCAAGGTCCTGTCGGTGTTCATGGGCGAAGTCACGAACCCGGAGCGCAAGTCCGCATGAGTGTCCTGGCGCGCAGCCTCGAGCACGAAGAAGAGACCGTCGCCACCCCCCACTCCCTCCCGCGTGAAGGCCGCCCGGCCATCATGGCGGAGCTGTACGAAGCCCTCACGCAGCGCGGCCTGTCGCTGGTGGACATCACCTGGGAGCAGCAGCGGCTGCACGAATCCCGGCGCTGGAGCGTGGTGGAGATGCTCTCCACCGTGGACTTCTCGCGCATGAGCGAGTCCGACCGGCACCTGGTGTGGAACGCCGGGCGGGCGGAGCTGACGACGAAGCCGGGCGCGGACCGGCTGGAGCGGCTGGCGGACGTGGAGTGCCGCCGGTGGCAGGAGCAGAACCCCACCGTCGCCGCCATCATGCAGGCGTGCGGCACGTGGAGCCGCTACTGGAACGAGGAGGAGGCGCACCACGAGACGGCGTTCAACCGCCTGTCCACGGTGCTCAAGCTGGAGCCCATCAGCGACGCCACCTTCATCGAGTTCCGCAAGGTGTTCCCCGACGACGACATGCTGCGCACGCTCACGCTCTTGTCCATCTCCGAGGTGGTGGCGGCGGTGGACTACGGCCAGTGCTCGCAGATGGTCCAGGACCCGGGCCTGCGCGCGCTCTTCAAGCAGGTGGCCGCGGACGAAGTGCAGCACATGAACTACTTCATCGCCTTCGCCAAGGCGCTGGTGGACAGCGGGGCGTACCAGGCGAAGGAGGCGTTCGCGGTGGCGCACCTGTTCCTGCGCGACGGCGGTGAGCTGCACGGCAGCAAGCGCGAGCGCGTGGAGGATCGCGACACCCACGTCAACTGGTGGGATCAGCTGGAGCACCGCGAGGGCTTCTACGCGCCGGACGCGCTGCGCAAGAAGGAGCAGCTCATCTTCCACGCCCTCAAGCGCATCACCGGCCTCACGGTGAACTCGCGCGAGGAGGTGGAGGACACCTGGATGGATCTCGTCGGGTGTTGATGGGCCTGGGCCACGACCTCCAGGCCATCTCGGAGCTGGAGGCCGCCAGGGCGCTGCGGGAGCCGGACGTCTTCTTCACCGCCGCGGAGCTCGCCCACTTCGAGCGCGCGGCGAACCCGGTGGAGAGCCTGGCGGCGGGCTTCAGCGCGAAGGAGGCCCTCTTCAAGGCGCTGCCCGCCGTGGAAGGGTGGTTCTGGACGGACGCGGAGCTCGTCCATGACGCCCGGCACGCGCCGCGCTTCCGGTTTCACGGCACGCTCGCGGCGCACCTGGCGCGCGAGGGCCTGCAGGTCGCCGTATCGCTGTCACATAGCGGCGGGTTCGTCTCGACGGTGGTTCTCGTGACGCGCGCGCCGTCCCCCTGAAGTCGCTGTCCTCCCCCGGCAGCCAGAAGGACATCCCCCGTGCACTTCGAAGAGTCGTCCCTCACGCTGCGCGTGCGTCCCAACGACCTGGACACCCTGGGGCACGTGAACAACGCCACCACGCTGGAGTACCTGGAGGCAGGCCGCTGGGCCTGGTTGGAGCGGCAGGGGCTGACGCGCGGGGGGCCGGTGGTGGCGGTGGTGTCGCGGGTGGAGGTGGACTACCGGCGGGAGATTCCCCCGGGCGACGTGGTGGTGCGCACGGAGCTGGAGTCGCCCGCGGCGGACGAGCTGGAGCCGGACGGCCTCAACTACCGCGCCCGCTTCCGGCAGCGCGTGTTCCTGGCGGCGGGCGGGCCGCTGGCGGTGGAGGCCCTGGTGAGCGTGGCCTTCCTGGACGCGCGGGCCCGGTCGCTCGCGTCGCTGCAGCAGTTCCTGGACGCCGCGCGCGCGCCGGTGGCCCCCGTGGAGGAGCCCCGTCCATGAGCACGCACGCGAAGCAGGACTTCACCTCGCAGGCGTTCTGGGTGCCCACGTCCCAGGAGCACGCGCTGCACGTGGTGGAGGCGCGCACCTCCGGGACGCCGGACTCCGCGCCCGGCGTCCTCTTCGTGCCGGGCCTGTTCTCCGACGGCCGCTTCTTCCTGGGCGGGCAGGGTGACGGAGCGGCGCGCGTCTTCGTGGACGCGGGCTGCGTGGCGTACGTCGCGTCCCTGCGCGGGCATGGCAAGAGCCGCTGGCCCGCGAAGCGCGCGTACGACTGGAGCTTCGACACGTACGTGCGCCACGACCTCCCGGACCTGGTGCGGGCCGTGCGCGCGCGCCACGCCGGGCCGTTGTTCCTTTTGGCCCACAGCATGGCGGGCTACGCGGCGCTGGCGGCGCTGGGGGTGGACCCCTCGCTCCAGGCGTCGCTGTCCGGCGTGTGCACGCTGTCTTCTGCGGTGAACGACTACAGCGACGGCGGGTTCAAGAAGCGCTTCCAGCTGGGGTTCTCCTCCGCGGTGGCGGGAGTGCTGGGACGGTTCCCGGCGAAGGCGCTGAAGCAGGGGCCGTGGGACGAACCGGCGGGCGTGATGCGGCAGTTCACGGACTGGGCGCCCACGGGCGCGTTCCGGAGCGCGGATGGCGCCACGGACTACTGGGCCGCGCTGGAGAAGGTGACGCTGCCGGTGTTCGCGGGCGTGGGCGCGGCGGACATGTTCCACGCGTCACCGGTGCGCGCGCAGAAGCTGGTGGAACACCTGGGCAGCACCCGCAAGGAGCTGACCGTGCTGGGGCGTGCGCAGGGGCTGAGCTGGGATGCGGGCCACTTCGACGTGGTGCGCGGCGAGCGCGCCCGCGCGGAGGTGCTGCCCCGGGTGCTCGCGTGGATGCGCCAGGTGGCGCCCTCGCACTGACGAATCAATCCAGAGGAGGGGAGGACAGCATGCTCGACATCATCCAGCGGCTGGAGACCGCGGATCCGCGGCGCGGCCTTTTTCTCTACGACGACTTCGCCGGGCCGCCGGAGGTCGTGCCCTACCGGGAGTTCGCCTCCCGGGTGGCCGGTGCGGCGGAGCACTTCCGCGCGCGCGGCGTGGCGCCGGGCACGCGCGTGGTGCTGCCCTTCGAGACGTCCTCGTCCGTCATCTTCGCCTTCCTGGGACTGATGGAGCTGGGCGCGGTGCCCCTGTCCGTGAAGCCGTACATCCTGAGCACGCCGAAGGGGCCCTACCGGGACTTCCTCGCGCGCATCCGCGAGCGCTACGGCGCGACAGTCATCCTGGACGTGCCGAGCCTGGCCGGACTGGAGCTGCCCCTGGAGCGGCTGCCGCTGCCGCCGTCGGGCGCGAAGCGTGCCGGCGTGAAGCTGCGCGAGGTGGCGCCGGACGAGCTGGCGTTCGTGCAGTTCTCCTCGGGGTCCACGTCGTTCCCCAAGGGCGTGCCCATCACCCAGGAGAACCTGGCCGCGAACCTGCGGATGATCATCCGGCACGACGGCCGCACGACCGAGGACCGGGTGACGAGCTGGCTGCCGCTCTACCACGACATGGGGCTCATCGGCGGGCTGCTCACCTGCATCACGGTGGGCAACGACCTGCTGTTGTCCCAGCCCGCGTCGTTCCTGATGGACCCGCTGGGCTGGCTGGAGCTGATCTCCACCGAGAAGGTGATGGGCTCCGTCATCCCCAACTTCGCCATCGACTACGCGCTCAAGTCGCTCAAGTCCGCGGACGCGGACGACCTGAAGCGGTTGGACCTGTCACGCGTGCGGAGCATCTACCTGGGCAGCGAGCCCATCAACATCCCCAACCTGGAGCAGTTCCTGGACATCCTCGCCCCGTGCGGTCTGCGGCGCGACGTGTTCATGCCCTGCTACGGCATGGCGGAGACGGTGCTGATGGTCGCGAGCGTGCCGCCGCGCCAGACGGTGCGCGTCATCACCGCGCCCAACGGCCAGCCCGCCATCTCCGTGGGCCGGCCGCTCACGGAGTTCGAGGTGCGGCTGCGCGCGGAGGACGGCCGCCTGTGCGGCGAAGGCGAGCTGGGCGAAATCGAGCTGCGCGGCGGCAGCCTGGCGCCGTCGTACTTCCTGGATGACCGGCCCCTGCGCGGCGGCGACGGCTTCTACGCCACGGGCGACCTGGGCTTCCAGAAGGAGGGCGAGCTCTTCATCACCGGACGCATCAACGACCGCATCAAGGTGAACGGCCAGAGCTTCTTCTCCGCGGACTTCGAGCAGGCCGTGGAGCGCCTGCCCTTCATCCGTCCGGGCCGCACCGCCGTCATCCAGGTGAAGGGCCGGCTCGTGGTGCTGGCGGAGGTGAACCACCCGTCCGCGCTGGAGCGCCTGGAGGACAGCCGCAAGCAGGTCTGCCAGTCCGTGCTGGAGACGGTGGGCGTGACGCTCTCGCAAGAGGACGTCCTCTTCATCCGCTACGGCCAGCTCCAGAAGACGAGCAGCGGCAAGCTCCAGCGCCGCGCCATCACGGAGGCCTACGAACAGGGCCGCATCCGCACCGTGACGCCCATGGAGCTGCGCGCGGACCTGCTCCAGATGCGCGCGCAGCGGCTGGTGCTGGGCTCGGTGATGGTCGCGCGTCAGCGGGGCCGCCGGTGGATGGCCTCCGGACGCGCGGCGATCGCCGCGGGGCTCCAGCGGCTCCGGTCCTGAAGCCCGGCGCGCCTCACCGGGGCTTCGGGGGCGCCCACAGGTCCCAGCCGCGCGCCGCGTGGCACGCATCGCCCACCAGGTCCAGGGCCAGCTGGGGCTGCGTCCTGGACAGCGCCTCCGTGTCGCGGAAGGCGCCCGTGGCCTCCAGCCGGAGGGTGGCGCTCTCCAGCGCGGCCTTCGCCTCCGCCACCGCGCGGGCCTGCGCGGGCGTGGGCTTCCAGCCCGTCTCGTCCCGGTAGCGGCCCAGGGCCTCCAGCAGGTGGCCGTGGAACTTCACCATCTGCACCAGCACCGGGACGCGGTACGCGGGCGCGGCGGTGAGCGCCGCTTCGTACTGCCGCGACTCCGAACCCAGCCGGTACACCAGCACGTCCACCTGCGTGTCCAGCCGCGAGCCCCACGCCTTGCGCACGGCGGGGAAGCGCGCCCAGCCCGCGACGGCCTGGAAGAAGTGGAGCCCGCCACACGGGTGCGCGTAGATGCCCTGCTTGTTCTTGGGCACCTGGGGGAGGCCCGCCTTCATGCCGCGAAGCAGCTCCGCGTTCGCGGACTCCAGCGTGGAGAGCGCCGTGTCCATCACCGCGTCCATGCGCACGGTCTCTCCCGCGCCGTTGACGAACGAGCCCCCGGGCTCCAGCACGTGCGACAGCGCATCCAGCGCCCACGCTCCATCCGGCGAGGACGCGAGGTCCGGACGGAAGTCGTGCTGGAGCGACGCCACCAGCTCGCGCAGCGTGACCTTGCCCCACGCCGTGCGGAACGTGTGCGAGCGCGGATATCCCGCGAGCAGGAGCGTCTTCACCTGGAGCGCCGGGTGCGGCTCCACGGGCGTGCCGTCCGGGGTGAAGGCGTCGAAGAAGTAGCGGGCCGGGGTAGCCCCCGCGTCGGGAGCCTCACGGCGCAGGAACCCCGCGACGATGGCGTCCGAGGCCGGGCGGCCATCCCTTGCGCGGAAGGCCTTCCCGTCCAGGTCCATGCCGTGCGCGAGCGCCCACGGATGGGCAGGGTCCGCCGCGTGCGTGCGGCACTGCGCATGGAGCAGCGCGGACGCGGAAGGGGCGGTCTCTTATACACATC
>NZ_RAWM01000173.1 GCF_003668875.1 Corallococcus interemptor | reverse complement strand
AGCGCGAGTTCTACGCCATGGACCAGGACTTCAACGCGGAGCCCCCGCCGCGTCCGGGCACGCGCGTGCCCGGACGCGGCGGGGGCTCCGCGTTGAAGTCCTGGTCCATGGCGTAGAACTCGCGCTCCACCACGTTGCGGACGTCATCCGTCTGCCGGCGGAACTCGCGCATGAACTTGCCGATGGCCCGCGCCAGCTCAGGCAGCCGCTGGGGGCCGAGCACGATCAGCGCGGCCACCAGGATGAACACCATTTCGCCTGCGCCGATGTTGAACATGGGTCTTCGCTTCCCCTTGGAGGGAATGTCCCGGGGTTATCGCGCCCCCTGACGGCCCCGCGCAACCATCAGTGACCTTCCAGCGTTCGTCCGGCCACGTGCCGGGGAGGCGGGCGGCCGGGCCACTGGGGCACATTGCCCCAATCAGCCTTGGGGATGCGCCTCTGGAGAGAGGGGCGCGGCCATCCCCTGGGCGGGGGGCACCGCCAGGGCCCGGGCCTGCTCACGTGAGCGCACCCGCCCCTCCACCACCCGCAACATGAAGGGCACGCCCACCGCCAGCCCGATGGACACCCAGGCGATGGTGTCCACGCCGCCCAGCGTCCCGTCCGGCAGGTCCACCAGCAGGCGCGACGACAGGAAGGCCCCCAGCGCGGAGGCCATGTGCTGGGTGGCGGATTGCAGCGACATGAAGCGCGCGCGCACCGGGTTGTCCGGCACGCGCGAGGTCAGCGTGTTGTACGCCACGTTGCGCACGCCCATGGCCAGCATGAAGGCCATGAAGAGCACGGGGATGGGCATCCACGCCGGGTAATGGATGAAGCCCACGTACGTGGTGATGGCCGCCAGCACCACGCCCACCGTGCCCACGCGGAAGGAGCCCAGGCGGTCCACCAGCGGCCCCGTCAGCCGCAGCGTGAAGAAGCTCACCACGCCGCCCGCGGCGTAGATGATCCACAGGTTCTCTCGCGGGTAGCCCAGGTTCTGCTGGAGGTAGGCGGAGATGTTGGGGATGACGATGAAGCCGCTCATCATCACCAGCGCCGTCATCAGGTAGGACAGCTGGACATCGGTGTTGCCCAACAGCTGCGCCACGCCCGGGGCCCGGGCCGCGCTGCCCCCCGGCTTCAGGTGCCCGCGCACGGGCGGCAGGAGCCAGAGCGCGGCCAGCACCAGCACCAGCCCCAGCGCCGCCACCACGAAGAAGGGCGTCCGCCAGCTGCCCAGCTCCGCGACCTTCAAGGCCAGGGGCACGCCCAGCACGGACGCCACGGAGAAGGACGCCATCACCGCGCCCAGCGCCCGGCCCCGGCGCTCCACCGGGATGAGGTCCGCGATGATGGACAGCGACAGCGCCGTCGCCGGCCCGCCGAAGATACCCGCGCACACCCGCGCGAGCAGCAGCGTGGACAGCCCCAGCGCCAGGCCCCCCGCCGCGGTGGCCGCGACGAGCCCCAGCATGCACACGGCCAGCGCCTTGCGCCGGTCGAAGCGGTCCAGGAAGTAGCCCCCCAGGAGGCCCGCCACGCTCGCGGCGGCCGTGTAGCTGCCGCCAATGGTCCCGATGTGCGAGGACTCGATGCCCAGGCCCTTCGCGAAGTCCGGGCCCAGCGGCATCACCATCACGAAGTCGAGGATGTTGACGAACTGCACCGCGCCGATGAGCAGCACCACGGCGCGCTCGGACACGGGACGGGGGGAGGCGGACTCGGGCGACTCGGGCATGGATGCCTTGGGGAAACGGCCGGGGGCGTCAGACGCGGAAGCGGCGCACCTCGGCGCGCAGGATTTCGGCCTGGCGCGTGAGGTTGTCGATGGCCTCCTCCAGCTGGCGCACCGAGCGCGTCTGGTGCTCGGACACGCCCTTGATGGTCTCCACGGCCTTGAGCACCTGCTCGCTGCCCTTGGTCTGCTCCTTCTGGGCGCGGTTCAGGTGGGTGACCATCTCGTTGATGCTTTCGATGGAGCGGGTGATCTGCTTGCTGCCGTGCGCCTGCTCCTGGCTGGAGCGCTGCACGTGCTGGGTGAGCGTCTTCATCCGCTCCGCGCTCTTCATGATCTGCTCGCCGCCCCGGGCCTGCTCGTTGGAGGCCTGGGAGATCATCGACACGGTGGCGGAGATGCGGTGGATGGCGGCCGTCACCTGCTTGCTGCCGCGCGCCTGCTCCACGGTGGCGCGGGCAATGGCCTTCACCATCTGCGTGGACTTCTGGGTGCTGTCGTTGATCTTCCTGAGGGCGCCTTCCGCCTCGCGGCCCAGCTGCACGCCCTCCTCCACGCTCTTGACGCCCTGGTTCATCACCACCACGGCGTTGCGGCTCTCCTCCTGCACGCCGCGGATGAGCTCGGCGATCTCCTTGGTGGACGCGCCGGTGCGCTCGGCCAGGTCCTTGATCTCCTCGGCCACCACGGCGAAGCCCTTGCCGTGCTCGCCGGCCTGCGCGGCGATGATGGCGGCGTTGAGGGCCAGGAGGTTCGTCTGCTCCGCCACGTCGTCGATGACGTTGAGGATGTTGCCAATCTCGCTGATGCGCCGGCCCAGGCTGTCGATGACGCCCGCGGCGGTGCGGCTGGTGTCCTTGATGCGGTCGATGCCGGAGAGCGTCTTGCGCAGGGCCTCCACGCCGGTCTGCGCGTCCTCGAAGACCTGCTCGGACAGGCGGGCCGTCTCGTTGGCGTTGGCGTCCACCTGGCCGATGGCGGCGTCCATCTGGCTGATGGCGGAGGAGGTGTCCTCCGTGGACGCCGACAGGTCCTCGATGTTCTTGGCGACCTCCTTGATGGAGTAGGTCATCTGCTCGATGGCGCTGGTGGTCTCCTCCACGCTGGCGGCCATGGCCTGGACGTTCTCCGCCACCTCGTCGTTGGTGGCGGCCATCTCCATGATGGAGGAGCTGCTCTCCTCCGCGCTCTGGTAGAGGACCTCCACGTTCTCCGCGATGCCGCGCAAGGAGGCCATCATCTCCACCATGGAGGAGGACGTCTCCTCCACGCGCGACTGCACGGTGCCCGCGCCGGAGGACACGGTGGTGCCGGTGCGGTGGATCTGCTCGATGACGCCGGCCACCACGTCGGACACGCCGCGCACGCGGCCCAGCGTGTCGCGCCAGGACTGGGCCATGCGGTTGAGGGCCTCCGCCAGCTGGCCCAGCTCGTCCCGGTTGTTGCGCACCTCCGCGCGGCCGGTGAGGTCGGCCTCGGCCAGCTTGCGCGCCATGGACATCATGGCGTCCAGCGGGTGGAGGATGAACGCGCGCGAGATGAGGAACGCCGTCAGGAGGAAGAGCACCAGGCCCACGAGGAAGGCCAGCAGCACCGTGTGGCGCAGCGCCGTGAGCACGCCCTCCAGCCGCGCCCCGTCCACCACCACGACGACCTCGCCGGGCACGCCGCCCGCCAGCGTCACCGGCCGGGTCACCGCCCAGCTGTCGTTCTCGAAGTCCGTCTGCTCCAGCGACGGGAGCGGGCGCTGCTGGAGGCGCTTCTCCAGGCCCTGGGTGAACCACGCGGGCGCCGTCGCCGGCGAGGTGGCGCGGGGCACGCCCTGGGCGTCCAGCACCGCCACGACGCTGAAGTCGTCGTCCCGGATCAGCTCCTCCAGGTTGGGGACCGGCTGGGTGCCCGCCTGGCGTTTGACCAGTTCGGCCACCTCCTCGGCCTTGTTCTGGGCGTGCAGCGCCATGCGCTCCCTCAGGTGGTTGCCCACCTGGCGGGGAACGACGAAGTAGAGCGTCCCCAGGATGACGGCCAGCGCGAGACCGAACGAACCCAGGAGGATGCCCCGGAGACCGGGTTTCTTGAGGCGACGTGGCAAGGCCCGCGCACTGTAGGGAGGGTGGCCCGTCCAGGGCAAGGAACGGACTAACCCGCCTGTCAGGGCCGGACGCTGGGTTCCCGGGGGCAGGATGCGTAAGGTCCAGGGGATGACCGCGACGCTGCTGCTCACCGACCCGCTGTTCCTCCAGCACGACGCCGGCGAGGGCCACCCCGAGTCGCCCGCCCGGCTGCGGCGCATCCTCCAGATGCTCGCGCGAAACCCGGTGGCGGGCACGGTGATGGCCCAGCCCCGCTCCGCCACGGACGCGGAGATCCTCGCGGTGCACACCCCGGCGCACCTGGAAGCGATGGAGAAGCTGGGCGGCCGCTTCGAGCGCATCGACGAGGACACGGCGGTGTCGCCGGACAGCCTGGACGCGGCGCGGCTGGCGGCGGGCGCGGCGGTGCAGGCCGTGGAGCAGGTGATGGCGGGGCACGCGCGCAACGCGTTCGCGCTGGTGCGTCCGCCGGGCCATCACGCGGAGCCGGACCGGGCGATGGGCTTCTGCCTCTACAACAACGTCGCCATCGCGGCGGAGGCCGGGCGGAGGCTGGGCGCCGAGCGCGTGCTGGTGCTGGACTGGGACGTGCACCACGGCAACGGCACGCAGGCGGCGTTCTTCGGGCGCAGGGACGTGCTCTACCAGTCCGTGCACCAGTTCCCCTACTACCCGGGCAGCGGCGCGGCGCCGGAGGTGGGGCGCGGCGAGGGCCAGGGCTTCACGGTGAACTGCGGCCTGCCGGGCGGCAACACGGACGCGGACTACGGGATGATCTTCGAGGAGCTGCTGCTCCCGGTGGCGCAGGCGTACCGGCCGGACCTGATGCTGGTGTCCGCGGGGTTCGACCCGCACCGCGCGGATCCGATTGGCGGCATGGACGTCACCGAGCGCGGCTTCGCGGCGATGTGCACGGCCGTGCGCAAGCTGGCGGAGGAGGTCTCCGGCGGGAAGCTGGTGCTGGTGCTGGAGGGGGGCTATTCGCTGGAGGGGCTGTCGAACTCCGCGCACGCGTGCATCGAGGTGCTGGCGGGAAGAGATGACAGCTTCGCGCCCGGCACCGTGAACGCGGACGCGAGGGCGGCGCTGGCGACGAGCCGTGAAGCGCTCAAGCCGTACTGGGCCAGCGTGCGCTGAAGGCCGCTCAGTACAGCGCGTCCCCAGCCATGGGAATGCCAGACAGCTCCAGCAGGAACGCGCCCAGCTTGTAGAAGTCCCGTGCGCGTCCGTCGGGCTCAGACCTCGCTGTCCGGAGGCAGCGGGAGCAGGGACTCCTCCTTCATCAACAGGAACTTGTACGAGTACCAGCACTGCTGAAGGTCCTGTGATTCCTGGGTGCGGTGACTCATGTCCAGCTGTGGCCCCAGCTCCATGGCGAGGGCACCGCGAGGCAGCAGGTCGGGCCAGGTCTCGCTCGTATCGGTGAGGCAGGTGCGCGAGCCCAGGAGGTCGGTCTTCACGACCGACTCCGGCCGCTTTGCCGTGGCGCAGGCCCCGAGCAGCAGTCCCACGATGATGACGGATGCCTTCAAGTCACCTCCGGCGTGTGGCCTCCAGGGCCTGCTCCAGGTTCTGGACGGGCCCAGGCCACCTTGCTGACACCACGTGGACTCGCAGTGGCCTGCGCTCCGCGAGGCTCCGGCCCCGGCGGCGCTACCCGCCGGACTGACGGCCTTCAATCGCGCACAGGAGCACCGCCGCGGCGATGCCCAGGCGCCGGTCCAGCCGGCGCTGCGTGTCCATGGAGAAGTCCAGATCAATCTTCTGGATGAACGGGTTGAAGTGCTGCCGGAAGCTGAGCACCTGCTCGCCACCCAGCGTGCCGGTGAAG
Organism: Corallococcus interemptor; assembly: GCF_003668875.1. Taxonomy (GTDB): domain Bacteria; phylum Myxococcota; class Myxococcia; order Myxococcales; family Myxococcaceae; genus Corallococcus; species Corallococcus interemptor. The sequence continues at coordinate 10,425 of NZ_RAWM01000173.1, read as the reverse complement.
GTCTGCGGCAGGAGGTTGGTGAGGAAGCGCCGCACGAGCGCCAGCAGCATGCTGTCCTCCTCCACCTTGCCCACCTCGTTGCCGTCCACGTCCAGGATGAGCCAGGTGTCGCGCAGGATGGAGCTCAGGGCCTTGCGGCGCAGCGCGCCCCCCCGCTCCCTCGAGTAGAAGGCGACGTTGCCCGCCTCGTCGTAGATGTGGAACGCGCCGCCGAACAGCTTGAAGAACTTCCGGCGGATCATGTAGCGGGTCTGGCCGAAGCGCCCGGAGGCAAGCTCACTCCGGGGACGGGTCTGGAGAGCGGAGGACATGGCCACCCTCCCTGGCGCGAAGCCACGCGCGGCCAGGGGGCCTGCGGGAGGCCCCGCGGCTGCCTGCCCTTCAGTAGCAGAGGTAGTTGTCGTTCCAGGCGTGGGGGTCCGAGCCCTCGTGGATGAGCGTGCACAGCTTGCCGGCGATGGGGCCGGACTGCGACCACGACAGCTGCAGCGGGCTGGTGGTGGGCACGCAGAGGTAGTTGTCGTTCCACGTGTGGGAGGCGGGCTCCGCGTCCTCGTAGACCTGCGTGCAGCGCATGCCGGCGATGGGGCCCGCGCTGCTCCACGCGAAGCCGTGGTTCACCGTGGAGCACAGGTAGTTGTCGTTCCAGGTGTCCGGATCCGCCCCCTCGTGCACCTGGGTGCAGAACCGGCCGGCCATGGGACCCGCCGAGGACCAGGCGATGTCCGGCATCGTCTGGAGGGCCTGGCGCAGGTTGGGCAGCCGGCCGATGTTGCGTGCATCCGCCGCCTGCGCGGTGCCGGTGGAGGCCAGCAGGCCGCGGACGTAGCGCGGGTCGAGCGCGCCCGTGCCACGCGCACGCGCCACGCCCTGGAGGCTCAGCGCCGCGCCGGTGACGATGGGCGAAGCGCTGGAGGTGCCGCTGAAGGTGCCCGTGTAGTACTGGTCCTCGCCATAGGCGGAGCCGAACAGGTCGCCGTAGCCCATGGACGCCACGCTCTCACCCCAGCCGTGCACGTCCACGCGCGAGCCGAAGTTCGTCCAGCACATGGGCACGCGCGTGGTGGCCGTGCTCGCGCCCACGATGATGGCGCCCGAGTCCCGCACGCCGCGGTTGAAGACCCCGCCGTACGCGGCCTCATCCAGGTTGGCGCTGCCGTTGCCCGCCGCCTCCACCACGGTGACGCCGTTGGCGGTGGCCGTGGCGATGGCATCGTAGTTGGCCTGCCAGTACTCCATCGCGATGTAGTTGCACTGGCTCTGGTTGCAGGTACACGGCGTGCTGTCCGCCGGGCCCTGCGCGTGCAGTTCGATGAGGATGACGCCGCCACGTCCCACGGCCGCCGCCGCGTTGGCGATGGCGGCGGCGGTGCCCTGCGAGGCCGCGGACACGCCCGCCGTCGCGCCGTGCGCGATGCCCGTCACGCCGTAGCCGTTGGCGGTGCCCACGATTTCCCCCAGCACCGCGGTGCCGTGGTTGCGCCAGCCCAGGTCGTTGTACTGCGCGCCCAGCTGGGTGAAGAGGCCCGGCATGTCCTCGTGGGTGGTGCGCCAGCCGCCTTCGATGTCCACGAAGCGGATGCCCGCGCCGTTGCCACCGGCGACGCCCCAGGCATAGCGCGCGTCCACGCCGCTGGGGGCCGCGTTGAGGTAGCCCTGGTTGCCCTCGTACAGCGGCGTCGTGGGCGCGATGTCCGCGGCGGCCAGCAGGCTTCGCAGCACGGGCTCCATGCCGAAGTTCACCATCGCCGGTTCGGCGGGAGGTTCCGCGTAGGCGATCTCCACGCTCTCCAGCGCGTTGAGCGAAGCGACGAGCTCCGCCACGCGCTCGGCGGTGGTGCCGGGCACGAGCGGCACCGCGTAGTAGAGGTCGAGGTCCGCCAGCTGGCGGCCACCCTGCGACTCGCCCAGGGCCTTTCGCAGGGCCAGCGTGGCCTCATCCTCCGTGAAGAGCCGGCGGAGCGCGGCGGCGCGGGGCGCGCGCTCCAGCAGGGCCTGCGCGGCCTTCACGTCATCGGCCAACCGCGCGTCGGAGAGCCCCTGCCGGGCGAGCAGCGACTGCTCGGACCCGGAGCGCTCCGACGCGAGCGCGCGCAGGGCCTGGCCGCGCAGGCGCACGCGGCTGCCCTCGTGGAACTTCACCACCAGCCGCTCCACCGGCGTGCCGGACGGCAGCGGCTTCTGGAGCCGCTTGTCGGCGGCGACACGGGGCTGCGGCTCCTGGGGAGCGGCGAAGGCGGTGGTGCACAGCGTGAGCCCGACGAGCGCGCCCGTCAGGCGGGATGCGAAACGCGAAGTGGTCATCCGGTTCTCTCGGTGTGGAAGGGGACGTCCCGGACGGAGCCACCGGGCCCACTGCCCGGTTCCTCCGCCGGCCCTGCACCCTAGAATGCCGGTCTGACATGTTAAACCTGCAAAGCGCGTCCAGCCCTCAGGACTCGTGCTGCTGGAAGGCCGCCATCTGCGCCGCCAGCGCGCGCTGGAAGGCGGGCCGCGCCTCACAGCGTTCCTTGTAGGCCTTGAGCGTGGGATGCGCGTCGAGCACGTCGGTGTGCCGCAGGATGCGCAGCACCGTGGTCATCATCAGGTCGCCCGCGGTGAAGCGGTCCTCCAGGTAGGGGCGGTCTCCCAGCCAGGTGGCCAGCTCTCCCAGGCGGTGGTGGATGCGCGCCTCCACTTCGGGCCGGTGGAGCTTCGCCCACTGCGCATCCGGCACGAACAGGTCGATCTCCGCCAGCTGCTGCACGTAAATCTCCAGCGAGTTCAGCGCCGCGAACACCCACGTCAGCGCGCGAGCGCGGCCTGCTTCATCCCGGGGGAAGAGCACCTCGCTCCTCGCCGCGATGTGGACCACGATGGCGCCTGACTCGAAGAGCGTCAGGCCGTCCTCCTGGAAGACCGGCACCTGCCCGAAGGGCTGCTGTGCGCGGTAGTCCGGGGACTTCTGCACCTGCGGGTCGATGAGCCTCGCCTCGTACGGCAGGCCGGCCTCCTCCAGCGCCCACCTCACCCGGAGGTCTCGAACGACGCCCTGCGCGAACGGCGGCACCCACTTGAAAGCGCTGACAGTGATCATGCCGGGCAGCCTCGCGTCATGGCCGTGCGCATGACCAGCGTCATGCATGACGCAGGTCGCCGGAGCGCCGCGGCCGCCTGGACGCCCCTGCCCCCGGGACGATGCCCGTGTCAGGCCGGGTGGCCACCTCGTGCGCATGGGGACACCCTGGCTCACCCGCGTCAGTCCCTTCGTGGCTTCGCTCAAGGGCTACGACCGGACGCGGCTGAAGATGGACCTGGTGGGCGCGCTCACGGTGACGGCGCTGCACATCCCGGAGGGCATGGCGTACGCGCAGCTCGCCGGGCTTCCTCCGCAGGCGGCGCTGTACTCCACCCCGGCGGCGCTGGCGCTGTACGCGCTGTTCGGCAGCTCGCGGCAGCTCATCATCGCGGTGTCCGCCAGCGTGTCGGTGCTCTCCGCCGCCACGGTGGGCGCGCTGGCGCAGCAGGGCACGCCGCGCTTCGTGGCGCTCACGGCCGCGCTGGCGCTGATGGCGGGCGGGGTGGCGCTGCTGGCGGGCGTGCTGAAGCTGGGCCGGGCCGCGCAGTTCTTCTCCTCGTCCGTGCTCAGCGGCTTCGTGTTCGGGCTGGCGCTCATCATCGCCATCAAGCAGGTGCCCAAGCTCCTGGGCATCGAGGGCACGAAGGGCGGCTTCTTCGAGCGGCTGGGCTTCATCCTCTCGCACCTGGGACAGACGCACGCGCTGACGCTCATGGTGGGGGCGGCGAGCATCGCGGCGCTGCTGCTCCTGGGGCGCGTGTCGCGGCGCATCCCGGCGGCGCTGGCGGTGCTGGTGCTGGGCATTGCACTCTCGTCGCTGTCGCACCTGGATGCGAAGGGGGTGGCCATCGTGGGGCACCTCCCCGCGGGGCTGGTGCCGCCCCAGCTTCCGGACGTGACGTTCGGCGACCTGGTGAACCTGCTGCCGGGTGCTTGCGGTATCGCGCTGGTGGCGTTCGCGGAGGCCATTGGTCCGGCGCGCATGTTCGCCGCGAAGCACGGGTACGAGGTGGATCCCAACCGTGAGCTGGTGGGCCTGGGCGCGGCGAACCTGGGCGGAGGCCTGTTCCGGGGTTTCAGCATGGGGTGCAGCCTGTCCAAGTCCGCCGCGAATGATCAGGCGGGGGCAACGACGGAGGTGTCCTCGCTGGTGACGGCGGGGCTGACGCTGCTGGTGGCGCTGTTCCTCACCGGCCTGTTCCGCACGCTGCCGGAAGCCACGCTGGGGGCCATCGTGGTGGTGGCCATCCTGGGGATGATGGACGTGAAGGAGCTGGTGCGGCTGGCGCGCCTGCGCCGGGCGGACTTCCTGGGCGCGGCGGTGGCCCTGGTGGCGGTGCTGGCCTTCGACGTGCTGCCCGGGCTGCTCATCGCGGTGGGCCTGTCGCTGTTCCTCACCGTGTACCGCGCCAGCCGTCCGCGCGTGAGTGAGCTGGGGCGGGTGCCGGGGACGCTGGACCTGGCGGCCACGCACCGCGAGTCCTCGGCCATCACCCTGCCCGGCCTGTGCGTCATCCGGCCGGAGGAAGGGGTGTTCTTCGCCAACGCCACGTCGCTGCGGGACGAGGTGCTGAAGCACGTCCGCGACGCGAAGGTGCCGGTGCGCGAGGTGCTGCTGGACCTGGAGCTGACGGACGACCTGGACGTGCCGGGCGCGGACATGCTGGCGGGCCTGTACGAGGACCTGTCGCACCGGGGCATCACGTTGTCACTGGCGCGCGTGCACGCACCGGCGCAGAGGCTGCTGGAGCGCACGGGCGTGATGGCGAAGCTGGGGAGGGAGCATGTGCATCCGCACGTGAGGGCCGGCGTGGAGGCCTGGATGGCGCATCACGAGTCCCAGGCCTGGCAGGAGTGGCGCCTCATCCAGGACGGCCTGTACCTGGTGCGCTCGCGCGTGGACGAAGCGGGCGCGATGCTGCACGGCGAGGAGCGCCACCGGCAGGAGGACCTGCTCGTCCGGTTGGACGACGCGGACACGCGCATGCGGGAGCTGCTGCGGAACCTGCCGCATCCACCGTCCGATGACGACTCGCGGGGGCCCGTGCATTGAGCGCCATGGTTGGTAGTGTTCGAGGGTCCCTCCTCGAAAGAACGTGGCCATGCAGGGTCGAGCCGCCGTCACGCTTCTGCTTCTTCTCTCGGCTTGCGCTTCATCAACGCCGGTTCCGAGTACTCGGTCGGCGCGCATCGCCAACCTTCAGAGGGCCGCGAAGCTGCCCTGGACGGATGAGGGACGGTGCGTCGTCCGGGAGGCGTCCCGCCCCTGGGGCGAGGTGGTGGAGCGGTGCTTCCCAGCGCTGGATACCGACCGGGTCCGGTTTCACGACAGCTCGGGACGGTGCACGGTTGCTTCTGCGGACGCAGCGTCCCTGGGGCTGGGAGTCTGTGTCCTGGCCGCGCCAGAAATCGCCGTGGGCGCGGTGATTGTCGTCGGCGTGGTGGTGATCGGCATCGCCATCAAGGAGGAACTGGATGCCTATGAGCTCCGCCAGCTGTATCCGGAGGAGGTAACGTCGACGGTCGGGACGCGGACAGCGCCTCGGGAGACGATGGCGAAGCGAAAGCCGCAGCCGGAACCTTCAGGGCAGGATCTGTTCCCGCCGCTGCCGCCCAGGCACCGCAAGCGTCCCTCCCGCTGCGAGCCCATCCCGGTGCCGCACCTGGGCGGAGATGATGACCACAACACGTGCGCGGATCTCATCCCGCCGAACCGGTATCCCGGCATGGACGTGCTCGTGGATGGGAAGCACTTCGACGCGCTGCAGGTCGGCGCACCCGTGCTGTGGGAGATCAAGACCGACAGATTCGACACGTACAGTGATTACCTCCAGAACCAGGTCGCCGACGATCACGCGGAGGAAATGCGAAACGAGCGCGCCATCGCGAACGACTGCGGATACAACTTCGTTGTCGGGGTAAGCACTCCAGAGCATAAAGCAGCGCTCGTTCGTCGGGCTCCCGCACTTCAGATTGTCGTGACTGGATGTAAACGATGACGACGCGCTCGCGGCTTCACCTCACGGTCTATGCCCCTGCCATGGGGCAAGACGACAACCGCTCGGTCGCGGTTGCCCGCGGAATGGAACTGGCGCTCGCCGGCTTGAGCATGGCTTGGAGACTCTCCAAGGAGGGTCATCCCATCGCCCTGCCCCAGCGTGACGCATGGCTTGCCGAGGCGGCGACACGTCGAAAGTTCCCGATGCTCTGCAACGGTGACGAGAGCTACGCGATAACGGTGAGTGGGTTGGAAACCCCAGCGAGCCAGGCCCCAGGCGCACGGCCGCTGCTCGACGTCCACGCGAGTCTTCCTCTGGATGCGCGCATCATCGAGCACGCGGTGCCATTGCTGATGGCCATCGCGGAGCGCGCCCACGCGTATTGGGGGCATATGTCAGAAGACGCCTTCGGCTTGGAAATTTCGGAACAACTGCGTCGCTCTGCTGATGCGCCGAAGGTGTCTCCCCGGGGACTCCCCATGCTGGAAATGCCAGAGCACCTTCGCTCACCAGCGATTCCGCATTTCCTCGGGTGGCTGAACTACTGGTCCGAAGCCGCCGCTCAGGCCATCGGTTTCCCGGACGCTGCTCGCGACTCGGAGCTGCTGTCGCGCTCCCGGCGCACTCCCTCTGGCGGCTGGGTGGTCCAGCTCACGGAGGCCCCGCTCGACTACGGCAACCCCGAGCACATCGAAGCACTCCGGCGGGCCTACGAGCGCTTCCCCGCCATCGGTGGACGCGACTCACGCTGAAGCCCCGGACCTGCCCTCCGGAACGAGGCCCGCGTCCACTTCCGTGGACACCTCGTGCCCAGGAGGTTTCCATGGCAAGCAAGGCGAAGTCCTCGGGCAACGGGCACCGCAAGCAGGCGAAGCAGCAGCCCAACATCCTGGTCATCTGGGGAGATGACATCGGGTTCTGGAACATCAGCGCCTACAACCAGGGGATGATGGGCTACCGCACGCCCAACATCGACCGCATCGCGAAGCAGGGCGCGATGATGACCGACTGCTACGGCCAGCAGAGCTGCACCGCGGGCCGCGCGGCGTTCATCACCGGCATGAACCCGCTCCGCACCGGGCTCACCACCATTGGCATGCCCGGCGCGAAGTACGGACTGCAGGACTCCGACCCCACCATCGCGGAGATGCTCAAGCCGCTGGGCTACACCTGCGGCCAGTTCGGCAAGAACCACCTGGGCGACTCCAATCCCTACCTGCCCACCAACCACGGCTTCGACGAGTTCTTCGGCAACCTCTACCACCTCAACGCGGAGAACGAGCCGGAGTGCCCGGACTACCCCAAGGACCCGTCCTTCAAGGCCCGCTTCGGGCCGCGCGGCGTCCTCCACAGCTGGGCCACCGCGCGCAAGGACGTCACCGAGGACCCGCGCTGGGGCTTCGTGGGCAACCAGCGCATCGAGGACACCGGCCCGCTCACCAAGAAGCGCATGGAGACCGTGGACGGCGAGTTCCTGGAGGGCACCCTGGACTTCATGGAGCGCGCCGTGAAGGACGGCAAGCCGTTCTTCCTCTGGCACAACACCACGCGCACGCACGTCTGGACCTTCCTCCAGGAGAAGTACCGCAACGTCACCGGCTACGGCCTCTACGCGGACGCAATGCGGGAGCTGGACGACATCGTCGGCGTGCTCCTGGACAAGCTGGATGAACTGGGCATCGCGGACAACACGCTGGTCGTCTTCTCCACCGACAACGGCGTGGAGAAGATGGGCTGGCCGGACGGCGGCAACAGCCCGTTCCGCGGGGAGAAGGGCTCGACGTGGGAGGGCGGCGTGCGCGTGCCGTGCGTGGTGCGCTGGCCCGGCGTGGTGGAGCCGGGGCGCGTCATCAACGACATCTTCGCGCACGAGGACTGGATGCCCACGCTGGTGGCGGCCGCGGGCGGCCCCAGGGACCTGGTGGACAAGTGCAAGCGCGGCTTCAAGGTGGGCAACAAGACCTTCCGGGTCCACCTGGACGGGTATGACCAGACGGGGCTTCTGGCCGGCACGGAGGAGGGCCGCAGGAACGAGTTCATCTACGTGCTCGACAGCGGCGACCTGGCGGCGGTCCGCTACAAGGACTGGAAGATCATCTTCAGCTACCAGGACGGCGAAGGCCCGGACATGTGGTTCAGCGGCAAGCGCTTCAACCCGGCGTGGCCCTACCTCATCAACCTGCGCTCGGATCCGTTCGAATCCGGGCCCCACTCCGGCCTGTACACCCAGTGGTACGGCGAGCGCATGTTCACCTTCGTCCCCGCGCAGATGCTGGTGAAGCAGTTCGCGGAGAGCCTCATCGAGTTCCTGCCCAGCCAGGCTCCGGGCAGCCTGAGCATCGGGCCGCTCAAGGAGCAGGTGAAACAGAAGATCGCCGCGGCGCGGAAGCAGAAGGAGGAGCCCGGCGTGGGCGACCAGGTCATGTCCCTGGCGAACGAAGTGGAGCAGTTCATCCACCGATTCCAGCAATCCCACCACTAGCCGACACCCTCCCCGGCCCCCGGTGCGAGTGTCATTCCTCGCGCCGGGCCGGATGTTCTCCAGTGGAGGACATCCATCCATGCACCGCAACGACAGCCGCGACGCCACGTCCGGCGGAGAGACCACCGACACCGCCGCGCGCCCCGGCCGCGCTCCGTTCCCGGACATGGTGTGGATTCCCGGCGGCACGTACTGGATGGGCTCCGACCATCACTATCCGGAGGAGGCCCCCGCGCATCAGGTGACCGTCTCCGGCTTCTGGATGGACCGCTTCACCGTGACGAACGAACAGTTCGCCCGCTTCGTCGAAGCCACCGGCTACGTCACCGTCGCCCAGCGGCCCCTCGACCCCGCGGACTATCCCGGCGCCACGCCGGAGTCCCTCGTCCCCGGCTCGCTCGTCTTCCAGAAGCCCCCGGGGCCCGTGGACCTGGGCAACGTGGCCAACTGGTGGGGCTACGTCCCCGAGGCCTGCTGGAAGCACCCCGAAGGGCGCCGCTCGTCCCTGAAACACCGCCGCGACCACCCCGTCGTCCACATCGCCTTCGAGGACGCGGAGGCCTATGCCACGTGGGCTGGCAAGGTCCTCCCGACGGAAGCCGAGTGGGAGCGCGCCGCTCGCGGCGGCCTGGACCGCAACGAGTTCTGCTGGGGCAATGACCTCACGCCGAACGGCGAACACCTGGCCAACACCTGGCAGGGCTACTTCCCGTGGCAGAACCTCCGCGAGGACGGCCACGAGGGCACCTGCCCCGTCGGCGCCTTCCCGCCCAACGGCTACGGCCTGCACGAGATGGCCGGCAACGTCTGGGAATGGACCACCGACTGGTACCAGGAGCGGCACCAGGGCAACAAGGGCAAGGCGTGCTGCATCCCCGTCAACCCGCGCGGCCCCACCACCGCGCAGGGCAGCCAGGATCCGTCCACGCCCGCCATCGCCATTCCCCGCCGCGTGCTCAAGGGCGGCAGCCACCTGTGCGCGCCCAACTACTGCCGCCGCTACCGCCCCGCGGCGCGCTCGCCCCAGGCCGTGGACAGCGGCGCCAGCCACATCGGCTTCCGCTGCATCGTGCGTCCCTAGTCGCGCCCCACGAAGAGGCGCCGCGGCACCACCACCGTGGCGAACACCAGCCCCAGCACCAGCTGGAGCGCCACCAGCAGCACGTTGAACAGCCGGGCGTCCTCCGCGCCTCCCATGCCGAGCAGCGCCACGAGGGCCTCCGCGCCGATGAAGCCCGGCGCCAGCTGCAACAGCCCCGGCAGGATGACCGTCATGGGCATCCGGTCCTTCCCCCTGCCGTAGAGCAGCCCCGCCACGCCCAGCACGAACGCGGCCACCAGCGGGCTGCCCCGCTCCCCGAGCACCCACTTCGCCGCCGCCTGCGTCCCGTACGCGAGCAGCACCCCGCCGACGATGGCCGCCAGGTCGCGGGGCCGCCCCGACATGCACACCGACAGCGCCACGCCGCCCACCGCCATCAGGACGAACGTGAGCAGGGGCGGCAGCGCGTGCGCCTCGAAGCGCGGCGGCAGCGGCCAGAAGAACTCCCAGAGCGTCCCCGCCGCCGCGACGCCCACGCCCAGCATCATGAAGCGCAAGAGGCCGTACATCAGCCGGGGCAGGCCCGCCTCCACCGACTCCAGGGCCAGCTCCAGCGAGCCCAGCGTCACCACCATCGCGGGCACCAGCAGCACCATCCCGCCGAACAGGGCCCGCACGGCGTTGAAGGGCGGCAGGAGGAACGTGAGCCCGAACGCCACCAGCGTCCCCAGGAACGCGGCGAGGAAGCTCTTCTGCAGGTCCACCCGCTGCGAGCGCAGCGTGCCGAAGTGGATGCCCCCCGCGAGGACGCCCACGAGGAAGGCCACGAGCATCTCCCACCCTG
>NZ_RAWM01000172.1 GCF_003668875.1 Corallococcus interemptor | reverse complement strand
GCCCAGGAGCACCAGGAGCTTCCCATTGAGAGGCTCGTGGAGGAGTTGAAGCCCGAGCGCATCCCAGGCCGCACTCCCTTCTTCCAGGTGATGCTCACCTACCAGGCCTCCTTCCGCGGCGCCGCCATGGTGGAGGGCGTCAAGCTGGAGGCTTTGGAGCTCGACACCTTCTCCGCCAAGTTCGACCTCACCCTCCAGGTGCTGGAGACGGACGCGGGCCTCAAGGGCTACCTCGAGTACACGACCGATATCTTCACCGCTTCCACCGCCGCTCGCATGGCCGAGCACCTGCGGGTGCTCCTGGAAGGCGCTGTCGCGAAACCCGACGAGCATGTGTCGTCACTTCAGTTGCTCACGGGAGAGGAGCGCCAGCAGGTGCTGGTGGACTGGAACGCCACCCGCGCTCCGTTCCCCGAAGCCTGCATGCATTCGCTCTTCGAGGCGCAGGTGCGACGCGCTCCGGAGACCGTTGCCGCGGTCTTCGAAGGGACGCAGCTGACGTATGCGCAGCTGGATGCGCGCGCCAATCAGCTCGCGCATGCCCTGCGCCGTCGCGGCGTTGGACCCGAAGTCCGCGTGGCGCTCAGCGTCGAGCGCTCCCTGGATATCGTCATCGGCCTGCTTGGCATCCTGAAGGCCGGTGGCGCCTGGGTGCCGGTGGATCCCCTCCTGCCTCGTGAGCGCCTGGCCTTCATGCTGGAGGACAGCGCGGCCCAGGTGCTCGTCACCCAGCAGCCGCTGGTGGACCGCTTCCCGGAGGCGCTGCATGCACGAGCGCTCTGCCTGGATACGGAGCGCGCTGCGCTCGCCATGGAGCCGACGGTTGCGCCAGTGACGGGCGTGACGCCCGCGAACATGGCGTACCTGCTGTACACGTCGGGCAGCACGGGCACTCCGAAGGGCACGGCGGTGGAACACCGCAGCGTCGCCAACCTCGTCACCCACGAAGCGGTGGCGTACGGCATCGGCCCTGGCAGCCGCGTACTCCAGTTCGCCAGCCTCAGCTTCGACCTGTCGGTGGAGGAGATTTTCACCACGCTCTGCAACGGCGCCACGCTGGTGCTCGCGCCGTTGGAGAAGTTGATGCCGGGCGCGCCGCTGCCCGTCCTGCTGCGTGAGCAGCACCTCTCCGTCGTCAGCCTCACCCCCGCAGCGCTTGCAGCGACCTCCGCCGAGCGACTGCCTGAAGTGCGCACCGTCATCTCCGGCGGTGAAGCCCTGCCCGCGGATGTTGTCGCGCGTTGGGCGCCGGGGCGGCGCCTGCTCAACACCTACGGTCCCACCGAAGCCACCGTCATCGCCACGTTCGGTGAGGTGGTGGCGGATGGGAACGTGCCCTCCATCGGCAAGCCGCTGGCGAACGTGCGCGTCTACGTGTTGGACCCGCATGGGCATCCAGTGCCCGTGGGCGTGCGTGGTGAGTTACACATTGGTGGCGTGGGCGTCGCGCGTGGGTATGCCGGACGGCCAGGCCTCACCGCCGAGCGCTTCATCCCGGACGCGTTCTCCTCCACGCCCGGTGGCCGTCTCTACCGCACGGGCGACGTGGTGCGCTGGCGCGCGGATGGCCAGCTGGACTTCGTTGGCCGCATCGATGCCCAGGTGAAGGTGCGCGGCTTCCGCATCGAGTTGGGCGAAGTCGAGAACGCCCTGCGGGCTGCCCCCGCCGTGAAGGACGCCGTCGTGCTCGCTCGCGAGGATTCGCCGGGTGACAAGCGGTTGGTGGCCTACGTCGTGGGTGAAGCCCTCGACGTGACGGCCCTGCGTGCCCACCTCAAGCAGCACCTGCCCGAGTACATGGTACCCGCCGCCTTTGTCCCCCTGGAGGCGCTGCCACTGACGTCCAACGGTAAGGTGGACCGCAAGGCCCTGCCTGCTCCGGACGCGACCGTGCTCCGGGCCTCTCACGCCTACGAAGCACCCGCCTCTCCGCTGGAGGAAAAGCTCGCAGCCCTCTGGAGCGAAGTGTTGCGAGTCCCAGCCGTAGGTCGCACGGACAACTTCTTCGAGCTGGGTGGCCATTCGCTGCTCGCGACTCAGTTGGTGGCCCGAGTGCGTGCCGCGCTCGACATAGAGCTGCCGCTTCGCGCCCTCTTCGAGGCGCCCACCATCGCGGCTCTTGCCGAGAAGGTGCAGCGTGCCTCCACGGGTACACGACTGCCGCCGCTGACACGCACGCGCACCGACGGTCCGCAGCCCCTCTCCTTCGCACAGCAGCGCCTGTGGTTCCTGGATCAGTTGGCGCCGGACGACGCGTCGTACAACCTCCCCGTCGCGCTGCGCCTCCTGGGGCGGCTGGACGTGGAGGCCTTGCGTCGCGCCTTCGAAGCCTTGGTCGTGCGGCACGAAGCGCTGCGCACCACCTTCTTTGAAGAAGAGGGACAACCCTTCCAGCGCATCCACGCCCCTGCCTCCTGGGCGCTTCCCGTGGAGGACCTGTCTTCCCTCGCGGAGGCTGCTCGTGAAGAGGAGACGCTGCGGCTTGCCACGCTGGAGGCCCGGCAGCCCTTCCACCTCGGCCATGGGCCACTGCTGCGCACCGCCCTCCTCAAGCTCTCCGCCGACTCTCACGTCCTCCTCGTGACGATGCACCACATCGTCTCCGACGGCTGGTCCATGGGCGTCCTCATCCGCGAACTGGCGAATCTCTACGAGTCCTTCAGTGGAGGCCGGGCTCCCGCTCTGCCGCCGCTGCCGGTGCAGTACGCGGACTTCGCGCTCTGGCAGCGCCAGTGGTTGCAGGGCGAGACGCTGGAGGCGCAGCTCGGCTACTGGAAGCGGCAGTTGGCCGGAGCCCCCGCAGCACTGGAGCTGCCCACGGACCGTCCACGTCCGGCCGTGCAGTCCCGGCGCGGGGCTACCGTGCCTGTCAACATCCCCGTGGAGCTGATGGACTCACTGCGCAGCCTCGCCCAGCGCGAGGGCGCCACGCCCTTCATGCTCCTGCTCGCGGCCTGGCAGCTGCTGCTGTCTCGCTACTCCGGCCAGGACGACATCTCCGTCGGCTCCCCCATCGCCGGCCGCACCCACGCTGAAGCCGAAGGTCTCATCGGCTTCTTCGTCAACACGCTCGTCCTGCGCGCCCACGTGCGCCCGGAGGAGTCCTTCCGCCAGCTGCTCTCCCAGGTGAAGGCCACCACCCTCGCGGCCTATGAGCACCAGCACGTGCCCTTCGAGAAGCTGGTGGAGGTCCTCCAGCCCTCGCGCGACTTGAGCCGCAGTCCCCTCTTCCAGGTGATGCTCGTCCTGCAGAACGCCCCCGCCGAGGCGCTGCGCGTGCCGGGCATGGCCTTCCAGCCCATCCCCCTGGAGGGCAACTCCTCCCGCTTCGATTTGGCCCTCACCCTCTTTGAAGTCCCCCAGGGCCTCACCGGCTTCCTCGAGTACAGCACCGACCTCTTCGACGCCTCCACCGTCCAGCGCCTCATGGGCCACTTCGGCGTCCTTCTCTCCTCCCTCGCCGCCCAGCCCGACGCTCGCGTCTCCACGCTGGAGGTGATGACGGCCGAGGAGCGGCAGAGGCTTCTCGTCGAGTGGAATGAGACGGATACCGCCTTCCCGCGCGACACCTGCATCCACCACGTCGTCGCCGAGCATGCCCGTCGCACGCCCGACGCCATCGCCGTGCGCATGGGTGAGCGAAGCGTCACCTACGCGGGCCTCGACGCCTGGGCGCACGGGCTTGCCGTCCAGTTGCACGTCTCCCGTGGAGACCGCGTCGCCGTCCTTGCGGAGCGCTCCCCGGAGTTGGTGGCGGGCTTGCTGGCCGTCCTCAAGGTGGGTGCGGCCTACGTCCCCATCGCGCCCGGTGTCCCGCCGGAGCGTCTGGCCTTCATGCTGGAGGACTCCGGCGCGTCCGTCCTCCTCACCCAGCAGCACCTGCGCGCTTCGCTGCCTTCTCTCTCCGCGCGAGTCCTCCCGCTGGAGGTGGAGTCCGCGGCCCACATGCAGCCACTGCCGGTGGCGTCCGTGGGGCCAGAGGATTTGGCCTACGTCATCTACACGTCCGGTAGCACCGGCCGTCCCAAGGGCGTCGCCGTCCACCACCGCGCGTTGATGAACCTCGTCTCCTGGCACCAGCGCACCTACTCGCTGACGTCCCAGGACTCCACCGCCCTCACCGCCGGCGTCGCCTTCGACGCTTCCACCTGGGAGGTGTGGCCCTCGCTGGCTTCCGGCGCCAGCCTCGTCGTCCCGCCTGACGCCGTGCGCGCCGAGCCCTCGCAGTTGCTTCAGTGGCTGGCCCGCGAAGCCATCACCACCTGCTTCATGCCGACGCCCCTCGCCGAGGCCGTGCTGCGTGAGGAGTGGCCTCGGCCCATCGCCCTGCGTGCCCTGCTCACGGGTGGCGACGCCCTCCACCACGGCCCTCCTGCCTCAGTACCCGTGGCCCTTTTCAACCACTACGGGCCCACCGAGAGCACCGTCGTCGCCACCTTCACCCCCGTCCTGCGCGACGACAGCACGCGGCCTCCCATCGGCCGCCCCATCGACAACACCCGCACGTACGTCCTCGACGCTCACTTGCAGCCGGTGCCCGTGGGTGTCCCGGGTGAGCTCTTCCTCGCCAGTGAAGGCCTCGCCTGGGGCTACCTCGGCCAGTCCGCACTGACGGCCGAGCGCTTCATCCCGAACCCCTTCTCCTCCGCCCCAGGTGCCCGCCTCTACCGCACCGGTGACGTCGTGCGCTGGCGCGCCGACGGCCAGCTGGACTACCTCCAGCGGCTCGACTTCCAGGTGAAGGTGCGCGGCTTCCGCATCGAGCTGGGCGAAATCGAAGCCTCGCTCCTCGCGCATGCCTCCGTGCATGAGGCCGTCGTCCTCGCCCGTGAGGATGTCCCCGGCGACAAGCGGCTCGTCGCGTACCTCGTGCCCACTCAGGGCCAGGAGCTGGACACCACCGCCGTGCGCGCCTTCCTCAAGGAGCGGCTGCCCGAGTACATGGTGCCCGCCGCCTTCGTCTCACTGGACGCGCTGCCACTGACGTCCAACGGCAAGGTGGACCGCAAGGCCCTGCCCGCGCCGCAAGGCACCACGCTCACCTCCAGCTACGTCGCGCCGAGCACGCCGACCGAAGAACAGCTCGCGGCCCTCTTCACGCAGGTGCTGCGCGCCGAGCGCGTGGGCATCCACGACGACTTCTTCTCCCTGGGTGGCCACTCCCTGCTGGCCACCCAGCTCATGGCCCGCGTTCGCTCCACCTTCCGGCGCGAGCTGCCCGTCCGAGCGCTGTTCGAAGCGCCCACCGTAACCGGCCTTGCCCGGCGCATCGACGAAGCCCAGACGTCCTCGGTGCAGCCGCCCCCAAGCATCTCGCGGATGCGCGCCACCACCGCGCCACTGTCCTTCGCGCAGCAGCGGCTCTGGTTCCTGGATCAGCTCACGCCGGGGGATGCGTCGTACAACATCCCCACGGCGCTGCGCCTGAAGGGCCGCGTGGACGTGGAGTCCCTGCGCCGTGCCTTCGAAGCACTGGTCACCCGCCACGAATCCCTGCGCACCACCTTCCAGGAACATCAGGGCCAGGCCACCCAGCGGATCCACGCATCCGGTGCATGGACCCTGCCGCTCATCGACATCTCCGGCCTGCCGGAAGCCCAGCGCGAGTCCGAGGCCCGACGCCACGTCGCGGAGGATGCACGGCAGCCGTTCAACCTGGAGCGCGGGCCGCTCCTGCGCACGGCCCTCGTGCGGCTGGCGGAGGAGGAACACCTGCTGCTCGTGACGATGCACCACATCGTCTCCGACGGCTGGTCCATGGGCGTCCTCGTCCGGGAACTGGTGGCCCTCTACGCAGGCTTCGCCCAGGGCGTCGTGCCGGCCCTCAGCCCCCTGCCGTTGCAGTACGCGGACTTCGCGGCGTGGCAGCGCCACTGGCTCCAGGGCGAAACGCTCGACGCGCAGCTGGGCTATTGGAAGCAGCAGCTGTCCGGGGCTCCCGCGGCGCTGGAGCTGCTGACGGATCATCCCCGCCCATCCGTGCAGTCCCACGCGGGCGCGGCCCTCTCCGTCCAGCTTCCGCCCGAAACCTCCCAGGCCCTCAAGGCCCTGGCCCATCGCGAGGGCGCCACGCCCTTCATGGTGCTGCTCGCGGGCTTCCAGCTCCTGCTGTCACGCTACGCCGGCCAGGACGACGTCAGCGTGGGTACCCCCATCGCGGGACGCACGCAGGCGGAGACCGAAGGCCTCATCGGCTTCTTCGTCAACACGCTCGTCCTGCGCGCCCACGTTGAACCGAAGGCGACCTTCCGCGAACTGCTCGCGCAGGTGCGAGGCACCACGCTCGCCGCCTACGAGCACCAGCACCTGCCCTTCGAGAAGCTGGTGGAGGTCCTCCAGCCCGTGCGGGACGCGAGCCGCAGCCCGCTGTTCCAGGTGATGTTCGCCCTGCAGAACGCGCCCACGGAGGAGCTGCGGGTCCCGGGCCTCACCTTCCAGCAGGTGGCCTCCGACGCCCGCTCCGCCAAGTTCGACCTCACCCTCACGTTGCAGGACTCGGCGCAGGGCTTCGTGGGCTGGCTGGAGTACAGCACCGCGCTCTTCGAGCGGAGCACCGCGGAGCGGCTGTCCCACCACCTGCGCACGCTGCTGGAGGCCGTGGCCGCGAAGCCCGACCAGGCCCTGTCCGAGCTGCCGCTGCTCACCCGTGAGGAGCGCCAGCGCATCCTCGTGGACTGGAACGACACCACCGTCCCCAGCCCCATGGACGTCCCCGTGCACGTCCACTTCTCCCAGCAGGCCCGCCGCACGCCCGACACGGTGGCCCTGGTGCAGGGGGAGGCGACGCTGACGTACGCGCGGCTCGAAGCCCGCGCGAACCAGCTGGCCCATCACCTGCGCGCCCTGGGCATCGTCCCCGGCGCGCGGGTGGGCCTCGCCATCGAGCGCTCGTTCGAGATGGTGACGGCTCTCATCGCCATCCTCAAGACGGGCGCGGCCTTCGTCCCCGTGGACCGCAACGCGCCCGTGGAGCGCATCGCGATGCTGCTGGAGGACGCGGACGTGGACGTGGTGGTGACGCACCAGCCCTTCGCGTCCCGGTTGCCTGCCTCCGGCACCCGCGTCTGGCTGGACTCGCAGCAGGACGTCCTGTCCGCGTTGCCCACGCACGCGCCCGATGTCTCCATGGACGGCGAGTCCCTGGCCTACGTCATGTTCACCTCGGGCTCCACCGGCAGGCCCAAGGGCGTCAGCGTGCCCCACCGGGGCATCACGCGCCTGGTGCTGGGCAGCGACTTCATGCGCTTCGAGCCTGACGAGGTGTGGCTGCAGATCGCGCCCATCGCCTTCGATGCGTCCACCCTGGAGCTCTGGGGCGCGCTGTTGCACGGCGCGAAGCTCGTCCTCGCGCCGCCCCACGCCCTGTCGCTGGAGGAGATGGCCGACCAGATGCGCCGCCACCGCGTCACGGCGCTGTTCCTCACGACCGCGCTCTTCGAGCAGATGGTCCTGCACCAGGGCGATGCGCTCGCGGGCGTCAGCCAGGTCCTCACGGGCGGAGACGTGATGCCCTGGGCGCGCCTGCGCGACCATCTGGCGCGGCTCCCCGACGGCGCGACGCTGTTCCATGCCTACGGCCCGACGGAGAACACGACCTTCTCCACCACACTGCCCTTGCATCGGGGCGCGCACGTGGACGGCCCGGTCCCCATCGGCCGGCCCATCCCGAACGCCACGGCCTATGTGTTCGATGCGAACCTGCACCCGGTGCCCGTGGGCGTCGCGGGCGAGGTGTACGTCGGAGGCCCCGGCCTCGCGTGGGGCTACCTCCACCGTCCCGAGCTGACCGCGGAGCGCTTCGTCCCGCACCCCTTCGCCTCCACCCCGGGCGAACGGCTCTACCGCACCGGAGACAAGGCGCGCTGGCTGGAGGACGGGACGCTCGACTTCCTGGGCCGCGTCGACTTCCAGGTGAAGGTGCGCGGCTTCCGCATCGAGCTGGGGGAGATCGAATCCGCCCTGCGCGCCTTCCCGGGCGTCAACGAGGCCGTCGTCGTGGCCCGGGGCATGGACGCGGACAAGCGCCTCATCGGCTACCTCACCGCGCACGAAGGCCACGCCCTGGACGTGGAGGCGCTGCGGGTCCACCTGAGGCAGCGGCTGCCGGAGTACATGGTGCCCGCCTCGCTCATGGTGATGGAGGCGCTGCCGCTCAACGCCAATGGCAAGGTGGACCGCAAGGCCCTGCCTGAACCAGGGGACGCACCGCGCGCGGCCACCTTCGTCGCGCCGCGCACCGGCACGGAGGAAAAGCTCGCGGCCCTCTTCGCCGAAGTCCTCCGCGTGGAGCGGGTCGGCATCCAGGACGACTTCTTCGCGTTGGGAGGCCACTCCCTGCTGGCCACGCAGCTCGTCTCGCGCGTGCGCGCCGCGTTCGGTGTCGAGCTGCCGCTGCGGGCCCTGTTCGGAGCGCCCACCGTCGAAGCGCTCGCGCCGAAGCTGGAGGAGACCCCGGCCTCCGCGCTGCGTGCTCCGCCGCTGCGGCCGGTCGCGCGGGAGGGCGCACTGCCGCTCTCCTTCGCTCAGCAGCGGCTGTGGCTGTTGGATCAGCTCCAGCCCGGAGATGCGTCGTACAACATCCCCACCGCCCTGCGGCTGACGGGCCGGGTGGATACAGAGGCGCTGCGCGGCGCCTTCGAGGCGTTGATCGCCCGCCACGAGTCCCTGCGCACCACGCTCGCCGCCTCTGACCAGGCCCCATCGCAGCACGTCCACGCCTCCGCGGCGTGGGAACTGCCCGTGGTGGACCTGAGCGCGCTGCCCCAGGAGCAGCGCGAGGAGGAGGCCTGGCGCATCGTGGCCCAGGAGGCCCGCCGTCCGTTCCAGCTGGCCACGGGGCCGCTGCTGCGCGGGCTGCTGGTGCGCCTGGAGGCGGAGGAGCACGTGCTGCTGGTGACCATGCACCACGTCGTCTCCGACGGCTGGTCCATGGGCGTCCTCGTCCGCGAGATGGCGGCCTTCTACGAAGCCTTGAGCACGGGCGGCACGCCGGCTCTCGCGCCGCTGCCGGTGCAGTACGCGGACTTCGCGACGTGGCAGCGGAACTGGCTCCAGGGAGAGGTCCTGGAGGCGCAGCTGGATTACTGGAAGCAGCGGTTGGCCGGTGCGCCGGCGGCGCTGGAGCTGCCCACGGATCGGCCTCGGCCGCCCGTGCAGTCGCACCGGGGCGCGACGGTGGGCGTGCGGATCCCCGCGCACCTCGTGGAGGCGCTCAAGGGCCTGGCCCAGCGTGAAGGCGCCACGCCCTTCATGGTGTTGCTCGCGGCATTCCAGGTGCTGCTGTCGCGCTACTCCGCCCAGGATGACGTCAGCGTGGGTTCGCCCATCGCGGGCCGTACGCAGGCGGAGACCGAAGGCCTCATCGGCTTCTTCGTCAACACCCTGGTGCTGCGCGCCCGGGTGGAGCCACGCGCGACGTTCCGGGAGCTGCTGGCCCAGGTGCGAGGCACGACGCTCGCGGCCTATGAGCATCAGCACCTGCCGTTCGAGAAGCTCGTCGAAGCCGTGCAGCCCACGCGCGACCTGAGCCGCAATCCGTTGTTCCAGGCCATGTTCGTCCTGCAGAACATGCCGGGTGAGGAACTGCGGCTGCCGGGGCTGTCCATGAGGACGCTGCCGCTGGAGACGCGCTTCGCGAAGTTCGATCTCTCCCTGGGCCTGCGAGAAGCGCCCACGGGCATCACTGGCACGCTGGAGTACGCGACGGACCTGTTCGACGCGGAGACCATCCAGCGCATGGCCGGGCACTTCGGAGTGCTGCTGGAGGCCATCGCGAAGAAGCCGGACACGAGGCTGGGTGACCTGCCGTTGCTCACCGCCGCTGAGCGCCAGCAACTCCTCGTCGAGTGGAATCCGGAAGTGGCACAGGCGCTTCGTGAGCCCAGCATCCCCGCGATGGTGGAGGCCCAGGTGCGCCGCACGCCGGAGGCACTGGCCATCATCACGCCGGAGAAGCAGCTGACGTACCGGGAGCTGGATGCGAAGGCGAACCAGCTTGCCCACCGTCTGCGTGGACTGGGCGTCGGGCCCGAAGTCCGCGTGGGCCTGTGCGTCGAGCGCACCGAGGACCTTGTCATCGGAGCCCTCGGCATCCTCAAGGCCGGTGGTGCCTATGTGCCGCTGGACCCCAGCTATCCGCGTGAGCGTCTGGGGTGGCTGCTGGAGGACGCACAGGGCCCTGCCCTCGTCGCCCATTCGCATCTGCTCTCAGCGCTGCCCGAAACGTCTGCGACGCCCGTGTGCCTGGACTCGGACGAGGAGCTGGCGAAGCAGCCGGTGACGGCGCCCGCGGTGGACATCCACCCGGGCCACCTCGCCTACCTCATCTACACCTCGGGCAGCACGGGCCGCCCCAAGGGTGTCGCCATCTCCCACGGCAACGCCGTCTCCTTCCTCCACTGGGCACTGGAGACGTTCACCGCCGAGGAGTTGAAGGGCACGCTCGCGGCGACGAGCCTCAACTTCGACCTCTCCGTCTTCGAGCTCTTCGCTCCGTTGAGCAGCGGTGGCGCGGTGGTCGTGGCGAAGAACGCCCTGCATCTGGCGGAGCTGTCCACCGCCTCCCACGTCACCCTCGTCAACACGGTGCCTTCGGCCATGGCGCAGTTGCTGCGCCTGAACGCGGTGCCGCCTTCCGTGCGTGTCATCAACCTCGCCGGTGAAGCCCTGCCGGAGACGTTGGCGAAGCAGGTCTACTCCGTCCCCACGGTGCAGAAGCTCTACAACCTCTACGGGCCCTCCGAGGACACCACCTATTCCACGGCGTCCCTCGTCGGCCGTAACGAGGTGCCCCTCATCGGCAGGCCGCTGCCCGCCACGCGCGCGTACGTACTGGACGCCTCGTTGCAGCCCGTGCCTGTTGGCGTCGCGGGCGAGCTGTACCTCGCGGGTGAAGGCCAGGCTCGCGGCTACCTGCTTCGCCCGGAACTCACGGCGGAGCGCTTCGTACCGGAGCCCTTCGGTCCTCCAGGTGGCCGCATGTACCGCACGGGTGACCGCGTCCGTTACCGCACGGACGGTCGGCTGGAGTACCTGGGCCGCATCGACTTCCAGGTGAAGGTGCGTGGCTTCCGCATCGAACTGGGTGAAATCGAAGCCGCGCTCCGCCGCGCACCGGGCCTCAAGGACGCTGTCGTCGTCGCGAAGGGAGAAGCCGCCGACAAGCGCCTCGTCGCCTACGTCACGCCCAAGGCCGAAGCCTCGCTGGAGGTGGAAGCCCTCAAGGCCCATCTGCGCCAGGGCCTTCCCGAGTACATGGTGCCCAGCGCCTTCGTGGTGCTGGACGCCTTGCCCCTCAACTCCAACGGCAAGGTCGACCGTAAGGCCCTGCCCGAGCCGGAGGCGCAGCAGTCGGGCACCAGCTACGAAGCCCCTCGCACGGAGACCGAAGCAAAGCTGGCCTCCATCTGGGCCGAAGTCCTTCGCCTCCCCCAGGTGGGCGTGAAGGACTCCTTCTTCGAGCTGGGTGGACACTCGCTGCTGGCCACGCAGGTGGTCTCTCGCGTGCGCGCGGAGCTGGGAGTGGAGCTGCCCCTCCGGGCGCTCTTTGAATCCTCCACGGTGGAAGCGCTGGCCGCGCGGCTTCACGGCAGCACGGGCCCCCATGCGCCGAAGCTCACTCGCACCACGCACGAGGGACCGCTGCCGTTGTCCTTCGCTCAGCAGCGGCTGTGGCTGCTGGATCAGCTTCAGCCGGAGGATGCGTCCTACAACCTCCCGGCCGCGCTCCAGCTGTCGGGGCAGTTGGACGCGGAGGCCCTGCGCCGCGCCTTTGAAGCACTCGTCGCCCATCACGAGTCGCTGCGCACCACCTTCCACGAGCACCAGGGCCAGCCCACGCAGCGGATTCACGCTCCAGCGGGATGGGCGCTGCCGCTCGCGGACCTCACTTCCCTCCCCGAAGCTCAGCGAGAGGAAGAGGCCCGGAAGCTGGCCAACGCGGAAGCCCGGCGTCCCTTCCACCTGGCCACGGGTCCCCTGCTGCGCAGTGCACTGGTCCGGCTGCGTGAGGATTCGCACCTGTTGCTGGTGACGATGCATCACATCGTCTCCGACGGCTGGTCCATGGGCGTGCTCGTCCGCGAGCTCATCTCGCTGTACGCCGCACTCCATGACGGCAGGGAACCCGGCCTCACGCCGCTGCCGGTGCAGTACGCGGACTTCGCGACGTGGCAGCGGAACTGGCTCCAGGGAGAGGTCCTGGAGGCGCAGCTGGGCTACTGGAAGCAGCAGCTGTCCGGCGCCCCCGCCGCGCTGGAGCTGCCCACGGACCGGCCTCGGCCACCCGTGCAGTCGCACCGGGGCGCGACGGTGCAGGTGCGCATCCCCGCGGATGTCGCTCATGCACTCAAGGCGCTAGCGGGACGCGAGGGCGCCACGCCCTTCATGGTGTTGCTCACAGCGTTCCAGGTGCTGCTGTCGCGCTACTCCGCGCAGGACGACATCAGCGTGGGTTCGCCCATCGCGGGACGCACCCAGGCGGAGACCGAAGGACTCATCGGCTTCTTCGTCAACACGCTCGTGCTGCGCGCCAGGGTGGATCCGCGCGCGACGTTCCAGGAGCTGCTGGCCCAGGTGCGAGGCACGACTTTCGCGGCTTTCGAACATCAGCATCTGCCCTTCGAGAAGCTCGTCGAAGCCGTGCAGCCCGCGCGCGACTTAAGCCGCAGTCCGCTCTTCCAGGCCATGTTCGTCCTGCAGAACACGCCCACCGAGGCGCTGCGTCTGCCCGGCCTGTCCTTCCAGGCCCTGCCGCTGGAAGCCCACTTCGCCAAGTTCGACCTCTCGCTGGGTTTGCGTGAAGGCAAGGATGGCTTCGTCGGCACGCTGGAGTACGCGACGGACCTGTTCGACGCGGCGACGGTTCAGCGCATGGCCGGGCACTTCGGCGTGCTGCTGGAGGCCATCGCGAAGGAGCCGGACACGAGGCTCGGTGACCTGCCGCTGCTCACGGAGTCCGAGCGTCGGCAACTGCTCGTCGAATGGAATCCTCCGGCCTCGCAGGTGGCGCAGGTCCCCAGCATCCCCGCGATGGTGGAGGCCCAGGTGCGCCGCACGCCGGATGCACTGGCTGTCATCACGCCGGAGAAGCAGCTGACGTACCGGGAGCTGGATGCGAAGGCGAACCAGCTCGCGCACCGTCTGCGTGGATTGGGTGTCGGGCCCGAGGTCCGCGTGGGCCTGTGCGTCGAGCGCACCGAGGACCTTGTCATCGGAGCGCTTGGCATCCTCAAGGCCGGTGGCGCCTACGTGCCGCTGGACCCCAGCTACCCGCGCGAGCGTCTGGGGTGGCTGCTGGAGGACGCACAGGGCCCCGCCCTCGTCGCCCATTCGCATCTGCTCTCCGCGCTGCCCGAAACGTCTGCGACGCCCGTGTGCCTGGACTCGGACGAGGAGCTGGCGAAGCAGCCGGTGACGGCGCCCGCGGTGGACATCCACCCGGGCCACCTCGCCTACCTCATCTACACGTCCGGTAGCACGGGCCGCCCCAAGGGTGTCGCCATCTCCCACGGCAACGCCGTCTCCTTCCTCCACTGGGCACTGGAGACGTTCACCGCCGAGGAGTTGAAGGGCACACTCGCGGCGACGAGCCTCAACTTCGACCTCTCCGTCTTCGAGCTCTTCGCTCCGTTGAGCAGCGGTGGCGCGGTGGTCGTGGCGAAGAACGCCCTGCATCTGGCGGAGCTGTCCACCGCCTCCCACGTCACCCTCGTCAACACGGTGCCCTCCGCCATGGCGCAGTTGCTGCGCCTGAATGCGGTGCCGCCTTCCGTACGTGTCGTCAACCTCGCCGGTGAAGCCCTGCCGGAGACGTTGGCCAGGCAGGTCTACGCCGTCCCCACGGTGCAGAAGCTCTACAACCTCTACGGGCCTTCGGAGGACACCACCTACTCCACGGCGTCTCTTGTTGGCCGGGGCGAGGTGCCCCTCATTGGCAGGCCGCTGCCCGCCACGCGCGCGTACGTGCTGGACGCCTCGTTGCAGCCCGTGCCCGTCGGTGTGGCAGGTGAGTTGTACCTCGCCGGTGAAGGACAGGCTCGCGGCTACCTGCTGCGCCCGGAGCTCACGGCGGAGCGCTTTGTGCCGGAGCCTTACGGTCCTCCGGGTGGCCGCATGTACCGCACGGGTGACCGCGTCCGTTACCGCACGGACGGACGGTTGGAGTACCTGGGCCGCATCGACTTCCAGGTGAAGGTGCGCGGCTTCCGCATCGAACTGGGCGAAATCGAAGCCGCGCTCCGCCGCGCGCCGGGCCTCAAGGATGCTGTCGTCGTCGCGAAGGGAGAAGCCGCCGACAAGCGCCTCGTCGCCTACGTCACGCCGAAGGCCGAGGCCTCGCTGGAGGTGGAAGCTCTCAAGGCCCAGCTGCGACAGGGCCTGCCCGAGTACATGGTGCCCACCGCCTTCGTGGTGCTGGACGCTCTGCCCCTCAACTCCAACGGAAAGGTGGACCGCAAGGCCCTCCCCGAACCCGACACCCACGCCATCGAGGCCCGGGACTTCGTCGCGCCACGCGATGCACTTGAAATGCAGCTCGCGCGGATCTGGGAAGATGTCCTCGGCGTGCGCTCCGTCGGCATCCGATCCAGCTTCTTCGAGTTGGGCGGACACTCCCTGCTCGCCGTGCGCATGCTCGCGTCCATCCGCGAGCGTCTCGGTCTCAGCCTCCCGCTCTCCGTCCTCTTCCAGCAGCCCACCGTCGAACAACTCGCCCAGGTCCTCCGCGACGACTCACAGGCGTGGACGCCCCTCGTTCCCCTGGAGCGAGGAGAGCCAGGGCACCGGCCTCTCTTCCTCGTCCACCCGGGCGGCGGCAACGTCCTCGCCTACTCGGAGCTGGCGCGCAGGCTGGGGCCGTCACTGCCCGTCTACGGACTCCAGTCCCGCGGCCTCGACGGGCGCCCTGTCGCCGAGTCCATCGAGGAGATGGCGAGCCTCTACATCGAAGCCCTCCGCACGGTGCAGCCGCACGGCCCCTATCAGTTGGGAGGCTGGTCGCTCGGAGGCGTCATCGCCTACGAGATGGCCCGCCGCCTGCGCGAGGCCGGCGAAGCCGTGGACCTGCTCGCCCTCATCGACGCCCATGTGCCGGGCCTCACTCCACCTTCCGAACAGGCTCCTCGCTTCTCTTCCGAAGCCCGGATCCGGATCGCCTTCGCCCAGACGACGGCCACCGCCTTCGGCCAGGAGTTCTCCGTCACGGCCGAAGCCCTGGCAGACGGGGATGACGAAGCGATGCTGGACCACCTGCTCCAGGAAGGGCTCCGAGCGCGCATCCTCGACGCGCACTCCGGGGCCACGCAGCTGCGGGCCCTCTTCCGGGTCTTCCAGGCCAACCTCTTCGCACAGGAGAAGTACGTGCCCCCGCCGTACGACGGCACCGCCCTGCTGCTGAGCGCCAGCGAGCCCGCGACCGGGCTCCCCCGCCACCGAGGCTGGGAGCCCCTGGTCCGAGGCGGCCTGGAGGTGCACGACGTCCCCGGCAGCCACCATGAGCTGCTACAGGACCCGCACCTCGGGGCCGTCGTGGAGCGGCTGCGTGCGATCCTCGGCCGCGCGTCGGACAGCGAGCCTCGAGCCCCCACGGGCAGCTGAATCCCGCGCCTGAGCATTCAGACGCTGTCCGGATCAACTTCTCGGTTTCTTGGAGGCTCCAGTTCCCAGGGGCCTCCGGACCTGAGATCCGGCATTTGAATCAGGGGACGCATCGACGTCAGAGCCACCGCCTAGGGTGGGGTCTGTAAACACAAGGATTCATTCATCCCCGGGTTGCGTCCCAGGAGCGCCGAGGCGCCCTCATGACACGTCACGTCGATACGGAATAATGTAACCACCGCGAGTTTGCCCACCGCCGCGCTTCTCCCGGGAGAGCGGCGCAGAACGGCAACCCAGCATCAGCAGCAGTCGAAGTGCTCACGAGGATCACCGCCCCGGGTGGTGCTCGTGCGCAGTGGCGTCCCCGAGCGCGGAGTACATGAGATGAGCCACGAGCTGTCGAAGCGGATCGCCAACCTGTCACCGGAGAAGCGCGCCGAATTGCTCAAGAAGATGGCCGCGCAGAAGGCCGTCGCCGGCAACTCCGTTCAAGGGCTCATCCCGGTTCAGGACCGCTCCCGGCCCCTGCCCCTCTCCTTCGCCCAGCAGCGCCTCTGGTTCATTGATCAGCTGCAGCCTGGGACCTCCCTCTTCAACGTGCCCATGGCGGTGCGTCTGGAGGGTGCGCTCGACG
>NZ_RAWM01000171.1 GCF_003668875.1 Corallococcus interemptor | reverse complement strand
TCCCCGGCCCCCCAGCAGCAGCCCCCTCCCGAAGCCAGCGCCGCCACGTCCGCGCCGGCTCCCGTCCCCTTCCAGCCGAAGGTGGAAGACCCCATGCTCGCGCCCGTCCCGCCCGCGGCGGAGCAGGTGAAGACGTGGGACGACGCCCTCACCCGGGTGCGCCAGCGCTCCACGGACCTGCGCAACGCGGAGGCCGGCGTGACGCGGGCGCAAGGGCGCTGGCGCCAGTCGCTGGGCCTCTTGTTGCCCAACGCGCGAGCCAACGCGGGCGTGGGCGTGGACGTGCTCCACCCGGACGTGCCCTCCGCCGCGGGCGGCGGCTTCGTGGGCGGCTCCAACCCCGGCGCCGGGACCCAGGCTCCCAGCGCGCCCCTGGGCACGCTGTCCGCGACCCTCACCCAGTCCATCATCGATGTGGGCGCGTGGCGGGGCCTGTCCTCCGCGAAGGCGTTGGAGTCCTCGGCGGCGGCCAACCTCCAGGACGTGCAGCGCCGCCTCACCCAGGGGCTGGCGCAGGTGCTGGTGGCCACGGTGGCCGCCGAGCGCGCCGCCGAGATCAACCGCGTGGGCCTGCGCCAGGCGCTGGAGCGCCAGTCCATCACCCAGCGCTCCTTCGAGCTGGGCGCCGGCACGCAGCTGGACGTGGTGCGGGTGAGCCAGGACGTGGCGGTGGCGCGGCAGGCGCTGGTGGCCGGCGACGAGCAGCTGCGCCGCACGCGCGAGTCGCTGGGCCTGTCGCTGGGTGAGGACCACGGCGTGGGCGTCAACCCGGACTTCAACCTCTCCGGCCTGGTGGAGCAGACCCGTCAGCAGTGCGCCCCCCTGCAGGACCTGGCCAACCGGCCGGACCTGGTGGCCCAGCGGGCCAACGTGGACGCGGCCCGGGAGAGCCGGCGTCAGGCGTCCGCCGGTTACCTGCCCACCCTGGGACTGAGCAGCACGCTGGTGGGTTTCACCACCGACCCCGGCTTTGGCCGCTTCGCCACCTGGAACGTGTCCGCGGTGCTGTCCGTGCCCCTGTGGGAGGGCGGTCAGCGCGGGGGGCTGGTGCGCGAGCGCGCGGGCATTGAAGAGCAGGCCGCCCAGGCCTCCGAGGCCACCCGCCGCAACGTGGGGGTGGAGGTGTCCCGCGCCCGCCGTGGAGTGGAAGTGGCCGAAGCCTTGTTGAAGACCGCCGCCGAGTCCCTGGAGCTGGCGGACCGGACGGACCGGCTCACGCGCCGGGCCTTCGAGGTGGGACGAGGTAGCAGCTTGGAGCTGGTCCAGAGCGGAGCTGCCCTCCGCCAGGCCCAGCTCGCATTGGTTTTGAGGGAATTCGAGCTCGTCCAGGCCCGCCTGGACGCGTTCCTGACGGAGGCCCGGTGCGACTGGTGACGAGGGTACGCCCCCTGAAGGCGCTGATGACGAAGACGGTGTTGGGCGCGGCGCTGGTGGCCGGCGCGGCCGGGTGCTCGGGCAAGCCGGAGGCGAAGGCCCCTCCTCCGCCGCGCGAGGTCCAGGTCGTGGCGCTGGCACCGCGCGAGGTGCGGGACACCGGTGAATACCTGGGGTCGCTCCTGTCGCGGCAGAGCGTGTCGGTGCTGCCGCAGGTGAACGGCTACATCCGCAAGATCCTGGTGAAGCCGGGCCAGAAGGTGGAGGCCGGCACGCCGCTGATTGAAGTGGACGCGCGGCAGGAGACCGCGGCGCTGGACAGCGCCCAGGCGCAGCAGAGCTCCTCCGCGGTGGAGCTGGAGCTGGCGAAGCGCACCCTGGCGCGTACGGAGTCCCTCAACCGCGAGGGCCTGGCCAGCGTGCAGGAGCTGGAGCGCGCCCAGGCGGCGGTGAAGGCGGCGGAGGCGGCGTCGCGCGCGGCCGGCGCGACGGTCGCCCAGCGCCAGGTGCAGCTGCAGTTCCACGTGGTGCGCGCGCCGTTCGCGGGCACCATGGGCGACGTGCTGGTGCGCGTGGGTGACTACGTGGGCGCCACCACGGTGCTGACGTCCGTGGCCCAGGCGGACGCGCTGGAGGTCAGCGTGTCGGTGCCGGCGTTCCGCGCGCGGTCGCTCAAGCCGGACACCCAGCTGGAGCTGTTGGATCAGCAGGGCAAGGTCATCCTCTCCAGCACCGTCTTCTACGTGGCGCCGCAGACGGATCCGCGCACGCAGCTGGTGGAGGTGAAGGCCGCCTTCCGCAACACCGTGGGCCTGCGCCCCAGTGAGCTTTTGCGGGCGCGGCTGGTGTACTCCACGCGGGACGCGCTCCAGATTCCCGCGCTCGCGGTGGTGCGCCAGAGCGGCCAGCCCTTCGCCATGGTGGTGGAGAAGAAGGACGGCAAGACGCTGGTGGAGCGCCGCCCGGTGGCCCTGGGCACGCTGGGTGACATGTCCTACGTCGTCGAAGGTGGCCTGAAGCAGGGCGACCTCGTCGCGGTGTCGTCGCTGCACATGCTCCGCGACGGCATGCCCGTCATCCCCAAGCAGGTCACCGTGAACACCGACGAGTCCTCGCAGCCGCCCCGCACCGCGTCCGGTGGCGGCGGCACCACCGGCGGCAGCCGCTAGCAGGCGAATCCAGAGAGGCGCCACACCGTGTTCGTCGACTTCTTCATCCGCAGGCCTGTCTTCGCCATCGTCTGCTCCATCATCCTGACGCTGGTGGGCGTCATCGCCATCCCGACGCTGCCCATCGCGCAGTATCCGGACCTGGCGCCGCCGCAGGTCACCGTCACCAGCACCTACGTCGGCGCCAGCGCCGAGGTGGTGGAGTCCGCCGTCACCATCCCGTTGGAGCAGGAGCTCAACGGCGTGGAGGACATGCGCTACATCACCTCCACCAGCACCAACGACGGCACCAGCACCATCACGGTCACCTTCGCCCCCACGCGCAACATCGAGGTGGCGGCGGTGGACGTGCAGAACCGCGTCAGCCGCGCCGCGGCCCGCCTGCCCGCGCAGGTGAACCAGACCGGCATCGTCGTGAACAAGGCCTCCAGCCAGATGCTGCTGACGGTGGGCCTGTCCTCCCCGGACAACCGCTACGACGCGAAGTTCCTCTCCAACTACGCGGACGTGAACCTCAAGGACGCCATCAAGCGCGTGCGCGGCGTGGGCGAGGTGCGCATCTTCGGTGAGCGCAAGTTCTCCATGCGCCTGTGGCTGGATCCGTCCGAGCTGGCCCGCCGCAACCTGACGCCGCAGGACGTGGTGCGCGCGCTCCAGGAGCAGAACCTCCAGGTGGCCGCGGGCCAGGTGGGCCAGCCGCCGTCCAGCGACGAGCAGCCTTACCAAATCGCCGTGCGCGCCCGGGGCCGCCTGGTGGAGCCGGAGGAGTTCGGCGACATCGTCCTCATGCGCAACACCGACGGCAAGGCCGTCACGGTGAAGGACGTGGGCCGCGTGGAGCTGGGCGCGGAGAACTACGCCACGCTCTTGCGCTTCAACGGCCGCACCGGCGTGGGCCTGGCCATCTTCCAGCTGCCCACCGCCAACGCGCTGGACGTGCGCGACGGCGTCATCAAGGAACTGGACCGCCTGGCCCAGTCCTTCCCGCCGGGCCTGGAGTACCGCGTGGGCACGGACACCACGCTCGCGGTGCGCGCCTCCGTCAACGAGGTGACCCACACGCTCATTGAAGCCATCGCGCTCGTCATCCTGGTCATCTTCCTGTTCCTGCACGGGTGGCGCAGCGTGCTGATTACAGCGCTCACCCTGCCGGTGTCGCTCGTGGGCACGTTCGCGTTCGTCTACCTGATGGGCTTCTCCATCAACACGCTGACCCTCTTCGGCCTGACACTGGCCACGGGGCTCGTGGTGGACGACGCCATCGTGGTCATCGAAAACATCGAACGCCTGATGGCGGAGCGCGGGCTCAAGCCGTTCCAGGCGGCGCGTGAAGGCATGAAGGAGGTGGCCGGCGCGGTGGTGGCCATCTCCGTGGTGCTGGTGGCGGTGTTCATCCCGGTGGCCCTCTTCCCGGGCACCACGGGCTCCATCTACCGCCAGTTCGCGCTCACCATCGCCGCGTCGGTGGCCCTGTCCACCTTCTGCGCGCTGACGCTCACGCCCGCCCTGTCGGCCCGGCTGCTCAAGCACCACCACGGCCCCAAGTGGGTGTTCTTCCGCAAGGTGGACCAGGTGCTGGACTGGACGCGCGACCTGTACGGCAAGGGGCTGCGCAAGCTGCTGGTGCACCCGCTCATCGTGCTGGTGGCGTTCCTCGCCTGCATCGGCGTCACGGTGATGCTGTTCCGCTCCGCGCCCACGGGCTTCATCCCGGATGAAGACCAGGGCTACGTCATCATCTCCGTGCAGGGGCCGGAGGGCATGTCCCTCAGCCAGACGGAGAAGGTGCTCCAGGAGGTGGAGGGCGTGCTCAATGCCCAGCCGGAGGTGAGCGTGATGTTCGCCATCGGCGGGTTCTCTCCCAGCGGCAACGGCTCCAACTACGCCACCGTCTT
Source organism: Corallococcus interemptor (assembly GCF_003668875.1). Taxonomy (GTDB): domain Bacteria; phylum Myxococcota; class Myxococcia; order Myxococcales; family Myxococcaceae; genus Corallococcus; species Corallococcus interemptor. Next base: position 11,820 of record NZ_RAWM01000171.1, on the reverse strand, counting down.
CACGGCCCTGAAGCCGTGGGAGGAGCGCACGGGGAAGGACCAGTCCGTGGCCGCGCTGGTGGAGCGTTTGCGTGGACCGCTGGGCAAGATTGGCAGCGCGCGCGTCATCCCCTTCCAGCCCCCCGCCATCCGCGGCGTGGGCAGCGTGGGCGGCTTCCAGTTCATCGTGGAGGACGTCGCCGGCACCCACTCGCTGGAGGACCTGGCCAACGCCACGCAGGAGATGGTGCAGAAGGGCAACGAGGAGGGCCGCCTGCGCGGCGTCTTCACCCCGTTCAACGCCAACACGCCCATCCTGGACGTGGAGGTGGACCGCCAGAAGGCCAAGGCGCTGGGCGTGCCCATTGAGCAGATCTTCGGCGTGATGCAGCTCTACATGGGCAGCCAGTACGTCAACGACTTCAACTACGCCAGCCGCACCTACCGCGTGTACGTCCAGGCCGAGCAGCAGTTCCGCGACAGCCCCCAGGACATCGGCTCGTTCTACGCGCGCACGGAAGGCGGGGACATGATTCCGCTGGAGTCGCTGGTGAAGGTGAGGCCCATCGTCTCCGCGCAGGTCATCAAGCACTACAACCTGTTCCGCTCCGTGGAGATCAACGGCCAGGGCGCGCCCGGCGTGTCGTCCGGCCAGGCGCTGGAGGCCATGGAGCAGGTGGCCCAGGCGTCGCTTCCCCAGGGCATGTCGTCGGAGTGGACGGGCATCAGCCTGGAGCAGAAGGAGTCCGGCGGCCAGACGATGATCATCTTCGGCCTGGGCATCCTCTTCGTGTTCCTGGTGCTGGCGGCGCAGTACGAGTCCTTCAGCCTCCCGTTCGTCATCATCCTCTCCGTGCCGCTGGCCATCATGGGCGCGCTCGGGTTGCAGGTGGCGCGCGGCTACGCGAACGACGTGTTCTGCCAGGTGGGTCTGGTGATGCTCGTGGGCCTCGCGTCCAAGAACGCCATCCTCATCGTGGAGTTCGCGGAGCAGCTGCGGGAGCAGGGCAAGAGCGCGCTGGAGGCGGTGGTGACGGCGGCGGAAGTCCGCCTGCGCCCCATCCTCATGACGTCCATCGCGTTCCTCCTGGGCGTGGTGCCGCTGATGACGGCGTCCGGCGCGGGCGCGGCGGCGCGCAACTCGCTGGGCACCGCGGTGTTCGGCGGCATGCTGGTGTCCACCATCGTCAACCTCATCTTCATCCCGGGCCTCTACATCCTCATGCAGAAGGTGCGTGGGGACGCGAAGCGCTCCAGCGGTGAGGAGGACGCGCCCCCGTCGCACGAGCCGGCCCCGGCCCCCGCGCCGTGAGCTGAGCGGCACCGTTGAAAACAGGCCGCCCTCCCCTTCCGGTACGCGAAGAGGAGGGCGGTGGTGTTTTCGGAGGACTGCGTGCGCGTCAGATTTCGTGGGCGGTCTGCTCGTACACGAGGACGTGGCGGGAGACAGGCAGCAGGATGATGTTGAGCGTGCGCCAGTTGTCGCCGTTGGGGCCGGTGCTGAACTCGCGGAAGTAGCTCTTCACCTGCGCGTTCGCGGCGTCCTCGCCGTAGGTGTCGAGGATGGCCTGGTGCAGCGGCTGGAACTGCAGGTACATCCGCGACTGGAACGCCGCATAGGTGTACGTGTCCGGGGACGGGTCGTTGCGGTAGCCCGCGTACTCGCTGCGCGCGAGCACCGCCGCCGCCGCCGCGTTCAGCGTCGCGGGCGTCGAGTACGGCCACGCGAAGTCATACCGGTCCAGGAACGAGTACATGTCCTCGCGGTACGCGTTGCCGGCGTTCACCAGCGCCTGGAGGTTGCCCTCCAGGGGAAACGCCGCCAGCGTCACCGGGGCATTGGCCGGCGCCGGGCTGGGGTTCGGCACGCACGCGCCGCCCACGCAGGACGCCTGGAGGCGGTAGTTCTTGGCCAGGCCGTTGCTCCAGCCCACCACCACCAGGTACTCGCCGGCCTGGTCGAGGGTCGCGAGCGGAAGCTTGCTCAGCTCGCCGTAACCGGAGTCGTCGTCGCCGTAGAGCGGACGGTACCCGTATCCGGACGGCGTCTTCGGGCCGTACACGTACAGGCCGGTGTCCACGCCCATGCCCGTGCCCAGGTGAGTGACTTCCAGCGCCACCTGCGTGTGCGCCGGGACGGTGAGCTTGTAGCCCTCGTAGGCCGCGGACGTGCCGGTGTTCCCCGTCACCGCGCTGCCCACGGAGAGGTTGCCCGCGATGTACAGGTAGCTGTCGAACGGCGTGGGCGGAGCCGGCACCAGCTGCTGCGTCGCCGTCGTCACCGTGTCGCCGGACCCGGGGGCCGGGGTCTGCTCCGGCTGACCGCCACAGGCGCCCATCAGGCCCACCACGGACATGCACCACACCACTGCGGTTCCACGCTTCATCGCGTCCACCTTCTCAAGGAGGGCGGGAGGGGAACCCGCCCTGGGAGTGAAACGCCCCCTGTGACAGCTTGAAGGCAGGAACTCAAGCAACAGATCAGGAGCGCCGGGGCCAGCTGCTTCGATGTCTGCCTTTCATGGGATGCCCAGACTTCCTCTGGAAAAGGCGGCCTTCACTGACAGACAGGAATGAGAGCTTGCAGGGGCAATGCCATGGAGTACTCTCCGCGCCCCTGCAAGAGCCATGAGCAACCTGCGCGGTTCCATCGAGACGCAAATCCAGGCAGCCCTTCGGCAAGTGCTTGAACAGACGGGCTGGCGCCCCAGATGGACAGCCCATGCCGTCCTCGGCGCGCGGACGCCTCAAGGTGGACGTGAGCTCCTGCTGGGCGGTGCCAGCGCATCCCTGGATGCACAGCTCGTGCGCTCGGTCGAGGAGCCGGACTCCCTTGTCGCGCTTCCCGTGCGTGAGTGGGACCAGGAATTGCGCCAGCTCTGGGCCATGGGCGCCATCTACCTCGTGGATGGCGCAAGCCACATCGCCAGCTCGGTCCGGATCAAGGGACGACGTGTCCTGATCTCCCGCTCGAAGGTGGAGGAGTTCACCCTCATCGACGGAGAGGGAGTCGCATTGATTGACAGTGAGGTTCGTGGGCATGCGGTCCTGAGCGGGCCACTGCTGCTGAAGGAAACCCAACTGGACCCACAGGCGGTGGCCGGTCCAATGGTCGTGGTGGAGCAGTCCTACGTTGCGCCTTTCGTCAAACTCCAGCGCACCGTCAGGGTCCGCGCCAGTTCCATCGGAGCGCACACGGCCCTTGAGGGCGGAAACCATGTCGAGCGCTACCCGCAGTCCAGGTCGCAGCGGCGTGGCTTCGGAGTCGAGGTCGAGCGCCAGTGTTGGCTCGGCCAGCATGTCTCGCTCTCGGGCGGAGCCCGGCTGGGAGAGGGCGTGGTGGTGGCGGCCCACTGTGCGGTCTCCTCGGACGTGGGAGAGCACGTCATCGTCGCGGGAAACCCGGCCAGGGCATTGCCGGTGGATCTCCACCTTCGAGAACTCTCCCCGGAGCAAGCACGTGAGGCAGGTTACCAGCAGGGACCTCCGGCGACCCGGTTCCCCGTCTATGGCGCGTGTACCTCCCGATGGGATGCCGCCGATGCGGTGGTGCTGCGCTATCCCCACCATGGAAGCCGTCGCGGACTGGCGGGCCCCACCCTGATTGACTTTCACCAGGGAGCCCTGGAGGCGCTCCTCGCCCAGGCGTTCCCAGACAATCCCTGTCAGGTGCTCCACAAACAAGCCGGGCCGGAGGTCGCCTTCGCGCTGCGTTTCGCTCGTCCGCCGCCACGGTATGAGAAGCCATCACCAGCCCTCACCCTGTCGCTGGCGGGAGCGCCGGGTGACCTCTCCGCCGAATCGCATCTCGAGCAGGACCTGCTCGAGGTCCTCGAGGAGCAGTCCTGCGACATGGAGCGCTTGTTCTCCGAGTGCATGGCTCGCGCATTCGAGCGCGAGGAGATCCTTGAGTGGGCGGAGCTGGAGGCCACCCTCTGCCTGCTGTCCCGGCGAGGGCGGGTACACCCCCCGCTGCTGCCCCCTGTGATCGCCTCCATCCCCTCCCTGGCCCAGCTCCTCACGAGCGAGCCCCCCGGCCTTCCCCGAGCGCCGGCCCAGGAAGCCGCGCCGGCTCAAGAGACGGGGACCCCCTCCGGGCTCCAGGGTCGCCCGCGGGAGCAGCTCTCCACCAGGACGATCCCACCGGTGCTGGAGCGGATCCTGAATGAACTCCTCGGCGACGGACGCACCGCGGAGCCGGATGTGACCTTCCTGGGACTGGGACTCGACTCGTTCGCGCTCGCCCACCTCATCGCCACCATCGAGGAGCGATGTGGAGTCACCTGCCCGGACCTCTTCATCCACAACACCCCGCGCAAGCTCGCGGCCGCCCTGACCCCGCCCGGATGAAGACTCCCACGGCCCCAGAGACGTTGAGGGAGCGGCTGGAGCACCATGGCCGCTCCCAGGGTCATGCGTGGGCGCTCCGGTTTCCGGCGCAGGGGGGCGAGACGATCGAGCTGACGTGGGCGGAGCTGGTGGAGCGGGCGCGCGGCATCGGGCTCGGGCTGAAGCGGCGAGGCGTGGCCCCGAAGGACGTCGTGGTCATTGTGTCTTCCTCGCCCCGGGAACAGGCCCTGGCCTTCCTGGGCGCCCTCTTCGCGGAGGCGGTCCCGTCGATCTACTCCCATCCCTCCATCAAGCAGCCCACCGAGCGATTCTTCGCGAGCTTCAGCCCCCTGATCTCGAACAGCGGCGCGGCGTGCCTGCTGTATTCGGACTCCCTGGCCCCGGCCATCCAAGGGTGGAGGGTTGCCTCCGGCAGCGGGGTTGCCCTCTTCCCGCTGCGGGAACTGCTCGCGGAGCCCGCTGGAGACGAGCCGCTGCCCGCCTCCGGCGGCAAGGTGGCCTTCCTCCAGTACTCGTCGGGGACGACGGGACTCCGCAAGGGCGTCGCCATCACGCACGCCATGCTGGCCTCGCAGGTCCGGGCGTATGCGGAAGCCATCCATCTCTCCTCGGGAGACCGGGTGGTGAGCTGGTTGCCCCTCTACCATGACATGGGGCTCGTGGCCTGCCTGCTCCTGCCCTGCTTCATGGGCGTGCCCTCTGTCCATCTGTCTCCCTTTGATTGGGTGCAGCGGCCGCAGTCGCTGTGGCGGGCGATAGCGGATTCGGCGGGAACGCTCGTCTGGCTGCCGAACTTCGCCTTCGAGCTGCTGGCCCAGCGCACACGCGCCGAAGACCTGGGCGCCGTGGATCTCGGGCGAGTGCGTGCCTTCATCAACTGCAGTGAGCCGGTGCGGCCCGTGACGCTGGCAAGGTTTGTCGAGCGCATGGGGCCCCACGGCGTCCGCTGGGACCAGCTCCAGGCCTCCTACGGGATGGCGGAGAACACCCTCGCCATAACCCAGACGCCCATGGGCTCCCCCCTGCGGCTCGACCGGGTGCGGCGCGCCCCGCTCCTGACGGGAGGTGAGGCGGTAGCGCTGGAGGACGGTCCACCGAGCGCCGAGGACAAGGTCTTCGCTTCGAGTGGCATCCCCATCGCAGGCTGCGAGGTGCGGATCTCCCACCGTGGAGAGCGGCGGATCGGAGAGATCGAAATCCGGAGCCCGAGCCTCTTCGAAGGGTACGTCGCCAACCCGGAGGCCACCGCCGTCTCGCGAACGGAGGACGGGTGGTTCCGGACAGGCGACCTGGGCTATCTCGCCGAGGGAGAGCTCTTCGTCACGGGGCGGCTGAAGGACCTCATCATCCACCGGGGAACCAACCTGTACCCGGAGGATATCGAGGAGGTCGTCGCGTCCATCCCTGGCTGCAAGGCGGGCCGCGTGGTCGCCTTCGGCATCACCTCCGAGCAGATGGGCACCGAGGAGGTCGTGGTGTGTGTGGAACCCGAACCGGACCTGGAGGATCCTCGAGCGTTGGCGGCCCGCATCCGCCAGGAAGTGGCGCTCCGGCTGAGCCTCGGTCTCAAGGACGTGGCGCTCTGCGAGCCGGGCTCGCTGATCAAGTCCACCTCTGGAAAGCCCTCGCGCTCGGGCAATCGCGAGGCGTATGCCTCGGGCAGGCTCGGTGGACGCTAGGCGGGCTCAGGTCCCCCCATCCCCCCGGTTCGGCTGATAGACAAAGGGATAGGTGATGCGGACCGTCCCGCCTGTCGGCGCCGAGAAGGTGGCGGAATGAAGCACCTCCACGAAGCAGGCCTGGAACCAGGGATCCGGAATGGTGGAGTCGACGATCTCCTCATCCTCGATGAATCCGGACAGCCCCTGCCCCTGGAGGGTGAAGGCGACGGTCACCTTCTGGGGCCCGGGGTAGCGCGAGGCCGCTTTCTCGAAGCACGCCTTCACGCCAGGCCGCAGGGACTGGATGACATCCCTTACGGACTCGCGAGGCAGCGTGCCCGTGTGGACCGAGGACGTCCGGCCCTCCACGGGAGGAGGAGGCGGCGGGGGCGGCGGCGATGACGGAGGGAGCGCCGCGCGAACAAGAGGCCGCGCTCCCTCATGAGGCCCGGCACGCTCCCCCGGGGAGGAGCGGACCGCGGACATCACGGGGGCCGGGGACGATGCGGAGGGCCTGTCTTCCTGGCCGGAGGATGGGGGCGGCGGCGTCCCGGGAGGCAGAGCCGCCCGCGGTTCGCGAGCACTCGACGGGAGGGAGGCCGCCGCCACCTTCACCTCGCCCGTGGGCGCGGAGGGCTCGGCCTCGGTTGCCCGCGAAGCGCCGGATGAGCCGGTCAGGAGATAGCCGGCCACCGACAGGACGGCGAAAGGCAGACACACGCCCAGGACGAGCCGCCAGGGCGCGGACCCGCGTGGTTCTTCTGGAAAAGAGGGCATGCGGCGTTTCTCTCAGGGTTCGCGGGAGGGTGCTCCAACAGCGGGAGGCCCGGGAGGCAGGTCCATCAAGAGCATACGATCCCAATGGGGCTCGATATGGGTGGTCGCCGCGAGGAGCGTGAGCGCCACCCCCGCGCTGCCCGCCAGCACACCCGGAGCATCCTGCCAGGCCTCGCTCGCCGCACCTTCGAGCTCCAGGCTCTGGTAGCCCCCGATTCCGCACCCCGGCTGGAACACGTCCAGGGTGCGGGAGAACCAGCCCCGGGCGGCCTCGAGGAGCCGCGGCTCGCCCGTCGCCTGGTAGAGGCGGTTGAACACGTGCCCGAGCCCCGCCATGCCGTGACACACCAGCGCGTCCTTGACCCGGCACTCCTCCACGGGGCGCTGCGCGGCCAGACGGGCCGTGAGCAGGGCTTCCTGCTCCCATTCAGGCACCCCCAGCTCGCGCGAGGCCAACAGCAACGCGGCGGCGACGCCCGGATCGCCATAACACCATGCGGCCCGTGCCTCCTTCGGGGGAAGGCTCCGGGCGACCCACGCGGGAAATCGTGAGGCGCCTCCCTCGGGCAGCCTCTCGCGCAGCAGGTCCCGGACCGCGTCCCGGATGAGTTCCCGCGCCGGCGGCGGCTCCCAGGCACTGCAAGCCCTTGCCAGCAGGGCGATCACCCCGGGTGACCCGTGCGCCATTCCCAGGTTGAGGTGGGGCACGTTGTAGCGCGTGCGCAGGTGGGGAGCCTGCTTTCCGGGCACCGTCCACCACCGCGCTCCCAGACCGTCGCGCTCGCTCAGCTGCTCCAGCAGCCGCACGACCTGCCCCAGGCACTCTCTCGCGGCGGAGCGCTCCGGGTACTCCAGTCCGTAGACCCCCAGGCCCACCAGTCCGCTGACGAGATCATGGCCCCCTTCCCACTCAGGGGCAGCGAGCTGGGCGCACACAAGCTCCATCACCTGCGCCGTGAGATCCTCCGGCACCTGACCGAAGAGGCACCGATGCACGTGCTCCGCGGCCCAGGCCACCCCGGTGAGGCCCGAATAGAGGCCCAGGGGCATCGGCGTACTGGCCGCGCCATCCATGGCGCGCTCGAGAGCTTGAAGCGAGAACTCCCCAGCGTCTCCTCCCACTCCCGCCCGGGAGAGATAGGCAAACAGCACGGCGATGCCCGACATCCCCCGGGACAGGGAGAAGTCACGCGCATACGTGTCCGGGCGCGCCCGGAGATCCCGAGTGATGAACTCGATCACCTGCCACGCGCGCGCGGCCTGATCACCCTCCAGAATGGGCTGCCAATCTTGTCGATGCACTGCATGCAAGACTATCAAGCCCGCGCTGGCATCCAATGCCTGATTTCCCGCTTGCCCTTGCCATGGGTTCCAGGCATTGCTAGGACAGCGCCGCTGTCCAGACGTCTGTCCATGGTGTCCCTGGCGTCAGTGCGGACAAGCCGAGCGGCCCAGGACATCCCTCACCCCAAGGAGCGTTGTCATATGGAGTCCCGTTCTCAGCCGATCCAGAGGAAGCTGACCGTGAGCAAGGAGTCCATCCGCATGCTCGCGCAGAAGCAGCTGTCCACGGAGGCGAACATGATGCCGCCGGAGACCGACACCTCGAACCCGACCAGCGGACATTGCTGCTTCGAGCCGTCCGACACCTGTCTGCTCTAGGCCCACTCGAAGGCTTTTGACTGGAGGCTGGCGCATGACGAGCGTACCGCACATCGTGCGCCAGCCTCGTTGCGGATGATGACCCGCTTCGGGCGTGAGCCTCCGCGTCGTGCGAGCACGGACTTCTTCGTGCTCCGGACTCCGCTGCTGCCCCTCCACGTGTTCTCCGAGTGGGCGTCTGGCGTTGAGCTGAGCCAGCTGGACGCCTCGCTGCCATGGGCGGAGCGCATCGAGGCCGCCAGGAGAAGTCTGCGCTCCCGGCTTCGTGAGCTGCTCGAGCTGCCCGAGGTCCACGAGGCGCTCCTCGTCTCCTCGTCCAACCTCGTTTCCAGCCTGGAGACCTGGCTGCGGACCCCGGACGGCCCCGGCGGGAGCAAGGTGGAGCGCGCCCTCGTCCGTTACCTTGCGCGGATGACGGGGCGCGCAACCCCTTTCGGGCTCTTCGCCGGGTGCTCCGTCGGCCAGCTGGGCCAGAAGACCCGGCTGGCACTCCAAGGCAGGGGGGCCTACCAAAGACAGACTCGCCTGGACATGGACTACCTGGCCTCGCTCCTCAACGCCCTGCAACAGCAAGGCGCGGTCAGGCACCATCCACGCTATTTCCCCAACTCCAGCCTCTACCGCACGGCGGGACGGCTCCGGTACGTCGAGTCCTCTCAGCAAGGCACGGAGCGGGCCTACGCGCTCGCCTCCGTGGAGGCGACCCCCTATCTCGAGTTCGTCCTGGAGCGCGCCCGGGAAGGCGCCCGTCGCGAGGAGCTGGCCCAGGCCCTGGCCGAGCGGGAGGGTGATGTCAGCGTCACGGAGGCGGGCGAGTACATCGACGAGCTCGTCACCCTCCAGGTGCTGGTCTCGGAGCTCGTCCCGGCCGTGACGCAGCCGGATCCCCTCCGGGAAGCCATCGCGCAGCTCGGGAGGAATCCATCCACGGCCCGGCAGGCCGGGCAGCTGGAGCGGGTTCATGGGCTGCTCGCCGGACTCGATGCCGCGGGGCTTGGACAACCGGAGGCGCGCTACCGGGCCGTCGCCTCGTGTGTGGAGGAGCTGCTGCCACCGCCGGAGCTTTCCAGGCTCGTCCAGGTCGACCTTTTCAAGCCCGTGGTCGAAGCAACGCTCGGGCGGGAGGTGATGGACGAGCTGCGCTCCGCCGTGGAGCTCCTCCATCGCATCAGCCCCCCGCGGCGCAATCCCCTCCAGAAGTTCAAGGAGGACTTCCTGCGACGCTACGAGCAGCAGGAGGTGCCGCTGGCCGAGGCGCTCGACGAGGACGTGGGGATTGGCTTCGAGGCCGCGAGCGGACCGGAGGCCAGCTGCTCTCCCCTGCTCAAGGGGCTGGCCTTCCCTGGCGCTCCCGAGGACACGCCGGAGTGGTCACGTGCCGGGGATCTGCTCCTGGACCGGGTCCAGCAGGTGGTCCAGGCCGGCGGACGGGTGCTTGAGCTGACGGACAAGGACGTCGAGGCGCTCTCCGCCCCAGAGAGGCTGCCGCTGCCGGAGACCTTCTTCGTGATGGCGACGCTGGGGGCCGCTTCGGAGGAGAACCTCCAGCAAGGAGACTTCTCGCTGCTGGTGCGGATGGTGGACGGGCCTTCGGGAGTGAGGCTGCTCGGGCGCTTCTGCCATGGGAACGAGGCGCTCGGCTCCGCCGTACGCCGCCACCTGCGCCTCGAGGAGGCGCTGCGGCCCGACGCCCTCTTCGCCGAGGTCGTCCACGTCCCCGCGGGCCGGGTGGGCAACATCCTCACGCGTCCCGCCCTTCGGGCCTACGAGATTCCCTACCTTGGGCGCTCCGCGGTGCCGCTTGAAGCCCAGATTCCGCTGGGAGATCTCCTGGTCTCCGTTCGCGAGGGGCGGCTCGTCCTGCGTTCCCGCAAGCTGGGCCGTGAGATCATCCCCCGCCTGACGACGGCCCACGCGCACCGGTACCCCCATCACCTGGCGATCTACCGGTTCCTCGGGGCGCTCCAGAGCGAAGGGCACGCGGGCAGCCTGACCTGGAGGTGGGGGGCGTTGGAAGGCGCGCCCTTCCTGCCGAGGGTCGTCGCCGGGCGTGTCGTCCTCGCCAGGGCGCGCTGGCTGCTGCGCGCGAAGGTGCTGGAGGAGCTGGTGCAAGGCCCCGCGCACGAGCAGGTCCGCCGGATGATGGAGCTGCGAAAGCAGCTGGGCCTGCCCAGGTTCGTCCTGCTCGCGGATGGCGACAACGAGCTGCCGGTGGACCTGGAGAATGTGCTCTGCGTGGAGTCCTTCGTGGCGCTCGCGGCGCGGCGGCGGGTGATGAGCCTGACGGAGATGTGGCCGGCGCCAGGGGAGCTGTGCGCCCAGGGCCCTGAAGGCGCGTACCTCCACGAGCTGATCATCCCCTTCGTGGGCCGCGAAGCCGGGCGGAAGGAGGTTTCCCCTCGCCCACCCGCGCCCCTCCCCGCCGGGAGACGCTCGTTCCCACCGGGCTCCGAGTGGCTGTATGCCCGACTCCACGTCGGCTCCGGCCTCGCCGATCGGCTCCTGCTCGAGGACGTGGCCCCCATTGTGAGAGCGCTCATCTCGTCGGGCAGCGCCGACCAATGGCACTTCCTGCGCTACTCGGACCCCGAGCACCACCTCCGGCTGAGGCTGCACGGCCCACCGGACGCACTGCTGCGGGAGGCCCTGCCGCGCCTGCACGACGCCCTGGCCCCCCTCCTCCAGGAGGGCCGTCTCAAGCGGTTTCAGCTGGACACCTATGTCCGTGAGCTGGAGCGGTACGGAGGCAGCGAGGGAATGCGTCTGGCCGAGGCGTTCTTCCACGTCGACAGCGAAGCGGTCCTCGCGACGCTGGAGTCCCTGGAGGGGCTGGACGGTGACGCGCGGTGGCAGTGCGCCCTCATGGGGATGGATCTGCTGCTCTCCGACTTCGGGTTCGACCTGGAGGCGAAGCACCGCATCGCCAGCCGGCTGCGCACCGCCTACGCCCAGGAGCACGGGGCGGGCAAGAGACTCGAGTCGCAGCTCAGCCGTCTCGCACGTGAGCGTCGCCCCATCCTGGAGGCACTCCTGACGGGCCAGGGCTCCGGCGGGAGCGCGGTGGCCCCGGGGCTCGCCACCTTGCTGCGCCGGTCGGAGCGCCTGGTGCCTGTTCTCTCGCGGCTCCGGGAGCTCGAGCGGAGCGGAGGCCTGTCGCAGGGGCTCGACGCGTTGGCCGCGAGCTACCTGCACCTGCACGTCAACCGGATGCTGAGGGACGCTCCGCGCGCGCACGAGTTCGTCCTCTTCGATCTCCTCGAAAGGCTCTATGCATCGTTCCTGGCGCGCGGGGTGCGCCTGGGATGATGAATGGCGTTGGCATTTGGCTTCGACTGGCGGGATTGCTGCTCGCGGTGGGCTGCGCCTCCGCGCCCGCCCCCATCACCCCACC
>NZ_RAWM01000170.1 GCF_003668875.1 Corallococcus interemptor | reverse complement strand
CCGTGAGAACCTTCCCCATGTGGTCATCCTGGGCGGCGGCTTCGGCGGCCTTCTTCAGGCCCTCCTTGCGCTCGCGCTCGCGGCGGCGGGTCTCCCGGTCGATGCCCTTCTGCGCGTCCTTGAGGTACTGCGCGGTGCGCTCGTCGGTGCCGCCCCTGGACTTGTATTGCTCCAGGAACGACGCGGCCTTCTGGAGGCGCTCCAGGGCGTCCATGCCGGCGGGCTCCAGGTCCAGGTGGAGCAGGCCCAGGTTGAAGTACGCGTCCCTGGTGTCCGGCTGGAGCTGGAGCACGCGCTCGTACTCCGCCAGGGCGCGGGGGAAGTCCCCTTCACCGCGGTACGCGTTGCCCAGGTTGAGGTGGGCGGCGGCGAAGTCCGGCGCGGCCTTCACCGCGGTCTCCAGCTCCACGCGAGCGCCGGCGTAGTCCTCGCCCTCGTTGAGCAGGGTGCCCAGGTTGTTGCGCGCCTCGGCGAAGTCCGGCCGGAGCGCGACGGCCTGGCGGAAGCGCTCCAGCGCCTGGGGCCGTTCCTTCAGGCCCAGGTGCACCAGACCCAGGGCGTTGAGGGTGGCCGCGTCCTGCGCGTCGATGGCCAGCGCGTTGCCCAGCACCATGGAGGCCAGCTCGTACTTGCCCTCGCGGGCGTACACCTGCGCGAGCACCTGCATGGCGGGCACGTGCTGCTCGCTGACCTGGAGCGCGCGGCGGGCCTCCGCGACGGCGGCGGGGTGCTTCTTCTGGAGCAGGAGGTTCAAGGCCAGCGCCGTGCGCCGCGCCACCGAGTCCTGCTTCGCCAGCGCCTCGCGCAGCTCCGCCTCCAGCGACGCGGCGCGGCCCGTGCGCGCGGCCAGCCGCACCAGGCAGTCCCACGCGGCCTCCTGGTCCGCGTCCAGCACCAGCGCCTGCCGGTAGGAGCGCTCCGCGTCCGGGAAGCGGCCCTGGCGCTCCTGCACGATGCCCAGGTTCGTCCACGCGGGCGCGAGCTTCGGGGACTTCTCCAAGAGGGCCTTGAGCGCCGTCTCCGCGATGGTCAGCTCACCGCGCCGGGCGACCTCCACCGCGCTGGTGAAGTCCCGCTCCGCGCCGGAGAGCGACCTGGCGACCGGCGCCGCCTCCTTGGGCTGGGGCTTCGTCTCCTCGGGCTTGGGAGCGGTGCTGACGGCCGTCGCGGGCCCGGCTTCCGGCCCGGTGAGCTTCGAGTCCTTGCGCGTCTCCGGGCCGGAGGCGCAGGCGGACAGCCAGAGCACGAGCCCCGTGAGCGCGAACTTGCGGCCCGCGTTCATGGCGTGCCCCCTTCCGTGAGCCGGGTGGCCGGGGCCGGCTCAGCGCGCGCGGGAGTGGACGGCGCGGTGAGGCTGCCCAGCAGGCCGTCCGGATACACCGCGTCCGACGCGAGCGCGCCCCGGGCCTCCTTGAGGACGGGGTACTCCTTGGGGCGGAAGCGGTTGAGGGACTCCAGCGTGCGGCGCGTCCACTCGTTGGAGACGCGGTTGTTGCGCGCCTCCTTGAGCGTGGCTGCGTAGCTCTCCACCGCGCGGTCCTCCAGCGCCACGGTGCGCTGCGTGAGCATGTCCTGGTACGTCACCACCGCGTCATCCCCCAGGCGCTTCACTTCCGGAGGCACCGGCGCTTCCAGCAGCGTGACCGCGAAGCGCTCCAGGGCGTAGCCGCGCCGGTAGAATGACGCCAGCGACCACTCCAGCTGCTTGTACGGCAGGACCTTCGCGTACGCGGCATCCACCGTCTTCACGGCTTCGGTCTTCTTGGTGAAGCTCTTCTCCAGCGCCTTGCCGGAGCCGCTGAGCTTCAGCGCGTCGAAGCGCTGGAACTCCAGCTCGGCCAGCTGGAAGCGGCTGTAGGCGGCGGCCTCCGCGGCGCGCGGCTGCGTGTCCGGCTTCAGCTTGCGGCGGTCGAAGTCATCCGCGGCGGCGGCGTACGCGCGCTGGGCTTCCTTCGCATTGCCGCGCTTCTTCCACGCGTCGCCCAGGCGGCGCTTCGCGTCCACCACCAGCTCCACCTGGTCCGGCTTGCTGGCGAACTTGCGGACGAAGGCCTCCAGCGCCTGGATTTCGCCCCTCGTGTCGCCCGACTTCTCCAGGATGCGGGCCGCGCGGTACTGGTTCTCCGGCGCGCTCTTCCCGTGGGGGTACAGCTCCACGGAGCGCTGGAAGGCGGCCGCGGCCTCCGTGTAGCGCTGCTGTCCTTCGAGCAGCGACGCCGCGTTGAAGAGCGCGGCCTCGCGCTCCTCGGCCTTCGGGTAGTCCTTCACCAGCTTCTGGTAGCTGGTGACGGCCTTGTCGAAGTCGTAGGACTTCTGCGCGTTGAGGGCCACGCGGAACAGCGCGGTGTGCGCCCACGGCGACTTCGGATAGTCGCGGTAGATGCGCTCGTAGAGCTTCATCGCGGAGTCGAAGCGGCGCAGCTCCTCGTACGCCACCGCCGCGTTGTTGAGCGCCTTGTCCGCGAACTCGTGGCGCGGGGCCTCCTCCACCAGCTGGAGGTACTTCTTCGCCGCCTCGTCGTAGCGCTTCTGCGAGGCCAGCTGATCCGCCAGGTTGAAGCGGCCGGCGAGCTTGAACTTCATCAGCTCGCGGTACTGGTCGCTGTCGGGGGCCACCACCTGCGCGTTGCTGGCGAGCCGCGCGCTGACCTCCTCCACGCTCTTCCAGTCCTGGTCGATGAGGAAGGACTCGATGATGAGGTTCGTCGCGTAGCCGGCCACCGGGTCGCGCGGGTAGGCCTGCACCACGCGCTCGAAGCGGGGGCGGGCCTGGGCGAAGTCGTCGTGCGTGTAGAACAGCTCCGCGGCCTGGTACGCGATACCCGGCGTGACCTCTTCCCCGGGCAGCAGCGCCACGTAGGCATCCGAGGCCTTCACCAGCGCGGCCTCGGTGGGGGCCAGGGCCACGGGCGCGTGCGGGCTGTCCTTGGGCCGCTCGCTGGCGCGCAGCGGCTTGCGCTCCGGCACGCGGCCCGCCTTCACGTCGTCGTCCAGCTGCGCCTTCCAGGCGAGCACCGCGTTGTGCGCGGACACGTGGCGGTAGGTGTTGTCCTGGTTGGAGTCGCGGACGGCCTCGTACTCCTTCGCCGCGGGGCCGTACGCGTCCGAGTTGAACAGGGTCTCGGCGTGGAAGAAGCGCATCGCGTACGCGGTCTTGCTGCGCGGGAAGCGCTCCAGGTACGTGCCGTACGCGCGCGCCGCGGCGGCGTAGGTGGCCTTCGCCTCCGCGTCCTTGCCTTCCTTCTGGAAGGCCTGCGCCTGCTGGTGCTGGTACGCGGCGGCGGAGTAGAGGCTCTGCTCGGCGAGCGTCTGCGCGTGCGACAGCGCGTTCGGGTCGTCCTTGTTCTTCTCGTACCAGGCGCCGCCGGGCAGGTAGTCGTTGGCCAGCTTCTCCGACTCCCGCGCGTACAGGTCCATGCGCCGGTCGCGCTCGTAGGCCTGGACGATGCGCTGCTGCAACCGCGGCGCGTCCGTGGTGAGCGGGTCGGTGGCCAGCACCTGCTGGTACGCGGCGATGGCCTCCGGGTTGCGGAGCTGGTCGAAGTAGACGTTGCCCAGCCGCCGGTACACCTCGGCTTCGTAGGGCCGGCCGCCGCGCTTCGCGAAGAGGTCGCGTGCCTTCGCCACGCCGCCCCACGTCTCATCCGCCAGCGACAGCGCGATGTACTGGATGGCCTCCGCGCGCAGGTCGCCTTCATCCGCCTTGCTGCCGGACTGCTGGTGGGACTGGTAGTGGTCCAGCAGCAGCAGGAAGCTGTCCACGGACTCCTCGAACCAGTCCATCCGGTAGTACGTCCAGGCCAGCTTGTAGCGGGCCTTGTCGTAGAACCGGTGCTCCGTGTCGCGGGTGGCGGCGGTGTACGCGTCCGCGGCCTTGCGCAGGGCCTCCGGGTCGGACTCGTCCTCGAACCAGTACTCGCCAATGCGCGTCCACGCGTCGGTGGCGAAGCGGCTCTTCGGGTAGCGCGTGGTGAGCTGCTGGTAGGTGGCGAGGCTCTCCTCGTCCTTGTGCTGCTCGTTGAGGCAGTACGCCAGCAGGTACAGCGAGCCGTCGTTGAGCTTGTAGTCCGGGAAGCGCGCGAGCAGCGTGCGGTACAGGCCGATGGACGGCGTGAAGTCCACCTCCGGCTCCGGCGGCAGGTCCATCATCTGCTCGTCGGACAGCGTGCGCACGCGCTCCGCGTAGTCCTTGCGCGCCAGCTGGTGCTCGTCCGCGGAGCGCTCGTAGTAGAGCTCCGCCAGGCGGAACATCACGTCCGGCGTGGCGCGGGGCTCGTCCGGGTAGCGGCGCAGGAAGTCCTCGAAGCGGGCGATGGCGTCCAGCCGCTGCGTGCGCTCCTGCGACTCCAGCGCGGTGAGCGTCTTCTCGTAGGCGCTGTTGAGCCCCGAGCGCTTCTGCTGGTAGCGCCGCTCGATGAGCTGCTTCACCTCGCGGTGGAAGTCGCGCGACTCCGCTTCGTACGCCTCCAGCGCGCGGCTCACGTCGCGCAGCAGCTTCTCCTGTTCCGGCGTGTGGCCCAGGCCGTCCAGGTAGCGTGAGGTGGGCGCGGGCGTTGCCGCGGGCGCGGGTGGGGATTTCGCGGGCGCTGAAGGCGCGGTGGCCTTCTTCGCGGCCTGGCTGGGAGCCTTGGCCTTCGCGGCGTGGGCGGCCAGCGGCGCGAGGGCCAGGAAGAGGGCGAGGGCAGGGCGGCGCATGGCTTCTTCAGTCCCCCCCTTCCGACGTCAGGACGTCCTTGAACTCCGAATCCAGCGCCCGCAGCGCGTCCGCCTTCTCCTTGGCGACCTTCTGGATGTTCGACGCGTTGTCCTGCGTGCGGCTGAAGGCCACGTCCACCGTGCCGGTGTCGGCCTTGAGCACCAGGTCGTAGAACTGCTGCCGCACGCGGCGGAAGCTCTCGTAGGCGATGCGGCCCACCAGGTTGCGGGCGTCACCGGACGCGGCGGCCACCTCCTGCTCGTAGCCCTGGAGCAGCGCCTGCTCCACGCGCACCTTGTCGCGGATGGACTTCACGCGCAGCTCCAACCGCGAGCGCAGCGCCACCCGCGCCACCGCCACGCGGCCGCGCAGCGAGTCGATGCGCGAGCGAACCGCGTGCATGCGGAGCAACACGCGGGTGTCCTCGCCGGACAGCCGGCCTTCACCGGCGCGCAGGATGCCGTGCTCCTGCTGGAGCGCGGCGGCATAGCGGGCGCGGATGGCGGCCTCGCCCTCCAGCGACGTGTCCGTGGACTGGCGCTCGCTGGCGAGCCGGGCGCGGGTGCGATCCAACTCCGCCTGCAAATCCCTCAGCGTGGCGATCTCCGCCTGGAGCTGCACCAGGAACTCGCGCTCCTCCGCGGGGTCCGCCTGCCGCTCCTCGCGCGTGTCCTCCACCCACTTGCGGATGGCGGCGGCGTTGGCGTGCAGGCTCTGCAGCTCGTACCCCACGCGGAAGGCCTCGCGGTCCACCGCGTCCACCTTCGCCTGCATGCGCGCGCGGCGCTCCTCCAGCTCCTTGTTGGTGGTGGGCAGCGCCTCGAAGCGCAGCCGCTGGGCCTCGCGCGCGCCCTGGGCGACGAGCAGCTTCTCGCGCTCGGCGGGCGTCAGCTTCTCCTCCACCAGCCCGGCTTCCGCCTGCACCAGGGCCTGCTCCACGGCGGTGAGCGCGGTGTCGGCGGCCTCCGTGCGGACGTAGCCTTCCTGCAGCTCCGGGAAGGCCTCCAGGCCGCGCGCGTCCAGCGCCTCCAGGATGCGCTCCGCGATGGCCTTCGCATCACCCGCGCCCTGACGGCCGCTGTCCAGGTCGCCCACCATCCGCACCGCGTCCGCGACCTCCTTCTGCGTGGACGCGTACTTCAGCGCCAGCGGGGGCAACAGCGTGCTCACGTCCAGCGAGCGCTCGTTGCGCGCGAGCAGGTTGTCGAAGTACGCGACCGGGTCCTGGTTCACGCGCAGGAGCGCGTCCACCTTGTCGCGCGCGGGCCGGAACATGTTGGCCACGCCGTCATACGTCTCCAGCGCCTCGTCGTACTGGCGCAGCTTCTGGAGCAGGTGCCCCTGGAGGATGCGTCCCTCGGGCGCGAGCTGCGAGTCCGGCGCGACGAGCAGCAGGATGTCCGTGGCGTTCTTCGCCTGCGTGAAGTCCTGCTTGCGCACGTACGTCCACGCGACCTCCAGCAGCGACTCCGGGAAGCGCTCGCTCTCGCGCGGAATCTGGCCGTAGTGGTCCAGCGCCTCGTCGAAGCGGCCCGTCTCGTACATCAGCCGGCCCAACGACAGGTACGCGAGCTCACGGAAGCGCTGGGCCTCCGCCTCCGCGATGCCCGTGGACACCACGGCATCCGGCCCGCTGCCCACGATGCGCTGGAACTGCGCGATGGCGGCCGGGTAGTCCCCGCTCTGCACGCTCAGCACGCCCAGGTGGTAGATGGCCTGCACGCGGAAGGCGCCGGGCGTCTGCGCCAGCGGGGCGAACAGCGCGCGCGAGCGCTTCTGGTGCTCCTCCGGCGTCAAATCCATGCGCTTGAAGGTGCCGCGCGCGTGCACGTAGGCGATGTCCGGCGCCAGCACGCCGCCCGACAGCTGCCGCGCCTTCTCCACGTACGCGTCGATGCCCTCGAACTGCTGGAGCCGTCCCGCCACCGCGAGGTAGCGGCTCACGGCCTCCTTGTAGCGCTGCGGCGTCAGGGGCAGCGACAGCACGTCGCGCAGGTACACCCGCGCGCCAATGTCGTTCTTCTGCTGGTAGAGCGCGTCCGCCAGGTAGAAGACCGCCTCCGGGTAGCGCGGGTTCGCCTTGAACTCCGGGTCGCTCACCAGGTCGTAGAAGAGGACGGACGCGGCGGCCCAGTCCCCCAGGAGCGAGTAGACCTCGCCCTCGGAGAAGCGCTTGAGCTGCGAGTCGGTGCTGCTGGGCTCGGGGCGCTCGGTGAACTGCGTCTCCACGAAGCGCAGGGACTGCTCCGCGGCGCGCAGCTGCGCCTCCACCGCCTCCACCGGCGCCGCGCGCGAGCTCAGCGAGGCGGGCATGGGCGGCAGCGGGGCTCCCGGCTTGGAGGCCTGGGGCGCCGGAGCGGGCGCGGCCCCGAGGGACAGCGCGAGGGCCAGGGCGTGCAGCGTCGCGGTCACGGCCGTCCGCTCCTACTTCGGCTCGCTGGAGGTGGTGGCCGGAGCGGCGGGCGGAGCGCCGTCCGTGGCAGCCCCCGGACCCGGAGGCCGGTTCGCGCGCGTGTCCTTGGCCACTTCGATGTCGTAGCGCACCGCGGGCCGGTCCTTGAGGTCCGTGGTGAGGCCGCCCTTCTCCACGCCCACCACGTTCACCGTGGTGACCTTTCCGGACTCCGCGTTGAAGGTGTAACTGGATTGCACCTTGAACTTGTAGCCTTCCAGGTAGCTGAACACGCCGTAGCCGCTGCCCCGGTAGACCAGGCGCACGGCGAGCTGGTGCTGGCCCGGCACGATGCGGCCGTTGAAGACCTCCAGCGACTGGTGACGGTTCAGGTCTCCCTGCGTGTCCACCTGGGTGAAGATGGGCGCGCCGTCCAGCGCGTACACCACCGACTCCAGCTGGAACGCGTTGCCCATCTCGTTCTTGTGCACCAGCACCGCGCGGGCGCCGGTGGACAGCTCGCCGCCCATCACCGACTCCTGGAGCAGCAGCAGGCGCGCCTTGGAGCGGTAGATCTTCTCCTTCAGGTCGACGACCTGCTCCTCCAGCGTCTTCACGCGGGACGTGAAGGCCTCGTCCGCCGTCTGATCACCCGTGGGTGTCGTCTGGGGCGCGGCGGCGGCCGCGGAAGCAGCGGCGGCCGGCGGCGGGGATGCAGGGGAGGGGGACGCACCTTGCGCGAACACCGGCCCCGAAAGGCCAGCGCTCAGGAGCGCGAGGAGACGAAAGGTGGCGGTTGTGACGCGCACGGTACGACCTCGGAAGGCGGCTCTGCCCGACGGCACGAGGTCATACCACCCTTTGTGGAGGGCTGCCCGGTAGGGGATGACCCGCCGGGCAGGACAGCAGGCGGAGGGTCAGCCCCCCTTGCGCAGCTCGGTGAGGACCAGCTTGGCCACGGCCTTGAGCGTGTCGAACACACCCACGCCCGTGGGGGCCACGGCCTGGTACTCCGGGATGTTCCGCGGGTTGAGCGCCTTGCGCATCTCCTCCACGGTCACCGCGTTGGGCAGGTCGCGCTTGTTGTACTGCACGACGTACGGAATCTTGTTCAGGTCGTAGCCCTGCTCGGCCAGGTTGATGCGCAGGTTCTCCAACGACTCCATGTTGGCTTCCATGCGTTCAATCTGGCTGTCCGCGACGAACACCACGCCGTCCACGCCCTTGAGGATGAGCTTGCGGCTGGCGTCGTAGAACACCTGACCCGGCACCGTGTAGAGGTGGAAGCGCGTCTTGAAGCCGCGGATCTCACCCAGGGACAGCGGCAGGAAGTCGAAGAAGAGCGTGCGGTCCGTCTCCGTGGAGAGGGAGATGAGCTTGCCCTTCGTGTCCGCCGCGGTCTTGTTGTAGATGTACTGAAGGTTGGTCGTCTTCCCGCAGAGTCCCGGCCCGTAATAGACAATCTTGCAGTTGATTTCGCGGGATGAGTAATTGATGAAGGACATGGCTTCCCGGGTTACTCGCTGAAGAGGTTGTCGATATCGTCGTCGGAGATCTCGGCGAACGGCGAACCGGCTCCGGGGCTGTCGGTCTTCTTCACGAGGCTTTCGAAGATCTTCGTCAGC
Organism: Corallococcus interemptor; assembly: GCF_003668875.1. Classification (GTDB taxonomy): domain Bacteria; phylum Myxococcota; class Myxococcia; order Myxococcales; family Myxococcaceae; genus Corallococcus; species Corallococcus interemptor. The sequence continues at coordinate 7,710 of NZ_RAWM01000170.1, read as the reverse complement.
TCGTCGCTGGCCTTCTTGATGCGCAGGCGCACCAGGCCCAGGCTCGTGCGGTTGTCGAAGATGACGACCAGCACCACGCGGCTGCCCACGATGGTCATGTAGAGGCTGTCCTTCGCCCCTTCATGGAACTGGTTGGGGAACTCGTTCTCCCCGATCAGCTTCGCGAGCCCGCCCATGGCGGCCACGTTGCCGGCCGTCAGCGACGCGAGCGACGTGGTGTCGATGTTCTGCGTCTGGCCGGCCGAGGAGATGAGCTGGCCGTTCTTGTCGACGAGGAAGACCACCTTCGCGTTCGCGTCCTTGGTGAGCCGGTCGCAAACGGCGTTGATCTTGGTGAACTCCTCTTCGTACATCACCAGTTGCGTGCCCATGGGCGTATGCGCTCCTCAGCGTTCGCTCGCCCCGCGCACGGCGGCGCTCCGATGTTTCTGGAGTGAATCCCGGAGGTTAGACGAGGCGCTACCGACCGCCGTCATGCTTAGCAAAGCAGTTCCACTCCAGCAAGAAGCCAGCCGTGATCCGCGCCGCTTCTTGGAGGAATCACGGCTTCGCGGGTTGGGACACCTGCCCACCTTCTCTATACTCTCCCGGGCCTTGCGCCGCCCGAGCCCCCTCACCGACATCCTCCCGCGCCTCGCCGTCCTCGCCCTGGCGCTCGCCTGCGCGGGGGCCGCTCGTGCGCAGGCCCCGGAGTCCGAGCGCGCCTCGCTGCGTCTTCGCTATGGCCTGTCCTCGCGTCAGGGTGAGCAGGTGGATGTAGGGCCCGGGCTCACCTATTCCGGGCTGACGCCGAACGACGTGGCGCTGACGTTGATGGGCTGGGCGGGCGCGTACCTGGGCGGCCAGGTGGATCTGCAGCGCGAGGCCTTCGAGCTGCGGGACGCCTCGTCGCGCGTGACGGGTGGAAGCCTGGTGCGCGGCTCGGTGGGGCCGCGCGGGCGGCTGTCGCTGGGGCCGGTGTGGCTGGAGCTGGGCGCGGGGTACGGCTTCGCGCAGCTGCCGCTGTTCGGCGGGTTCACCTACGCGCCGGTGTTGCAGCGGGGCGTGCGGCACGCGGCGCTGTTCTCCGGGCGGGTGGTGGTGGCGCTTCCGGCGGAGCTTCAGCTGGAGGCGCGCGGCGAGGTGCCGCTGACGCTGTCCGCGCACGCGGCGGACGGGCTGAAGGCGTCGTCGTCCGGCTACGTGGTGGGCGCGGCGCTGTCGTATCCGGTGGTGCGCCGGGACGGCTGGACGGGGCGGTTGCTGCTGGACGTGCAGCAGGCGCACGACACGATGGAGCTGGAGGCCAGCGGCCTGCGCTCCGAGCAGCGGATGCGCCGGATGGGCCTGGGCTTCGAGGTGGCGCTGGCGGGCGTGGGCCGGGCGTCGCGGCCCGTGGATGGCCCGCGCCAGGCGTTCGTCGCGCTGAGCGTCGTGGACGCGGAGACGGGCGCCCCGCTGCCGGGCGCGCACGTGCGCGTGCCTTCGTTGAAGACGCCCGGCACGGACGAGGAGTTGGTCGCGGACGCGCAGGGACAGCTGCGGGTCCTGCTCCCTGAAGGCTCGCAGTCCGCGCAGGCGAGCGTGGAGGGCTACGAGGACGCGACCGCGGTCGCCACCGTCACCGGTGCCGAGGAGAGCGCGCCCGTGCAGCTGCGCCTGCGCAAGAAGGCGCCGGCCACGGGCTCGCTCAAGGTGAAGGTGGTGCAGGGCAAGAGCGGCGTCCCCGTTCCCGACGTGAAGGTCGTTTGGGGCACCGCGCTGCTGCGCACGAACATGGTGGGCGAGGTGCTGCTGGAAGGGCTCGCGCCGGGACCGGTGGCCATTGCCATGTCCGCGCCGGGCTTCCGCGCCACGGAAGAGGCGGCGGTGGTGGTGGCGGGGCAGACGTCGGAGCTGGTGGTGGTGCTGTCGCAGGAGCGCAAGGGCGAGCAGGCCACGCTGGTGGGCCAGGTGCGCAGCGCTCGCAACGGCAAGCCGCTGGTGGCGACGGTGACGATTCCGCAGGCCAAGGTGCGCACGCGCACGGACAAGAGCGGCACCTTCACCGCGCGCGTCCGGGGCGGCACGTACCGCATCACCCTGTCCGCACCCGGGCACCGGACCCAGACGAAGGTGGTCACCGTGCGCGAGGGCGAGCAGGCGATTCTCAACGTGGATCTGTTCCCGAGGGGCCGGTGAATCACGCCCGTCCGTCGTCGAGGTTTCAGTGAGTCCTGTCCGCGTCCTGGCGCTGTCGCTGCTCGTCCTCCTCTCCGGCTGCTCGGGGTGTGAACGCGAGGAGGCGGCGAAACCTCCGCCAGCGGTGGTGGAGGTGGACGCGGGCGTGGTCGTTCCCATTGGCCGCCTGGAAGGGCTGTCCGGCGACGTGCGCCTGGAGCGCGGCGGCAAGGTGGGCCCGGCCGTCGAAGGCCCGCTGCTCGCGGGCGACGCGGTGGAGACGGGTGAGAGCGGATCCGCGACGGTGCGCTTCCCGGGTGACCGGACGGTGGAGGTGGGCAGCGAGGGCCGGTTCGCGCTGGGCTCGGACGCGACGGGCGTGGTGATGAAGGTGGAGCGCGGCATCGTGCTGTCGCGCGTGCCCGCGAAGGCGGACGGCGCGGGCTCGAAGGTGACGTTGAACATCCTCACCCCGTTCGGCCTCACGCGCGTGGGGCCGGAGCCGTCCGAGGTGAAGGTCGCGGTGGCGGAGGACTCGGCGCGCGTGGAGGTGAAGCTGGGCGCCATCGAGCTGGTCTCCAAGGACGGCAAGACGCTGCGCGCGGCGCAGGGCGACGCGGTGGACCTGAGCCGCGAGCGCGCCCAGGTGACGTCCGCCCCGCGCGTCGTGGAGCTGGCGCCCATCCCGGTGACGGTGCGCGCGACGTCGGGTGTCGCGGAGGTGAAGGCGAAGGATACGGGCCGCTGGCGCAAGGTGCGCCGCGAGGGCGAGGTGCTGGCCTTCGGCGACGGCGTACGGACGAAGGGCGGCGAGGCGGTGCTGTCGCTCAAGGACAGCGGCACGGTGCTGACCCTGGCCCCGGGCGCGGAGGCGGTGCTGGAGAGCGCGGGACAGCAGGGCACCATCGACGAGGCGCGGGTGAACCTGCTCCAGGGCCTGTTGGCCGTGCAGCTCGCCATGGGGCGCGAGAGCCGCGTGGTGCTGCCGGGGATGACGGTGGAGTCCGGCAGTGGCGCGCGATTGGAGATCCGCCGCACCGGCGCCGTCATGCAGGTGGCCGCGCACACGGGCGACGTGACGCTGCGGCGGGGCGAGGCGCGGCAGGAGCTGCGCGCCGGTGAGCGCGCCACCGTGGGCTCGGACGGCAACGCGAAGGTGGAGCCGCTGGAGGCGGCGGTGGTGGCGGTGCGCCCGGGCGAAGGCACGGAGGTCTTCCACCGGGGTCTTCAGGAGGTGGCGCTCACCTGGGACGGCGAGGGTGACGCGGTGGTGGAGGCGGCGCAGGACGCGGCCTTCAAGCGCCCGGTGCTCTGGGGCCGCGTGCACCGTCCTTCCGTCAACGTGTCCGCGCTGGCCCGGGGCACGCTGTATTGGCGGGTGCGCAAGGACGACGGCACGAAGGTGGCGGCCGGCAGCGTCCACTTCGCTCCGGAGTCCCCGACCAGCTCGCTCGCGCGCGTGCGCAACGTGGTGCCGGAGGGGCCGGAGAAGACGACCATCTTCTACCAGGACAAGCCCCCCGCGGTGACGTTCACCTACGGCGAGGAACCGCAGGCCCGTACCTATCGCGTGGCGGTGTACAAGGCGGGCTCGCTGGCGACGCCGGTGGTGCAGCGCACGGTGTCGGAGACGCGCGCGGCGCTGGAGGCGGGGCAGCTGGGGGAGGGCAGCTACCTGTGGTCCGTCACGCCGCTGTCGCAGGCGGGCGCGGCCCTCAAGGGCGGACGGATGAACAAGCTGGAGCTCGTCTACGACAACTCGGTGGTGGGGCTGGTGGTGGACAGCCCGCGCCAGGGTGGGCCGGCGGCGGAGAAGGTGCGGGCCTCGGGCGTGGCGCCGGTGAATGCCCGCCTGTCCATCAACGGACGGGACGTGCCCTTGGACGCCAAGCACCGCTTCGATACGTGGGTGCCCCCCATGGGAATGCCCCCCCTGCTGGTGTTTAAGATGACGCGCCCTGGTGCCCCGGACGTACTCACGGTGCGCACCCTGAAAGCGCGAGGACCTTGAGGGATGGCACAGCCCAACGTTCCCATTCCGGATCCCGCTGGCGCCTCCACGGCCACGCTGCTGCAGCCCTACGGACAGTACGTCCTCGTGCGCAAGCTGGCCGAGGGCGGCATGGCGGAGATCTTCCTCGCCAAGCTGCTGGGCGCGGACGGCTTCGAGCGCAACGTGGTGCTCAAGCGGATGCTGCCGTCGCTGTCCGCCATCCCGGACTTCGTGGAGATGTTCCGCGACGAGGCGCGGCTCGCGGCGAAGCTGTCGCATCCGCACATCGTGCAGATCCACGAGCTGGGCTTCACGGACGGCTGCTACTACATCTGCATGGAGTACCTCGCGGGCGAGGACTTCTCCACGACGCTGCGGCTCGCGGGCCGGCGACGGCAGTACGTGCCGCTGCCGGTGGTGATGCGGGTGCTCATCGACGCGGCCCGGGGCCTGCACTTCGCGCACACCTTCACCAACGAGCAGGGCCAGCCGCTGCACGTGGTGCACCGGGACGTGTCCCCGTCCAACCTGTACGTGACGTACCAGGGCCAGGTGAAGGTGCTGGACTTCGGCATCGCCAAGGCCGAGTCGCGACTGGTCCAGACGCGCACGGGCGTGGTGAAGGGCAAATACATCTACATGGCGCCGGAGCAGGCGCAGGGCAAGGAGGTCGACCCGCGCGCGGACGTCTTCTCCCTGGGCGTCAGCCTCTACGAGGCCGTCACGCACGTGCGGCCCTTCTCCCGTGAGAACGACCTGGCGGTGCTCAACGCGCTCTTGCAGGGCGAGTTCGAGAAGCCGCGCGCGCTGAGGCCGGACCTGCCGGAGGGCCTGGAGGCCATCATCCTCAAGGCCATGGCCATCAAGCCGGAGGACCGGTACGCGAGCGCGGAGGACTTCGCGGAAGCGCTGGAGACCTTCGCCTCGGACTTCCAGGGCGGGGCCGCGAGCCCCCCGGCGCTGGGCACGTTCCTGCGCAACCACTTCGGCGAGGAGCGCGTCACGGAGAAGACGCGCATCCCCACGATGGCCACGCTCACGTCCGCGCGCCCGATGGACTCCGAGTCCACGGCCGTCCTGCCGCCCGTCGCCGGTCCGCAGGTGTCCCGCCCCAGCGGCACTGGCGTGAGGGCGCTGACCGCGCAGAACAAGGCGTTGCCCGTGCCGGAGGTCGTGCCGAGCGCGCCGGTGGCGAAGCCCGCGTCCCGGCGTTGGATTGCCGGAGTGGTGGGGGGCATGGCGCTGATGGCCGCCGGGGTGGCGTTCGTCGTCGCGCGGCCCGGTGGTGCCGGAACGAACGTCGCGCCGCCGCCGGCCCCCGCGCCCGTGGTGGATGCGACGCCGCCGGCGCCTCCCGTGCAGGCCCCGAAGCCCGAGAGTCCTCCCCCCGCGAACGTGCCGGACGAGACGCCGGGCGGTGTCGCGGTGGCGGCTTCCGTCACGGACTCACGTCCCGTGGACGACGGTGCGGAGGCGGAGGACACGCGCGGCCGCAAGCCGGGGAAGAAGCCGGCGGCGAAGGAGCCCGTGTCGCTGGGCATCGACGACATCCAGCGCGTGGTGTCCGGCGGCCGCTCGAAAATCACGGGCTGCTTCGAGCGCTACAAGTCCGACCTGCCGGCGGCTTCCGGCGAGGTGCAGGTGGAGCTCACCATCGTGTCCTCCGGCAAGGTGCGCGCGGGCACGCGCGGGCCGCTGGCGTCCACGGCGGTGGGGCGCTGCCTGGAGGCGCAGGCCCAGAGCCTGCGCTTCCCGGCGCACCGCGACCAGGAGGTCACGGTGTTGATGCCGTTCTCGTGGAAGGTGACGCAGTAGCCCGCGCCGTCACAGGTCGCGGCGGGCGGACAGCGCCTTGGCCAGCGTGGCCTGGTCCGCGAACTCCAGGTCGCCGCCCATGGGCAGGCCCTGCGCGATGCGCGTCACCCGCAGGCCCATGGGCTTGAGCAGGCGCGTGAGGTAGAGCGCGGTGGCCTCGCCCTCGATGTCCGGGTTGGTGGCGAGGATGATCTCCTCCACCCGGCTGTCGTTGAGGCGCTGGAGCAGCTCCTTGATGCGCAGCTGCTCCGGGCCCACGCCTTCCAGCGGTGACAGCACGCCGTGCAGCACGTGGTAGCGGCCCTTGAACTCGCGGGTGCGCTCCAGCGCCATCAGGTCGGAGTAGGTCTCCACCACGCACAGGGCGCGCTCGTCGCGGCGGTTGTCGCGACAGAAGCCGCACAGCTCCGAGTCGGTGAGGGAGAAACAGCGCACGCACAGGTGCACCTTCTCCTTCACCTCTCGGATGGCCTGCGAGAGGTCGACGGCGAACTCGCCCGGCGCCCGCAGGATGTGGAACGCGAGGCGCTGGGCGGTCTTCTCACCAATGCCCGGCAGCTTCGCGAGCTGGGCGACCAGGCGGTTCAGCGGATCGGGAGTCATCCGTCGTTAATTAATGCCGGGGATCTTCACGCCGCCGGAGATCTTCGCCAGCTCCGCGTTCATGTGCTGACGGCTGTTCGCCAGGGCAGCGTTCACGGCGGCGGTGATGAGGTCCTCGAGCATCCCCGGGTCGTTGGGGTCGATGGCGCTCTTGTCGATCTTGATGCTGCGGATCTCCTGCACGCAGTTGGCGACGACCGTCACGCGGCCCTCGCCGGACTTCGCCTCGACGGTCTCTTCCGCCAGCTGCTTCTTCCGCTCTTCGATCTTCTCGGTGAGCTTGTTCGCCTGCCGGATGAAGTAGTTCAGGTCGATGCCGGGCATGTGCTTCCTCGGTCCCCAGTCGTGGGAGCGCGGGCCGGCATGGCGCCGCTCGGAGCAGGGACGTGGTCCGCGCACCCTAGCGGGGCCCGGCGGCGTTGTCAGTCGTCAGGAGCGGCCGGGACGTCCGGGAGGTTAGCCGGTGGCCGCTCGGGCTCGTAGACCTGGATGTGCTCGATTTCGCCGCCCAGCATCTTGAGGATGGCCCGCACGGACGCGTGGGAGCGCACCTTGCCCTCGGTGGTCTTCTCGTGGGTGTTGCGGGTCTGGGTGTCCACCTCGGAGAGGCTCAGCCCCATTCCGCCCGGGAGGGCTTCCTGGGTCTGGGGCACGTCCACGATGGTGAGCTTCACGGCCTTGCCGAAGTGCGAGGCCAGCGCCGCGTCCACGGTGGCCTTGCCCACGGGGGCGGCCACGGCGGCCTTGTGGAAGGCGGCGGAGGGCGGATAGCCCAGGACGATTTCACCCGCCCGCATGGACTGGAGGCGGCCGTTGGCGAGCGCCGTGCCGTGGCGCACGGACGCGGCCTTCACGGTCTCCACGGCGGCGCGCCAGCGCTCGGGCAGGGGGCGGTTGGGGTTGTCGCGGCTGGTGGCGACGGGCGCCATCGCGGGCGGCGGCTCGGGTTCCGGCGGCTCCGGTTCCGGGGCGGCGGGCTGCGCGACGGGGATGCACTCGCCGGACGCACAGCCTTCGGCGGAGCCCTCTTCCGGGAACATGCGCTCGTCCGCTTCCTCGTCGCCGTGGGGCGGAGGTTCGGGCGGAGCCACCGGTTCGGGCTTGCGCATGTTGGTGATGCGCACGGTGGGAGCGGCGGGCTCGGCCGCGGGGGCCGGAGG
>NZ_RAWM01000016.1 GCF_003668875.1 Corallococcus interemptor | reverse complement strand
CCGCATCGCCCCGCCCCCGGCCCGGTACGTGGCCTGGATGGCCGGCGCCATCGCCGCCTCCGTGCTGATGGTGGTGCTGGTGCCGCTCGTGAAGGGCCGCTCGCACGGCCAGAGCGAATGGACCGGCGTGAAGGGCCCCGGCCGCATCTCCCTGGAGCTGGCCGTGGTCGCGCGCGGCACCGACGGCGGCCTGCGCCGGCTGGACCCCGGCGCGGACGTCGCCAGCGACGAGGTGCTGCTCTTGCGCTACCACGCCACGGAGTCCGGCACCGCGCTGCTCTACCAGCAGCGGGATCAGCAGGCGCCGGAGCTGCTGGGCCACTTCACCCTGGAGGCCGGGACGCACGACCTGGAGGGCCCGGACGGCCTCACGGGGGTGAGCCTGGAGTCGGATGAAGGCCGGCTGTCGCTGGCGCTCATCGCCTTCGCCCCGGGTGAGCGGGCGTCGGAGCAGGACGCACTCGCCGCCCTCGAGGCGGACGGCAGCCTGGATGCACGCCCGGGCACCGTGGTGAGGTTCGACGTGCGGGTCCAATCCGGTCAGACTCTGGCCCCGTGAGGCGCCTTCTTCCCCTGCTGCTCGTCCTCCTCTGTGCCTGCGCGGGCCCATCCGCCACGGCCGGAGACAAGGGCGGGCTCGTGCCGCTGCGGCTCGACGCGGCGGATCTGTCACGGGCGTACACGCCCCGGCGGCTCGCGCTGCTCGTGGGCGTGTCCTCGTTCGATGATCCGCAGTGGCGCTCCCTGCGCTTCTCCTCCAAGGACGCCACCGACCTGGCGGCGGCGCTGAAGGACCCCGCGAGGGGCCACTTCGACCAGGTGCGCGTCCTCACGCGCCCGGAGGAGACGACCCGCGACGCCATCCTCGCGGCGCTGCGGCAGCTGCGGCGCGAGGCCACCCGGCCCGACGACGTGGTGATGGTGTACCTGTCCGCGCACGGCACGCTCGCGCGCGACGGCCGCGGGGAGCTCACGCGCTACCTCGTCACGCGCGACGCGTCCTACCGCGCCATCCCCCAGACGGCGCTCTCCATGGACGCGCTGAAGGCGGAGTTCGAACAGCTGCCCAGCCGCCGGCGCCTGCTGGTGCTGGCCACCTGCCACAGCGGCAGCGGCAAGTCGCTGTTGCCCCGCGAGCTGGAGGTGGAGCTGGCCGGCATCAAGTCCGGCTTCTACGCGCGGCCCCTGGAGGAGTCCTCCCGGGCCTCCATGGTGTTCGCCGCCAGCGACTGGGGCGAGACGGCGCGCGAGGACGAGAGCCTGCGCAACGACATCTACACGTACTTCCTCATCGAGGGCCTGGGCGGCGCGGCGGACCGCAACGCGGACGGCGCCGTCACCGCCACGGAGGCCCACGACTATTCGCGCCGCCGCACCTTCGCCTTCACGGAGGGCCGCCAGCGGCCGTCCGCCGAAATCGTGGAGGTGGGCGCGGATCCGGTCATCCTCGCCGGCCGCATCGACCGCTCGGGCCAGCCGGAGCTCTTCTCCTACAACCCACGCCTGGACGGCTTCCTGCTCAAGGTGGACGGCGAGCCGCGCCTGGAGCTGCCCGGAGGCGCCGCGGTGGGCCCGGGCAAGCGCACGGTGGAGCTCACCAAGGGTGACGCCGTCCTCGTGCGGCGCGAGGTGGACGTGGCCCGGGGCGAGCGCCTGCCGCTGGAGCGCCTGCTGTCGGACGCCATCCCGCGCCGCGCGCTGTCGCTGGTGGGCGGGATGATGTCCTTCGCGGACGGCCGCAGCCGGCGCGAACTGTTGCCCTCGGCGCCCCAGGTGGGCGTCGTGCTGCGGCTGGAGGACGTGCCGCTGCAGGACCTGGGGCTGATGCTGGACCTGGGGCTGGGGCACGGGCGCCAGAAGCTGGAGGTGGCGCCCGGCAGCCACGTGCCCTTCGGCTACACCACGCTCACCCTGGGAGCGGCGGCGCCGTACCTGTGGCGCTGGGAGCGTTTGACGCTGTTCGCGGGCCCGCGTGTGGCCGCGCTGTACCTGGGAAGGTCTTTCGACGTGGAGGCCTTCACTGGTGGCCAGCGCTACTTCACCGTCAGCCCCGGTGTCGTCGGCGGACTGGCATGGCGCCTGGGAGAGCGGTTGGAGCTCACCGCCCAGGGCCATGGGATGCTGACGTACGTGGTGGTGGACGGACAGGGACAGGCCGTGGGCTTCATCGGCGGAAACGCCGGCGTGGGGTACCGCTTCTGATGCGCCGCCAAAGCCTGCTGCTGTCGCTGTCGTCGCTCGGCCTCCTGGGGCTGGGGGCGTGCGGAAGCCTGGACAATGACCCCTTCCGCGCGGGCACCGTGCGCGGCCGGCTCACGGACTTCGACCCCGCCGTCGCGCTGGTGTCCGTGGTGGGCCTGCCCGGCACGCGCAGCGGCGTGGACGCGCAGGGCCGCTTCCTGCTCACGGACGTGCCCGCGGGCCCGGTGGAGCTCTTCATCCTGGCCACCGCGGACACGGCCGCGCGCGTGCCGCTCACCGTGCAGGGCGGCCAGTCCGTGGACGTCCCGGACGTGAAGCCGCGCACCGCCGGCACCTTCCTGGTGAAGCTCCACACCCGCAGCAGCCGGAAGGTGCTGGACGCGAAGGCCGTCGTGGAGGGCACGCCCGTCGAAGCCTCCCAGCTCGATGACAAGGCCCCCTATCGCGTGGGCCCGCTGCCGGAGGGCTGCTACGGCGTGAGCATCTTGGCGCCGGGCTTCCTCTCCACGTCCGTCCAGGACTGCGTGGGCTCGGGCAAGCAGACGGCGCTGAACGTGGAGCTGGTTCCGGAGAATGACTCCTCCGAGGAGCGCTGCGCGTTCGCGGATTGTGAAGACGGCCGCCATTCCTCGCGGGATGAGCACGTCATGGAAGCCGCTGGCGACAGCCTTTGAAATACGCCTCCGGCGCGCGCCAGCTTCCGCTGTGAATCAAGCTTTCCGTAAAGCCAATCATATCCAGACAGTCCGTCGCCTCACACTTCGCCGCCCGTCTGTCGTTGTGGCCACTGAGTGAAAAGGCGGGTCTTCCTGACAACGAGGCACTCCGCTCCCCGGGCGGCCCCCCAACGCCTCGTTTCACAGGAGGATGACCATGCGTAACCCGACCGCTCGTACTTCCGCGGCATGGATGGTGTTGTGCTCGGCGCTGCTGGCCTTCGGCTGCGGCGGCCCCACGACGACGGAAGAGGATCCGTCGCTCGCCACCGGCGGCGACAACCTGGGCGCCGGAGAAGCACCCGCCACGGATGGCGGCAGCGCTCCGGATGGCTTCGCCACCCTCTGCCACATCCCGCCGGGCAATCACGCCAACGCGCACACCATCCGGGTGGGGCTGCCCGCGATGGCCGCGCACCTGCGCCACGGCGACACGCTGGGTGCCTGCGACGACGGCGGCGAGACGCCCACGGACGGCGGCACCGGCGAGTCCGACGGCGGCACGGCGACCGACGGCGGCTCCTCGGGCGGCGACGTCGACGCCGGTCCCCAGTGCATCCCCCAGGGCAATGAGTGCTCCACCGACGAGAGCGGCGCGGACAGCTGCTGCAACGGCCTGTCCTGCCAGGAAGGCCAGTGCTGGCCGAACATCGGCTGAGCGTGGCCGCTCCGGACGCGGGCGGGTCTCCTCCCGCGTCTTTTCCTGATTCACACCGAGGCTCTTGAATGAACTCCCTGCGACACCTGACTTCCACCCTGCTGCTGGCCACGGGGCTGCTGTGCCTGGCGGCCTGCGGCGACAACAACGCCCGCGTCACCCTCAAGCTCACCGACGCCCCGGGCGACACGTTCGAGAAGGCCGTGGTGACCATCTCGAAGGTGTACCTGAAGGGCAGCGTGGAGGGTGACAAGGACGGCAAGGGCGACGTGGTGCTCCTGAGCGAGCCCGTCACCACCGACCTGCTCACCCTGGCCAACGACACCGCGGACCTGGTGAAGGACGCGGAGGTGCCGCCCGGCACGTACAAGGAGCTGCGCTTCGTCATCACCGGCGGCTACGTCCAGGTGAAGCAGGACGGCGGAAGCCGCATCTTCGCCACCTCCCGCGACTACGCGGGCCTGCCCGAGGGCGCCCAGGTGGACGGCGACCTGCACATGCCCAGCGCCAGCAGCTCCGGCCTGAAGGTCAAGTTCGACAAGGACGCGGACGTCACCATCACCAGCGATGACGGCCAGAAGGTCATCCTGGTGGACTTCGACGTGGCGCAGAGCTTTGGCAAGGAGGCTGGCGGCTCCGGCAAGTGGGTCATGCGCCCCATCATCAAGGGCGCGGACCTGGAGTTCTCCGGCAACGTGGAGGTGACCCTGGCGCCGGGTGACGTGTCGCTGCCCGCGGGCCTGCCGGCGCTGGCCGGCTTCTCCGCGGTGCTCATCAACGCCGAGGGCAGCCGCGAGACGATGTCCTTCGTCGCCGGCGTGGACGGCCGCTACGTGGCGGACTTCAAGTACCTGCTGCCGGGCACCTACCAGGTGGACCTGGCGGCCCCGGCGGGCGTGTCCTTCACCACGGACATCGCGCGCCCGGCGACCGCGACCATCGGCTCGGGCACGGAAGCCGGCGTGCACTTCGTGCTGACGTCCTTCAGCGTCGAGTAGTCCCTTTTCGGGGTTCAGGCCGCCTTCTCGCCCGACTGCGCCTGGGCGGCCTGGACCTCGAGGGCGATTTCAATCTTCTCGCCCACCAGCACGCCGCCCGCCTCCAGCGCCTGGTTCCACGTCAGGCCGAAGTCGCCGCGGTTGATGGACGTCTTCGCCTCGAACGCGGCCTTGGTGTTGCCCCACGGGTCCTTGGCGATGCCCAGCTGCTCCGCCTCCAGGACGACCTCGCGGCTGATGCCACGGATGGTGAGCTGGCCCGTCACCTTCAGGTGCTTGCCGGAGGGCTCCACCTTCGTGCTCTGGAAGGTGAGCGCCGGGAACTGCGCCACGTCGAAGAAGTCCGGCGAGCGCAGGTGGTTGTCGCGCTGCTCCACGCCGGTGCTGATGCTCGCCGCCTCGATGGAGACGGACACGGAGGAGGCCGCCGGGTTCGCGTCATCCAGGGTGATGGTGCCGCCGAACTTCGTGAAGCTGCCGCGCACCTTCGCCACGACCATGTGGCGGACGGAGAAGTGGATGCCGGTGTGCGTGGTGTCGATGTTCCAGAGGGTCGTGGCCATGGTCGTCTTCCTCGTCGTGAGCGCCGCGTTCGCGGCGGTGTGTTTCAACGAGGCGTAAGGTAGCGGCCCCCCGCGTTCCGGATTAGACGGGACCGGCAGGAAGCACTGTTCCATGGCTGGGACAGTCCTCCTCCTGCACGAGGCAAGGGCCATGGACCTCAACGAACTCCTCGTCTTCGCCCGGGTGGTCCAGGCGGGCAGCTTCACGGCGGCGGCGAAGGCGCTGCGCATGCCCAAGTCCACCGTGAGCCGGAAGGTGTCGGAGCTGGAGGAGCGCGTGGGCGCGCAGCTGCTCCAGCGCACCACGCGCACGCTGCACCTGACGGAGGTGGGCCGCGCGTACTACGAACATTGCGCGCGCATCGTCGCGGAGGCGGAGGCCGCGGAGCTGGCGGTGACGCGACTGCAGGCCGGCCCGCACGGGCTCCTGCGCGTGACGACGCCCCTGTCCGTCCACTTCCTCGCGCCGCTGGTGGCGCGCTTCATGGAGAAGTACCCGGAGGTGCAGGTGGAGCTGCTCTGCACGGACCGGGCGGTGGACCTGATGGAGGAGGGCTTCGACCTGGCGGTGCGCGCCGGGCGGCTGCCGGACTCGTCGCTGATGGCGCGGCGGCTGGGAGACATCGAGTGGCTCGTGGTGGCCTCGCCCGGGTACCTCCAGGCGCGAGGGGCGCCGAAGACGCCGGCGGACCTGGCGAAGCACGACTGCCTCTTCTTCGGAAAGTCGCTGAAGGGAAACGTCTGGACGCTGCACGCGGGCGGGCGCTCCGTCGAAGTGAAGGTGTCCGGGCGGCTGACGGTGAACGAGCCAGACATGCTGCGCGCGGTGACGTGCCTGGGCGCTGGCGTGGCGCTCATCCCGGGTCAGCAATGCATCGAGGACCTGGCGTCCGGGCGGCTCCAGCGCGTGCTGCCGGACTGGAGCTCCACGGGCGCGCCGGTGCACGCCGTCTACCCGCCCACGCGCCACCACGTGCCCAAGGTGATGGCCTTCGTGGAGGTGCTGCGCGAGTTCTGGCCCCGGAACGAGGAGGCCTTCAAGCGAGCGAAGCGCTGAGACAGTGCGGGCGTTTCGTTCCGTGGATGGAACGATGTGTCCCGAGGTTCGCGTCTGGCCAGGGGGCGTTCCGGAGCGCATGTTGTGTCTCGAAAGGAAGCACACACCATGATGAACGTTCGCCCCTCCGAAGCACGCGGTCACGCCAACCACGGCTGGCTGGATTCGCACCACACCTTCTCCTTCGCCAGCTACTTCGACCCGGAGAACATGGGCTTCCGCTCCCTGCGCGTCATCAACGAGGACCGCGTGCAGGCCGGCGAGGGCTTCGACACGCACCCGCACCGGGACATGGAGATCATCACCTACCCGCTCAGCGGCGCCATCGCGCACCGGGACAGCACGGGAGGCCAGGGGCTCCTGCGCGCCGGTGAAGTGCAGCGCATGACGGCCGGCACGGGCGTGATGCACAGCGAGATGAACGGCTCCAACGAGGACGTCCACTTCCTGCAGATCTGGATCATCCCGGAGAAGAAGGGCCTGAAGCCGGAGTATGAGCAGAAGTTCTTCCCGGAGAAGGACCGTCAGGGACGCTGGCGCGTGGTGGCCAGCCCCGACGCTCGCGACGGCAGCCTCACCGTGCACCAGGACGTGCTGCTCAACAGCACGCTGCTGAGCCCGGGCGAGAAGGCGGAGTACACCCTGCCCAAGGGCCGTCACGCCTGGGTGCAGATCGCGCGCGGCACCGGCACGCTCAACGGCGTGGCCCTGAAGGCCGGTGACGGCGTGGCCGTCTCCGACGAGTCGAGCCTCGTGCTCACCGCCTCCGAGCCGCTGGAGGCCCTGCTGTTCGACCTGGCCTGATGCGCCGGCCGCGAAGAAGGCCCCCGGATCCATGAAGGGATCCGGGGGCCTTGTCGTTTCAGGGGTCCCACCGGATGCGGTAGGAGCAGGCGTGGCCGTCGAAGTCGAAGGGCTCCACGCGCAGGTTCCGGGCGCCGGCCTTGGCGAGCCCCGCTTCGATGATGCCGCGCAGGTAGCCGGGGCTCCCGTTGCACTCGCTCACCCGCAGGATGTGGTGCGCGCTGCCCTGGGTCTCCAGCTCCGTGCGCACGTAGTTGTTCACGGTGGCGAAGCTCTCCTGGATGCGGATGACGACGCGCTCCGGTCCGAAGATGGGCCACATCGCCACCAGGGCCTTGCCCAGCAGCGTCTGCTCCACGCCCTGGATGAGCCCCTGGCCCAGGCGCCGGTAGCCCTCCTCCGTGTCGACGTCCGGGTAGAGCTGCCGCGCGGTGATGCGCAGCGCCTCCGCGAAGACGAGCCGGGGCGTGTTGCGGGGAAGCGGCGCGTCCAGGTCCAGCCCCGCTTGTTTCAGCTGGTTCTTCAGCCCTGGCGTGAGCCGAGGGCCAATGGAGCGGAACAAGCCTTCAATCGTGTGACGATAGACAACCTGCTCTGCCATGAATCCGTCCGGGGGTCGGATGTGATTGCGCGCAGCCCTAACGGCAGCTCACAGCAATGTCATCACGAACACACGGACGTCCGCCAGACGCCACGCAACCTCAAGCAAATTCGTCTGTCTTTCCCGGACAGCGCATTTGCGTGGATGTTCTTGTTTTGCCCGGCCTTTCGCCTCAGATGCCCCAGCGGATGCGGTAGGAGCACGCGTGGCCGTCGAAGTCGAAGGGCTCCACGCGGAGGTTGCGCGCGCCGGCCTTGGCGAGCCCCGCTTCGATGAGCCCGCGCAGGTAGCCCGGGTTCCCGTTGCACTCGTTGACGCGGATGATGTGGTGCCCGGGGCCCTGGGTGAGCAGCTCCGACCGCATGTAGTTGTTCACGGTGGAGAAGCTCTCCTGGATGCGCACCACGACGCGCTCGGGGCCGAAGATGGGCCACATGGACACGAGCGACTTGCCGAGCACGGTCTGCTCCATCCCCTGGATGATGCCGAGGCCCAGGCGCCTGAAGCCCTCGCTCACGTCCAGCTGCGGATACAGGTGCTCCGCGGTGACGCGCAGGGCCTCCGCGAAGGTCTTCCGGGGGGTGTGGTGAGGGGACTGTGCGTCCAGGTCCAGGCCCACGTCCTTCAGCTTGGTCCGAAGCTCCGGAGTGAGCCGGTCACCAATGGAGCGGAACACCCCCTCCACCGTGTGGCGATAGACGATCTCTTCTTCCACGAAACACCCCGGCCCAGACCCGGCGGTCCCATTCCGCCGTGTCGCACCGAAGCGTAACCCATCCTCACTGTGAAACCGAAGCCCCCGGGGGCTACGACCTGGGTCTGAGACGTCCCACCGATGTCTCATGGACAGCCGCGCGCTTTCACAATCCATGTATTGCACGACTTCTATGATTCAATGCGCGTGTCTCAGTCCCGGGCCAGGCGCGAGCGGTACAGCCGCGAGAGGAAGTCGTACAGGACGAGCTCGTGGGCCCGCGCGTCGTCCGGCAGCACGCGGTTGACGTGCATGTGCATCAGGCTCGTGGCCAGCGCTTCCACGGGAAGGGTGAGCCGGCCTTCGCGCTCGGCGGCCTGGAACTCGCGGCCCACGGGGACGAGCCGCTGGCTGCGTCGCTGGAGCACCGAGAGCCCTTCCTGCCACGGGCCCTCGGTGGCGGGCGTCGCGTCCAGTAGCGCCTCCAGCTTCGGGCGCTCGGCGCGGAAGCGCGCGCTCAGCTGCGTCTCCAGCACCTTGCCGGACTTGAACTCGGACGCGAAGCCAGCCCGTGCCCGCTCGGCCACCCGGGCCTTCGCGGCCAGCGGCAGCCCCAGGTCCGTGAGCAGCAGGTCCAGCCCCTTCAGCACCAGCCGCCAGCGCAGGTCCGCGCCCGCATCGCCCTCGCACGTGCGCAGCAGCTCCAACGTCGCGTCGCTGTCCACGGAGAAGAACGCCTCCGACAGCACGACGCCCACCGGCCCGCCGTAGCGCTCCACCTCGCGCTCGTAGGTGTCCCACTGCAGCTTCCAGCCCGTGCCGTCGTCCAGCAGGTCCGCGCACGCAGAGCGCAGCACCGGCCACACCTGGGACTCTAGTCGCGCGGGATCGCCGTGGAAGCGTAACCGCAGGTGGAAGTCCGGGTCGCCGTAGCGGATGAAGAACCAGCGGTCCACCGCGCCCGAGTCCAGCACCTGCCGCACGGTGTCGCCCAGCCCGCCCCGCAGCAGCCGGTCCGCCGTCGCCGTGCCCGTGTAGAGCTTGAGGTACAGCCACTCGGAGCCCGGAGGAAACCGCCGCGTCACCTGCGCCGGCGGGGCGGAAGGCGGCGCGGGCGGCGGCTCCACCGCGGACGGCTCGCGCACGAAGGGCACCACCACCTCGTGCACGTAGCGCCCATCACCGCCCTCCACGCACAGCCCTTCCGGCCCGGGGTACAGCTCCTCCAACACCGCGAGCGGACGCTCCTTGATGGTGTGGACCAGCGTCTCCACGGACAGGACGTTGTCCAGGTCGACCGGGAGCTGGTTGTCCCCGTCGCGCAGGCACACCCAGCGCGGCAGCCTCGCCTCCTGGCGGTAGCGCTGCACCGCATCGAACCGCGCGGCGCCTCGCAGCTTCCCCCAGGCCTGGAGCTGCGTGGAGTTCAGGTTCCAGCAGGCCAGCGCCAGCACCGTCCGCCCGTACCGCACGCGCGGCAGGAAGGACGCGGCGTCCAGCGGCCCCCAGAGGAAGCGCATGCCCCGCTCGCCGCCCTCGCTCTGCATCATGCAGAGGAAGCGGTAGAGGCTCAGTCCGTAGCCGACGTAGTTGTGCGCGTTCGTCAGCCGGGGAACCACCTCCCGCCCCAGCCGCTCCGAGCGCAGCACCAGCCGGTTGCCCTCCAGCGACAGGCGCAGGTCCGCGACGTCGATGCGGTCCGCCTCGGGCACGCCGGACTGTCCCAGGAAGACGAGGTCATGGCGCCGCAGCGCGGGCCGACTGATGACGTTGCCCATGCGGCCCTGGGGCAGGTGGACGATCTCCGCGAAGACGGCATCCGGGCGCAGGGCCTCCTCGGCCCGCAGGTGCTCGCGCACCCGCGCCTCCAGCTCCGGGTCTCCATGGCAGAAGCGGCCCATGTACACGGCCCCCGCCACGTGGATGTTCTCGAAGAGGATGCGGAAGTCTCCGCGGTCCACCGCCTCGGCGGAGTCGGCGATGAGGGTGCTCGCAATGCCAAAGGCATCCGGCAGCCGCCGGGGCGTCTCCGCCTCCATGGCGCGCAGGTCCTCGTCCGTCAGCACCAGCTCCAGGGCGTGCGCCTCCGTCACCTCCTGGATCCGGCGCAGCAGGTGCCGCGCCCGGGGGTCCAGGCCGGCCGGGTCCGCGCCGCGAGGCGAGCGGAAGCCCAGGCCCTTCACGAGCGGGCCCGTGCCTCCACCGGGCCGGACGTCGGCCACGAAGCCGATGCCCCGCTCCTCGTCCAGGGCCTCCAGCAGCGGCACCGAGCGTCCCTCGTAGCGCGCCGCGAACCGTTCCCGGAAGCGCGCCAGCGGATCCTGCTCGCTCCGCTCCGGGGTGATGCGGCGCAGGACCTCCGCGGCGCGCAGCAGCTCGGAGGCCACTCGCGGCGGGAGCGAGAGGTCCGCGGCCGGACGCACCGAGTCCACCTGGAACAGGCGCGGGAGTTCCACCGGAACCGGCAGCGCCTCCAGGGTGCGCGCCACGTGCCGGTACGACGCCGGGGACGCGCCCGGCGGGGCGGCATCCAGGTCGGCCAGAAGCGACTGGACGGCGGACAGCCGCTCCCGCACCGGCGCGAGCGCGGGGATGCCCTCGGCGCCCGCCAGGAGGAAGGGCACGGGCTCCGGCCCCGTCAGGTTCGGTGCCCACGTGGGCACCAGGAGCTGCGCCTCCACCAGCTCCACGGTGTACTGGCGCGCGTCCTCCAGCGGAATCTCCGAGTCCTGCGCCACCAGCGCCTGGGCCAGCGCCTCCAGCGTCGCGCCCGCCCGGGCCTGCTCCAGCGTGGCGTCCAGGTAGGGCGTGGGCTCCACGGCCACCAGCCCGTAGCTGCGCTCGCGTCCGCGCTGCCGCATCTCCAGGTAACGCAGCTCCGTGGGCGTGCGGTACAGGCTGGTGTTGGGCACGTAGCGCAGCGCGCGCATCACCTCGGGCTCGCGCCGCACGTGCTCCACCAGCGCGCAGACGTAGTCCATGTCCAGGCGCGTGTGCTTGCGGACGGCGGAGCGCTCCGGCACGCGCAGCCGCGCCCTGTCACGCAGGCTGCCCACGGAGTGCGCCGCGAAGAGGCCGAAGGGCGTCGCGCGCCCGGACATCCGCGACAGGTAGCGCACCAGGCCGCGCTCCACCTTCTGGCCCCACTCCGAATCCGGGGACTCCAGCCAGACGGGGATGCTCTCCTCGAGGCCGGGCGAGGCGAGGAAGAGGGCCTCCCGCACCACCGGCTCCTCCACCCACGCGCGCAGGCGCTCACGCAGCCGCGCGCGCTCTCCGGCGAGTGCGTCCGCGCGCTGGCCCTCCGGCAGCCGCCACGCGCCCAGGTCCCGGCCCCAGTCGACCAGCGTGTCGAAGGGAAGCAGCGGGGTGCGCAGGGCGAAGAAGCCGGAGGCGGCGTGGGTGGCGGACTTCGAGGGCGGGCGCGAGTTGTTCGTGGACATGGGCGGCTGGGGAGTGAGCGTCACCCGAGGGGAGGCCCTGGAGCATCAGGAGCAGCGGACGCACAAAAGGCCGGAAGGATGGCGCGTGCCACCCCTCCGGCCCCGGGCACGACCGCGTGCGATGACATCACGGTGTCATCGCGGCCGAGCAGGACTCAGTTGGCCTGTTCGTGCGTGTAGTCGCAGCAGTTGTTCGACAGCCACACGATGGTACCGCCCACGACCTGGTCGAGCGCGTCCACCTGCGAGTCGTTCAGCTCACGCAGCGTCTCCTTCTTCAGCGACAGCTTCAGCTTCAGCGACTTGGAGTCCTGCTTCTTGGGGTTGGTCATGACGCCTCCGGGTGAGGTGAAACCACGGTGGGCCCTGGAGTGCACCGGTGGCCCTTCCTCCGTGGGAGGCCGACGATAAAGGGGCGCCGCACGGTTTGAAAACAAGCCGTGCGCTCAATCTGCTTCAGCCGGGCTCGCGTTGAGCGAAAGGCTCTCGGAGAGAAGTTCGTAGCACTCCCAGCGCGTGGCGGCATCCGGGGCCTGATCCAGGAAGACGAGCTCCTGGGTGCCGTAGCGATGAGCGAGGGCCTCGAGCTGCTCGCGGCACTGCCGCGGGTCTCCGATGACTGGGGCGATGTCGCCGGGCTTGATGCCGGAAGCCCCCGCCCGCCGCCGCGCCTCCGCCTCCGTCGGCGCGCACAGGCCTGTCACCGCGACGATGGCCTCGGGCCGGGGCTGCTCGGGCCGGGGACAGAACTCGGAGCGGTAGATGTCCAGGACGCTGGGGTCATCCCGGCTGGACAGGTGCGCCAGCGAATGGCCGTAGCAGGTGCCGTGCAGGGCCGCCAGGCGCGCCGTCACGGGCCGCGCCGCGCCCAGGAGCCAGACGGGAGGCGCGCCCGGCGGGTGGAAGCCGCCGAGTGGAGAGTCGCCCCGGAGCAACTCCAGCAATTGCACCACGCGCCGCGGGTACTCCTCGCTGACCTCCGCGAGGGAACGCGTGTCGCAGCGCATGGCCTCCATGACGGACGGCTCGGCGCCTCCCGCGCCCACGCCCAGGTCGATGCGCCCCGGGAAGAACGTCTCCATCAATCGGAACGCCTTCGCCACCCGCATGGGGCTGTGCAGCTTCAGCAGGATGCCCGCGACGCCCACGCGAATGCGCTCCGTGCTGCCGGCGATGAGCGGCGCCAGCATGTCCGGCGCGTGGTGGGCGGCGCTGGGCTCATGGTGCTCGGCCAGCCAGTACCGCGAGAAGCCCAGGGCCTCCGCGTGCTGGGCCAGCTCCACCGATTCGTAGAGGGCGTCACGGGGCGTGGAGCCCGCGCGGAGGGAACAGAAGTCGAGGATGCCCAGCCGCATGCCTCAGGCCTCCGTCTTCGCGAGCGGTCGCGGCCGGAGGGACATGAGGAGGCACTCGTCCCAGTCCGGCTCGTGGCCGGTGGCCCCCGCCAGCAGCGCGAGCGCGATGCCCGCGGCGCCGAACTGGAGGTTGTCGTCGGGCCGATCCGGCTTCTGCTCGAAGCAGTAGCCCCCGGGGCCCTGCCCGGGCTGGCGCAGCGACAGGGTGTGCTCGAACCAGCGCACCGCGGCCTCCTCGAAGATGGGGCGCCCCGTCGCGTGGAAGAGGCGCAGGAACAGCAGGGCCGTGCCGGCCGTGCCGCAGCACAGGTTCGCGCTGCGCCTGGGCACGAAGGGCGGCCGCTCCAGCCCCTCTCGCGCCACGGCTTCCGCCCACGCGAGCGCGCGGTCCTGCCAGCCCGCGTGTCCCCACGCCCGCGCCGCCCACCACAGCACGGCGGTGATGCCGGGTGTGCCCACGCACCAGCTGAAGCGCGCGTCCACGACGGGCGTGTCGCCGTGCAGGTAGTGGGGGAAGCCCGGGTGCTCGCCGGAGCCCACGAGGCTCGCCATCCACGCGAAGCCGCCCTCGAGCAGCGCCCCTACCCGCTCCCGCGCGATGCCGTGCGCATGGAGCGCGCCCAGGAGGGCCAGCCCGCCCGGCATGCCGTGCGCCACGCCCAGCGTGTACACGCCCCGGGGGAACGCCTGGGGGTCGCCATAGAGGCGCACGGAGTTGGGAGGCAGGGGCCAGCGGAGGCCCTGCGCGGTGGGCTCGGCGGTCTCCTCCAGGACGGTCACCATGCGCTCCAGCAGTCCGGGCGTGGACGGGTGGTGCAAGCGCGTGAGCGCGTACAGCCCCATTCCCCCCAGCCCGGCGCGCAGGTCGCAGGGGTGGGGCCACGGGCGCAGCTCCAGTTCCCGGGCAATCGCCTCGTCCACCGGTCCGCACACCTCCTCCACGTCCAGGTCGGGGTGGCGCGCCGACAGATGGGCGGCCACCCAGCCCAACCCGGCCAGGCCTCCGTGGAGACCGACCTTGGTCTGCCCGGCGCGAAGGAAGCCTTCCGCGGAGCGCCGCAGGTGCTCTCCCACGCGGTCGAGATGGTCGGTGTCCAGCGCCCGGCCCGCGGCCTCGAAGAAGAGGGCCAGCCCCGCGTGTCCCTTCGCGAGGTCCGGCGGTCTGCGCACGAGCGGCGCGCCAGCCATGTCCTGGACGATGGCCTCGGCCGCCTCCAGGGCGCGGGCCCGCGTGGGGCCGGAGAGCACGGGCTTCCAGGTGTTGCTCAAGGATGTCGCTCCTCGGTGGAGACCCCGGGCCTGCGCTCGCGGCGGGGCCGCGCGAAAGCCGCGCATTCTTCCCGGCCTCCCGGGCCCGTACAACGGGCCCTCCGTGCACCGCGCGCCCCCGGGGAAGGTGTGCCGGGCGGGGCCGCGGGCTACAGTCCGCGAGGACGGCGCACCTTCAGGACCGCAGGGTGGAGAAGCACGTGACGGGGAGTCTCAGGGCATGGGCATGGGTCACCACGGGTGTGATGCTCCTGGGGCCGGGCGGCGCGCTGGCGACGCCTCCCGGAGAGGCGCAGGAGCCGGCGCGGGTGCTGACGGCGCCCCGGCCGCTCCTGGGCGTCGTGGTGGCCAGCCAGGTGCTGGACGTCGTCTCCGAGGTGGAGGGACGGCTGAGTGAGGTGAAGGCGCGCCTGGGAGACCGGGTGGAGGCGGGCCAGGTGCTGGCCACGCTGGATCCGGAGCCGCTGAAGCTGGAGCTGAGCGCGCGCCAGGCCAACGCCCGGGCCGCGGAGGCCGAGCACGAGCGGGCGTCCCTCCTGCTCACCCAGGCGAAGCAGAAGTTGCAGCGTGAGCAGCGCATCCGCGCGTACTCGGCAGCCGAAGCCCTGGAAGCGGCGGAGAGCACCGTGGCGCTGGCGGAGGCCGACCGCACGTTGGCCCAGGCCCGCCTGTCGGAGGCGCGGACGCGGCTGGCCCAGGCCGAGCGCGACGTGGCCCAGGCGCGCATCCGCGCCCCCTTCACCGGCATCATCACGGAGCAGTACCTCACGCCGGGCATGCGCGTGGGCCGCGCCACGCCGCTCCTGCGGGTGGTGAGCGACGACCTGCGGCTGCGCTTCGCCGTCCCGGAGACGCTCGCCCCCTCCGTGCGCCCTGGCTTGCCCGTGCGGGTGCGCCTGGCCGCGGTGGACGCGGAGCTGGTGGGCACGGTGGAGCGCGTCGCCCCGGAGGTGGATCCGGCCTCGCGGCACCAGAAGGCGGAGGCCGTGCTCACCGTCCCGGACGCGCTGCGCGCCCGGCTCTCCAGCGGCCTGCTGGCGGAGGTGTTCCTCCAACCTCCCGCCGAGACGCGGACGCGCGGCACCCAACGCTGAAGCGCCTCGGGCCCGCGCTCCAGCAACTTGCCGCCGAGACGCGGACGCTTGGCACCCAGCGCTGATGCGCCGGGCCTTCAGCGCTCCAGCCCGCGCTCCAGCAACTTGCCGCCGAGACGCGGACGCGCGGCACCCAACGCTGAAGCGCCCCGGGCCCGCGCTCCAGCAACTTGCCGCCGATGTGCGGACGCGCGGCCCCCAGCGCTGATGCGCCGGGCCTTCAGCGCTCGGGCCCGCGCTCCAGAACCAGTCGGCCCCGCTCGAAGCGCGCCACGTCGCCGGGCTTCCAGTCCACCACCTCGGTGGCTGCCCCGCGCCGCGCCAGGTGCTCGCGCACCCGCGCGTTGCAGACCGCCTCGGAGGGCTCGCCATCACCCCACCCCACATCGGTGATGGGGCGGCCCACGCCCGCGAAGCCGTTGGCGTAGGGCAGGAAGTAGCGCGCGCCGGCGAGCGCGCACAGCTCCGCCACGCCCTCGGGGCCGGCCGTGGAGCTGCGCAGTCGCCCGGCCTGGTGGTCCTCGTGGAGCCCGCGCAGCCGCGCCCAGGGCAGCGCGGCCCAGTAGTGGCTCAGGCCCCCGAAGAACGGAGCGAGGAACTCCCGCTGGCACGCCAGAACCACGTCCACCGGCCCGTGCGCCTCGCGCGAGCGCGCCACCACCTCCGCCATGCGGCCCGCCGGATCATCCCCGGAGTCCACCAGCACCAGGCACGAGAAGTCCCCGGTGTCGAAGCGGTAGCAGTTGCCCCAGCTGCGCAGGCCCTCCGGGAGCGGCGGCCCGTCCGGCGCGGGCTGCTCGCCGTGGAAGGGCAACACGTCCACCCGCACGTCGCCCACGCGCAGGGACTCGCCCCAGGCCAGAGCCTGGACGGCCTGCCCGCATGCGCCCAGCACGAGGGAGAAGTCCTGCGGGGTGAGCAGGTTGACGCGGGGCACGCGGGGCACGAGCACGGGGGTGTCCCGCCGCGGCAGATGGTCCAGCAGCGACGGCACATGCCAGTGGTCCGTGTGGCCGTGGGTGATGGCCACCGCGCCCAAAGCCTCCGGGGCCAGGTTGCCCGGCACCGAGCCCATGTGCGGCAGCCGGCGCTGGAGCGGAATGGGGTCCACCAGCACCGACGTCGTCCGCGAGCACACGAGCAGGCTGGCGTGCTCGCGGCGGTAGAGGCCCGGTCCGGACGGCTCCGGCCAGGGCGCCTCGGGAGGGCCAGCGCGAAAGAGCGCGGCCTCGAAGTCCTCCGCGTCGAAGGGCCAGGCCGCGCGCACCTCGTCCAGGGTGTCCGCGCGCGCGACGGCACGCAGGAAGTCCGCGACGACGGGCACGGCCTCCGGCTCCAGCCGCGTGCTCCAGCGAGACCCGCCCTGCTGGAGCACCCACCCCCAGGGGCCGGGCGCCGGGAACAGCACCCCGTCGTCCACCAGTGGTCCGCCGTCCTCCACGGCCCCGGGCCGCAGCAGGGGCCGCCGCAGCCGCGCGTTGGCGTCCTCCAGCAGGCGCCGCGAGGCGCCGGGCTCGAAGCCCCGCCGCAGCAGCCCGTAGAGGATCTCCGAGAAGGGCAGCTCCCCCACGTCGGACAGCGGAGTGAGGTCCACGACGACGTCCGGAGCGAAGCGCATGCGCTCAGCCCACCGCCTTCCGGGGGCCCTCCTGGGCGGAGACCAGCTCGAAGTACTCGCCCCGGCGCTCCATCAACTCCGCGTGCGTGCCACGCTCCACCAGCTGGCCCCCGTTCATCACCAGGATGAGGTCCGCCTCGCGCACAGTGCTCAGCCGGTGGGCAATCACCACGCGGGTGCAGCGCAGCTCCGCGATGGCGTCCTGCACCGCGCGCTCCGTCTTCGCGTCCAGCGCGTTGGTGGCCTCGTCCAGCAGGAGGATGGCGGGGTTGCCCACCAGGGCGCGCGCCAGCGCCATGCGCTGCCGCTGGCCCCCGGACAGCGACGAGCCCATCTCGCTCAACACCGTCTCGTAGCCCATGGGCATGGCGGCGATGTCGTCGTGCACCTGGGCGCGCTTCGCCGCCGCCTGCACGGTCTCCAGCGGCAGCAGCGGATCCGCGTAGGCGATGTTGCGGCGGATGTCCCCGCGGAACAGCGACGGGTTCTGCAGCACCACGCCCATCTGCCGGCGCACCTCCTTCAGGTCCATCTCCGCCAGCGGCACGCCGTCGAAGCGGATGGAGCCGGACGAGGGCAGGTACAGCCCCAGCAGCAGGTGCGCGAGGCTGGACTTGCCGGCCCCGGACGCGCCGACGATGGCCACGAACTGGCCCGGCTCGATGGTGACGGACACGTCCCGCACCACCGGCGGCGAGTTCGTCCCGTAGCGGAACGACACGTTCTCCACCTGGATGCGGCCCTGGAGCGTGTGGGCGCGGTGGCGCGTCCCGGGCGGCTGCTCGGTGGGGGCCTGCAGCACGTCGTCCACGCGGGCCAGGTAGCTGCGCACCAGCTGGAGCTGGAAGGCCGTCGTCACCAGGTTGGAGATGGGCAGCAGGAAGCCCGCCGCCAGGGCGTTCATCGCCAGCATCTCCCCCATCGACAGCTGGCCTTCCATGACGAGCAGGGCCCCGGTGCCCAGCACCACCAGCGGGGACGCCATGCGCAGCGTGCTGGTGATGGACTCGGTGAGCGCCTCCAGCCGTCCGCGCTCCAGCGACACGTTGAGCACGTCCACGTAGACGCTGGACCAGTGCTGCACGGCCTTGTCCTCCAGACCCAGCGCCTTGAGCGTCTGGATGCCGGAGAACATCTCCACCTGGTAGTTCTGCGCGGACGCGGTGATCTCCAGGTTCTTCGCCATCAGCTCCCGCTGGCGGCGGCTGGCGAAGACGAACACCAGCACCTGGAGCAGCGCCAGGCCGCACACCAGCGCGCCCATCCGGGGACTGCCGGCCAGCAGCAGGCCCAGGTAGAGCACCACCATGCTGCCGTCCAACAGCGTGGAGAGTGCGCCCGACGTCAGCATCTCCCGCACGGTGGCATTGCTGTTCAGGCGGTTCATCAGGTCGCCCGCCGAGCGCAGTTGGAAGAAGGAGAACGGCAGGTGGACCAGGTGGTCCAGGAAGCCGAGCGTCAGCCGAGCGTCCAGGTGCGTGCGCAGCTGCAGCAGCAGGTGCGCGCGGACGAACGAGGACAGGAACTGGAAGCCCACCAGCGCCGCCATGCCCGCGGCCAGCGTGGCCAGCAGCGGCGTGTCCCCGCTGGGCACTACCCGGTCCACCACCGCGCCCGTGAGCGAGGGCAAGGCGAGGGCGAAGAGCTGCAGGAGCAGCGACATCACCGCCACCCGCAGCAGCGCGGGACGCTCCTGCAAGAGCAGGTGCAGGTAGCGATGCGACCCCTGGCGGGGCGCGGACGTCTCGAAGGTCTCCGAGGGCTCGAAGAGCAGCGCCACGCCGGTGAAGGCCTTGCGGAACTGCTCCAGCGGCACGCGGCGCCGGCCGAAGTTCGGGTCCACCACGTCCACGCCCTGGCGAGCCAGCCGCTCGAAGACGACGAAGTGGCGGAACTCCCAGTGCAGCACCGCGCCGGGCGTCAGCAGGTGGAGCTGCTCCATGTCCACGTGCACCGCGCGGCCCACGAGCCCGAAGCGGCGGCCCGTCTCCAGCAGCGTGCGCGCGCTGATGCCCCGGGTGGTCAGCCCCGTGGCGGCGTGCACTTCATCCAGCCCCACGTGCCGGCCCCAGTAGCCCAGCACCATGGCCAGGCACGCCGCGCCGCAGTCCGCCGACGCCAGCTGCGCCACGTAGGGAATGCGCCGGCGGCCCAGCCGCTCGCCCAGGCGGCCCAGCGCGGGGAAGCGCTCGAAGAACGAAGGATCAGCCACGGCGTTTCCCGAGCAGCTCCAGCACCGGCAGCAGGGTCACCCAGCCATTGCGAGCGCGGACCTTCACCCAGGCCTGGCCGGGCATGCCGGTGAAGTAGGCGTAGGTGTCGTCGCCCGTCTGGAAGGTCTCGGAGGGCAGCTTCGCCTCCACCAGCACCAGCGGGCCGTCCGTCACGGTGAGGGCGTCCTTGAGGCCGGGGCCCAGCAGGCGCCGCACCTCGGCTGGACCCACCAGGTCATCGCTGACGGAGGCGACCTCCAGCATCTGATAGGAATAGGGGAAGCCGGTGAGCTCCAGCCGCAGCGGCTGGCCCGGGTGCAGGAGCGGGCGGTACTGGCCGGGCAGGAGCGCCACCGCCCACGTCTCCGCGCCGTCGCGCACCAGCGAGGCCACCACCTCGCCCGGCTGGAGGAACTGCTGCTCACGCACGCGCACCTCGCCGACGCGGCCGTCGCAAGGGGCCTTCAGCACGCGCTCGGACATGCGAGCCTCGCTCAACTCCAGTTGGGCGCGAAGGCCCGCCAGCGCCTGCCGAGTCCCCGGGTTGGCCGGCTCCAGGAGCCACGCGGCGAGCTGTGAGCGGAACTCTTGATCCACCCGCTCCCGATCAGCCACCTCGCCGCCCGCGTACAGCTCCACCAGCGGCTGGCCCGCGTGGACGCGCTCACCGCGTCGCACCAGCACCCGGCTGACGCGGCCACCCTCCGTGGAGGTGACCTCCTCCAGTCCCTTGACGCGCACCAGGACCGGGCCGCGTGCGTAGTCGTTGATTTCAACGAGGGACAGGCCCACGGCGCCCACCACCACCAGCCCCACGAGAACCCACCACGTCGCGTGGATCCACCCGGGCATCAGGCGCAGCAGCCCTCCCCGGGCCTCGGGGCGGGCATGGTGCTCCAGGGCTTCCTGCCGGAAGACGGTGCGAGGTGAATCACTCATGGCTGCTTCATCCGCCGCGGACGATACCGGCACGCTCCGCCGCCACAAAGCAGCGGGCAGTGCGCGTCACGAGGAAGCCTGGGCCAGAAACGGCAAAAGCCCCCGAGTCGCTTGGACTCAGAGGCTTCTGTCGGAGTGCCCAGGGCGGGATTCGAAGCCGGCAAGTCGCGTCACATCAGATGCAACCGGGCTCCGTCCCGCTAATAAAATCAGGCGCTTCCGATGGCCCAACGCGCATTGAGTCGAGTCTTGTCGAAGGCCGTTGTAGCTGCCTCAGCTGGTCGCTGCACCGAACCCTAATTCAAAGCTGGCGAGCTTCATGTCGTTTGCGTCCGTCAGGTTCCGGTTGGGCGTGTAGTAACCGGTGGAGGGCGCCACCCACTCGCCACCAATGGGGTTGGAGAACCGCTGACTCGCCAACGCTTCCTTGCAGATGCCTGCTTCCTACACTGGCGTGAAGGCGCGGTTCAAATTGGGGACAGAGCGCGGCGCCGCATCCGTCAGTCCGGGAGCGCAACCTCCTCGTCGTCCTCGAACTTCCGTTGGCGCTTTGTTCCGTCCGCGAACCAGAAGGTCCAGAGCCCCTCCTTCTTGCCGTCCCTGTACGCGCCCTCGAACCGCTTCGCATCAACCGGGAACGACCGTCCAAAGTCCCCGCTCAGGAACGGCAGATCAAAAGTGTTATCGGGGGCGCGCCAGTAGGTCCAAGGCCCGTCCTTCCTGCCGGCACTGTACGTCCCTTCGGACTCCTTCTTCCCGCCGTTGCCCCAGGAGGTCCACAGCCCTTCCCTCCTGCCCTGCCTGTACAGGCCCTCCTCCCGCTTCTTCCCGTTCTCGTGCCAGGAGACCCAGTTCCCCTCCTGAAGGCCGGCCTCGTACATCCCGAACTGCCCGCCTCCGGACTCATCGCCGAGGTTGAAGGGGCCCTCTCTCTTTCCATCCTTGTAGGTCCCCTCCTCCTGCTTGTTGCCGTTGGAGAACCAAGAGATCCACCGCCCCTCGCGCACACCGTCCGCGTACGTCCCCTCCATCTGCTTCTTCCCTTTGCAGTACCAGTGGGTCCACAGGCCCTCCCGAACGCCGCCCACGCACGTCCCCTCCTCGTGCTCTTCGGTCCGATTCCCGAGGAGCCAGGGCCCGTCCCGAACGCCGTCTCTGTACACGCCACCGAAGTCGATGAATTCTTCCCCACCCCCGTAGTCGCTCGCGTCGAACCAGTAGGTCCAGGGCCCTTCCCGAACGCCGTCCTCGAAAATCCCCTCGGACTCCTTGTGGCCGGAATCAATGTCCCAGCCCCAGTGTCCCATTGGGAACTCAAGCTTGTAGCTCCAGCGTCCTTCTCGAACGCCGGCCCAATACGTTCGCTCGAGCGGGTCGCCGGACTCACGCATGTAGGTCGGTAGCTTCGCTCGACCGCGGTTGGGGGCGTCGTACTCCCGGCTTCCGTGCGGCGCCGCGTCGTCGCTCCAAAGCACTAGGCGAACGCCGTCCTTGAAGATCCCCTTGGACATCAGGACGTAATCCTCGCCCGCCTCCTCGTCGGTCCAGAGACCCGTTCGCACGCCCGCCTCATACGTGCCCCTTGAGACGGTCCCGTCGGGAAATCGCAAGGTCCAGAGTCCGTGGCGAAGACCGCCGTTGTAGGTCCCCGTTTTCTCAGTCCTTCCAAGCGCGGACTGGAAGGTCCAGAGCCCGTCCCGAAGGCCGCCCTTGTACGTCCCCTCTGCGCTCGTTTTGTCCGGAAACGAGTGGTGCCAGAACTCCTCTCTGAGGCCGCTCTCGTAGATTCCCTTTTGCTGCAGTTTTCCCTCCTCGCTCCAGAGGGCCCAGAGGCCCTCACGGGCGCCGTCCGAGTACGTTCCCTTCGACTGCACCTTCCCGTTCTCGTACCAGGAGGTCCAGAGCCCCTCCTTCTTGCCGTCCTTGAACGTTCCCTCGGACTCCAGCGCTCCGTGTGAGGACCAGAAGGTCCAGAGCCCCTCCTTCTTGTCGTCCCGAAAGGTCCCGGTGGAGTGCCTCTTTCCGTTCTCGTACCAGTAGGTCCAGAGCCCCTCTTTCTTGCCGTCCTTGTTCTCCCCATCGTAGCGGGCGAGCGGGACCGCGCCGCCCGACGCCGCCACCGCGCGCACCCGGCGTTGGTTCGGAAGTACGGCGGACGAAAAGTCGAAGTTCAGCCAGTCGGCGAGCGTCTCTTCGCAGGTGACGCACCGGTCGAACCCGGTGTGATGATTAGACAGGCAGCTTGGGCAGTGGAGCATGGGAGGGTTCCGCGGCAGGCGTTGCTGCGAGGCCAACCCGCCCCGCCACTGGCCTCATTCTTGGCCACCGGGACTGTGGCGCAAGCACATGTAGCAGGGGGGCTACGGCGCCGCAGTTTCGCCCCTGGTGCTCCGCTCAGTCTGCCCGGCGCCGGGGACGGCTTGGTCTCCCCCCTCCAGGCGAGCCGATTCAACGAGGGTGTCGAGTCGGGTCTCCAGAGCCCTGGCCAGGGTCACAAGCGTCACGACGCTGATGTTCACTCGCCCGTACTCCACACGCTGAAGGTAGGCAGTGGTGATAATCGCAGCCGCTGCCAACCCCTCCAGGGGCATCCCACGCTTCAGCCGCGTCGCCCGCACATTCGCGGCAATCATTCACCTCAACGACGACAAGCTCTCGAAGGCCTCTGCGACATGAGCTGTAGCCATTCGATCGGCGTCACCAGCGGGCCCAGCGCAGCAGCGTCGGGCGCCAGCGGTGTCGATGGCGGCATCGGCTTTGGAAGGGCTTGGTCCTCAGCGCAATCAGTTACCTCCCCCCGCGCCGGGTGCGACACCCGCGTCTTTGAACCGATCGTACAGCGCGAGGAGAATCTCGGCGTCGAGAGCGGCGTAGCTTAACTGGTCGGCTTCGAGCGGGCGGCGGCTCCAGTTGGAAGTCTGTGAGGACTTGTCGAGGACGATGCCAAGCTCGCGCTCGCAGACCATCGCGAGGCTGTGGCCGCCGAGGGCGTCGGTGCCGCGTGCGCGCCGAGAGGCCGCCAGCGTGTCGAAGACGCCGTCGAGGGCGATTCCGAGGGCTGCGAGCACGCGGCGTTCGAAACGGGCGTTATGGATGACCTTCAGGGGGGTGGGGCCGCTCAGCACGTCGACGATGGGCTGGAGGTCGCCGACAGCCAGTGGGTCGATGAGGAAGGTTCTCGTGCGCGTGGCTATTTGCAAAAGGTAGAGCGTGCCGAAGTCGAGCGCAGTCTCGACGTCGAGGCCGACCACCTCGGCGGCGCGAAGTTCCTCGCTGACAGCGCGCAGTGCTGCCAGCGTGTCCACCCACTGGACGTCGTTCTTCGGCGCTGCGGCAACGCCCGGGAGGCCGCGCAAGGTAAGCTCAAGGGGCAGCGGGCCGGTGACCTCGACGTCGGCAAGGCGCATGCCGGTCGGTCGCGCGGCCACGCGGGAGCCGTTGACCCTCACGTTGGCGAGGAATCGCAGGGTACCCGCTTGATCTAGGAGGCGCTCGGACAGAAGCCGGTCTTCAGCCTCTTCAGGAAGGCATGGTTGGAATTTACTGAGCATTCCGCGCGCCATCTCGCGGGCAGCGCCGGCAGCGACGCGCTCCCAGTTCAAGTCGGCGAGCGAGCGGATCGCGTCGTCCGCAGCCGAGAAAGCGATGTCCTTGCAACGCAGCGAGAGGTTCCCCGCCACCCACTTCTTCCCGGACTTCTGCTCGAGGCCCGCCGCGAGGAGCCGGTTCACCGCACCGCCCGCGAAGGTGTGCCACTGGACGCCGTCGGGGTGGTCTTCGAGCGGTGCCGTGCCTTCCTCGAGGAGGCCGTCGTAGCTGTCACGCACGACAGCCAGCTCGGCGGCGGCGGCCTTGCTGAGCCACGCGCCCTCCTGCTTCTCGTGAAGCAGCACGTCGAGCATTCCCTGGCAGAGCGCGTTCGAGAGCACACCCGGCAGTCCGAGCCAGCTCGGCACGCGGCCGTAGTCGGCGGGGCGCACGTGGAGCACGCCCTTGCCGTAGTCGATCTGCCCGACCTCCCACGCGCGCCCGGAGAGACGGAAACAGAGCGGGCCCGCGCTGGCGTCATGCATCGAGACGAAAAGCGCCTGGATGTAGCCGACGTCTTCCTTGCCGTGCTGCACGCGCATGACCGGCGGCGCGGTGAAGACGGCGTAGAGCTCGAAGAAGTTCTTGCGGCCGTAGAGCTTCTCGCCGCGCTGGCCGAGCGACAGGAGCCCGTCGGCCTCGTAGAGAATCTCGCGCTCGAGCATCGTGTCGACCAGTTCTTGGACGCGCTCGGGGCGCACCGATGAGAACGGGTACGCGGCCTCGACCCACGGCATCAGCGTGTGCCTCGAGATGCCTCCCTCCTGGAGGATGAGCGCCATCACCTGGTGCGCGAGCACGTGCATCGCGTGAGCGGCGGGCGTGACGTCCTCCACCCATCCCGCCTCGGCGAGACGCAGCAGCGCCACCGACTGGAGCAGTGACTCAGAGCTCAGGCAGAAGAACGTGCAGTTGGCGCGCGTGTTCGCGCGGCGGCCGGTGCGGCCGAGGCGCTGGAGGAACGAAGCGACCGAGGCCGGCGCGTCGACCTGGATGACCTGATCGAGGTCGCCGACATCGATGCCCAGCTCCATCGTAGAGGTGCAGACGATGGCCGTGTTCTGCCCCTTGGCGAACTGCTCCTCAGCGAGGGTGCGGTCGGCGCGGCTCACCGAGCTGTGGTGGATGAAGACCTCGACTCCTGTGCCAGCGAGAGCGTGCGCGACCTTCTCGGCCCTGCTGCGGCTCTCGACGAAGACGA
The DNA here is from genome assembly GCF_003668875.1 of Corallococcus interemptor. Lineage (GTDB taxonomy): Bacteria > Myxococcota > Myxococcia > Myxococcales > Myxococcaceae > Corallococcus > Corallococcus interemptor. The sequence goes on along the minus strand of NZ_RAWM01000016.1, from coordinate 81,300 downwards.
GGCTCTTCTTGCCGCGCGCGACCTGCCCGATGGCTTTCGCGGCCTCGCTGATGTCAACGCACAGGTCGAGGCGCAGGTCACGCTGCGCCTTCGCCTTCGGCGGGTCGACGAGGCGGAATGGCCGCTTGCTCGATCCCTGGAGCCACTCGCCGATGACATACGGGTTGCCGACGGTGGCCGAGAGGCCGATGCGCTGGATGTCGCGGCCTGTCATCGCGACGAGGCGTTCGAGCAGGCTCGCAAGGTGCGCGCCGCGATCGTCGGCGGCGAACGCATGCACCTCGTCGATGATGACCGCCGAGAGCCCCGAGAAGAGCGCCTTCGCGTCCGTGCGCTCGGAGATCATCATGACCTCGAGCGATTCGGGGGTGGTCATCAGGATGTGCGCGGGAGTCTCGCGGAACTTCTTCTTCTTCGAGTCCGAGACATCGCCGTGCCACTTGAAGACATCCAAGCCCACCATGCGCGCGTACGACGAGAGCCGCTCCTCCTGGTTGTTGAGGAGCGCGCGGATGGGGCACACGTAGAGCGCGCAGACGGGCTTCAGGTTCTCTGTGAGAATCCGCGAGAGCACTGGGAAGATTGACGCCTCGGTCTTTCCTCCGGCCGTCGGAGCGAGCACCACCGCATTGCAGCCGTCGAGGATTGCGTCGATCGTCAGTTCCTGGACAGGGCGAAGCGAGCGCCAGTCCAGGTCGTGGATGATTGCGTGCTGCAGGTGCGGATGAAGGCGCTCGAGTCCGGCCATGGCTACCCGTCCAGCCGTTTCCTCTTTGGAGCCGGGGGCGGTTCCTCGCTGTCGTTGGAAGGCGGCCCTTCGGGCTCCTCGGTTGGCTCTTCGACCGGACGCCCGTGCTTGGCGGCGAGTTCCTCGGCGGTGAGCTTTCCGTCGTCGAGTTCGAGCTTGTAGTGCTCGCGCGGCTCGTAGGCCTCGTGGATGTCGACGCGGTCCATCACGTCAATCAGCTCGCGGAGGAACATGCGCGGCGCCAGCGCCACCTTGCCTCCGAAGCCCGAAGTGACCTGCGTCACGAGCCCCAGGAGGAACGCGTCGCTGACGCGCTCGGCGAGGCGCGTTGGGTTCTTCGCGGGGTACAAGTTGCGGATGCGAGTGCCTACCGTGAGCAGGCGGTCGCCTGTAAACGGCGTGAGCCGCACCTGCGGGGCCTTCAAGTTGTCGAAGCGCGTGTCCTCAGAGAAGTTCACTTGCACGCGCTGGTACAGCGGCGCGAGCGCCTTCAATCCCTTGTAGCCCTCGAAGAAGTCGCGTGTGCCGGTGACCACCAGGTACAGCCCGGGCAGCTCTTCCTTCGCGAGCAGGTCCATGAGCTGCCGGAGCGCGTTGAGTGACTTCTCGCGCGTCTGCGCGTTCATGCGCTGCACGGTCTCGACCTCGTCGAGGACGACGACGAGGCCGGCGTAACCCGACTGCCGGAGCAACTGGAGCAGCCCGGCCAGGAACGTGAGCGACGCCTGGCCATCGACCTTGCCCTTCACGCCCGCCGCCGCAAGCACGGAGCGATCCGTGTGCGGCTGCCCTGCGAGCCATGCGAGCAGGCCCTGTGCGGTGGCGAAGTCGCCCTCGTGCGTCGCTCGGTGGTAAGCGCGGAGCACCTGCGCGAAAGCGGGGTTGCGCTTCGAGAGGTCGGCGAGCTTGTCCTCGAGCCGCTGCTCGGTCGCGTCGGCGAAGCCTGGGTCGTCCTCACGGATGCCACGCAGGCGCGTGACCTCGTCGCCGACCTGATAGAGCCACCCCTCAACGATGGCTTGGAACGCGTTGGGCCCGTCGGCTGCTGTCTCGAGCTTCTCGATGAGGCGCCGGTACACCGTCTCCAGGTGATGGAGCGGCGTGTCGTTGATCGAGATCTGCACCTCGGAAGAGGCGAACTTCCGCACGCGGGCCTTCGCGCACAGGTAGCGCGCGGCGAAGGTCTTGCCAGTGCCGTACTCGCCGCGAATCCATTTCGACAGGCCCTTGCCGCCAGCGACGAAGTCGAGGTCCTCGTTGACCGCCCCGACGAGCGCGTCGAGGCCGGTTGCGAAGTGTTCGAGCCCCACGTTCGGCACGAGACCGCTGCGGAGCGCGTTCACGATGGCTGCTGATTCAGGAAAGACGGCCATCAGCGGCCCTCCTTCGGCTGGTAGCGGTACATGGTCTCCCCACTCGGCAGGACTTCATCGCTGAAGAGAACGTGGCCCCCCTCGTGGAGGGTCCGGCGCAGCGATCGCATGAGTCCGTTGAGGCGGCCCGGGTTCTTCTTGAGACGCTCGGCCAGCTCGCTCGCCCGTGCAGAGCCGGTCTCGCGCAGGAGCACGAGAATGCTCTTCTCGTCGAGGCTGAGCTTCGCGAGCAGTTCCTTCGGGATGGGCAGCGAGTCCGCCTTGTCGGCCGGGTTGAACAGCGAGAGCTGCGCCTTCGGCTTCGCGGGGATTTCGTCCGATGGCAGCGGCGTCACGATCGGCGGCTGTACCGGCTTCACCTCGGTGGTGACCTCGGCGAGCGCACCGCGCCCGTACCACCACGCGGGCTCGTCGGCGTGAAGGCCATCGCGCTCAAGCCATGCAAGCGGGATGACCACCTCTTCAAGCCCGCAGCCACCGTGGAATCCGACCTGCGACCCGCCAAGATACGCGCCCGAGCGCCAGGCGAAGGCGCGCCGCTCGGGCGGACCGCCGAGCCCGGCGATGTCGATCTCGATGAAGCCCTCGGGCACCGGCTCGTGCTTGCCGAGCGCGGTGTACCTTGGCGTCTTGCCATTGCCGGAACGGCGCGACTTGTCAACGAAGGGGCTGTGGCCGTGGTCGGCCGTGAGCAGCACGCGCCGCTTCGCCTTGAGCGCCACGTGCAGGGCGGGCTTGAAGGCGGTGATGTCCTCCGGCGAGATCTTCACCGTCGCGCCCGTATTCGACGAACCGATCTGGTCGTCGACCGCGTTGAACACGACGCTGACCACCGAGAGCGACTCGTCGTCGAGCGCGGAAAGCAGCTCCTGGCCCCCGTCGGTCAGGTCCCCCTTGAGGAAGAGACGCCGCTTGCGGCTGTCGAGCGCGGCGTTCTGGTTGAAGCGCGCCTTGTCGGTCTTTGCCTCGTCCTGGTCCCGGAACACGGTCTCGGCGACGAGCGGGTCGTTCGGCAGTTCGCCGAGGAAGATGGCGCCGCGCGCGTGGCTCGTGATGGTCGGGAGCGGCGAGAGCGCTGGCAGGCCCGCGACCAGCCCGCTTGCGTCGGGCTTGATACCGATTGGGAATGAGCTGTCCTGCGCGAGCGCGTAGAGCAGTTCGAGGAAAACCGGGTAGCTGCAGCCGTCGAGCACGACGAGGAAGATGCGCGCGTCGGGCTCCTGCTGCCACACGGGCGCGACGGTGCGCCTCCAGAGCCGGTGCAGCGGCGTGAGCCCCTCGCGGTGGAGCGCGGCCTCGTAGCCGCCGGAGAGCGTCTCGGCGAAGTGGCGGTTCTCGCGGTCGCGCCGCTCACGGCACGCGGCGAGCAGCTTGTTGGCCTCGGCGTGGTAGTGGACGCTGCTCGCGAGCGCGCGGCGAAGCTGCATCATCGCCAGGTCGACGAACGCCCCCCCCCGCTGGTAGTCGCGCACCTGCACGAGCAGGTCGAGCTTGGGGCTGAAGGGCTGGTCGAGGTAGCGCGAGATACGCGCCATCGACTCAAGCACCGCGAGGTCGCCGCGATGCATACGCGCCGCGCGGTGGTTTGACAGCCACGTGATGTCGGCGGCGCTGATCGCCTTCCCGTTGGCCGCCTGCTGCGCGAGTTCGTGGCAGCGGTCAGAGAATGCAAGCGGAAGCACACGACTGGTCTGGAGCTGCGTGGGCGTGAGGCTCTCGCGCCCGACGCGGTCAGCGCCGCCGAGGAGGTCACCCGCCGCGTCACCCAGGAGTGCCAGCGTCTCCTCCGCGAGTCGCGCGACGGTGCGCCGGAGGATGCGCCGGTCCATCTCGAGCGGTGGCTCGGTGGCGGCCTTCCACAGTGGGCCCCACGCGGGCTTTGGCAGCTCGGCGGCTTCGACCGTGAGGACCGCGCCGTGGACAACGAGCTCACGCAGGCGATTCTCCGGCTCGGCGAGCGCCCATGAGAGAAAGCGCCCCTCGTCGCCGTGAAGCGAGGGCATCGCGTCTCGCACGAGCTGGCTGATGTTCGACGACCAGCGTGGCGGCTCCTGCACCCAGGCGGCCAGAAGCTGTGCGGGGCTGCGCGTCCGCACCTGCTCGCCCACGCTCACGTCGACGAGCAGCTCCGTAAGCAGCCGGCGGTCGACCACCGTTGGCAGCGTGCGGTGGCTCATCGCGAAGCCCAGTCGGTCGACGTTCTCGAGCGCGAGCTGTTGCATGTAGGGCGCGTCGGCGCCGACAACGCGCACGCCGAGGACGACCTCCAGCACGTCGTTCACCGAGAGAGCGTGGACGCGCTGGTTACGCGCGCGCCGCAGCAAGTCCGGGGCGTTCTGGATGCGCCTCGCCACGTCCTCGGGCATCACGGCGATGAGAGGTGCTCCTTTCGCCTTCCACAGCAGGTGCCGGAGACCGAGCTCGGTCGAGATCCGATGCACGCCGTAGGAGCCCTTCGGCGTCGCCATCTGGTCCGGCAGGTTCTCGAGGCCCTCGCCGTCGATCACGAGCAGGTAGCCCGTCTCGCTGGCACCGCCAGATTGCTCGAGGAGACGACGGAGAAGGAGCTGGGCAGCGCTCACTCAAGTTCCTCCGTGCGGACAAGGGCTACGCTTATCGGCTTCACCCCCTGCTCAGTCAGCGCCTTGCGCACCTCGATCAGGAAGTCTTCGATGGCGTCGGCGTCAGCCGGGTTCACGCGCTTCTTGAGCAGCACCGTGCGCGGCGTGACTTCAGGGCCACCGCCGGTGAACGAGGGCCTGGCACCACCACCGATGTTGGACGGCTGCGCGCCATCACCGATGGCCGGAGGCTGCGGTGCCCGAGGCTGCTCGATGAGCCGCTTGATCAGCTCCTGAGCCTTCTTGTTCCAGGTCGCGACCCAGTCTTTCGTGAGCGGCTGCTCGGCCTGCGCGGCCGCGAGGCGGCTGTCGAGCGCGCCCAGGTGTCCGCGCACCTCGCTGCCGATGATGGGATGGCTCACGCCCGCCTTGAGGTTCCCTCGCGCGTGCTCGTTCAACTCGGCGAGGGCGTCACGAAGCGTCTCGGCTTCATGCACGATGGTGCGAAGCGCGTCCGACGCATCATCGGGCCACGAGGCGAGCAACTCGCTCAGCACCTTGTGGCTGTCAGTCGTGGTCTGCGCGAGCGGACCCAGGCGCGAGTTCGCGGTTGACAGTTCTCTGAGCCGGTCACCGCCCTCCACGCCGAGATGCACGAGGCGCGTGTGTAGTGCCTGCAAGACGGTGCGCCTGGCCTGCCCCCTGGTGCGCAGCTCGGTCGTGAAGCGGTCCTGGCCCTGCAGCGAGCGATGCGCGGCGGGACGCGGGACCTCAAGGAGCTGACTGCCGAGATCACGCAGCCGGTGCCAGTCTGCGGCGCTCACGAGCTTGCCACGCTGGAGCCGGATGCGCGTTGTTTGCGACATGCCGATGCGGACGTCGGCGGGCTCGCCGCTGATGTCCTCGAGCGCGCGGTGGTCGCGTTGGCAGAGGAAGCAGAGGAAGAGATCGACGAGCAGCGGCTGGAACCCGTACGTCTCGCGCAGGTGATCGGCGATTGGCGCCCACGACACCGAGTCCTGGTCGGCGCGCTGGAGGACGTCCTTGATGTAACGGGAGTCGAGCCGTAGCGACGCCTTGGTCTGCCCGAGGTTCACCAGCTCGAGCGGCTGGCCGAGGTTCTTGAGGACCTTTCCGACGTTCTCGTCGTACGCGACCGAGACGCTGCCTTCGCCGGCATCAACCATCCAGCCGAGCAACGACTCAAGGTCCTGCTTCTTCGGCTCGGCGAGGAACGTCGGGTGCTGTGGGTAGCGGCGGTCCATGAGCAGCGCTGCGATGTGCTCGAGGTTTTCGGCAAGCGTCTCGCGCGGGCGGCTGGAGTCCACGTCCGAGATCAGGGCGAAGAACTCACCATGCCGGACGTACACCTCTTTGAGCAGGTCCTCGAGCTGGCCCTCGAGCGTCTTCTGCCGGATGCCCGCCTGGTCGAGCACCTTGCTCTTGTCCTGCGGCCCGAGCGTCTCGAGCAGGTCTTCCTGCCCGGCATCCGAGAGCAGGTAACGCACCGCCGCGAGTTCGGTCAGCACGCCGAGTTCGGTCGGGCTCATGTGACGCGGCAGCCAGCAGACCGTGTGCAGGAGGCCCTGCTTCTTGCGGACGTTGGTCGCGCGCAGACGGTCTTCATCGACCGTGTGCCCGGGCTCGTCCCACGGATAGTCGATGAGGATCTTGAACGCCCCGTCCGGCGGCGCGAAGTCGTCGTACGACATCTCGCGCACGTTCCCTAGCTTGATGCGGCCACGCCGCCGGGTGCGTCGCCACGGGAGATCCCAGTCGCCCTCGTTGGGTCCGCCGTCCTCGAAGCCCTTGGTCCCGGCGACGCCGAGCGCCTCGCGCAACGCGAGCCAGAACACCTTGAAACGCTGGGCGGGGTTGTCGACCTTGGAGCGCGCGCGCCCGAGGATCTCCCCGAGGCTGACGCGCCCGAGCACGTAGCGGACGAGCGCGGTCTTGCCTTGCCCGGCCACCTGGAGGTCGGGCACACGCTGCGAGAGCGCGAGCAGGTCCGTCTCGGCCACGCGCACCTGCCCCCGGAAGGTCTCGCCCTCGACGTCGACAGCGTTGAGCTGCACGAGCCGCTCGATGGTGAGCCCACCCTGCTTCAGGCGCGGCGACACCTCGGCGAGCAGTACCGTTTTCACAAGCTGGTCGAGCGCGCGGCGGCGCTCGTCGTTGAACTCGGCGCCGCCCTCTTCGGCCATCTTCGCCATCGCCGGCGCGAGCCGCGAGTAGTACTGGTGGTGGATGTCCTGCATCAGCTCCACCTTCTTGCTCGCCTCGACGCCCGACTCCGGGAAGATGGCGGAGAAGGCCGAGCCCACCGGCAGGAACTCCCCGAGCGGCAGTTTCGGATAGTGAACGACGAGCAACTCGTAGAGAAGGCGCAGCGCCGAGCGCTCGCGCTGCATGAGCGACGTGACGTCCACCAGCATCTCGATGAGCGCCGGGTGGAAGGGATAGACGTCACGCAGGTAGTCGAGGTCGCTGCCCGCCAGAAGCGCCGGCAGCACCTTGCTGTGCTTCTCCGACAGCGAGCTCACCGCGGCCTTCACCTCGTCAGGCTTCTTCGGCCGGAGCACGCGGCCGCGCACGATGTGGCGCAGCTCAACGTCCTGCAGCTTCGTGAGCTCGAAGCGCTTGGCGTGGTGGTCCAGGTGCTCGTGGATCTTCGACTCGTCGACGAGGTCCGGGAAGAACTCCTGCAGGTTTCGCTGGCGGGCGACGAAGACGAAGACGGGCGCCGGCCGCTGCCCCGTGTTGTGGTCGACGATGACGTTGAGGTTGTTTATCTCGGCGACGAACTCCTGACCGCTCTTCTCGGCGAGCCAGAGGAGGAACTCGTCGATCATCAGCACGATGCCCCCGAATCCCTGGGCCTTGGCGTGCTCGGCCATGCGCTTCAGGCCCTCGCTCCAGCGCGGGTCGATGCCGGCGTCGGAGGCGTCGCGGCCCTTGTACTTGAGCCACGCGCGCGCGAAGCGCTCCTTGGCCTGGATCGAGCCTGCGGCAAGCGCCTCGAAGTCGTCACGACCGCCGACGATGCCCTCGGTCTCGAGGCGCTTCCAGACGACCTCGCCGTACTCCTTCGCCTCGCGGCGGACCTCTTCGAAGATGGCGTCGACGTTGAGGAACTCGAAGGGCGCCTTGCCGCGCCGCTTGAGTGCCGCGTTGAGGCCCTCGTAGACGGCGCGGTCGAAGCCGGTGCTCTTGCCGCGCACCGAGAGCATGTGGATGCGCACGACGAGCAGGCCCGCCTTCGTGAGCCACGCCTCGTGGTCGCTAGCCTCACCGCCCTTGCTGGCCTTCGCGTCGCGATGGGCGTTGAGCAGCGGGCGGAATTTCTTCCACGCGGGCGGCGCTCCCTCGACGAGCAGCGAGAGCATCGTCATGAAGTGCGACTTGCCGCTGCCGAAGCTGCCGTGGATGAAGCGGCCGTACTCCTCGCCGCGGTCGAACACCTGCTTCATGTCGTCGAGAATGCGGGGCAGCTCCTTCTCGACGGCGGGCGTGACGACGTAGTCGCGCGCGAGTTGCTCGACCTCCTCGGAGTTGGGGTCCAGCTCGCGCAGTTTGACGACGAACCCCATCGCCCGGATGTCCTCTGGACGCGGAAGCTCGAAGGCATCGGTGATGGTGGTCATGACTTCGCTCCCGTGAGCCAGCCCTCGTCACCGAGCCGCTTCACCGCGAGGAGGATCTGCTCGTCCGTGAACATCCGCTTGCGCGGGTTCCACGCGTGGATGGCGTCGACGACGCCCCTGTCGTGCACCCCTTCATGCGCCATCACCCAGTGGACCGTGGCGAGCAGCTCCATTCCGAACGACGTCTCGAAGCCTTCGACGAGCTTCGAGACGCGATCGAAGCGCGCGAGCGTCGCGGGGTGGTCCTTGAGGAACGATCGCGCATCGTCGTCGGCGCCCGGCACGAGTTCGAGCGGCTTCTCTGGCGTGTCACCGCCGTCGCCGTATCCCGAGATCATGTAGCCCTCGATGGCCGAGAGGACGTGCCTCAGGTTCTCGGCATACGGACCGTACAGCGCCTTCACGTACTTGAGGCGCAGCGGCTCACCCGCTTCCTGCGCGAAGTACATCAGCTTGTGGACCTCGAGCAGCGAGATGGCCGGGTCCATCAGGGCCGCGAGGTACTTCTCGAACAGGCCGACGAGCACTGCGCGCCCGGGCGTCATCTTCGGAACTTCGCGCGTCGTGGCCATCTTGTCGGAGGGGCCTTCGTCGTTCGGCTCGAACACGAGCGCGCGAACGTCCGGCAGCGCCGCGAAGGCCCGCTCGATGAGCGGACGCACGTCCTTCCAATCCAGGCCTCCGAGCCCGCAGCCGAGCGGCGGAATGGCGATCGACTGGATGCCGCGCCGCTTCACTTCCCCGACGAGGTCGACGAGGCCGGACTCGATGTCCTCGATCCGGCTCTTGCCGCGCCAATGACGCTTCGTCGGGAAGTTTACGATGAAGCGCGGATGGGTGAGCTGGCCGGTCTCGAAGATGAACATCTTGCCGGGCACCACCTCCTTGCGCCTGCAGGCCGACTCGTAGGCCTTGAAGTTCTCGGGGTACGCCCGCTTGAACTGCGCGGCGATGCCGCGCCCCATGTAGCCGACGCAGTTCACGGTGTTGACGATGGCGTCGGTGTCCGCCCGTAGAATGTTGCCCTTGGTGAAATCCATCGTCGTCCCTCAGAAGTACCAGCTCGGCTGGATCGAGATCTGCGGCGTGTGAGCCGCATTCGCGATGGCTGCTTGCGCCTTGATGGAGATGGCCTGCGAGGCCACGCCGATGCGCTGCACCAGGCCCCACGGGAAGTCGTTGTGCAAGAGGAACTCGGCCTGCTTGCCTTCTTTCACCGGCAGACCGCTGGGTGTGTACGATCCGTTGGAGAAGTTCGGGGAGGCGACTGCATGCCAGTCGATGTCGCCGAGCTTCGTGAGGCTATCGCGGAACTGCGCGTAGCCCGCGCCGGCATTCGAGAGGCTGAATGCCCAGCGACGCTGCTGTTGGTTGGCCCAGGCGACGACACCGCCGAGGTCTGCTTCGAGATGCACAATCGGCCCCTGGCCGCCGCGATAGACCAACTCCGGGTTGTTCGCGCAGTGGATCACGAACAACATGATCGACCGCGGGCAGAAGTAGAACGGCACGCAGTCACCGACATTGAGCCCGGGGTGGCAGCTCACCGGCAGCGAGAGTCGCCGCTGCTTGATGGTGCCCATACCGATGGCTGTCTTGGGGCCACCCCGGGCAATCATCGCCGCGTCGCTGATAAGGCCGCCGTTGACGACGATGGCCGGGAGGTTGTCGACGTGCGTGATGTGATAGATTCGCGGCGCCGCAGGAGGCGGGCTCATTCGTCCTCCTCGCTCTCGTCTACCTTACGCGCTACAGCAGCCTTCCTCCCCTTGGCGGCGCGAGCCGTGGGCGGCGGGAAGCGCTTCTTCCACTCCTCAAGGAGCTCGCGGCTCGGCCCCTCGGGGCCCACGAGCGCTTGCAGTTCGGCCTTGAGCCTCGTGGCGGTAGCGGCGTCCTCGCGCGCCACGTCGGGCAAGAGGCGCCACGCGCTGTCGAGCAGGCCGATGCGGTCGGCCAGCGGCGCCGAGGCGTCCTCGAGCTCTTCGTCGATGGCGAGGATGGCTTTCACGCGCTGCTGTGCGGTCCAACCCGCCCAGCCGTAGAGCGTCTCGACGCCGGAGCGGCCGGGGACCTCGGTGAAGGAAATGAAGCGCTCCTTCGGGACGTCGAGCTTGCCGCGCAGGCGCCAGTAGTCGGACCTGAGGAAGTCGCCAGAGCCGTAGGAGGGCGGGACTTCGGGTGTGACCTTCTCGCCCGCGTCCTCGAGGCGCTGGTCGGCCCAGGTGCGCTCCCAGACCTCGCGCTTCACAAGGCCTGCGGGCTTGTAGACGTGGAAGCGATGGCTCGGGACAGCGTCGCCCTGGAGCGCGCTGGCGATGAGTTGCGAGAGGCTGAAGTCCTTGCGGCCGGTCATCACCTCGCACACCGCGAGCACGCGCGCGTCGTCTTGGAGATTCGCGACAAGTTGCTCGAGCGAGAACGCCGACGCGCGCGCCTTGGCGGATTGCTCGACGCGATCCGCGAGCCACTCGCTCAGTGCGACGCGCTCCTGCTCGGCGTAGTCGGGCTTGTACCAGCGGCGCTTGAAGTTGGCGGTCTCGATGAGGGCGAGCGCGGGCGTCGTGGCGGTGCGCGCGCGGCGGGCTTCGACGCGGTTCTTGAGGGCGGGCGAGGCTTCGTCAGGCAGCGCGATCAGCGCTTCCCAGCGATGCCGCTCCCACCACACCGACGGTTGCTCGTCGGGCTCTTGGCCATTCGCGAGTGCCTCGCGGTTCGCGGCGTCCTTCTCCGCGAAGGTGAGGTTCCAGGGGAGCCACGTTGGCGGGCACGGCTCGACGTTTTCCGGCGAAATGACGTCGCTCGCCTCGTCGAGGCTGTAGAGCGAGTAGCACAGCCAATCGAGTTCCTCTTGAAGCGCGATCATGCGTGAGAGGTCTGCGAAGTCTGCGGCGTGGCGTTCGTCGATGGCACGGCGGAGCTGGGCGGGGGATTGCCAAACAGCGCCGTCAATCACGCTGCGAACGTTTCGCTCGGACCTTTGGCGCGCAAGGGCGTCGAGCTTCGCGGCGTACGGGATGGTCTTATTCCGCGCCTCGACAACCGGGAACAGCTTCATCTTCGTCGAGTCGTGCTGGAAGAACTGCTCCCAGAGCGTGACGGTCAAGCCGCCGCCCTCGCCGCGAATGCCTTTGTTCTGAAATACCTGCTTCATCCAGAAGCTGGCGGTCGACGAGTTCAACAGGCCGATTAGTGCAATGAGCTCGTCCTCGCTCGTGCCGACCGGGAGCTTGATGACCGGTGCGGTCTGGTTGAAGACCTTGCCGCCTCGATCGAGTGCGAAGTGGTTGTGAGTGCTGACCTCGGCGAACGGGATCGACAATGGCGTGCGGAGCTTATCAGGGTAGTAGTCGCGGAACTCGAACCACTTCCGGCCTCGATCCTCTTGCTTCACACCGAACGCGGCTCGTGCTCGAAGTCGGCTCTTGTGTCGCGTGAGCCAGTCGTTTGCGGGATCAGGCAGCGATTGAAGGACCGGGCCACCAACGCTTTCGTAGGGAAAGATGACCGAGGGCAGCGGTCCCAAGTTCCAGTCTCGAACCGAATCGCCCATGCCGAGGGGAATCACGTAGGGACGAATGGGAGGAGGCACACGGCCGTCGAACACGTACACATCGTCTTCGCCGCAAATCGCCGTCGGTCCAACGTGCGCAGCAATTGCTCCTAGACGTTCCTTCGCAGTGCCTTCTAGTTTCGTCTTCAACTCGGCGGCGCCACCACCGCCGAGGCTCCAAGGATGCTTAGCCAACGTCTCTCGCAGCAACTCAGAGACACTCACGTACTCGTTCTCGAAGCCAGCTTGGCTCCAGCCTTCAGCGATGCTCGTCCAGACCCTGCCTTTCGATGGGTCCTGCGGCCTCCCGCTTTCTCCGCGTTTCCCCATGACGGCGCGCACACCGGTGGCCTCAGGCTTTCGCATGCGCCCGAAAAGCAAAATGGTCGGCGTGCCGTGGAAAGGGATGTATGCCTGCGAGGTGTCGGCGACGAGCGTCAGGTCAAGGCCAGCGAGCACCTTCTCGATGAGCGCCTTGCCAAACTCGCGCTTCATGAAATTGTTGCTTGTGATCAGACCAACGAAGCCGTCCTTCTCGGCGAGTTGGAAGCAGCGTTCGGTGAAGGGCGCACCGAGCGAGTACTTGCCGGTCGCCGACACGTAGCGTCGGTTCTTGCCGACAAGTTCGCGGTGGTATTCCTTCCGCGCCTCGTCGCGCTCGAGGATGTATGGCGGGTTCGCCACTACCGCGTGGAACTTCCTCTCGAACACCTTCTTCAGCGCAGCGCGCACGTCCGACCGCGTGAGCGTGGCGCGCGGGCGCTCCTCGACCTTTTCGAAGAGCGAGAACTGAAGCGAGGGCTTCTGCTCCTCCTTCTCGACCTGCTCAAGCCCATCGGCCCAGTAGACATGTGGATGGAAGCGCGCAGCGTCAGCGAGCTTCGTCACGCCCGCCAGTTCGGCGGCGGTCATGATGAGGCGCGTGCGGGCAAGCGCGCAGGCGTAGTCGTTCAGGTCGATGCCGACAACGCGGTCAAGGGCGTGCGCGACGACCTTCTCCTTCGACCAGTGCTTGTGTTTCTCAGCGGTCGCAGCGACGAGGCGCTTCAAGCCGTCGATCAGGAAGTGGCCTGAGCCGCATGCGGGATCAAGCAGCCGCACTTCGTCGGCGCCAAAGGTCTCAATGGCCGGCGTCAGCGTGCGGTCGAGGATGAAGGCGCGCACGAAGTCGGGTGTCTGGCAGAGCGCAAAGCGGTCCTTCACGACCGGATCGAGCTCCTGGTACAGGTCGCCCATCAGCTCGCCCTCGAAGCGCTCCTCGGCGAAGCTCCACACCGCGCCCGTGTCGGCGTCTCGGTGGCGCCAGAATCCGATCAGCGATCGCGAAAGCTCGTCCGACGGTAGCGCCACCTCGGCGGGCTGGGGGCTGAACAGCTCGGGCACGCCCCCGCGCGAGTTGGCGAGGTCCTTGTAGACCCAGCGCAGGAAGGCTGTCTCGCCGAGGTTCGGCGCGAGCTTCTCAAAGAGCTGCTGTGCCTCAGGATCTAGCAGTCGTCCTGGCTCGAGGAGCCCCCGGTCTTCGAGCACGCGCACGTAGACGCTCTTGAGCACCCAAAGCACTGCCGCGCGGCGCGAGAGGAGGTCCGTCCAGACATCGAAGTCCTCGGCGACGCGCTCGTCTTTGTGGAGCTGCTCGGCGGCCGCACGCGCAGCGCCGGTCGCGCGCATCTTCGCGCGCAGGTCGGCGGCGATCTTCGCGACGTGGTCGCGGAGAGCGGTGGTCAATCGGGCTCGGTCGTTCGCTTTCATCGATGATGGCTCAGCCCGGAAGGGGGTGCAGAAGAGGCAGCGTCGCGCCTTCAAGGTGCCACATGGTGGGGCCCTCGTTGAAGCGCGGCTGGCGGTTGTGGATGACGCCCGGGACCACGAGGATCCAGAAGCCCCGGCTGCCGGAGAGCGTCTCGTCGTAGAGGCGGCGCGGAAGGTCGAGCGCCTCGCACAGGCCGAAGAGCGGGGTGTCGCCGAGGACGATCACCCTGCCCGGCTGTCCGTGCTCTTCGAGCAGGTTGAACAGCGTCTGCTCGGCCGCCTCGGTGAGCGCCTCACGCTGGGCGACGAAGCGCTCGGCACGCTCGAGTGACTTGATGTCGGCGGCATGCTCATCGAAGAAGGCGTCATCGAATGAGACCCACTTGCCCCCGAGTGCGGCGGCGACGGAGCGCCCGATCTCGGCGTGGCCCTCGGGCGGTGTCACCAGCATGCGGAAGCCGCGCGACCCGGCAGCCTCCTTCAGCATGTCGCGCACCACCAGTTCGGGGCTGCGCTCGGCGCCAAAGCTGTTCGGCAGCTCGTCGGCAGCAAGCGGCTGCGCGGCCACGATGGAGCCCGCTCGGCCCGGCAGTACCAGGGCGCCCTGAACGCGGCAGTCGAGGTCGCGCAGGATGGCGAGCAGGTGGTCGGGATCGGGGTACGGCGTATGCGGGCCGAAGATGCGCCGCACGCGCACGGCGAGATCTTCGAGCTGAAGCGGCTCGCGGGTTTGGTCGAGCACGAAGCCGATGCTGTGCTTCGGGTCGACCGGGCCGATGAAGAGGTGTCCCGTCTCGGCGATCTCGACGTCCTCGCAGATGCGCACGCCGAGGGCGAGCGGATCGCCGTCGAAGTGAGGTAGCAGCCCCGCGAGCGTGCGCCGCGCGGTGTCGGGCTCGACGGGCGGCCACTGACTGGCGAGGCGCACCACCTCGGCGGCGAACGCCTTGACCGTCTCGCGGTCGAAGATGGGGCGAGCGACCAGCGGCTGCTCGGCGCCGTCGACCTCGAAGATGTGCGCGCGACCGGGCGTGACGCGCACGATCACGCGCACGATGCCTTCGCCCGTCACGACGCCGGCGGGCCACTCGCTCTCGAAGCGCTGGCCGATTTCGTCAAGCCGCACGAGGCCACCAAAGCCATCAACCACCGCGTCGAAGGCGCTCGTGAGGTCAGCGAGCGCCGAGAGGTCCATGCGCTCGAGCCCCTTCGAGACGTCGTGGCTGACCTTCGACTGATTGGTCCCGAGGTCTTCAGCGATCTGCTCCTGTGTCTCGGGCTCGCCGGTGATTCCGATGACGCGCTCGACGGCGATGCGCTGCTCGGGGGTGAGCGGCCTTGTCGTGAGATCCCAGACGCGATCGAGCGTGTGGGCACCGTCGTCGCCCCCCGTCGCCCTGCCTTCAGTGTACGCACGGAACTGGTACAGGGCCTCGACGACTTCGGCGAGCCTCTTGCGGCCAATGCCCGGGAGCGTAAGCAGCGCGCTGCGCGTGACCGTTGCCACGGCGCCGACAGTGGGGAGCCCGCCCGCGGCAAGCGCCGAGCGCAGCGTCTCTCCGAGCGGGAGCTTCTGCACGGGCTCGGGGGAGGAGCAGAGGTCGGGCAAGAGCGGAGGCTCGAGCGTGCCCACCGCCTCGGTGCCTTCGAGCCCGCGACCACGCAGCGTCTCCTGGAAGGCGATGATGTCGTTCGCGGTCTTGGTGCCGATGGCATGAATGGCGCGCACCTGTGCGGCAGGCAGCGCGAGGAGCTGGCCCACCGTGTGGACCTGGCAGCGGGCAAGCGCGTTGATAGCGCGCGTCGAGAGCCCGGAGGTGCGCAGCGGCGTGGTCGCGTCGATCTGCCTGGGCGGCGGGACGGAGGACGATGTGCTCGTGTCCTCGCCGAGCGCGACAAGCAGCGCCTCTCGCATGGCGCGCGCCGACGGGAAGCGCTTCTCGGGCGTCGGATCGAGTGCCTTGCGGAAGAACGCGGCGAGGCCCGTGGGCTGGATGTCGTCGTCAGCGACGATCGGAACCTGCCCCGGCTCGGGCACGCGGCCCTCGAAGGCGTGTCGGCCGGCATAGAGTTCGAACAGGCACAGCGCGGCGGCGAACCGGTCGGTGGCATGCGTCCAGCGTGCGCTCGCCGGGTCGCGGTAGAGGGCGGTGCCGCCGTAGGGCGCGTCCTCGGGCATGGCCGCGAGGCTGAAGTCGATGAGGGTGAGCCGCCCGTCGGAGACGAGCAGGTTGTCGGGCTTGAGGTCCTTGTGCGTGACCGACTTCTGCTCGAGGTAGTCGAGGCCCGCGATGAGGTCCTCGGCGAGGCGGCGCTGCGTGGTGGGCTCGGGGGCTGGGTGCTGCCCGAGCCACTGGCGCAGGTTCATGCCGCTCACCCGCTCCATGACGAGCGTCAGGCGGCCCTCGACCATCTTGGAAAGGTCGATGACCCGCACGATGTTCGGGTGATCGAGCCCGGTGAGCACGGTGTACTCGCCGCGCAGGGCCTCTTCCGCGGCGTCCTCCGAGCGCGCGATCTTCAGGGCGCGGGTGCGCCCGCTGACCAGGTGGCGCGCGGCGTAGACGACGGCCATGCCTCCCTGGCCGAGGCGCGTGACGATCTCGTAGTCGGAGCCGATCCGCTGGCTCGCCTGGAGGTTGTCGGCATCGAGCGGCGCGCGCCCGATGTTCGGGACGAGCGCCTGAACGCGGGGCGACGGGGCGCGCCCGACGCGCACGGCCGCGATGGCCTCGGCGAGCGTGGCGTAGCGGTCGGTGGCGCGCAGCTCGACCATCTTGGCGACGGCCTCGTCGAGGCTGAGGGGCAGGCGCTGCGAGATGTCGCGCACGCGGCGCATGAGCCGGCGCTGCGCCATGAGCTGGCGGGTGTTCTCGAAGAGCGGCTTGCCGGTGAGGACGAGCGCCAGCATCGCACCAAGGCTGAACTGGTCGGACGCGGGCTCTGCACTGGAGAACGCGGTCACCACCTCGGGCGCCGCGTACACGAGCCGGTCGTCGTGGATGGTGGTAAGGGAGATGGTGGCGTCGCTCGTCATCTGCTTCGCGAGATCGAAACCTGTGACGCGCACCTCTGTCGGCTCCTGCTTGTCCTCGACGAGGACGACGTCGGGCCGAAGCAGGCGATGGACCACGCCCTGACGGTGCACCTCGTCAAGGGTCTGGGCGATGCGGATCCAGAGGTCCGTGCGGACGCGGAGCTCAGCCTTCTCTTTGCCGCGCGCGTCGGGCCCGTAGCGCTCGACCCAGGTGGTGAGCGTGATGCCCTTGAAGTGCTCGAGCGGCAGTACGATGCCCGCCTCGTCGGAGAAGGGCGGATCGGCGGTGAGTACACCCTCGCTGCGACCGAGGCGACCGAGGACCTGCGCTTCCCACCGCGCGCGCTCGGCGATGCGGTCGCGCTGCGTCTGCGTGGCGAGGGGTGGGACGCTGTAGATGCGCAGCACGCGCTCTGCCCCCGACAGCGTGTTCTTCCCGAGCAGCTCCGTGAAGGTGTCGTGATGATCGAAGGTCTCGACGACCTCGTACTCGCGAACGCGGCGCACCGGGCGTGGCCCGCTCTGCGCGCCCGTGAACAGTTCGAGCAGTTCGCGCTCGGCGTTTGACGAGGGCATGAGTGCGCGCCCGCCACTCATGCGCTTGACGAGCTCGGGATCCTGGAGCGCGGCGAGGATGGTCTTGCGCGTGTGGACGCGGTCGTTGCTCGCCGGGCCGCGCACGGCGACGTCAGTCGTGGCCGACAGGAACACGAGGCCTTCGGTCCACACCTGGCCAGCCTGGTAGTTCGTGTTCTTCAGGTGCGACTTGAGGACCTGGGACGTAATGCGATTCAGCTTGAGGGGGCTTCTGATCTTCTCGGGCAGCCACCAGTCGTTGTCGGTGCCCTCGATACGGCCTCGGTACGACTTGATCTCGACGACGAAGACTGCGTGCGGCGCGACGACGACGGCGTCGA
Source organism: Corallococcus interemptor (assembly GCF_003668875.1). Lineage (GTDB taxonomy): Bacteria > Myxococcota > Myxococcia > Myxococcales > Myxococcaceae > Corallococcus > Corallococcus interemptor. The sequence goes on along the minus strand of NZ_RAWM01000016.1, from coordinate 63,721 downwards.
GCTCATAGACGACGCCGCTGCGCTCCACGAGCCACGCGTTGCCGTAGACGGTGAAGCTCTCTGTCAACCCATCGACGAGGAAGCGGAGCGCCTGCCGTTCGGCATCGTGCGCGGGCTCACCGATCTGGATGAACTTGGCCGCCATCTTTCACACCCACAGGACCTTCGCGGTCGGGAACCAGATGGCGAGCTGGTCCTCGACGCGGAAGAGTCCGCCCTTGTCGGGGTGGAGTCCGACGACGAAGTCGAAGGAGCGTTGACGGAGCGGGTGCTCCGGGTTCTTGAGGTCGGCCGCGTCGGCGCGCGTAGCGAAGTCGGAGTGCGGTGCGCCGAGTTCGAGCGCGACGACGCCCGCGAGCGTCAGCTCCTGCCAGGACCCGCATGCGACGGAGAAGTTGTCCTGCAGAGTGATGTCCTTCTGGCTGCTCACGAGGTGGTGCGCAAGCTGGCCGCCGGTGCCCGGCAGCTCGAGGACCTTCTGATGAGGCTTCATGACGTGCAGGTCCGAGCGCGCCATGCGCGTCGGCAGGCCGAGCAGGCGCGCCTGCTCGAGGATGTAGTCAGCACCGGCCGTGTTCAGTGGCAGGGACGCGATGGCCTTGAGCCAGTCGTCGGTGACCGTTTCCGGCAGGCGCTCGGGGCGCAGCGCGCCACCGACGGCCTCGGGATCGAAGGGCACGCGATGGAGGACGGCGGCGTCCTCGAAGAGCAGCGAGACGAGGTCGACGCTCGACAGGCGCCCTCGGAAGCGGGACCAGGTGGCGAGCTTCGGCTCGGTGAGCCGTGGCCGACGGCGGCCCTCGGCTTCGTCGCGCGCGAGGGCGTGGAGCAGCGATGCAGCCCAGACACCGGTGGGCCGCTGAGCGTCGCTCAGCGAGGACACATCAAGGGACGGCATTAGCGATCTCCCCGCGTCGGGTCCCCGTGAACAGGGTTACGACCTCATGAACCGTTGGTCTCTCGTCGCTCACGCGTCACTCATTTGTTCAGAGTTCAGGGCAGCCGTAAGCGCAGGGAGCAAGCCCCTTCAAGGGTACGGTGGCTACTGGAGCGCCAGCAAGACATGCGAAGCATCGGAGCTTGCACACTCCGAAGCGCGGACCGTCAGCAGCAGCCGGGCATGCCAGCATCGACATAGCGATGGCTGCGACCGCCTGACGCTGAATGTGAAGAACGATGCGGTGCCCGCCCCCGACATGCGCTTGAAGGCCACAGCCCGGAAACGACAAAAGCCCCCGAGTCTTTCGACTCGGAGGCTCTTGTTCGGAGTGCCCAGGGCGGGATTCGAACCCGCACACCTTTCGGCGCCACCCCCTCAAGATGGTGTGTCTACCAGTTCCACCACCTGGGCGTTTCGGCGGGGTCCATGTACCGGACCCCGTGGATTCACGCAACAACCATTTCAACGGTCGCGTGAATCCGATGCTTCCTGACGGCTACTGCGCGGGCGCCGGAGCCGGCGTCGTCGGCGCGGGAGCCTGCTGGCCCTCCGCCGGCGGCGTCGCGGAGCGCTCCTGCTCCACCGCGCCCGGGGTCGCCGGAGGCGGCGTCGTGGCGCCCGGGGTCGCCGGGGCCGTCTTCGCCGGCGGCGTGGCCACGGAACCGCCCGCGGCCACCGAACCGCGCAGGCCCACGAAGGACAGGCCCAGCGAGGTCAGGAAGAACAAGCCGGCGCAGACGCCCGTCAGCTTGCTCAAGAAGGTCACCGCGCCGCGCCCACCGAAGGCGCTCGTCGCGGCGCCGCCACCGAGGGCGGAACCCATGCCGGCGTCCTTCCCCGGCTGCAGCAAGATGACGAAGATCATGAACACGCAGAGCAGGACGTGCACGATCGTGAAGAAGGTCAGCATGGGTGTTCCAAACGCTCCGTGAAAAGAGGGCGCAACCTACACAAAGTGCTCAAGGGGTGACAACTTCTAACGGGAGCAGCCGCTTCAGCCGGCCGCCTTGACGATGGCCACGAAGTCCGCCGCCTTGAGGCTCGCTCCCCCCACGAGCGCCCCGTCCACGTCCGGCTGCCCCAGCAATTCCGCCGCGTTGTCCGGCTTCACGCTGCCGCCGTACTGGATGCGGACCCGGTCGGCCGTCCCCACGTCGTACATCCGGGTAAGCAGGCCCCGGATGGCCGCGTGGACCTCCTGCGCCTGCGCCGTGGTCGCCGTCCGGCCCGTCCCAATGGCCCACACCGGCTCGTACGCCAGCACGAACGTGGCCACGTCCGCCCCGGAGAAGCCCTCCAGCGCACCGCGCACCTGGCGCTCCACCACCGTGAGCGTCTGGTTGGACTCGCGCTCGGCCAGCGTCTCACCCACGCAGACGATGGGCGTCATCCCGGCGGCCTTCACCGCCTTGGCGCGCTTGTTCACCGTGGCGTCTGTCTCGCCGAAGAACTGCCGGCGCTCCGAGTGCCCCACGATGACGTAGGCGCACCCCAGCTCCGCCAGCATCGGCGCGCTGACTTCGCCCGTGAAGGCGCCCGAGGACTCCCAGTGGCAGTTCTGCGCCGCCAGCTGGAGGGGGGCGCCCTCCAGCGCGATGTGCAGCGGCTGCAGGGCCACGAACGGGGGCGCGATGGCCACCTCGACCTTGTCGCCCAAGGCCGCCACCGCGCCGCGAAGCTCCCGCACCAGCGCGAGCGCTTCCGGCACCGTCTTGTTCATCTTCCAGTTGCCAGCGACGATCTTCCGACGAGCCATCGTGGTGTCTCCCCCGGTGCGTACCGCGTGGGTGCCCTACTTCGTCTCCAGCGCCTTGATGCCGGGCAGCTCCCGGCCCTCCAGGAACTCCAGCGACGCGCCACCGCCCGTGGACACGTGGCTCATCTTGTCCGCGTAGCCCATCTGCTCCACCGCCGCCGCGCTGTCGCCGCCGCCAATCACCGTGGTGGCGTCCTTGTTGATGGACATCGCCGCGGCCACCGAGCGCGTGCCTTCCGCGAACTTCGCCACCTCGAACAGGCCCATGGGCCCGTTCCACACCACCGTCTTCGCGTCGCGGATGCGCTGCGTGAACATCGCGCGCGTCTTCGGGCCGATGTCCAGGCCCATCATGTCCGCGGGGACGACCTGATCCGGCGTCTCCTTCACCGGCCCCTTGCCCTCCAGGTCCGCGCACACGATGTGGTCGATGGGGAGCACCAGCGGCGTCTTCAGGCGCTTGGCCGTGTCCAGCAGCTTCGCCGCCAGCGCCAGCTTGTCGCCCTCCTCCACCCGGCTCTTGCCCACTTCGATGCCCTGGGCCTTGAGGAACGTGTACGCCATGGCGCCGCCCACGAGCAGCGCGTCCACCTTGGGCAGCAGGCTCTCGATGACCTTGATCTTGTCGCTCACCTTGGAGCCGCCCAGGATGGCCACGAAGGGCTTCTGCGGGTTGCGCAGGACCTTGTCGCCCAGGTACTCGATCTCCTTGCGCATCAGGAAGCCGGCGGCCTTCTCCTTCACGAAGGGCACCATGCCGGCCGTGGACGCGTGCGCGCGGTGCGCCGTGCCGAACGCGTCGTTGACGTAGACGTCCGCCAGCGCCGCCAGCTCGCGCGAGAAGGCCTCGTCGTTCGCCTCCTCCTCCTTGTGGAAGCGCAGGTTCTCCAAGAGGAGGACCTGGCCCGCCTTCAAGTCATTCACCTGCTTCTTCACGTTGTCACCCACGCAGTCGTCCGCGTGGATGACCTCGTGCTTGCCGCCGAGGAGCTCCGCGAGCTTCTCCGCGACGAGCACCGTGGACAGCTTGGGGTCCGGCCCCTTGGGCCGACCGAGGTGGGACGCCAGGATGACCTTGCCGCCCATCTCCAGCGCGCGCCGGATGGTGGGCAGCGCCTCACGGATGCGGGTGTCGTCGGTGACGCGGCGCCCCTCCAGCGGGACGTTGAAGTCCACGCGGATGAAGACGCGCTTGCCGGTCAACTGCAGGTCATCGATGTAGCGGATCATCTTGGGTGTCCCTTGTGCCTGTCTCGGTCAGCCTGGGGTGCCAGTGAAGCGCGGCTTTACGCCACGCCCTTGGACACGAGGAACTTCGCCGTGTCGACCATGCGGTTGGAGAAGCCCCACTCGTTGTCGTACCAGGCCATGACCTTGAGCAGGTTGTCGCCCATCACGTAGCAGTTGGTGGCGTCGAAGATGGCCGAGTGCGGGTTGCCGTTGTAGTCCACGGACACCGTCTGCGCGTCGCTGAACTCGAGCACGCCCTTGAGCGCGCCGTTGGCGGCGGCCTTCATCGCGGCGATGACCTCTTCGGCGGTGACCTTCTTGGAGGTGTTCACCGTCAGGTCCACCAGGGACACGTTCGGGGTGGGGACGCGGACGGACAGGCCGTGCATCTTGCCCTTGAGCGCCGGGAGCACCTCACCGATGGCCTTCGCGGCGCCGGTGCTGGTGGGGATCATGGACAGCGCGGCGGCGCGGGCGCGGCGCATGTCGTCGTGCGTGAGGTCCAGGATGCGCTGGTCGTTGGTGTAGCTGTGCACCGTCGTCATCAGGCCCTTCTCGATGCCGAAGTTGTCCACCAGCACCTTGGCGATGGGCGCCAGGCAGTTGGTGGTGCACGAGGCGTTGGACACGATGTGGTGCTTGGCCGGGTCGTACTCGTGGTGGTTGATGCCGTACGCGATGGTCATGTCCGGGCCCTTGGCCGGCGCGGAGATGATGACCTTCTTGGCGCCGGCGGCCAGGTGCTTGGCGGCGGCGTCACGGGCCGTGAAGCGGCCGGTGCACTCCATCACCACGTCCACGTTCATGTTCTTCCAGGGCAGCGCGGAGGGGTCCTTCTCCGCGGTGACGGCGATCTCCTTGCCGTTGACGACGATGCCCTTGTCCGTGTGGCTCACCTCGCCCGGCCACGTGCGGTGAACGGAGTCGTACTTGAACAGGTGGGCCAGCGCCGCCGGCTTGTCGAGGTCGTTGATGGCGACGATCTCGAGGTCTTCCTTGCGGCTGAGCGCGGCGCGCAGGATGCAGCGACCGATACGACCGAAGCCGTTGATGGCGAGCTTGATGGCCATGGTGTGTCTCGTCTCCTTGAAGGAGTGGGCCTTCGCGGCCCACCGTCATGAATCTCGTAAAGAAGGCGGGCGACCGTAGGCAGGCGCCCCCGCCGAGTCAACGCTTCGCGTGGGCCGCTTTCGCGCGCGCACGTCGGAGCTGAACAATCACCCCGGCCAACAGCCAGAGCCCGGAGGCCGTTCCCGCGCCGGCCCCGCATCCGCAGCCGCTGTCCCCCTTGGGGGAATAGTCATTCGGGAGCGCCGGGACGACCGTCGGTTCCGGTGGCGGAGGAGGCGGCGGAGGCGGAGGCGGGGCCGGATGCGGATCCACCTCGCGCACCGCCACGCAGGACGACAGCGGCCGGGGGCTGACCGCGGGCGTCACGTCCGCTGCGGGCAGCGCTGGCGCCTGGGCGACAATTCCCGAGCGCACCAGGAACGCGCCCACCAGCCGCGAACGCTCACGATTGGACGCAAGGCCCTCGAACGGGAAGCCCAGCACCAGCACCTGGCCTGCGGGCGCCGTGCCCGAGGAGAGCACGCCCGCGCCCAGCGACGTGCCGGTGTAGCGCAGCACGTCCGCGCCGCCGCCCGTGGGTGCCAGCACGTCCGTCACCCCCACCGGGTAGGCGCCGGGCGTCGTCCCATCCGCCAGCGCCGTGGCCGGCAGGTCCGAAAGGAGCCCACCCGCCGAGCCCTCCACCCTGGCCGCCGGCGCCCCCGCCGCGATGGACGCGCGGAGGATGTCCGCGAGGAACAGCTTGTCGTCCGCCGTCCCTGCCGCGAGCGTGGACACCGTGCGTCCACCCGACAGCATCAGGTGCCCGCCCCCGGTGACGAACGCGCGCAGGGCGTCCTGCTCCGTGCGCGTCAGGCCCGCGCCCCTCACGCCTCCGCGCCCGGTGGACCAGTCCACCAGCCGGTAGCCCGTGGGCGACACCAGACCGGCCGCCACCGCGTTGCCCGTCGCGCTGTCGAACGCCACCGCGGACTGCGCGAATGCCGCGCCGTGCTGGCGCAGGTAGCTGCCGTCGTTCGTCGCCTCCAGGTAGACGCGCAGCGGGGCCTCCAGGTCGTATGGCGTCTCCAACTCCTCGCCGCACGCGACCGAGGCGTCCAGCCGCTCGTACGCGTTGACCAGCAGCACCGGCGCCGCGTCCCCTACCCGCACGCCCACCGTGGCGGACGGGAAGGACTCGCCGCCCGCGTTCACCGCCGCCACGCGGAAGTAGCGCAGCGTGCCGGGTGACAGCGTGACGGTGGCCGTCGTGCCCTGGACGTCCGAGCCCTCGTCCCAGCCGAAGCCGTCCGCGCTCTGGTAGAGCCGGTAGCCCGTGGGCGCGTCGCGGCCCTCCTCCGACGCGACCTGCGGCGGCGCCGTCCACTTCACCTCCACCGCGCCCGGCGTCGCGTTGCGCGCCACCACCGCACCCGGCGTCTCCGGCGGCAGGTTCACCGCCTGACCGTCACGGGTCGCGAAGTACTTGATCAACCCCTGCACGATGGCGCGCGCGGCCACGTGGCGGAAGCGGGCCTCCTTGAGGGCCCCCGCGTCCGTCGTGTTGTCGTGGTACGCCATCTCCAGGAGCACGCTGGGCATCTCCGGGTTGTGCGTGGGGCTCACCTCGCCCAGGTTCGCCGAGCGCAGGCTGCGCACCCGCCAGTTCGGATCCACCTCGCGCTTGAGGTCCACGTCAATCTGCGACAACAGCGCGCGCCCCAGCACGTCGCTGTCCTTCACGCCGGTGAAGTTGAGCGTGCCGTCCACCGGGTTCGGTCCGTAGACGTAGGCCTCTGTCCCCCGGATGGTGCCGGACGTGCCCGCGTTGGTGTGCCACGCGACGTAGACGGCGTCCTCGCCCTCTTCGTGCAGCCACGCGGCGAAGCGCGGCCGGGAGTTCACGTCCGCGTTGCGCTCGTTGGAAAGGGCATTCGCTCCCGTGGGCGCGTAGACGCTGAACGGCGCGCCGCTGTACTGCACGTGGTAGCGCCCGCTCTCCTCGAAGCGCGGACGCAACAGCGGCCCCTGCGCCGCGTCGCCCATGAGGCCCCGGCCACCGCCCAGCCGCACCGCGTCCACGGACAGCGTCGCGCCCGCGCCCTGCGCCGAGTCGTTCTCCAGCACCACCGCGCCCGACTCCGGGTGCGCTCCGGCCTTGAAGTAGAAGCGCCCCAGGAGCACCCACGTCCCACCGTGGCGCTGCTGATTCACCCGGAAGTGGCTCTCGCCTCCCGCGTGCTTCACCACGTAGTGCGCGTCCGTCGCGCGCGTGGCGCCGGAGCCGTAGGAGACGTAGACGTTGTAGGCCGCGTCCGCCGGCACGTCCGGCGTCCACGTCGCCCGAGCATTGGAGGACGCCGCCGTGTCCAGCGTGCGCGTGGTGCCCAGGGTGAAGGGCTCCACGTTGTTGGCCATGGGCACGGGCGGCGGGGCCCAGCCCTTCTGCGTGGAGGCGTGGAAGCGGCTGGAGTCCCCTGCTTCCGCGTAGCCCGTGCCGCCGTTGTCCACCGTGGCGATGAGCGGGTTCAGGTCCGACTCGCGCACGGTCACCACCGTGGCGCCCGCGGCCATCAGCAGGGGCTGCAGCTCCTGCGATACCACCTCCGCGGAGATGAAGTCCTCCACCACGCCCCAGGTGTTGGGCCGCTGCGTCGCCCAGCGCTTCAACGGCTCGCTGCGATAGAAGCCGTGGCCCGGGCTCAGGTAGATGACCTTGCCGGACAGCGCTCCCTCGCCCCGCCGCGTCTGCGGCACGCCCGCCGTCTTCACGTTGGACTTCACGGGGCGCGCCTCGCGGCGCACCACGGCGGGCGCATCCGGCGACAGGCGGCGCTGCTCATGGGCGCGGGGCGCCGGAGCTGGCAGGTATTGAACACCCGGTGGCTCCAGCCCCAGGCCGTCGCCTTCGAAGGCTTCAGGGGTGCCCTGCGCATGAGCGAGGACGGAGGTGCACAGCAGGGTCAGCGCCAGCGTGCGCGACCAGGACGGGGGGAACGTTCGCATCACGCGGCCGACCTTACCCCTTCACTCCCCCGCTTCAATCGGACCGGTGGGTGCTAGCCTGCCCACCCCTTCACCTTCCGATGACCGTTCCTGCACCTTCCCGTCCCCAGTTTCCCTCCCGCCGCAGCAACGGGCTGTTCGCCTCGTTCGGACATGCGTGGGCAGGGCTCATCCACACCGTGGCCTGGCAGCGCAACATGCGCATCCACCTCATCTCCGGCGTGCTGGTGGGGCTGGTGGGCAGCGGCATCCCGCTGGGGCTCGCGGAGAAGGTGACGCTCATCTTCTGCGTGCTGCTCATCTTCTTCGCGGAGATTCTGAACAGCGCGCTGGAGCAGCTGGTGGATCTGGCCGTGCAGCAGTTCGACGAGAAGGCCCGCCTCACCAAGGACGCGGCGGCCGCGGGCGTGCTCGTGCTCGCGGGCGGCACGGTCGTCATCTTCGCCGCCATCCTGATCAACTACTGGGAGACGGTGCGCACCAGCACGGACGCCATCTTCCGGCAGGTCGCGCTGGGGCTGCCGCTGGCCGGGTGCGCCACGGTGCTGGTGCTGCCCCAGCCCCGGCCCGCGGCCGTGGACATGCTCGCGTTCCTGCTGGCCCTGGGGCTGCTCGCGCTGACGGCGCCCACGTCCGCGAGCCTCGTCTTCACCGCGCTCACCGCCGCGCTGCTCGTCATCGCCGCCGCGGCGGCCCGCGAGCGCAGGCGCCATCCGCGGGACTGAACGACGAACCGAGGGGTGCTGCCGCCACCTCGCGGGTGGGGCGCCCGGAACCAGTCCGGAGCCCGCTCACCCGCGGAGGGTTGATGCGCTGGAGTCTAAGGCGCTACGCCCGCTGCTGAAAGCCTGCCCCGGAGTCCGGGGCCGGCGTCGACTGGGCGGCGGCGACGGCCTTGTCGCCTTCCCTCAGGTCGGTCGTCACCAGCTCCAGGAGCTCCGTGGCGATGCCAATGACCTGGTGCGGCGTGTAACCGCTTGCGCGCAGCTGGTTGAAGAACGTGCGCGCGAGGATGCGGGTGCCCTTTTGGTCGGTGCTCACGGGAATTGCCTCCGGAATCGGCGCGCCGTGTCGGGGCGCCGCATCTACTTGCGGGTCCGGTCTTCAACTGCCGTGCCAGCCGTTCTCTTCCGAACGGATTCTTCAGCAGTCCTCAGGGGTTGAGGCCCGGAAGCGGACGGCACGGAACGTGGAGTGTGCGAAGGGGGTTACGCACCCGGCCGTCCGCTCCGCCTGGAACGCGGTGGCGGGTGCATCACCGGGTTCGCACCCACCCCCCAGGCCATCTTGTCTTTTCAAGTGCTTGCATTCCCTCCGGGGGGTGGAGCACATACGCCCCCCCATCGAGGAGTCAGAACACAATGGCGTACCGGGTGAACAACATCGGGCTGTGGCTGGACGAGCCGGAGGAGCTGCTCGGCCAGCGCGCGGCGGAGAAGCTGGGGGTCACCCGGAGCGACCTCGCCTCCGTGCGGGTGGTGCGCTCGGTGCTGGATGCGCGCAAGAAGGGCAGCCCGCGCTACATCTACACGCTGGAGGTGGAGCTGGCCCCGGGCCGCAAGGCGCCGCGGCTGCCGCCGGACGTGAGCGAGGCCCCGCCCCCGCCGGATCTGCCGCCGCGCGTGAAGGAGCCGGAGAAGCTGCCGCTCATCATCGGCACCGGACCCGCGGGGTTGTTCTGCGCGCTGGGCCTGCTGGAGCGCGGCGTGCGCAGCATCCTGCTGGAGCGCGGCAAGGAGGTCGTCACGCGCCGCAAGGACGTGGCGAAGCTCATGCGCGACGGGTCGCTCGACCGCGAGAGCAACATGAACTTCGGCGAGGGCGGCGCGGGCGCGTACACGGACGGCAAGCTGTCCACGCGCATCAACCACCCCATGGTGCGCAAGGTGATTGAAGCCTTCGCGAAGTACGGCGCGCCGGACCACATCCTCATCGAGGGCAAGCCGCACATCGGCTCCGACCTGCTGCCGGGCGCGGTGGCGAAGCTGCGCGAGGAGCTCATCGCGGGCGGCTGCCAGGTGTACTTCGAGCAGCGCGTGGACGACCTGCTCTACCGCGACGGCCGCATCGCGGGCGTGAAGATGGCGGACGGGCGCACGCTGGAGAGCGACCGCGTCATCCTGGCGCCGGGCAACTCCGCGCGCGAGCTGTACGAGCGCTTCGCCGCCGACGGCCGCGTGAGCGTGGAGGCCAAGCCCTTCGCGCTGGGCTTCCGCGCGGAGCACCCGCAGGCGCTGATCAACGGCATCCAGTACGGCTCCGCGGCGAAGCACGCCAAGCTGCCGCCCGCGGACTACAAGCTGGCGGAGAACCTGGACGTGGACGGCGAGGTGCGCGGCGTCTACTCGTTCTGCATGTGCCCCGGCGGCATCGTGGTGCCCACGCCCACGGAAGAGGGGCTGCAGTGCACCAACGGCATGAGCAACTCGCGCCGCAACGCGAAGTACGCCAACGCGGGCATCGTCGTGTCGGTGTCCGTCGCGGACTTCGCGCGCGAGGGCTTCCACGGGCCGCTGGCGGGCCTGGAGTTCCAGCGGCACTGGGAGTCGGAGGCCTACAAGCTGGGCGGAGGCCGCTTCTACGCGCCCGCGCAGACCATCCCGGACTACCTGGCCGGCCGCGTGAAGAAGGATCCGGGTGACACCAGCTACCGCCCGGGCCTGGCGCACACGGACCTGAACCAGCTCTTCCCGGAGCGGCTGACCCAGTCCCTCAAGGCGGCGCTGCGCACGTTCGACCGGAAGATGAAGGGCTTCATCAGCGACGAGGGGAAGCTCATCGGCATCGAGAGCCGCACGTCCTCGCCGGTGCGCATCACCCGGGGTGACGACCTGCAGTCGGTGTCCATGCGCGGCCTGTACCCGGTGGGCGAGGGCTGCGGCTACGCGGGCGGGATTGTCTCCTCCGCCATTGATGGACTGCGCGCCGCTGAGCAGATTGCCACCGAGCTGGCTTGAGGTCCCCGCCCCCACCGGGCAGGGTTGGCCGGGAGGGAGGAGAGAGCCATGGCGTACCGCGTGCGCACCCCGGATGGTGAGCTGATGTTCCCCTCGCTGGGCGACATCGAGCGCGCCTACATGCAGGGGCTGGTGGACCCGGACGACGAGGTGCGCGAGGACGGCGCGGAGAAGTGGCGCAAGGCGTCCTCGCTGCCCGTCCTGGCCCGGGCGAGGAAGCCCCAGGCGGGGGAGACGTCCAAGCGCGCCCAGACGCTCACGGTGGTGGGCGCGGTGGCGGTGGGCGTGCTCGCGCTCGTGCTGCTCTTCACCGGCACGAACTGGAACGTCCGGATGATGGGCATCGCGCTGGCCCTGGTGGTCAGCGGGTTGCTCACCCGGGTGACCTTCAAGGCCTACAAGCGGCCGCCTCCCGTCTTCTAGCGCCGCTCCCTCCCCTGCCCTCCAGGGCAGCGGCACGGCCCTCGCCGCCAGCAGGCCCCCCAAGGCCCATGTTTGGTGGAGGGCACCCCGCGGGGTGCCTGCCATCGCGCTGGAGGAGGACCGCACCTTGCTCAGCACCTACCTGTCCCGAGAAGCCGCCCGCAAGCTTCGCCATGGCGCTCCCTGGCTGCGCCGCGAGGACATCGTCTCCATGGAGGGCGAGCCGCAGCCCGGCACGCCCATGCAGCTCAAGGACGAGGACGGACACGTCCTGGGGCTGGGAGACGTGGACCTGGAGGCGTCCTACGCCGTGCGCCGCCTGGGCCTGCCGGACGAATCCGTGGAGGGGCTCATCCCCCGCCACGTGCGCCACGCCTTCGAGCGGCGCGGCCGGCTGGTGGACGACCCGCGCTTCTGCCGCATCGTCAACGACGACGGGGACGGGCTGCCGGGTCTCATCGTGGACCGGTATGACCAACACTTCGTCGTCCAGACGCTCACCCGCTCCATGGACGCGCGGCAGGAGGAGATCACCCGCACGCTGGTCGAGGTGACGGGGGCGGGCTCAGTGCTGCTGCGCAACGACACACTCCGGCGCAAGGCATTGGGCCTGCCCGCGCAGCGTCCGCACGTGATGTACGGCACGCCGCCGCGCTGGTGCCGCCTGCTGGAGATGGGCGCGCGCTTCACCGTGGACCTCACCTACGGCCGGGGCACGGGCTACGCGTATGATCACCGCGAACTGCGCCGCTTCCTGGGCCGCACCGGCAACGGGGACCGGGTGCTGGACGTCGCCTGCAACGTGGGCGGCCTCTTCGTCCACGCGGGGCGCCACGGGGCGAAGCAGATTCTGGCCTTCGACGGCAACGCGGACGCGGCGGACCTGGCGCGGGAGAACGCGGAGGCCAACGGGCTGCTCGGCCGGGTGACGGTGGAACAGGGCGAGCCGCTGGCCGTGCTCCGGGCGATCAAGGAGACCTTCGACCTGGTGCTGCTCGACACGCTGAGCGTGGCGTCCGAGGAGGACTTCATCGAACAGGTCCGGCTGGCCCTGCGGCGCACCCGCCATGGAGGGCGGCTGCTCGTGGTCGGTTATCACCCACCGCTGGCGCTGGGCTCGTTCACGGAGTGCGTGGCCACGGCCTGCGAGCAGGAGGCGCGCATCGCATTCCGGCTGGTACGGATGGGATTGCCGCCGGACCACCCGGCGCCGGTCGGCTCCCCGGGGGCCGAGTACCTGGAGGCGGTGGCGCTCGAGGTGAGCTAGAGCCGGTGCGGATTCGCCCTCGACGGGGCCTCCTCGGTGTTAGTGTCCGCGCCGCGATGACAACCGAAAACGAGTCCCAGGCCGCGACCTCTTCCACCCCGGAGGCTTCCGTCGAGACCGTCCGCAAGGTGTACGCGGCGGACCTGCGCGAGAAGGACCGGGTCCACACCGTCTTCCGCGTCACCAAGAAGGAGAAGGTGAACGCGCGCAGTGGCAAGGTGTTCCTCTCGCTGTCCCTGGCCGACAAGAGCGGCACGGTGGACGCGCGCGTGTTCGACAAGGTGGACGCGCTCGAGCCCGTCTTCCAGAACGGTGACTTCGTCCTGGTGCAGGGCAGCGTCATCGTCTTCCACGGCCGCACCCAGGTCGTCGTGGAGGCCGTGGAGCGGCTGGATCCGGAGCCGCTCGACCCCAAGGAGTTCGAGCCGCCCCCCGCCCCTCCCGCCGAGGCGAAGGCCCCCGAGGCCAAGCCTGAGGCCAAGAACGGTGAAGCCAAGGCCGAGGCCAAGGCCGGTGAAGCGAAGTCTGGCGAAGGCAAGCAGGCGGAAGCCAAGGCCGAGCGCCACGAGGGCGGCGGTGGCCCGCGCGCGGTGGGGCAGATCCGCGAGCTCATCACCGAGCGCGTCAACGACCCGTTCGTGAAGCAGCTGCTGCTGGCGTTCCTGGACGACGCGCAGGTGTCCGCGGCGCTGCCGGTGGCTCCGGCGGCCAAGGGCGTGCACCACGCGTGGCGCGGCGGTCTGGCCGAGCACGTCCTGTCTGTGATGCGCCTGACCCTGCGCGTGTCGGACCACTACCCCATGGCGGACCGCGACCTGCTCCTGGCCGGCGCGTTCCTGCACGACGTGATGAAGGCCGGCGACGCGTCCGACAAGGGCTTCGACACGTCCGACGAGGGCCGGCTGGTGGGCCACGCGGTGCTGGCCGCGCAGAAGATCCGCGAGAAGACCGTGGGCATCCCGGGCTTCCCGCCGCTGCTGGAGCAGCACCTGACGCACCTGGCGATCTCCCAGTCGGGCCCGTCCGGCGCTCCCGGCGCGAAGGTGCCGGTGACGCTGGAGGCGCAGATCGTCGACACGCTCAGCGCGCTCGACGCCCGCATCTCCGGCTGGGTGGAGGCCATGCAGCGCGATCCGAACGAGCGCTGGACGGATCACCTGCGCGCGTATGACCGGTCGCTCTGGAAGGGCTTCGTGCCCACGGGCCGCGGCCGGGCTCCGGTGGAGGGTGGCCGGCGCAAGCACCGCGAGGAGAAGCGCAAGGCGCGCGCCGACAAGGCCCCGTCCGCCCCGGCTGGCGAGGGTGCTTCCGCCCCCGCGTCCCAGGAGGCCCGTCCGGAGCGTCCGCCGCGGCCGCCCCGCGAGCCCCGCGCCGAGCGTCCGCCGCGCGAGGACCGTCCGCCCCGCGAGGACCGGGGTCCCCGCGAGGAGCGCCCCGCGCGTCCGCCGCGCGAGGACCGTCCGCCCCGCGACCCCAAGAGCCTGCCCGGCGAGCTGACCTTCAAGCCGTTCAGCGCGCTGGCGCCGGCCCCGAAGTCCGGTGGTGAGGGTGGTTCGGAGGGCTGAAGCCCATGGCGAAGCGGCTGGGAGAGCGGTTGATTGAGGCCGGCCTCGTGACACCGGGGGCCGTGGAGCAGGGTCTGGAGCACCAGAAGATCACCGGCCACAAGCTGGGGGACTGTCTGGTGGAGCTGGGCCTGCTCCAGGAGGCCGCGCTGCTGCGGCTCCTGGCCAACGAGTTCCAGACCCGCTTCGTCACCGCGGACAAGCTGGCCAAGGTCCGCATCGACACGAAGGTGCTGGACAAGCTGCCGGTGCGGCTGGCGGAAGCGCAGAACGTGCTGCCGCTGGCCATCGACCCGGAGCGCAAGCTGCTGTCGGTGGTGGCCGCCGAGCCGCAGAACAAGTCGCTGCTCGACGAGATCGCCCTCGTCACCGGCATGTCGGAGGTCTACGCGTACATCGGCCTGCGCAGCGCCATCTCCGCGGCCATCCGCAAGCACTACTACGGCGACCCCACGGCGTTCACCACGCTGCTGGAGGGCCCCGCCGCGAACAATGGCCCCCGCCGTCCGGACACGCCGTCCAACACGCACGTGGGCGCGGAGCCCGGGCGCAACGGTTCTTCCGCCGGGCGCAGCGCCACCAGCCTGAGCATGCGGCTGGAGACGGACGCGCGCATGCGGCTGCAGCGCGCCGGCAGCGGCACCAACGTGGCGCGCATCTCCACGCAGCGGCGCGAGCCGGGCGGCCCACGCGGGCTCATCAGCGACACGGACTACGTGGAGACGCTGAGCCTGATGGTGGGCCTGCTGGAGCAGGACCGGCCCCGGCACCGCGGCCACTCCGCGCAGCTGGCGCGGCAGGCGGGCATCGTGGGCCAGCGCATGGGCATGCCCCACAAGGAGCTGGCGGCGCTGTCCATCGCCGCGTACCTGCACGACCTGGGCAAGCCACCGGAGCGGCACTACTCGCTGGCGAGCAACGCGGCCAACCCGGAGTGGAAGGCCCAGGCGAAGGCGTGCTGCCGCGCGCCCACGAAGCTCTTCGAGACGGTGCACCTGCCCGCGCAGGTGAACACCATCCTCGCGCAACTGTACGAAGCCTGGGACGGCTCCGGCACGCCCCAGGGCGCCAAGGGCGAGGACATCACCCTGGGCGCGCGCATCCTGGCGGCGGTGGACAGCTTCCTGGAGCTGACCAAGAACCCGGGCAACGCGTTTGGCCGCGTCTTCCCCAAGCAGCAGGCGCTGGAGCACCTGAAGAAGAACGCGGGCGTGCTCTACGACCCCGTGGTGGCGGACATCGTCGGTCAGTTGCAGAGCGGCGAATTGCTGGCGCACCGGCTGGCCAGCGAGGGCCGGCAGGTGCTCATCGCGGAGCCGGATGAGGCCACGCGCGGCGAGCTGCTGGAGGCGGTGCTCAAGCAGCAGCTGGTGGCGCACGCGCTGTCCACGCTGGACGGCGCGCTGGACGGCCTGGCCCGGCAGGACTGCGACGTGCTGGTGGTGAGCCTGCGGCTGGGACAACAGGAGGTCATGGACCTCTTGGAGGCCGTGCGCTCCATGCCGGAGAGCGCGGGCCTGCCCATCGCCGTGGTGGGTGAGCCGGATGCCCAGGCGCGCGAGCGGCTGCTCTTGGCGGGCGCGACGGCGGTGCTCTCCCCCAGCGACAAGGCGGAGGTGGCCCGCACGGTGCTGACCCTCTTCCAGGACCGCGTGCAGCACAACGGCCCGGGCCGGGTGGTGCGCGGCAGCTTCGACGAGCTGCCCCCGAAGGACCTGCTTCGCACGCTGGGCGGCGGCAAGAAGAGCGGGAAGCTCCAGCTGCGAAGCCACACGCTGGAGGGCTCGCTGCACCTGGAGCGAGGCCGCGTCGTCCACGCGGCGTTCGGTGGCCACGCGGGCGAGCCCGCGCTGCAGGCGCTGCTGAAGCTGAAGCAGGCGGACTTCGTCTACGACCCGGACGCGCTGCTGATGGACATGCCGCAGTTGGACCAGGACCTGGAGGCCCTGGCCAACGCGCTCAGCCCAGCGTGAGGTTGAAGAGGCGGGCCGCGTTCGCCGTGGTGACGCGGGCCACCTCTTCCAGCGACACACCCTTCAGCTCCGCGACCTTCTTCGCCGTCTCCAGCACGTGCGCGGGCTCGTTCTTGCGGCCCCGGTGCGGCACGGGCGCGAGGTAGGGGCTGTCCGTCTCCACCATCAGGCGCTCCAGCGGCGCGAAGCGCACGGCGTCCTGGAGGGCCTCCGTCTTCTTGTACGTCACGACACCGGACAGCGACAGGTAGAAGCCCCGGTCCAGGTACTTGCGCGCGGCGGCCGTGTCGCCGGTGAAGCAGTGGATGACGCCGCTCGTGACGTCTTCAGCCGCCAGGGCCGCGTCGCAGTCGTCATGCGCGTCGCGCACGTGCACCACCAGCGGCTTGGCCAGGCGCTTCGCGAGCGCGCACTGCCGCCGGAAGACGGTGGCCTGAATCTCGCGAGGCGAGTAGTCGTAGTAGTAGTCCAGCCCCGCCTCGCCCACGGCGCGCAGCTCCGGACGGGCGCAGGTGCGCTCCAGCATCTCGAAGTCCGCTTCGGTGGCGCGAGCGGCCGCGTGCGGGTGGATGCCCAGCGTGGGCGACAGGAAGTCCGGGTGCCGGGCGGCGATCTCCAGCGCGTTGCCCCAGTCTCCGGGGCCTTCGAACTGCCCCACCAGCACCGCGTGCACCAGCCCCGCCGCGCGCGCGCGCTCCAGCACCGGCGCCACGTCCGCGTAGTCCTTCGGCTCCAGGTGGCAATGCGCATCAACCAGCTTCATGGCTTCTCCTGAAACAGCTCTTCCAGCTCCGTCCGTGCCTCTTCCGACGCGAAGGTGGGCACGGCGGCGCGCACGCGCTCCAGCCCCTCCGCCACGCCCAGCCGCCACAGGCCATCCGCGGCGTCCAGCCGGTCGTCCTCCGGCGCGCTCCGGTCCTCCAGCACGGCGAGCAGCCAGGGCAGCGCCCGGGCATCCCCCAGCCGGCCCAGCCCGCGCGCGGCGGCGCCCCGGCACGGATCCTTCGCGTCCGCGAGGATGTCCTTCAGCCGCTCCAGCGCACCGGGCACCTTCAGCTCACCGCACAGCTCCACCGCGAGCGCCCGGTCCGCGCTCCACTTCTTGCGCGTGCGCTGCATGAGCCAGTCCGCGCCCTCCGGATCGCCCAGCTTCAGGAGCACGCCCGCCGCCTGCGTCTTGTCGAACGCGGGCAACAGCCACTTGCCGAAGAGGCGCTTCACGGCTGGCAGCGCCCGCGTGTCCTCCAACTCCGCCAGCGCGCCCAGCGCCCGGAAGCGCAGCGTGTCCACGTCCAGCGCGGCCACGAGGATGTCCAGGCCAGCCGGGTGTTTGAGCGCGGCGATGCCTCGCGCGGCCTCGAAGCGGACCTCCGGCGTGGGGTCCTCCAGCATGCCGGCCAGGGCGCCGCGCGCGTGCGGCAGCGCCAGGTCCGCCAGCCGCCCGGTGGCCTCCAGCCGCACGCGGGTGTCCTCGTCACGCAGCCTTGGCAGGAGCATGTCCGGGAGCTGATCCGGCGCCAGGATGACGGACGCCAGGCTCACGCCCGAGCGGCGCACCTCCGGCTGCGCATCCGCGAGCAGCCGCACCAGCACGTCCGTGAACTCCGCCGCGTGCGCGGGCTCCTCGGACGCGAGTTGGAACAGCAGATCCGCCGCCTCGGCCCGGCTCGCCGGCCGCTTCTCCCGCTCCAGGGTCAACAGGGCGCGGTCCCGCTCGGCACGCCAGTCCGCCACGTCTCGTCACCTCTCTCGCCGGGTGGCGGCATTGCCACCCGGCGTGTCCTTGAAGCCACTGCTCGTGCGCTACTTCACGTCCGCGCCGGGCGGCACGTCGCCCGGCTCCAGCAGGGACAGGTCCTTGCCGCCCGAGCCTGCCGTCAGCAGCATGCCGCGCGACTCGATGCCCTTGAGCTTGCGCGGCTTCAGGTTCGCCACCACCACCACGCGCCGGCCCGCCAGCGCTTCCGGCGCCGGGTACGCCTCCGCGATGCCGGACACGATGGTGCGCGGCGTGCCCTCACCCAGGTCCACGTCCAGCTTGAGCAGCTTGTCCGCGCCCTTCACCTTCTCCGCGGCCACGATGCGCCCCGCCTTCAGCACCACCTTGGCGAAGTCCGCGTACTCGATGTCGGCCGCGGGCGCGCCTTCCGCCGCTCCCGCGCCCGGGGATGCCTGCGTCGTGGGCGCTGCTTCGGGAGTCTTCGCTTCCACGGGCTTCTTCTCCGTCTTCTTGTCCTTGCCGCTGGCCTTGGCGGGCTCGGCGGCCGGCGTCCCCGCGGGGACCTTGATGATGGCGTTGACGCGCTCCTCCTCCAGCCGGGGCAGCAGCGGCTCCGGCGTGCCCAGCGGGCGGGCGCGATCCAGCAGCGGGTACTTCGCGGTGGCCAGGGCCTGGAACGTCAGCGGCTCGGCTCCCAATTGCGCGAACAGCTTCTCCGACACGCGCGGCGTCACCGGCGCCAGCAGCGCGCCCAGCAGGTACGCCACGTCCGCCGCGTCCGACAGGTCCGCCCGAGCGGCCTCCGCGTCCTTCTTCACCAGCGCCCACGGCGCCGCCGTCTGCAGGAACGCGTTCGCCGTGGAGGCGATCTCCGTGATGATCCGGATGGCGTTGCGGTACTCCAGCTTCTCGAACGCCTCGCGGACCTCCGGCACCCGCGCCAGCGCGTCCTCCACCAGCTTGCGCCCCGGTCCTTCCGCGCGGCCCGGCGCGAGCTTCTTCTCCAGCGGCCCGGCCAGCAGCGACAGCGCGCGGTTGGCCAGGTTGCCCACGTTGTTGACGAGCTCGCCGTTCACCCGGAGGCGGAAGTCCTTCAGGTTGAGGTCCAGGTCCTCCACGCCCGCGCCCAGGTTGGCCGCGTAGAAGTAGCGCAGGTAGCTGGGGTCCAGCAGGTCCAGGTAGTCACGCGCGGCCACCATGGTGCCGCGGCTCTTGCTCATCTTCTCCCCGTTCACGGTCAGGTGGCCGTGCACCTTGATCTCGTTGGGGATGTGGAACCCCGCGACGTTCAGCACCGCGGGCCAGAACAGCGCGTGGAAGTAGACGATGTCCTTGCCGATGAAGTGGACGATGCGCGTCGGAGCATCCTTGCCCCAGTACGCGAGCGCATCCGGGAAGCGGCCGGACTCCTTCGCCCACTTCTCCGTCGTGGCGATGTACCCGATGGGCGCATCCAGCCAGACGTAGAAGAACTTGTCCGTCTCACCCGGGATGGCGAAGCCGAAGTACGGCCCGTCGCGGCTGATGTCCCAGTCCGCCAGGCCCTTCTCGAAGAAGCCCTGGAGCTGGGTGGCCAGACCCGGGTGGATGAAGCCGGGGCGCTTGAGCACTTCCTGGAGGAAGTCCGCGTGCCGCGACAGCTTGAAGAACAGGTGCACGGAGTTGCGGCGCACCGGCGGCGTGCCACAGAGCGCGCACTTCGGGTCGATGAGGTCCGTGGGGTTGTACGTCTTGCCGCACTTCTCACAGGCGTCGCCGTACTGATCCGTGGACCGGCAGTTGGGACAGGTGCCCCGGATGAAGCGGTCCGGCAGGAAGCGCTTGTCCTTCTCGCAGTAGGTCTGCTCGATGTCGCGGCGGTCGATGTCGCCCGCGTCCTTCAAGCGCCCGTAGATGAGCTCCGCGTAGTGGCGGTTCTCCGGCGAGTTGGTGGAGTGGAAGTAGTCGAAGCGGATGTCGAAGTCGCGGAAGTCGCGCTGGTGCTCGTCGTGGAAGCGCGCGACGAACTGCTCCGGCGGGATGCCCTGCTTCGCGGCGTTGATTTCGATAGGCGTGCCGTGCGTGTCGTCCGCGCAGAAGTAGACGACGTCCTGGCCGCACGAGCGCAGGAAGCGGACGTAGATGTCCGTCTGGATGTACTCGACAGCGTGGCCGAGGTGGACGGCGCCGTTCGCGTACGGAAGGGCGCTGGTGACGAGGATTCTCTCCGCCATGGACTCTCCTGAGGGCGGCGGACCATAGCCGCTTTGGGGAAACGAGGGATCGCCAACATGCATTCGCGACCATGCATGGCCCCTCCGTGGATGTTATCGACCAGACGCCATGTGCACCGTCCTCATCCTCCGTAACGCCCACCCCGAGTGGCCGCTGGTCGTCGCCGCCAACCGGGATGAGTTCTACGCGCGTCCGGCCCACGGGCCGAAGGTCCTCTCCGAGTCCCCGCGCGTGGTGGGCGGTCAGGACGTGGAGCGGGGCGGCACGTGGATGGGGGTGACCCACGAGGGAGTCCTGGTGGCCCTGACGAACCAGCGCGGCGCCCGCATCCAGGGCCTGGCCCCCCGCTCCCGGGGCGAGGTGGTGCTGCGCGCCCTCCAGGCCGGGTCGGTGGAGGCCATCGAGCGCTACCTCGGCACCCTGCCCGCCCCGGAGTTCCTGCCCTTCAACCTGCTCTACGGGGACGCGAACACCCTGCGGGTCGCCTACGCGCGGCCGGGCCACGAGCGCCTGTTACACGAGGACGTCCCGGATGGCGTGCACGTGCTCCCCAACGACAATCTGGACACCCTGACCATCCCCAAGGTGGGGCGGGCCATCGCCCTGGCCGAAGGCGTGGCGAAGCGCCCCTGGCCGCAGCTGGTGACGGGGCTCCAGGCCGCCCTGGCCGACCACGCCCTGCCGCCCCGGGAGACCGCGACGGGGCCGCTGGAGGAGAATGACCTCCCCGCGGACTTCCTCCGGCAGCTCCAGGCGCTGTGCATCCATACGGAGGGCTACGGAACGCGCTCGTCCGCCATTGTCGCGCTCAAGCCCGGCCACGTGGGGCACTACCTGGCCACGGACATCGCGCCCTGCCAGGGCGGGTGGCGGGATGTGACGGGTTTGCTGACGGCGGGATGAGTTTCAGTCCAGCCGCGCCCGCATCACCGCGTCGTGGCCCGCGTCGTAGGTGGCCTCGAAGGCGGGGCCCCGGCCGGTGAAGGCCTCCACCGGGGGCATGGCCACGTCCACGCGGACCTCGCGCACGTCGCAGCCCAGGTCGGAGCGGTAGAAGGCCGGCTCGCCGGTGACGTTGATGGCGATGAGCCTCGCGCCCGGGAACAACTGGCAGGCGTCATGGACGGGCGTCGCGGACACGCGGTCCGCGCCCGGATCAATGCGCTCCAGCGTCGCGTCCTCGAACAGCAGCGGGTTGGCCGCGCTCGCGGAGACGGCCTCCGCCAGCGGGCCGCGCGTCACGGTCACCAGCCGGATGCCGCCCGCGAAGGGCTCCTGGTGGAAGGTGACGAAGGGCACGGGCAGCTCCTCCACGCGCGCGCCCGCGTAGAAGCGATCCAGCACCTGGGTGAAGCGCTCATGGCTCAAGGGCGGCACCGTCGCCGCGCCGCTGGCCGCCCCCAGCGCGCCCGCCGCCATGGCGGGTCCCAGCGCGCCGCCCGACAACAGCACCGCGAGCAGCCCCACCGCCGCGCCCACCGCGCCGCGTGTCGCGGCCACCTTGAGCGTCTCCTCTTCGTACGCGGTGAAGAAGGAATGGTAGCGCTGGCGCAGGTTCATGCCCGGCGCGGACGCGTAGAGGCCGCCCACCACCGCGCCCATGCTGTTGCCCACCACGCAGTCGATGGGCACGCCCCGGGCCACCAGCGCATCCAGCGCGCCCACGTGCGCGAGCCCCTTGGTGCCACCCACCGACAGCACCACGCAGGTGCGCGAGGCCCGCGTCCCCCGGTGGCACGACAGGGCCCCGGAAAACACCACCGCCGTCAGCACCACCAGCCCCAGCCGCCGCATGCGTCCTCCCGCTCGCGAAGTCGGGACACCCTACCCCGTTCCCACGCGACGGGCTGCCTGCCCCCGGAAACACGACCGCCCCCGGGACATGGAGCCCCGGAGGCGGAAGGTGACCTTCACACGAGGCCCGGCGAGGACTCACGCCGGACCCGCGTGAGGGCTTAGTACGTGGCCTTCAGCGACGTGCCGCTGTAGGACGAGTAGCCGCGCAGCATGATGTACATGCGGCCCGAGGAGGCCTTCGCCGCCGCGCTGCACGACTCGTTGTTGCCGGACAGGTACGGACGGCAGTCATACGAGGTCGTCGTCGGGGCGGAGCCGAACTTGATGTACATGTCCGCGTCGCCCGTGCCGCCGCTCATGACGTAGGTGGAGGAGCGGGAGGCCGGCAGGTCGATGCAGTAGTACGCCGACGAACCGGACGCGCCGGACAGGCCCGTCTTCGCGACGCCGTTGGTCAGCACGGTGCAGGTCGGGGGCGGAACCGTCACGCCCACGCCCACCGCTTCCCAGGCCGCCTTCACGGAAGCCTGCGTCGCGGCGTCATAGCCCAGGGCCGCGGCGGCCTGGATGGTCCAGGTCTTCGCCTGCTCGTACGTGGTGCTGGCCGTGTAGAGGTTGGCGTTGGCGTAGTACCAGATCTGACCGGCCTTCTGGACGCCGATGCCCGTCACGTTGATGGAGCTGCGGCCGCGCGGGTGCGTGCCACCCTTGGCGAGCAGCGCGAACGCCAGGTTCGGGACGCCGGAGGTGTAGTGCACGTCCTGGCCGGAGTAGTTCGGCGCCCAGTCGATGGACGCGCCGTCCTTCGCCGGGTCATCCATGTAGCGGAGCGCGTCGCCGGCGGTGCCGGGGGTCCACACGTCCTCGCCCACCTTCCAGATGTCCGCGGCGGTGCTCCACGTGCCGGACTTCCAGCTCTCGCAGATGGCGCCGAAGGTGTCGGACATCGCCTCGTTGAGGCCGCCGGACTGGGCGGAGTACGTGAGGTTGGACTCGTTCTGCGTCACGGCGTGGGTCAGCTCGTGGACGGTGACGTCCGCGTCCTTGCCCAGCTCGATGGAGTTCACGCCGTCGCCGTCGCCGTACACCATCTGGGTGCCGTCCCAGTAGGCGTTCACGTAGTTGCGGCTGTAGTGCACCGTGCTGATGAGCGTCTGGCCCGCGTTGTTGAGCGAGTCGCGGTTGAAGTTCGTCTTGTAGCAGTCGTAGGTGTAGCCCAGCATGTCGTAGTTGGTGTCGACATGGGAGTCACCGATGGCCGCCTGGCCCTCGCTGCGCTTCAGGGTGCCCGGGGTGCTGGTGCCGTTGTTCGCGCTGTAGACCTTGCGGTTGAGCGCGGTGTGGATCTCCGGGACGCGCAGCAGCGTGTCGCCGTTGATGGCGTCCACATAGACGCGGTCGCGCAGCGGCATCGCGGCCGTCTCACCGGCGACCTTCACCTCGTAGGCCAGGCGCAGCTCGCTGTCCTTCTCAGACTTCACGTACACCAGGCGCGCGTTGCCCGCGGACAGGCCCGTGCCCTGGGTGTCACGCAGCGCCGCCGTGCGGGCCGCCTCCGCGGCGACCTTCGGACGCGCGGGCAGCGCGCCGCCGGAGCGCGCGGAACCGTTCGCGCTGAAGATGGCGCCGGAGCGGTCCACGTGCACCACCAGCTCCTCGCCCACCACCGGCAGACCGTTCAGCGTCTGCGCGTAGCGGATGTGCGAGATGCCCAGGTCGTCCACGGAGACCTTGCGGACCTGCAGGTCGGACGCGTTCAGGCGGAACAGCGAGGCGATGCTGGGCAGCGACCCGGCGATGGCCGTGTGCACGTCCGCGGCGGCGAAGCCCGTCAGCGCGCGGTCCGCCTGGCCCAGGCGGCCCTGGATGGTGTGCGGCGTCCCATCCGCGTTGGTGCCGACAATCTGGGCACCGGGCATCGCGCTCAGGGCGCTCTGCACTTCCGCGACCTCATCCGGCTTCTGCTGACCTTCCTGCGTGTCGCCATCCATGTCCCCGACACCACAAGCAACCAGCGGGAACGCCAGCAGCGCTGAAACGAAACGGGTGCGAACCAAGGTACTGCCTCCTGCCCGGCGCGAAGGGGGTGGTCGCCGGGACAGCGCTCCTTTCAGCATTCTTCAGGCCAACTCATTAAGCCCGCGAAATGCCTCGCATTATGGAAAGGTGCTGAAAAGCAGCTGGCACATCGGTGCCCAGTTCATCTTCCGTAATGTGGAAGCAGTCGTTACGTGCCTGCCGCAAGCCCTTGGAATTGTTGATGATTCAAGGGCGGCCGGGCGGCTGTCCTGAACCGTGACAGGCCACACCGGGTGTGTCTTCTATTCAGACAATCCACGGTTGGCGGCTTTTTCTTGCTGTGCAAAGGATGGCCCTGAATTCGCGAGGCGTGCGTCAGCGCCACACGCCCAGCAACACCCTTGCACGTCCATCCATGGGGAGCTCGGCCTCCTCCACGGAGGAGAAGCCGGCGTCGCGGGCCACGTCCGCCAGGTGCCGCATCCACGGTTTGTAGGGCATCCCATTGTCGGAGCAGCAAGGGACGACGGCGAAGCCCAGCCCGTGGCGCGCGGCGTACTCGATGATGATCCGCGTGGCGCCGTCCGGGTGCATGCCCACGACGAGCTCCGCCTCGCAGGGCTCCTCCAGGGTGAAGAGCCGCTGCGCGTACTTCACGGGCAGGTGCTTGTGGCGCAGGTCGAAGGTGGTGACGGTGCGTCCGCGCTGGGTGAGGGACTCGTTCAGCTTCCCCATGCCGCCGGCGATGTCATAGACGCGCAGGGCCTGGGGAAAGCGCGAGACGAGCAGGTCCGCGAAGAGATCGAAGCGACGCTTGTCCGCCATGGCGGCTCCTTCAACCCGGGCCTCTTCAGGCGCGGGTGCACACCGTCCACAACAGCCGTTCGATGACGAGCTTCCCGCTGGCGGAGGACTTCAGGGCCAGGTCCGCGTCCGCGCACGCCACCAGGGCGTTGAGCAGCTCGCGGCGCTCGTAGCGGGCGGCGGCCTGCATGCCGAAGGCGAGCGCCCAGGCGTTGGGCGTCTTGCGCTTGGTGGCCTTCAGCTCCTGCTCCAGCTTGGGGAGGATGCGCGCCTCCACGTCGCGGCCGGTGCGCGGCGGCTGGCCGCCCGCGTACTTCTCCAGCCAGGCGTGGTTCTCCAGCAGCGAGCGGACGATGGACGCCACCGCGCCCAACAGCTGGAGCGCGTGCGTGCCCTGCCCCATCGCGTCCTCCGCGTAGGACAGCGCGTCGCGCAGCTCGCGCTTCTGCAGCGCCTCCGTCAGCTCGAAGAACTCCTCCTCGCGCGCGTGGTGCACCAGCAGCGCCACGTGCTGCGCCTCGATGGTGGGGCCTTCCGCGTAGACGGCCAGCTTCTCCAGCTCTGATTGGAGCAGCCGGATGTTGCCGCCGATGCGCTCCTTCAGGCCCTCCAGCGCGCCCGGCCCCAGCTTCTTCTTGAAGGGGGCCAGGAACTCCCGGGAGATTTCGCTGAGGTCCAGGTCCTTGTGGCGCGCGGCCACCTTGCGCTCGAAGAGGCGGCCCTTGTCCTGCGCGAACTTGAGCAGCGGGCTGCGCGAGTCCACGTCCGTGGCCGCCAGCACCAGCGCGTGCCCCGGAGGCACGCCCTTCTGGAGCAGCTCCAGCAGCGCGGAAGCGTCCCCTTCCGGCGCGCTGATGCGCTCGTCACGGCAGAAGGCCGCGGCCTCCTGGAGGAAGGCGAGGTCCGCCTCCGCCAGGTCCACGTTGAGCTCTTCCTTCCACTGCTCCACCGAAGGAGCGCCGGGCACGCGGGGGTCCAGCTGATCCACGCCCCAGCCGGCGCGGCCCGCCAGCGCCAGCAGCCGCCGGGCTCCTTCCTTGCGCTTGCCCGCCTTCCAAGCGTCGCGCGCCTTGGCCAGCGCGTCGCCCTTGCCCTTCTTGGGCGCGAGGAACTCCGGGTCGCGCACCAGCACCACCTTGCGCCCGGGGAACAGCGGCAGCGTGGCCAGCTCCTGCGCCACCTCGCGCGGAGAGGCCGCGTCCAGCACCGCGAGGTTCAGCCCCATGGCGGCGTCCGGCACCAGCGTCTTCACCAGCTCGTCGGCGCCCTTCCTGACCAGGAACTCCTCGCCCCACAGGAGGTACAGCGGCCACACCTTGCCGGCCTTCACCTCCGCCAGCACCTCGTCCATGTCCGCGCTCATCGGGCCTCCACGCACAGCTCAATGAGCAGCCGCTCCAGCTGCAACCGGGGCGCGCCGTTGCGCGAGCCGATGGCCGTGCGCGCCGACTCCAGCAGCGAGTGCCGCCGGTGCAGCGCGGCCTCCGTCGTGCGCTTCGCGGCTTGCTGCGCCAGCTCCGTCAGGTCGCGGTTCGCAATGGCCTCCAGCGCCCCGGCCTTCGCGAGCGACACGTCGCGCGTCCAGAGGATGAGCAGCTCCAGCGCCGTGTCCGCGTCCTCGCGCGAGCCGCCATGCGCCTCCGCGAAGCGCAGCAGCGCCGGGATGTCGTCGCCGCTCAGGGTTTCAAAGGCGGTGAGCACGTCCTTGCGCTCCTTCAGCGCGTCCACGTCCAGCGCGAGCGCGCGGCCCAGGCTGCCTCCGGACATCACCGCGGCCAGGGCGGCGGTGTCCGCGTCCAGCTTGCGCTCCTGCTGCACGCGCTTCGCGACCAGGTCCACCGGCAGCGGGCCGAAGTACACCTTGCTGCACCGGCTGCGGATGGTGGGCAGCAGGCGGTCCATGGCGCTCGCCACCAGGATGAGCGTCGTTTCAGCGGGCGGCTCCTCCAGCGTCTTGAGGAAGGCGTTCTGCGCCTGGACGTTCATCTGCTCCGCGCTGACCAGGATGGCCACCTTGCGCTTGGACTCCAGGCCGCGCAGCGCCAGGCGCTCCTGGAGCTGCCGTATCTGCTCCACGCGCAGCTCGCGGCTGGGCGTGCCGGTGAAGTCGGAGCGGCCGGCGAGTCCTCGCGACACGCGCTCGTCGTCCGGCATCACCCAGGTGACGTCCGGGTGCAGCCCCTTGGCGATGCGCACGCAGCTGGCGCACTTGCCGCAGCCCACCTCCGGGGCCTCCGGGCACGTGAGGGCCTGGGCCAGCCCCACCGCGGCCAGCTCCTTGCCCACCCCTTCAGGCCCGGCGAACAGGTAGGCGTGATGCACCGAGCCAGACCGCAAGGCGGATTGGAGCGCGTCCATCGCGCGGGGCTGTCCCTGCACCGAGGCAAGCGTCATGGGGGCGTGTATCCCTGCTCGGGGCCCACCCGTCAACCGCCACCTTGACCCGTGCACGCGCCACCGGTCTGATTCACCGGGCGTGCTGAACTTCCTCGAAGGCCATCTCCCCCTGCTGGCGGGCTCCATCCTCACGGTGCTGCTGCTGGCCATCCAGCGGACCACCCAGGACACGGCCCTGCGTGACGACCTGCGGGGCGCGGTGCGGATGCTGCTCGCCTTCCTGGCGCTGCGGCTGGTGTCGCGCTTCCTGCCGGAGGGCTCGGCGCCAGAGGGCCTGCACAAGTTCGTGAACGTGGGCTGGATGCTCACGTTCGCCTTTGGCGTCATCCGCGCCGGGGTGGCGTTCGCGCTGAAGCTGGTGCGGATGCGCTCGCCGGTGACGACGCCGAAAATCCTGCGCGACGTCATCGACTTCACGCTGTACGCGCTCGCCACCGTCCCCATCCTCCAGAGCCAGCTCAACCTGGACCTGGCGGGCCTGGTCGCCTCCACCGCGGTGCTGACGGTGGTCATCGGTCTGGCGCTGCAGGAGACGCTGGGCAACCTCTTCGCGGGTCTGTCCCTGCAGCTGGACCGGCCCTTCGAGGTGGGCGACTTCATCCGCATTGGCGAGCACACCGGGCGGGTGGTGCACATCGGGTGGCGCTCCATCCGCATCGCCAACTTCCGGCGCGAGGTCATCACCCTGCCCAACAGCATGGTGGGCAAGGAGCACGTGAAGAACTTCACCCAGCACCGCGAGCCCGTGGGCATCGAGATGCAGGTGGGCGTGTCCCTGGACGCGCCGCCCAACCAGGTGAAGCAGGCGCTCTTGGACGTGGCCAGGGAGATTCCCCAGGTGCTGGTGCAGCCGCCGCCCATCGCGCGCACGGTGGCCTTCACGGACTCCAACGCGCAGTACATGGTGCGCGTGTTCCTCAACGACTTCGCGCTGTCGGACAGCGTGCGGGAGGAGCTGCACACGCGGCTGTGGTACCGGCTGCGCCGCGAGGGCCTGGAGTTGCCCCACGCCCAGCGCACGGTCACCCTGCGCCGCGAGTCCAAGCACCGCCGCCGCGAGCTGGCGGACGACACGGTGCGCGACCTCCTGCGTCAGGTGGACCTCTTCGAGCCGCTGGGCCCGGAGGAGCTGGAGCGCCTGCGGTGCGAGGTGGTGGTGCGCCGCTTCGGCCGCAACGAGCGCATCATCCAGGAGGGCGAGGAGGGCGGGACCTTCTACGTCGTGGCCTCCGGCGAGGTCAGCGTGCGCGCCGGCACGCTCCAGTCCGAAATCACGCGGCTGGGGCCGGGTCAGTACATTGGAGAGATGTCGCTGCTCACCGGCGAGCCCCGCGCCGCCACCGTCGTGGCCGTCCAGGACTCCGTGCTGCTGGAGCTGGACCGGCCCACCTTCGCGCGGCTGTTCGCGGACTATCCGGGCCTTGCCCGGCAGCTCTCCGCGCTCCTGGCCCAGCGCCGCACCCAGCTGCGCGCGGTGGCGCAGGCGGCCGGCGGCGGACCGGACCACTCGCCCGAGGCGGGCCGCATCCTCGGAAGGCTGCGCTCCCTCTTCGGCCTCAAGCACGAGTAGCGGATTTCCCGGAGCCCACTCCGGGGCAATCACGACCCTCTGTTTACACTTTGCGTGGCGGCCTGGAAGGCATGCATCCAGACGCGACGCCAGGACCTTTGACGCTCGGAGCCTGAAAGGTCTAAAGGTTCACATATGCAAGTCATTCGTGACTTTCCCGCGCGGTTGGGTGCGCTGCTCCTTCCGGGCGCGCTGTTGATGGCCCTGCCCCAGAGCGCGGCGGCCACGGCCCAGGTGACGCCGGACGCGGCAGCCGCGGGGCTGGAGCGGCTGACGCACCGCCGGGTCTTCTTTGGCCACCAGTCCGTGGGCGGCAACATCCTGGACGGTGTGCGCGGCCTTTCACCCAGCACGAAGGCGCCCGCCATCGTGGAGGTGAAGGACGCGAGCACTGCGATTGCGCAGGGCACGCTGGCGCACGCGTTCGTGGGCCAGAACGAGCAGCCGGAGACGAAGATCGCGCACTTCGAACGGCTGTTGGACGGCGGCGTCGCGAAGCAGGTGGACGTGGCGCTGATGAAGTTCTGCTACATCGACTTCACCTCCAGCACGGACGCGAAGGCACTCTTCGAGAAGTACCGCACCACGCTCGCGGGGCTGAAGTCGCGCCACCCGGGCGTCACCTTCGTGCACGTCACCGCGCCGCTGACGACGGTGCAGCGCGGGGCGAAGGCGTGGTTCAACGAGCTGCGCGGGCGCCCCGTGTTCGGCGTGGGGGAGAACGTGTCGCGCGAGGCGTTCAACGCGCTGATGCGGCAGACCTACGGCGGCAAGGAGCCCCTGTTCGACCTGGCGGCGCTGGAGTCGTCGCAGGCGGATGGCAGCCGCGAGACGTACGAGGTGAACGGCCGCGCGTACCCGGCGATGGTGCCTGACTATTCCGATGACGGGGGCCACCTCAACGCGGCGGGGCAGGCGCGCGTGGCGCCGGCGCTCATCGCGTTCCTGGCGGCGCTGCCGGAGGCACCGGCCTCCGCGAAAGCCGGGCCCTGAAGCCATGCGCGTTCCGTTGATGATGATGCTCGGCCTGGGGCCAACGGTCGCGCGTTTGAAGCTGCGCCGCTGTGAGTCCGTGGGCGCCATCCCCACCGTCTGGGGCCGCGTCTGGATTCACGGCGAGGGCGAAGTCCTGGTGGGCAACCGCGTGGTCTTCGACGCGCGGATGGCGCCCATTGAATTGCACGCGCAGCGGGGGGGACGCATCGTGATCGAGGACGACGTGACCATCGAGGGAGGCAGCTCCATCGAAGCGCAGTCCTGCGTGACGGTGGGCGCGCGCAGCCGTCTGGGCATGTGGTGCAAGCTGCTGGACAACATGTATCACCCGGTCCGGGGCAACCGGCACGAGCGGCCCCAGTCCGTGCCGCTGGTGGTGGAGGAAGGTGTCACGGTGGGCAGCCGCTCCATCCTGCTGCCGGGCACGCACCTGCAGAAGGGCGCGAGCGTGGCCTCCGGCACGGTCATCTCCCGCCGCATTCCTCCTGGCGTGATGGTGGGCGGCTCGCCGGCCCGCGTGCTGCGGCGCGAGGTGGCGCGATGAAGCCTCCCCTCCCCTCCCGGCAGGAAGCCGTCCAGATGGCGCGCGCGGGCATGGAGCTGGTGCGCACGCAGGTGTTCCCGCGCGCCGAGCGCGTGGTGGCCGTGGCGCGGGCGCGCTGGCTGTTCCGCACCTTCCGCACGGGCCGGGACGTGGCGGCGTATGGCCCGGTGGCCGCGCGCAACGACGGCCACGCGGAGCTGGGGGACAAGCTGACGTTCCTGGGCGGCATGCTGCCCACGTCGGTGGTCTGCTACGAGCACGCGCGGCTGCTGGTGGGCGACGAGACCCAGTTCAACTACGGCGTGTCCGTGGAGGCCTGGGAGTCCGTGCAGATTGGCGCCCGGTGCATGTTCGCGTCGTACGTGCGCGTGAGCGACCGGGACGGCCAGCGCATCGCCCCCATCATCATCGAGGACGACGTCTGGGTGGCCCACGGCGCCATCCTGCTGCCCGGCGTGCGCATTGGTGCACGGTCGGTGGTGTCCGCCGGCAGCATCGTTTCCCAGGACGTGCCCCCGGACTCGCTCGCCATGGGCAACCCGGCGCGCAGCATGAGCCTGGACCTGGTGTCCCGGGACGCCACGGGTACCTGACCGCCCTGCCGCCTGCCTTTCGCCCGGCGCTCAGCAAAACGCGCCGGGCGCGTTCCATTCGCATCGCCCTTCCACACCCCATTCCCTGCTTCAACGACAGGACCCATCCCATGAGCACGCGTGACACGCTTCGCACCTTCATCGTCGACACCTTCTTCGTGGACGACTTCGCGGACGACGACTCGTTCCTGCGCAAGGGCCTCATCGACTCCACGGGCATGATGGAGCTGGTGGCCTTCATCGAGACGGAGTTCCACATCAAGCTCGACGACAAGGAGCTGGTGCCGGAGAACCTGGACTCGCTGTCGCGCGTGGTGGCCTTCGTGGACCGCAAGCAGTCGCTGGCGAAGGCGAGCTGAGACGCCCATGTGCGGCATCGCGGGGTTCACCTTCCCGGCGGGTGACGCAACAGGCACGGAGCAGCACGCCGGCCGCCTGCGCCGCATGACCGCCAGCATCAAGCACCGGGGGCCAGACGCGCAGCGCGCCCTGCTCCTGGACGGCGCCGCGCTGGGGCACGCGCGGCTGTCCATCGTCGACCTGGCCTCCGGTCACCAGCCGATGCGCGACGAGGCCACCGGCCTCACCGTCGTGTTCAACGGGGAGATCTTCAACCACGTGGAGCTGCGCGAGCAGCTGTCGGGCGCGTATGCCTTCCGCACGCGCTCGGACACGGAGGTCATCCTCGCGGCGTTCCTCGCGTGGGGCATCGACTGCGTGCGCCGCTTCGAGGGCCAGTGGGCCTTCGCGCTGTGGGACCCGCGCGACCGCACGCTGTGGATGTCGAGGGATCGGGTGGGCATCTGCCCGCTGTTCTACGCGTCCCTGCCGCAAGGCCACCTGGCGTTCGCGTCGGAGGCGAAGGCGCTCTTCGCCGGAGGCCTGGTGACGCCCGCGCTGGACGCGCGGGGGCTGAAACAGACGTACCAGCTGTGGGCGCCGGTGGCGCCGCGCACGTCCTTCGAGGGCGTGTCCCTGCTGCCGCCCGCGCACGTGGCGAAGTGGCGCGACGGGACGCTGACGCTCCAGCGCTACTGGGACCTGGACTTCGGGGTGACGCCGGACGCGGCGGACGCGCCCCGGCTCCTGGAGGAGCTGGGCGCGGTGCTGGACCGGGCGGTGCGCCTGCGGCTGCGCGCGGACGTGCCGGTGGCGGCGTACCTGTCGGGAGGGTTGGACTCCAGCCTGTTGTGCTCGCTGGCGCAGGAGCAGCTGGGCGGCACGCTGCGGACGTTCTCCGTGGGCTTCGCGCACGCGCGGTTCGACGAGCGCACGCACCAGGCGACGGTGGCGGAGCAGCTGCGCACCGAGCATCGCGTGGTGGAGATGCGCGACGGGGACATCGGCTCGCTGGTGCCGGGCGTCATCTTCCACGCGGAGCAGGCGATGATGCGCTCCGCGCCCGCGCCGTTCCTGCGGCTGTCCGGGTGGGTGCGCGACCACGGCATCAAGGTCGTGCTGACAGGTGAAGGGTCGGACGAGATGTTCCTCGGCTACGACCTCTTCAAGGAGACGCAGGTGCGCCAGTTCTGGGCGCGCCAGCCGGGCTCGAAGTACCGGCCGCTGCTCCTGCGCCGGCTGTATCCGACGCTGTCGGTGAGCCAGCAGAGCGTGGAGTTGCTGCGCGAGTTCTTCGGCACGGGGCTGGAGACGCCGGACGCGCTGGGGTTCTCGCACCTGGTGCGGTGGGGCAACAGCGGCCGCATCCTTCGCTTCCTCGCGCCGGAGTTCGCCGCGAAGGTGGCGGACGAGGATCCGGTGGCGTCGGTGCTCGCGACGGTGCCGGACGCGGTGGCGAAGTGGCGGCCCCTGGCGCGGGCGCAGTACCTGGAGGCGCGCACGCTGCTGTCGGGCTACCTGCTGTCCGCGCAGGGCGACCGCATGCTGCTGGGCAACGCCGTCGAGGGGCGCTTCCCGTTCCTGGACACGGGCGTGATGGAGTTCGCCGCGAGGGTGCCGGAGCGGCTGCGGCTGCGGGGCCTGGACGAGAAGCACCTGCTCAAGCGCTTCGCGAAGGGCCGGGTGCCGGCGTCCATCCTGGAGCGCACCAAGTTCCCGTATCGCGCCCCCATCGCGGGAGCGCTGGTGGGTCCGGACGCGCCGGCCTGGGCGCGCGAGCTGCTGGCCCCGGAGGCGGTGGCGGCCACGGGCGTCTTCGACGCGCGCAAGGTGGAGCGGCTGGTCGCGAAGCTGCGGGCGCCGAACTCCGCGGAGAGCGAAGCGGACACCATGGCCCTGTTCGCCGTGGCGTCCACGCAGTTGCTGGCGCATCAATTCCTGAAGCCCAGGCCCGTGCCCCAGGCGGACGTGGACGCCGTGCAGCTGGAGGCCGCGTGAGCGCTGACACCCCGCCCTCGTGGGTTCGCGGCCACGCAGCGGCGACGCCGGAAGCACCGGCGGTGGATTCGCCCTGGGCGCGGCTCACGTATGCGCAGCTTGAAGCGCGGATGCTCGCGCTCGCGGGACAGCTGCGGGCCTCGGGTGTGGAGCCCGGGGCTCGCGTGCTCATCGCCCTGCCCCTGGGGTGCGCGGCGGCCGTCGCGAGTCTCGCGGTGCAGGCCCTGGGCGCCTGCGCCGTGGAGCTGGACCGGGAGACGGGCGCGGACTCCCTGGCCAGCATCCTGGAGCAGACGGGCGCGCGCCATGCGGTCATCTTCGGTCAGGACGCTCGGCGTTGGACGGGGCGCTCACAGCTCAGCCACTTCTTCGTCGTGCATGGCTCGCGTCCTCCGGAGCGCATGCTCGGGCTGTTGAAGCCTGCTTCGTGCGCGTGGCTTCAGGAAGACGGCGCGGTGGATCCGGAGGCCAGCGTCACGGCGTCGGGCGCCCTGCCCTCCCTGCCCCCGGAGGCTCCCGCGTCCATCGTCTACACGTCCGGCAGCACGGGCACGCCTCGCGGCGTCGTGCAGACGTTCGCCAACATCGCGGCGAACACGCGCTCCATCGTGGAGTACCTGGGGCTCACGCCGCGCGACCGCGCCATGCTCATCCTTCCCCTGCACTACTGCTACGGGAAGAGCGTGCTCCAGACGCACCTGCTCGCGGGCGGCTCCGTGTTCCTGGATCCGCGCTTCATGTACCCGCAGGTCGTGCTGGAGGCCATGGCCACCGAGTCCTGCACCGGCTTCGCGGGCGTGCCCCTCACCTTCGAGCTGCTGCGCCGTCAGGCCGCGCCGGACTCGCTCAAGAGCCTGAAGCTGCGCTACCTCACCCAGGCCGGCGGCGGCATGTCCCCGGACACCGTGCGCTGGACGCGCGAGGCCTTCCACCCGGCGGAGCTGTTCGTCATGTACGGCCAGACGGAGGCCACCGCGCGGCTGTCCTATCTGCCGCCCTCGCGCGCCACCGACAAGGCGGGCTCCATCGGCCAGGGCATCCCCGGCGTCACGCTGGCCGTGGTCTCGGACGACGGCTCGCCCCTGCCCGATGGCGAAGTGGGCCAGCTCGTGGCGAAGGGCGCCAACGTCACCCCCGGCTACCTCAACGCGCCGGACGACACCGCCGCCATCCTCCACGATGGCTGGCTGTGGACGGGGGACCTGGCGTGGCGCGACGCGGATGGCTTCTTCTTCCTCGTCGGCCGAGCAAAAGAAATCCTCAAGGTCGGCGGCCACCGGGTGAGCCCCGCGGAGATGGAGCACGTCCTCGCGCGCCACGCGGCCGTGCTGGAGGCCGCCGTGGTGGGCGTGCCGGACGACCTGGGCGGTGAGGCGGCCTGCGCCGCCGTGGTCCTCCAGCCCGGCGCCA
Source organism: Corallococcus interemptor (assembly GCF_003668875.1). GTDB lineage: Bacteria > Myxococcota > Myxococcia > Myxococcales > Myxococcaceae > Corallococcus > Corallococcus interemptor. Next base: position 29,153 of record NZ_RAWM01000016.1, on the reverse strand, counting down.
GCGCGCAGGAGGACGACCTGCGCCGCTTCTGCCGCGAGTCGCTCCCGGCCCACAAGGTTCCCCGCTACGTGTTGTTCATGGACGCGCTGCCCCGCGGGCCCACCGGCAAGGTGCTCAAGGCCGACCTGCGCACGCGCGTGTTGTCTTCACTCTCTTCCCCTGAATCGAGGTCGCCGTGACGACGAAGTTCTCCAAGCAGGTGCTGGAACTGGACTGGGAGGCCAAGGCCGCGTCGCTGTCCGACGGGCTCAAGGAGGCCGTCCTCAAGAAGCTGCGCAAGCGCGGGCTGGTGGTCGCCGTCTCCGGCGGCATCGACTCCGCGTGCGTCGCCGCGCTGGCGGTGCGCGCGCTGGGGCCGGACCGCGTCTTCGGCCTGCTGTTGCCGGAGCGCGACTCCAGCGGCCTGTCCTCCAAGCTGGGCCGCGAGCTCTGCGAGAAGCTGGGCATCCAGTACACGCTGCACGACATCGCGCCCGTGCTGGAGGCCGCCGGGTGCTATTCGCAGCGCGACGCGGCGGTGCGCTCCGTGTTCCCCGCGTTCCAGCCGGACATGAAGTGGAAGATCGTCATGCACGGCGACCGGCTCAACACGGACGCCCTCAACGTCTTCTACGTGGTGGTGCAGGTGGACGGGCAGGAGCAGCGCTTCCGCCTCACGCCCCAGGCCTACGTGCAGATTGTCGCCGCCACCAACTTCAAGCAGCGCGTGCGCAAGATGATGGAGTACTTCCACGCGGACCGGCTCAACTTCGCCGCGTCCGGCACGCCCAACCGCCTGGAGTATGACCAGGGCTTCTTCGTGAAGCTGGGCGACGGCTCCGCGGACGTGAAGCCCATCGCCAGCCTCTACAAGACGCAGACGTACAAGCTCGCGCGGCACCTGGGCGTCATCGACGGCATCCTCAACCGCGAGCCCACCACGGACACGTTCAGCCTGGAGCAGTCACAGGAGGACTTCTACTTCTCCGTGCACTACTCGCAGCTGGACCTCATCCTCTGGGCGAAGAACCACGGCGTCACGCCCGAGGAGGTCTCCCCGGAGATGGGCCTCACGCCGCAGCAGATCCAGCGCGTGTACGACGACATCGACCAGAAGCGCCGCACCACCGCGTACCTCCACGCGCAGCCGCTGCTGCTCGAAGAGGTCAGCGAGCTGAAGCCCTTCAAGATCTCCTGAAGCGGCGTCACCCGCCCCCGGATCTGGAGGCCGCGTCGATGGTGTCCGCGGCCTCCACCCGGAGGCGCTCCTCCGGGGTGAACGAGTCGAACAGCAGCCGCTGCACCGCGGCCTGACGCCGGGCCGGGTCCGGCTCGCTCTGGCCCAGCGCCTCGCGCTTCGCGCGGAAGTCCGCCAGCCGCTGCTTCCACTTCGCGCGCTCGGCATCCAGGGCCTCCAGCCGCCCGGTGGCCTCCGGCCCCACGGTGGACAGCCGGTGCTGGTGCAGGTCCTCCGCCGTCGCCCCCGCCGCCAGCAGCTCCTGCTCCACGGCCTGCTGCCGCAGCGGGCGCACGGCCTCCTCGCGGTGGGCGCGCACGTCCGGAGGAAGCCGCTCCTCCAGGGCCGCCATGCGCTGCTCGCGCTCCTCCTTCGTCAGCGACGCGTCCTTCATCAGCTTCAGCCGCTCCACGGCGACGGCGTCCACCGCCTCCTCCTGGCCGAAGAGGCCGTCCGCCACGCCCGGGCCCAGGTGCTCGCGGCGCAGCTTGCGCAGGGCCTCCAGGCGCTCGCCGGTGTCCATCGTGGCCGAGGAGCCCTTCGACGCGAGGCCCCGGGCCGCGTCCAGATAGGCCAGGTAGTCGTCCAGCACCTGCACCGCTTCGTCCATGGCGGCGGCAGGCAGCTTCTTCCCCCGCAGCGCCGTGAGGATGCGCTCGCGGATGAGCGACGCGGGCTCCTCACCCGTCGCGGACAGGTAGTAGTTGAAGAACCGGAGCAGGTCCGCGTTCGGCACCAGGTGCCCGGACGCATCCACCACCACCGCGCCGTCCTCCTCCGTGTCCTGGAGCGAACCGGGCAAGGGCGGCAGCGTCGCGCCAGACGACGGAGCCGGGCTCGCCGGCACGGCGGCACCGACAGCGGTGGGAGACACCACACGCTGCATCCCCTGCGCGACGGAACCCGAAGACGGCGGGACAGCGGGTCCGGGCGCGTCCTCCGCCCGGACCTTCCACCACGAGAAGACGCCGGCACCCAGGAGGGCGCACAGCGCGACCACGAGAATGACGGCGCGGCTCTTCATGGCGGGGGCGCTCCTTGCAGCGGCTTACAGGCCCGCGGTCTTCAGGCGGTTGGCCTGGGTGCGGAACACGGACTTCGGGTCGGTGAAGAACGCGGTGAGGCCCAGCACCTGGTTCACCTCGTCCAGGTGGTTCATGTCGTAGTTGTCGCGGATGACCGTGCCGAAGTGCGAGCTGCAGCGGCCCACGAGGCCGTCGTTGGACTCGCTGTAGAAGAAGGACGACAGCTTCATCGCGTAGTCAGACGCGTCCAGCATGTTGGTGAAGGGGTCCGTGCCGGACCAGGAGTAGTAGCGCTGGCCCTGGACGCCCGTCGCCGCGCCGCTGCCGCAGGACGTGGTGGGGATGCCCGCGGGGAACTTCGCGGTGAACGCCGCGCCGCCCGACTTGCTCAGCGCCGCCAGCGCGCCAATCGCGTCCTGCGGCTGCGTGTGGCCGGACAGCAGGCCCAGCACCGTGCCCAGGCTGTTGGCGAAGTACGCCAGGACGCCCTCCGTGAACGAGCCGTTCTTCAGGTTGTTGCGCAGGTAGTCCGCCAGGTCCGCGCCCTTGTGCGGCGAGCCCACCGTGGTCACGGACGCCACCAGGTCCGGCCGCACCGCCGCCACGTAGCGCACGTCCAGGCCGCCGTGGCTGTGGCCAATCAGGTTCACCTTCGCCGCGCCGGAGCGCGCGAGCACGTCCTGCACCTGCGCCAGCAGCGCCTCACCGCGCGCCTCGCTCGTGTTGAACTGCGGAACGTGCGTGATGTAGACCTTCGCGCCGCCCGACTTCAGCGTCGACTCGATGCCGTAGAAGTAGTCGAGCACCCCGAACAGCGAATCGAAACCCGCCATGCCGTGCGCCAGCACGATGGGGTACTTCGTCTGCGTGTACGTATCCGCGCGGGCAGGCTGCGCCCAGATGGCAAGAACCGCGACAGTCAGAACGAGGGTCCGGACGGCGTTTCGCATACAGGCTCCTGATTGGGGAGGGCGGATCATCAAAGGGATTGACCCGCGAATCAGCCCATACGGCGAGCCCCTGATAAAAAGCAAGCCAACCTCAGGATTCACAGAAAAGCGTGTCAGATCCGGGTCAACCCCCTCCCACTTCAACGCAATGCATTATCTCTTCGCCAGAGGAGCCGTCGCATGAACACCGCCGCCTATCAGGCCTTCACGAAGGAATTGACGCGCAGGGCCGACGCGGACGGCCGTGTCCGGGGGCTCGTCGCGCTGGGCTCGATGGCGGCCCGCGACTACGCGCCGGATGACTTCAGCGACCACGACTTCTTCGTCGTCGCCTGGCCCGGGCACGCTGAAACATTGAGACAGGAGCGCGGCTGGCTGCCCCGCGCGGAGGACGTCGCGCTGGCGTTCCGCGAGACGGCCCACGGACTCAAGGTCGTGTACCGCGACGGGCACCTGCTGGAGTTCGCGGTGTTCGACCTGGAGGAGCTGTCGTTCGCGCGCGTCAACCGCTACCGGGTGCTGCTGGACAAGGGCGGCGTGACGGAGCGCATGGACGCGCGCGCGGAAGACACGGCGTCGGAGCTCCAGCGCACGGCCTCCGACGACGCGTGGCTCTTTGGCCAGTGGCTCACGCAGGTGCTGGTGGGCGCGGGACGCCACGCGCGCGGCGAGGGACTCAGCGGCCGCGCGCGCCTGGACGATGCGGTGCGCCTGTTCTGCCTGCTGCTCGCGCGCCACGTCCCCGCCCCTGCCGCTTCGCTGCTGGACGGGTTGGATCCGCTGCGGCGCGTGGAGCGCGTCTACCCAGAGACCGGCGGCGAGCTGGCGCGGGCCCTGGAGGGCGACACGCCGGGCCTCGCGCGCACGCTGCTGCGGCTGGCCGAGCGCGAGCTGTCCCACGTGCCCGCGTACCCTCGCGACGGAGTGGCCGCCGTGCGGGCGCGGCTGGACGCCCTGCGGCGTTAGGCCTGCGCGACGTCCTCTTCCCGGGCGTTGTGCGCGATGACGAGCACCTGCTCCGGGTGGGGCTGACGGCGGGCCCAGTCCAAGAGCGCGGTGACGGCATCCGGCGCGGGCGCGGCCGTGGCCAGCGGCACGCGCGGCTGGTGTTCGAAGAACAGGTCCTCCGCCCCCAGGTTCTGCGCCTCCCACGTGCGCCAGCCGGGCAGCGGCTTGCCGGGCGCGGGCTGCAGGCCGGTGACGGTGAAGCCTCCGGTCGTGAAGACGCGCGTCAGGCCCGCCAGCGTCGCGCCCGTGCCGAAGCCGCACACCACGCGCTTCACCGTGGGGAAGCGCTCGCGCACCTGCGCGCGCAGGCCGGACGCCCAGGCCTCCACGCACGCCACCAGGGCCCGGTTGGTGAGCTGCCGGGGCCAGCACCAGCCGTCGCGCTCCAGCGTCATGGCCTGGTGGAACATGTCCGCCATGGAGCCCACCTGACGCACCTGGCCCTGGAAGCCGTGCGCGCGCAGGTACGCCTCGCCCGTCGCGTCCGTCAGGGCCACCGTGGGCAGGCCGCGCTCGCGGCCCAGGACGTCCAGCGCCAGCGCGCTGGAGGCTCCGGACAACTCCACCAGTCCGCGCGAGCCCGGGGGCATCGCGGCCAGGTAGCGCGCGAAGGTGAGGTACTTGAGGCTGCCGGATGGCTGCGCTCCGCCCCACAGCACCACCGGCCCGCCCGCACGCGGACGAGACAGGGAAAACACTCCACGCATGGCCGCCCCCTCGCGCACACCCGCATCGCGCGACCAACAAGCGCCCGGAGTCTTCCGGAGGGGTGGCTCGCGCGGCCATCACCCCCTGGATGGGAGGGATGTCCACCGCTGGACGGCGCAAGGGCCTGCAAGGACGTGGCGGGCGGTTATGCTCCGCGCCCATGTCTCAAGCCCCGCGCGTCCGCATCCTCCTGTCGGAGACCTACAACCCCTGGTTCAACCTCGCGACCGAGGACTGGATCTTCCGCGAGCTGGATCCGTCCACCCAGACGCTGTTCCTCTGGCGCAACGACAACACGGTCGTCATCGGCCGCAACCAGAACCCCTGGTCCGAGTGCAACCTCACGCGCATGGAGGAGGACAAGGTCTTCCTCGCGCGGCGCACCAGCGGCGGCGGCGCGGTGTTCCACGACCTGGGCAACACCTGCTTCACGTTCCTGTCCGCGAAGGAGGGCTACAACAAGACGGCGAACGTCAGCATCCTCCTGGACGCGCTGAAGCGGATGGGCGTCACGGCGCAGGCCTCCGGGCGCAACGACCTGGTGATTCCGCTGGAGGACGGCCCCCGCAAGGTCAGCGGCAGCGCGTACCGCGAGACGAAGGACCGCGCCTTCCACCACGGCACCTTCCTGCTCCACGCGAACCTGTCCCGGCTGGCCAACTACCTCACGCCGCACCCGAAGAAGCTGGAGTCCAAGGGCAGCGCTTCCGTGCGCTCGCGCGTGATGAACATCCGCGACCTGCAGCCGGACGTCTCGCATGAGTCGCTGGTGAAGGCGATGATTGGCGCCTTCTGCGACTTCCACGGCGCCACCGCGGAGCCGGAGCTGTTGGAGCCGTCCTTCCTGGAGCAGCAGCCGTCGCTCAAGCGCACCTTCGAGCACTACGCGTCGTGGGACTGGCGCTTCGGCAACGCGCCCCGCTTCAGCCACCAGATGGTGGAGTACCTGTCGTGGGGCTTCTTCGAGGTCCACGTCGACGCGGAGAACGGACACGTCACGCGCGCGCAGGTCTTCTCGGATGCGCTCTACCCGGACCTCGTGCAGGACCTGCAGACGGCGCTCGTGGGCAAGCCCCACAGCCGCGACGGGATGCAGCAGGCCGTGGCGGAGGTCCGCGCCCGTCACCCCTCGCAGGAGCGCGAGCTGGGAGAGCTGGAGACCTGGCTGATGGGACAGGTCGAGGTCTGACCCGGCCCACCCGCCGTCACCTCACTTCAGCGATGGCCACCACCGCCGTGGCCACCGCCACTCCAGCCGCCGCCATTCCCACCGCCGCGGCTGGAGGAAGAACCATGGGAGGAGCCGCCGCCGGAGCCGCCGCCCCAGCGCCCACCGCCGCCGCCGCCGTGGCTGCCGCTGGAGGATCCGCCGCTGGTCTGATGGACGCGGCCCGTGGAGCTGCCACCACCCAACCGCCGCCGCCACCGCCGCTGGACTGGGAGCGTCCCCCGCCACCGGACGACGGACGCCCGGGGTTGGAAGAACCGCCACCCCAGCCGCCGCTGGACTGGTGCGCGCCGCTACCGCCGCGCGTTCCGTTCCCACCCGGAGGCGGGCTGCGCGTGCCACCCCAGCCGCCGCTGTTGCCGCCGCCGTTGTTCGACGAGTGGGCGCCGCTGCCCTGCGGACGGTACGGACCGGGGCGGCTGTAGCCCCCGCGGCCACCGCCGTGCGACGGGCCGTTGTAGCGGCCGGGCGAAGCGTCATGCGAGCGCGGGCCGTACCGGTACGGCCCCGGGCGGGCGTAGTGGTAGTTCGGGCGGTAGCGGTGGTGGCCGTAGCCGTAGTAGCGCCACGACACGCCCGGGTAGCGGTACCACGAGCGCAGGAACACGTTCGGCCGCCCGAAGGACACCGAGATGTGCGCGTGGCGGTAGACCGGGACGACGACGCGCACCGAGCCGTTGTAGCCCCAGCCGCCACCCACGAACACCCAGGACAGGCCGCGGCGCACCCAGTGCGGCGACACGAACACCAGGCCCGGACGCGGCGGCTCCATCCAGGTGCCGGAGACCCACTCGTAGCCGTTGGCGCCCCAGTACCAGTAACCCGGCGCCCACGTGTAGCCCACGGCCGGCGCGGGGGGCGGCGTCTCCACGCGCAGGGCCGGAGGCGCCCGGGTCGCCGTCACGTCCTCGCTGGCGACCTCGATGGGGATTTCGACCTCGGTGGAGCCCTCCGGGGCCCAGCCGCCGGACACCCAGCGATAGACGTCGCCGTCCTCCGCCCAGTAGCCGTTGATGTACTGGTAGCCGGGCATGCGCTCCACCCAGCCGCCGGACTTGAACTGCCAGCTGTCGCCGTCCCAGTACCAGTGCCCGGACGTCCAGACCGCGCCGGCATAGGGCCGGGGGGTCGGAGACTCGTTCGGCAGGTCGGGAGGCGGCGAGGGCGCGATGGGCCCGGAATCGTCCGCGTTGGACTGCTGCTGCTCGTACCCGTCGTCGCCCCAGTCATCCGCCGCGACCGGCGAGGTCTGCGCGAACGCCCCCTGGGTGGCCAGGCCGACAATCACACCAATCCACCATCGAGAACCCATGACTCCGTCTCCGATCTCCAGACCCCCGAGGGGACGCGGGCCTCCTCCACTTTATTCACCCTGGAGGCCACAAGCCCGCAATCCCGTCGACACTGCTACAGTCCGTCAGGACGCGAATGCTGCGCCGACTCCTCCCCACATTGATCGCCCTGGGTTGTGGACTGCTGGCCCTCGGCTGGGGGCTGGTGAGCCTCCAACGCATCTTCACCCAGGAGCGTGAGGACGCCCGCGCCCAGGTGCGCTCGCGGCGCATTGCCCTGGAGCAGCTGGCGGCGGAGTCGCTGCGCACCGCGCTGGCGCAGCGGATGAAGACCCACCTGCCCAAGCTCAACTCGGCCGTGGGGGATCCGCTGATGGCCGCGGAGGGCTACTACCTGCTCTTCCGGGGCCACCAGTTCCTGCCGCGCGTGGACTGGCCCCGGGAGGGCACGGACGTCCCGGCCCAGGCCAACTACACGATGCTGGCGCACGCGCTGGAGGACGGCCAGGCCCCCTCGCCCTTCCAGGAGCGGCTGGCCCGGCTGCGCGCGGCGGAGGCCGCCCTGGTCTCCGGCAGCGAGGCGCGCAAGGACGCGGCGGTGGAGGCCCTGCTGCGCTACCACGCGGCGCACCCGCTGCCGGCGGATCAGGAGCTGCCCTTCACGCTCTTGATGGTGGAGTACCTGCAACGCGGAGAGGACACGCCGCCCCTCATCCGGGCGCTGGTGCGTGAAGGACTGGCGGAGGAGCTGGGCGGCATGTCGCGCGACGCGGGCCTGCAGCGCAACCTCCTGCGCGCGCGGTCCCAGCTCACGCAGCCGGACTTCAACTTCCTCCAGGCGCGCATCGTGTCGTTGAGCCGCGCGCTGAAGGAACCCTCCGACGCCTTCGTGGCGCGCGTGCAGGAGGCCGGCGCGGGCGCGCTGGTGCTGCCGGAGCCGCTGGACGGCCCCACCCTGCTCGCCGAGCAGTGGTACGTGGAGCCCGCGGCCGAGCAGGTGCACGGGCTGGCGGTGGACATGTCCGCGCTGCTGTCGGACCTGACGCAGGAGCTGCGCGGGCGCAACCTCATCCCCAAGGACGGCCAGGTGCGGCTGGGGCCCGGCGGCGTGGCGCGCCCCCTGAAGCACCCGGGGCTGGAGGTGGCCACGCCCGGCTGGGCCGCGGCGGAGGCGGACATCGAGGCGCGATACGGCCTCAAGACGCTGCTCGTCGCCGCGTGCGGCGCGCTCGCGTCGGCCATCGCGGCGCTGGCGGTGGTGGCCCAGCAGCGCAAGTACCGCTTCGTGGAGCTCAAGAGCGACTTCGTCTCCACCGTGTCGCACGAGCTGCGCACGCCGCTCGCGTCCATCCGCCTGTTGGGGGAGACGCTGGAGCGGCGGCTGGGCCAGATTCCGGAGGCCGGGGACTACCCCACCCGCATCGTGCGCGCGGCGGAAGGGCTGCACTTCCTGGTGGAGAACATCCTGTCCTTCAACCGCATCGACAAGGGGCGGTGGGCGCTCAGGCCCGCGCGCGTGCGGCTGGAGGAGGCGGTGGGCAACCTGCGCGACGACCTGATGGACGCCGTCACGGTGCCGGTGGAGCTGCGCTCGGACGTGGGGGACGTGGAGCTGGACGCGGACGCGTCGCTCGTGCGGATGCTCTTCGCCAACCTGGGCCGCAACGCCTGCCTCTACAACCTGCGCAGCCCGGTGGTGCTCACCGTCCGCGCCTACCCCCAGCCGGGCTTCGGGGCCACGGTGCTCTTCAGCGACAACGGCGTGGGCATCCCCGCCGAGGAATGGGAGCGCGTGTTCCAGGACTTCTACCGTCTGACAACTCCCGGGCCGGAGGTGCATGGAAGTGGCCTGGGACTGGCGCTGTGCCGCAGAATCATGGGCCTGCACCAGGGCAGCATCCAGGTGGCCTCCTCCGGCCCTGAAGGCACGACCTTCGCCCTGACCTTTCCCGAGACGCGCCGATGACGACGCAGACGCCGCCCCCCTCCTCCACCCGCCCCTCCATCCTCATCGTCGAGGACGACGCCAACCTGCGCCTGGGCCTGCGCGACAACCTGCGCGACGAGGGCTACGACGTGACGGACGCCCCTTCCGCCAAGGACGCGGCGCCGCACCTGGAGTCGCGCGAGTTCGACCTGCTCATCCTGGACGTCATGCTGCCGGGCGAGGACGGCTACAGCTTCTGCCGCCGCCTGCGCGCGGAGGGCGTCAAGAGCATGGTGCTGATGCTCACCGCGCGCTCGCTGGAGGACGACCTGGTGCGCGGCTTCGAGGCCGGCGCTCAGGACTACCTCACCAAGCCCTACCGGCTGCGGGAGCTGCTCGCGCGCGTGCAGGCGCTGGTGCGCCGGGCGGGCACGGCGCCGCCGCAGGTGGTGACCTTTGGCACCTTCACGCTGGACCTGGGGCGCCGCGCGGTGCTGCGCTCGGACGGCGGTGAGGTGGACCTGACGCGCACGGAGTTCGACCTGCTGGCGTTCCTCTTGCGCCACCGCGACCGCGCGCTGCCCCGGGGCGAAATCCTGGATGCCGTCTGGGGCCGCGACGTGGTGGTGGATCCGCGCACGGTGGACAACTTCGTGTCCAACCTGAAGAAGAAGCTCGGGTGGACGAGCACGTCCGGCTTCACCATCCACACGCTGCGCGGCGTGGGCTACCGCATGGAGGTCACGAGCGGCGGCCCGTCATGACGAATCCATGACCGACATATGGAGCGCCGTCGGCCTTTCCACTGACGGGACTTCGTACCTTGCCTCTTGTGGAGACGAGACGCCTGGAGCGTCCGTTCCAACCAGGAGGCGGGTCAGATGTTTGAGTCGGTCATCGAACGGCGGGGAGTGCGCTCGGGACGGTTCGGCACGGGCGCGTGGGTGTCCATCGGCGTGCACGCGGGGCTCCTGGGCCTGGTGTTCTTCATCTCCGGCCGCGCGCCGGAGACCATCGAGCCGCCCGAGCGGACGATCGTCTTCCACCCGCCCGCCATCCAGAAGGGCGTGAAGCAGGCCGCGCAGCCCAAGCCGGCCACGGCCGCGCCGGCGCCGAAGCCCAAGCCGCGCACGGACCGCATCCCGCTGCACCCGAAGCCGCTGCCCACGGATCTGCCGGAGGCAAAGCCGGAGCCGACGACGGTCGCGGACGCGGCGGCCACCACGGACGCGACGGGCACGGGCGAGACCGGCCCGGTGGGTGATCCGGACGGCGATCCGAACAGCACCAGCCCCATCGGCGCGGTGGGCGTGCCGGTGATCAACACCGCGCCCACGGGCACGGAGGTGCTGCCCTTCCAGGGCGGGATGACGCCGCCGAAGCTGCTTAGCGGTTCGCAGTTCAACTACACGCTCGAGGCGCGGCGCGCGGGCGTGGAGGGCATGATGATCGTGAAGTGCGTCATCACCACGGAGGGCCGGGTGCGCGACTGCCGCATCATCAAGGGCCTGCCGTTCATGGAGGACGCGGTGCTGGAAGCGCTCTCCTCGCGCACGTATCAGCCGCTGACCTTCCAGGGCCGTCCGGTGAACGTGTCGTACACGTTCAACATCAAGCTGAAGATGCCGTAGCCATGGGGGCAGGTGTCCGCCAGTGAAAGCGCCCGGGCGCCTGCTTCCCCTTCGGGAAGGGAAAAGCATCGCAGCGGGAGTGCGGGCCCGTTAGGAAAGTCCCGTCGCGCCTGGCCATGTGCGCGATACCGGCACCGGAAGGAGCGGGCCTCCCCCGGCCCGCTTCCGGTGCCGGTCCCTTTTCATCAAGCGATGGCGGACACCTGGTACGACGCGGTGGTGGTGGGCGCGGGCTTCGGCGGCCTGGGCACGGCGCTGGAGTTGTGCCGCCGGGGCGCCCGGGTGGCGCTGTGCGAAGGGCTCAACTACCCGGGCGGTTGCGCGAGCACCTTCCGGCGCGGTGGCTACGGCTTCGAGTCCGGCGCCACGCTGTTCTCCGGCTTCGGTGAGCACCAGCTCTTCGGCCGGTGGATCCGCGAGCATGCGCTGGACGTGACGGTGGACTGGCTGGATCCCCTGGTGGAGCTGCGGGCACCGGGCATGCGGCTGCCGGTGCACCGCGACCGGGACCGGCTCATCGCCGGGTTCTGCGCGCTCCCTGGAGCACCCGTGCAGGGCGTGCGGCGGTTCTTCGAGCTGCAGGGCCAGGTGGCCGGAGCGCTATGGCCGCTGTTCGATGACCCGGACCTGCTGCCGCCGTTGAGCCTGAAGACGCTGATGCGGCACGCGGGGCGCGCGTGGTCCTACGCGCCACTGACGCGATGGCTGGGCCGGCCGCTGGGCGCGGTGCTCGCGCATCACGGGCTGGAGGGCTTCACGCCGCTGCGCACGTACCTGGACGCGCTCTGTCAGATCACCGTGCAGTGCGCCGCGGCGGAGGCGGAGACCCCGTTCGCGTTCGCGGCGATGGACTACTACTGGCGCGGCACGGGCCATGTCCGGGGCGGCATCGGCCGGCTGGCGACGGGGCTGACGAAGGCCATCACGGCGAAGGGCGGCGACGTGCTCATGGCGAACCGGGTGCGCGCGGTGACGCCGGTGGACGGAGGCTGGCGGGTGACGGCGCGCAGGGGTGAGTTGCTGGCCCGGCACGTGGTGGCCAACGTGCTGCCGCAGGGGCTGCGCACGCTGCTGGATGCGCCGGTGGGACGGCTTCCCCGCGTGGATGCGCTCGCGGAGCGCGTGGACGAAGGCTGGGGCGCGGCGATGCTGTACCTCGTGGTGCGGCCTCCCGAGGGGGACTCCGGCGCCGCGCACCACTTCGAGCTGGTGCGCGATGAACAGGCGCCGTTCATCGAAGGCAACCACCTCTTCGCATCCATCAGCGGGGCCTCGGATGAAGGCCGTGCACGGCCGGGTCAGCGCACGGTGACGGTGTCCACGCACGTGTCGCTGAAGAAGCTCGCGGGCATGGCGCCGGAGGAACAGGCGTCCTGGTTCGCCGCGCTCCATGCGCGCATGCGTGAGAACCTGGACGCGCTGCTTCCAGAGTGGACGGCCAACGTCGTGCACGTCATGACGGCGTCGCCGCGCACGTTCCAGCGCTTCACGTCGCGAGAGGCGGGCGCGGTGGGTGGCGTTCCCCGGCGCGCCGGATTGGACAATTACCGCATCCTGGGACCGTTCCAGGCTCAACGCAGTTTGTGGTTGGTGGGGGACTCGGTGTTCCCGGGTCAGAGCACGCTTGCAACAGCGGTGGGTGGCGTTCGCACCGCCGCGAGTATTGCCGCGTCGCGCTGAAGCATTGTCTTGCGTAAACCGCGTATGGTTTGCGTCCCCCCTCATGGAGGACGCATGCGTACGTTCCTGATTGGCGGTCTGTTGGCGCTGGCGGTGGGCTGTGGCGGTCCCATGGAGCAGGAGGCCGCGCCGGATCTGGCCTCGCAGGAGTCGGCGCTCCCGGACTGCATGAACACCGACAACATGATCACGTACTTCAACGACGCGTCCCACTCGATCATCGTGGGTCAGCGCGGCTGCTACTGCGGCAGCTGGGTGAACTGGGGCCAGGTGTCCACGAGCTACTGGGAGAACACCTCCTGCTAGGCAACCCCAGACACCCGTGGCGCGATAGAGGTCCGCGCGTCCGCGAGGATCCTCGCCGACTCCGTGGCGGCGTCCTCTGGCCGGACGCTGGTGTCTGAGATTCCTGCGATGAGCCGGGTGCGGTCGTGGTCCACCGCGCCCGGCTTCGCCCAGGTGTCCGCGTCCGGCGCGGTGAGGTACGCGGAGAACGCGTGGTGCCCGGAGCCGGGGCGCTCGCCAATCACATGCACCAGGGCGCGCGGACGCGGGTCCCCTTCCGCGCCAAACAGCAACTGGCCCACCTGGTAGCCCGCGCGCACGCGGCCGTGCTTCACCACCAGCACCTCCGGCGCCACCCTCCAGCCCGTCGCCTCCAGCTCCGCGCGCAGCCGCGCCAGGAACGGCGCCAGGTGGCCCTCGTCCATCAGCGAGCGCGGATCCAATCCGTCCGACACGACCACCTGCGCGTCGTACCGGCCCGCGTGCTGCTCGCGCAGCGCTCGCACCGTGACCTCCGAGCCCGCCTCCAGCGTTTCGCCCGACGGCGGATGCAGGATGTAGTCGCGACGGTCCGCGGAGTTCGTCCGCAGCCGCACCGAGCCCGGGATGGACGCCACCGCCGCGTCGGACAGCTCCGACCACAGCCCCACCTTGCCGTCGTCGTAGAGGCCGCGCACCTCGCGCTCCAGCGCGGGCTCCAGCATCCAGGGCTGGTCGCCATGCCCCACCGCCAGCGGCACGCCCCGGGCGCGCACCTGGGCCATCTGCGCCTCCGCCTCCAGGCGCAGCTCCGCCTCCGGACGCGTGTCGCCCTTGGCGCGGCGGTAGTGCACGTAGACGTGGGCCGGGTCGCCGAAGTGCTTCGTGGGCCGGCCTTCCGCGTCGATGACGCCCAGGCGCTGGAAGAACGCCCACATCCGGTCATCCACCTTCAGGCCGTACCGCGCGCGCAGCCGCACGTGGTCCTGGAAGGACGTGGTGAGGTAGCTGAGCATCGGATCATTCCGCGTGGGCAGCGCCATCAGGTACGCGGGCCCGGCCTCCGCCAGCTGCTCCTGGCACCAGCCCAGGTCATCCAGCGTCACGTCCATGTGCAGCGTGGAGCACACGTCCAGGCCTGGCGTGAGGCCGTGCAGCTTGCCCATCACGATGTCTTCCAGGCAGCAGCGCACCAGCTGCTCGCGCGTGCGGAACACCTCCGGGCCAATGAAGCCCGCCACGTCGTTGACGTGCACCCACGGCGCCGCCTCACGCCCCGCGCCCGCCTGCGCGATGGCCACGCGGCGCTTCAAGGCCCGCGCGAAGCCGTACTTGCGCGACTCGTGGATGAGCATGTCCGTGCCGTGGGGGTGCCCGTTCGTCGCGTCCGCGCCCTGCCCCGTCTCGAAGTACAGGCCCCAGCGCCCGGTGCGCGCCGCGGCGTGCGCAACCATCTTCTCCAGCGTCACGTCGAAGGTGCGGTTGGCGGCCTCGTTCCCGCCGAGGCTCTGGAACCAGATGCCCGTGGTGCCCGGCCGCAGCGCCTCCACCTGCGCCTGCACGTCGATGTGCGCGAGCACGCAGTGGGGCATCACCTCCTCCAGCCCGAACGTCGTCAGCACGTCGTGCAGCGCGGACTCCACCGCGGCCACCGACGCGACGTCCGACGACACCGGGTTGGTCCCCAGCACCACGTCGCCCACCGCGAAGGACCAGCCGTCGAAGACCTGCCAGCGGATGTCCTCCGGATGATCCGTGGGCGAGTTGGGCTGCAGGCGCGCGCCCAGATAGCCCTTCGCGCCCACGCGGCTGCCCGGCAGCGGATGGAAGATGCGCCCACCCACCGTCTTCAGCTCCACGTCGCTCATCAGCTTCACGACGCACGCGATGACGTCGCTGGGCAGCCCGTCGAGCACGCCGTGCACGGCCTGCACCTCCGCCGTGAGCAGGAAGTCCTTGAGCCGGCCCAGCGTCCAGTCCGCCACGCGCTTCCAGCGCGCCGGGTCCCACGCCTCCAGGTTGAACACGTGCAGCCGGTCCTCGAACGGAGGATGGGCGTGCAGGTCGTCCAGCCGCGTGCGTGACAACAGCGTGCGCGCGTTGCGCCGCGAGTCCTCGTCCGCCGCCGCGACGCCGATGGCCTCGTCGCCTTCCTTGAACGCGTTCGCCGCGCCCAACACCTGTTGATACAGGCGCGCGTCGAAGCCGCCGCTCAGGCGCTGCACGTAGTCAAAGACATCTTCGTGGGGGAGGACGTCGGGGAGACAGACGCTCATGGGCCATGAGCTTTATCCGGCGGCGCGGCCGCGCCACCATCCCCCGAGGGCGCTGTCGCCTGCGTGACGCCCGGACGGCTGCCCTCCACGATGCTTGGTGTTTCAATCGTTAGCGCTGCAAAGACTTACTTCGCTGGAACGCAGCCCTCGGGAGGCTTCCATGCGAGCAGCGCCTCCACGCGCGCGTCCTGGACCTTGGACACGCCCTCTGGCGCATCGACGCGGTTGACCCCGGGCTCGCGCGTGAAGTCGAGCTCCCTGACGGGCACGGGCAACGCCGGGCAGCCGCCCTGGAACGTGGCCTCCGCTTCGGTCATGAGCACGTTCGCGTGGTCCTCTCCAGCGGCCCACGAATAGGGATACGTGAACGTGCCCGACAGGGGCTCCGTGCCTCCGGGAGGAAACCACTTCCAGCTCAGCCGCGTCTGCGCCGTGGAGCCGCCGAAAACTCCGCCAGCGACCCCGCCCAGGATGCCGTCCTCGATCGTGGGCCATTCGACGCGGAGACCCTTCGGAACAGGCACGCGCACGGCCTCCACCTGCACCCGGTCGTTCACCTCCGGCTCCATCATCAGCATCCACGAGAGTTCGCGGATCCGCTCCGGCGACACGCGCCCCACCCTCACACTGGACTGCCGCGCGGCGTTCGTGGCCACTCCGTCCACCTTGCCGTCGGACTTCAACGCCAGGCCGGAGCAGCTGCTCGAGCGGTACGTGGTCCCTGTCGCCAGGTGGTAGGCGTCGAGCTGATCACAGAAGTCGTAATGGCCTCGCCGGCCGCGGATCACCAGCCAGCCGCCCGCTGGCGCGCGGATGCGTCCCAGCGGCAGTACCGTCTGGACATTCCGCCCGCTCGGGTCGAGCGCCAGACATTCCCTCCAGGCCTTGTAGCGGCTCCGTGAAGGCTTCCTCCGGGCTTCCTTCATGCAGTCCGTCGGAGGCGGCGGATCCGCGTCGAACGTGCCGGGGCGCCGGTTCTCCGGACGGAAGGCCTTCTCCGCCCGCGCGCGCCAGGCCTCCGTCTCCGCGCCGCACTCACCGGCCTTCACCGGGCACAGCAGGGGGGCCAGCCGGTGTTTCGGCGAGGTCTCGCGCGCCAGCACCTCGCGGAGGTCCGGAGCCATCACGATGGACTGCGCACCGGGACGGCCCAGCTCCAGTTGAGACGCGAAGTACGCCTTGCCTCCATCGCGCCACCACGTCTTCAACGCGAGCGCGGTCGTGGCCGTGTCCTCGTCCCAGCTCAGCGGCTCCCGGTGCTCCTCTTCGCGAGCGATGCCGAAGCAGCGGTGGCTCAGCAGCAGCTGGAGTCCGGACCGCGCATCCTCCACCTCGCCGTCGTCCGGAAGCGCCTGCATCCGCGCGTCGAACGCGGACAGCGCCTCCTGGGCCGCCTTCCAATCCGCGGTGTCTGGCGCGCACGGGACGATGCGCCCCGCCTGCGCAGGCGCCGCCGTCAACAGCCAACCCAGCCCGAACGACACCATGAGGGACACGGACATGCCTCCATGGCAGCCGGTCCCGGGCCCGGACGTCAAGTCGCGCGGTGGCGCACTACTCGCCGAGGAGGGCCGACCAGAAGCGCACCATCTTCAGCGACTCCATCACGCTGGACTGCTTGTCCATCTCCGCGTGGGTGATCAACGGCGTGGGCCGCAGGTGCACGTGCGTGTGCGGCGCCAGCGCGCGCGCCAGCAGCGTGGACTCGATGGCGGGGATGACCGAGTCATCTGTCCCGTGCAGCAGGTACACCGGCGCACGAGGCGCGGGAGAAAGCTCCGGCGACAGCGACGGATCTCCGGCGAAGCCCTTCACGAAGGGCAGCAACCGCTGGCCCAGCGCGGCCACGTCGCGCGTGTTCACCTGATGCAACAGCGTGGCGGCGGGCTCCGGCAGCGTGGCCTCCATTGCCCGGGCCTCCGCGAACGTGGCCTCCGCCTTGCGCGAGTCCACCAGCGTCAGATGCGACGCGTGCATGAACATGAGGACGCCCTTGCGCAGCGCCTCCACCTGCTCCGGCGGCACCAGGCGGTCCGCGACGTTCAGCAGGATGACCACCACGCCGTAGTCGTGCGGCCTGCGGTGCACCCCGTCCGCCTGCACGCCCGTGCACAGGAAGGACAGCACGCGCGACAGCTCACCGTGCCCGCCGAAGGACAGCACCGCGGCCACCCTGTCACGCAGCGCGGGCCGGCCCGCCGCGACGACGGACAGGCCTCCGGAGAAGCTGATGCCAAAGAGATCCACCTCCCCTTCCGGCGCCAGCGCTCCCGGCCCCAGCGCCCACAGGGCCGTGTCCTCGATGACGTCCGGCAGGCGCGGGGTGATCTGGTAGCGCAGCAGGTCCGGCGGCTCCGGCGTGAGCACCGGCTGCCCGCCCATGGCCAGGTCCTCCGCCAGCTTCACCAGGCGGGGCTCGTCGATGCCCGCCGCGTGCACGCCCGACGTGAGCACGATGAGCCGGCCCTTGCGCTGATCCGGCTGGTAGAGCCGCCCGCGCACCGGCCCGTGGCGCGTGGGCACGCTCAGGTCCGTGACGGTGAAGGCCCCGGTGCCATGGCGGGCCAATGCCTCGGCCACGGTGCCATGGAGGCCCGCCGCGCGCAGCACGAAGGACAGCCCTCGCAGCTCGGGCGGCAGGAGGAGGACAGCCGCCAGCAGCAGGGCCGCGAACACGGCCCCCAGCGTCCAGCGCAGCCGGTGCTTCATTGCATCAGCGTTTCGACGAAGGTGCACAGCTGGTCGCGCTCGAAGGGCTTCTCCAGCAGCTCTCGCGCGCGGCGGCCCACGAACTCGCGGGCCTGCGGGTTCACCCCGCCCGTCATCAGGCCGGTGCGCGGCGCCAGCTCCGGCGCCAGCCGCTCCAGCTCCACCAGGAAGTCCATGCCGCTCATGCCCGGCATCATCAGGTCACAGAGGATGGCGTCGAACTTCTCGCCGCGAGACAGCCGCGTCAGGGCCTCGCGCGCGTCCTGGATGACGTGCACCTCGTAGAGGTTGCGCAGGAGCCGGCTCACCGCGCTGCCCACCGCCGGCTCGTCGTCGATGAGCAGCAACCGGCGCAGGCTTCGCGTCGCGCGCGCCGCCTGCGAGGGCTCCTCCACCACGGCCGCGACCGCCTGCACGGGCCGCGCACTCTCCGGCGGCAGGGCGAGCGCCGGCAGCTCCACGCGGAAGAGGCTCCCCTGCCCCTGCTCGCTGGCCACCTCGATGTGGCCGCCCATCGCGTGCACCAGCGTGAGGCAGATGGACAGGCCCAGGCCGGTGCCGCCCTTGGGCGAGCGCGTGGTGAAGAACGGATCGAAGATGCGCTGGCGCACCTCCGGGGCCATCCCCTGCCCGTTGTCCTCCACCTCGATGAGCACGTGGCCCTCGCGGCCCGGACGCACGCGCAGCTTGATGAGGTTCTCTTCCGGAGGCCGGTCGCCAAAGGACTGGAGCGCGTTGGTCAGCAGGCCCGTGACGACCTGGGCCAGCCGGCCCTCGTTGCCGTGCACCGCGGCCACCGGCTCCAGGTCGCACGCCATGCTCGAGCGCTGCTGGAACTCGTCGCGCATCCGCTTGACCGCGTCCTCCACCGCGCGCCGCACGTCCACCGGACCGTGCTGCTCCTCCTCCGTGCGCGAGAACGTCCGCAGGTCGCGCACGATGGAGCGCACCCGCCCCGCGCCCTCCAGCGCCTCGGCCACCACCTGGCGCAGCTCCTCCAGCTGCTCGGCCGGCACCACCGGCTGCGCCACGCGCTCCCAGAGGTAGGCCAGGTTGGAGGTCACGTAGGAGAGCGGGTTGTTGATCTCATGCGCCACGCCCGCGGCCAGCGTGCCCACGGACGTCATCCGCTCCGCCAGCCGCCGCTGCGTCTCCAGGCGGGTGCGCTCGTTGACGTCGCGCACCAGTCCCACGAGGAAGCGCTCGCCGTTGGGCAGCATGTACGCGGCCCGCTGCGTGAGCACCTCGCGCGAGCGGCCCTTCGCGTCCGTGAAGGAGCCCTCGTCCTCCACCGTCTGCCCCGTGGTGAAGGCGCGCTCGTCCTGGCGCCAGGCCGTCTCCGCCTGGACCGGGGAGATCAGCGCCGAGGTGACCGTGCCGCGCAGCGCCTCCGCGGGTTGCTCCAGCAGGCGGCAGTAGGCCGTGTTCACGGCGACCAGCCGGTGCTCCCGGTCCTTGATGAACAGCGGCTCCGGCACCGCGTCCAGCGCGCCCTGGAACATGTCGCGCGCACGCCGCAGCGCCTGCGCGTCTCCGTCCGCGGCCCTGCGCCGCAGCGCCACGAGCCTCGCGCCCCAGCGCGTGCCGGGCGGCGCCACGCACTCGTCCGCGCCCGCCTCCACCAGCGCCTCCGCCTCCTCGCCCTCGCGCTTCGTCAGCACCACCAGCCACGTGCGCGTCTGCAGCCGGCGCGCGTGCGCCCACTGGCAGCGCGCCTTCACGGCCTCCAGCGGACCGCCATGATCCCAGAGGACGAGCAGCCCTTCGGGCAGCGGCTCCGGAAAGGACTCCACGCGGATCACTCGGCACGCGCGCCCTTCGGCCGTGGCGCAAAGATCGCGTTCCACGTCCTGGGCCACCGGGGCTGGGACCGCCACCAGCATTGCGTGCACAGCGTTGCTCCTCGCGACCCGCGGGATCGGCCTCCCGGCGTCGCTCGACTGCATTGCAGCCTTGACCGCGCCAACCCGTCAACGCGGGGCCGCGCGGACTGCCCGTAGCCCATTTCCGGGTCGGGTGGGACTCAGAATTGCAGTGAACCGCGCGCGATGACGCGGGGGCCTACCTTGCAGGAAGGTAGGAGCGAACAGCGCTCGCAGTGCTGGGGCAGCGTCTTCGCCGGGCACGCGCCACTCATGCCGTAGTGGCACAAAGCAAAGTCGTAACGGACGGGGTCCTCCGGGTCGAGCGCCCGCAGCGACGCCGTCACCTCCTCGGCGGTGCGCCAGGTGAGGTCCGTGCGCTGCGTGAGTCCCAGGTGGAGCGCCATGCGTCCGATGTGCGTGTCCAGTGGGACCAGCAGTGCTGACGCCGGCACCTGCTTCCAGATGCCGAAGTCCACCGCGTCCGGTCCGCGCACCATCCACCGCAGATACAGGTTGAGGCGCTTCGCCGCGCCCGGCCCCAGGGGCGAGGGCAGCAGGTGATGCAGTCCGCGCTCCGGCCCCATCGCCTTGCGGAGCGCGTCCATGGGGATGTCCCGCAGCGCGGCGGTGAAGGCCGCGAGCGCTCCGTGCAGCGTGCCGGCCGCCTTGAAGCCCCGGACGAACAGGGCCTCCAGACCGCCGTGCTCGCGCAGCGCGCGGCCCATGCCCAGCAGCAGCACCGCGAGGTCGGTGCCCACGTTGAAGCGGTACACGAAGCCCGTGAGCAGCGCCTTCGCGCCCTTCACGTCCAGCGCGCGCACGAAGGCCGCGGGCGACGGCCCCATCTGCTTGAGGAGCGCGTCCACCTTCGGGCGGAAGAGGTCCGCGCGCCCGTAGGCCAGCGCCGCCGCCAGCAGCCCGCTGACCTCCACATCGCGTGGATCCGTGTAGCGGTGGGGGAACTCCACCGGGTCGAAACCGATGCGCGCTGACTGATCCGTGGACGCCAGGAAGGCGTCCAGGCGGGGGCGCAGGCGCTCGGCCGCCTGGGGGCTCAATCCGGTGTGCGCGGTGCGGCGCTTCGTCATCTCGCGGGCAGTCCTAACGCGTCAGCTCGCGCACCGCATGGCCCAGCTCCGGGAGGATGAGCGCGTCCAGGGCCAGCTTCACGGCCTGCGGCGAGCCCGGCAGCGCGAAGAGGATCATCCCCTGGTACGTGCCCGCCGTGGCGCGCGACATCATCGCGGGGCTGCCGATGCGCTGGAACGACAGCATCCGGAACAGCTCGCCGAAGCCGGGCAGCTCCTTCTCGAAGAGCGCGCGCAGCGTCTCCACCGTGCAGTCGCGCCGGCCAATGCCCGTGCCGCCCGTGAAGAGCACCGCGCGGGCCCCCGCCGCCTGCGCCTGCGCGAGCGCGCCCCGGATGGCCTCCGGATCATCCTTCACCACCGTGTGCCCGGCGACGGTGTGCCCCGCGGCGGCCAGGCCCTCGCGCAGGTCCTTCCCGCTGCCGTCGTGCGCCTCGTCCCGGCTGTCCGAGCACGTCACCACGTACGCGCTGACGTGCACCGGCGCGCGCGACTTGTGCTCCGCCGCCACCGCCGAGCCTTCATGCGAGTGGTCATGGTCGTGCGAATGCCCGTGGCCGTGGTCGTGGTCATGCGAGTGGCCGTGGCCGTGGTCGTGCGAGTGGCCGTGGTGGTGATGGCCATGACCGTGGTCATGGTCGTGATCGTGTCCGTCGTGTCCCATGGTGGACGCTCCTGAAGGTGGGAAGGCTCAAACGTCGGGAAGGTCGACGACGAGCGTTCCGTCCTCGACCGTGAGCTGCACCGTCGGCTGGTCATCACAGACGCCGGGCGAAGTCGCGTTCTGCCCCGTGTCCATGTCGAAGCCGACCTCATGGCACGGGCACACGACCATGTTCTCCTCGAGACGTCCGCCCGACAGCAGACAGCCGGCGTGGTTGCACCAGTCGTCGAGGCCCTTGTAGCGGCCGTGGATCTTCGCGATGCAGACGTTGCGCTTGCCGATTTCGTAGCCCCGCATCTCCCTCTCGGCGAAGTCCGCGGGTCCCAGCTTGATCTTCGTCATTGCGTTCCTTTTCCCACAACCCGTCCGGGCCTGCACCCCCGTTCCCCCGGCATTAATTTCCCGACCGTGACTCCTGACGTGACACCCTCCAACGCCGTGCTCACCGACAAGGCGGCCGTCGCCCAGCTCCTCCGGGACATGTCCCTCCTGCTCCAGCTCCAGGGGCAGAGCGGCTTCCGTGTCCGCGCCTACGACATTGGCGCGGACCGCATCGCGAACCTGCCGCAGGACCTGGGCGCCATCGTCACCGAGGGCCGCCTGCAGGAGCTCCAGGGCATCGGCCCGGGGCTCGCCGAAAAGCTCACCGAGCTGGTGACGACCGGCCGCATGACGGCGTTCGAGGAGCTGAAGGCCCAGTTCCCCGCCGGCCTGCTGGAGCTCATGAAGCTGCCGGACGTGGGGCCGAAGAAGGTCGCTGCCCTGTGGAAGGAGCTCCAGGTGGGCAGCGTCGAGGACCTGGAGCGCGCCTGCAAGGACGGCCGCGTGCGGGAACTCAAGGGCTTTGGCCCCAAGAGCGAGGCGAAGCTCCTGGACGGCATCTCCGTGTACCGGCGCGCCAAGGGCGAGCGGAAGCTCCTGGGGGACGCGCTCCCCATCGCGGAAGGACTGCTGGAGCTGATCCGCCAGGCGCCGGGCGTGGTGCGCGCGAGCCTGGGTGGCAGCGTGCGCCGCCGCGCGGAGACCGTGGGCGACGTGGACATCATCGCCTCCGCGAAGGAAGCGGGACCCGTGCTGGACACGCTCGCGAACGCGCCGGGCGTGGCGACGGTGATTGGCAAGGGCGACAGCAAGTGCTCCGTGCGCATGGTGCAGGGCGACCTCCAGGTGGACCTGCGCGTGCTGCCGGACGAGGACTACGCCACCGCGCTGCACCACTTCACCGGCTCCAAGGCGCACCACATCCGGCTGCGCAACCTGGGCCACGAGAAGGGGCTCAAGATTTCCGAATGGGGCGTGCACCGCGAGGACGGCACCAAGGTCCCCGTCCCCGACGAGGCGACGCTGTACCGGCTGCTGGACATGCAGGAGGTGCCGCCGGAGCTGCGCGAGGACAACGGCGAGGTGGAGGCGGCCCGGACTGGCAAGCTGCCGGAGGACCTGGTGACGCTCGCGGACGTGCAGGGCGCGGTGCACGCGCACAGCACCTGGTCCGACGGCCGCAACACGCTGGAGGAGATGGCGCGCGCCGCGAAGGCGCTGGGGCTCAAGTACCTCACCGTCACCGAGCACAGCGAGGCGGCCATCCACGCGGGCGGACTCAAGGTGGACGACCTCAAGCGGCAGTGGGAGGAGATCGACCGCGTGAACGAGCTGGTGCCCGGCATGCGGCTGCTCAAGGGCATCGAGGTGGACATCCTGGAGTCGGGGGCGCTGGACTACGCGGACAGCGTGCTGGAGCAGCTGGAGGTCGTCATCGCCTCCATCCACGTGCGCCACTCCATGGACGAGGACCAGATGACGCGCCGGGTGCTGGCCGCGCTGGACAACCCGCACCTGCACATCCTGGGACACCCCACCGGGCGCCTCATCCAGAGCCGCGAGCCGTACGCCCTCCGGATGGAGGAGGTCCTGGAGCGCGCGCGGGAGCGCGGCGTCGCGGTGGAGATCAACGGCAAGCCGGCGCGCCTGGACCTCAAGGCCGAGTACGTGCGGCAGGCCGTGGGGCGCGGGGTGAAGCTGGTGGTGAGCTGCGACGCGCACCGCCAGGACGACCTGAAGAACCTGGCCTATGCCGTGGCCACGGCGCGCCGGGGCTGGGCGAGGAAGCAGGACGTCCTCAACACCCGCTCCGCGGAGAGCTTCCTCGCCGGCCTGCGGGAGCGCTGATAGGCTTGCGGGCGCGAAGATGTTCCGCCCGCTCCTCCTCGTCCCCGCCCTCCTCTGCCTCCTCCTCGCCCTGCCCACGCGGGCCGGCGCGGAGGCCCGGCCGTCGCGCGCCGACCTCCAGCGCGTGCTGGAACTGCACACCCGCTCCTCGGTACGCGTGCGCGGCCCCCAGAACGCGGGCCCCGGCATCATCGTGGGCGCGGACGGACAGGTGCTCACGGCCGTGTCGCTCGTGGGTCCCAGCTCCGCCCAGGTGGTGCACGAGGGCAACGCGCTGACGGCGCGCGTGGTGCTCTCCAGCACGGTGCTCCAGGTCGCGGTGGTGGCGGGCCCCCAGGGCACGTGGCCCGCGGCGCCGGTGCGGCTGGTGCCGGAGGGGCTGGCGGGCCGCTGGGTGGTGGGCGTCATGCCCGCGCGCAAGAAGGGGCAGCGGGACACGCCCAGGGCGACGGTGGCGAAGACAGCCCCCGCGCCGTTCTTCGACGTGGACCTCACGCTCGCGCCGGGCAGCCCGCTGTATGACGGCGACGGGCGGCTGGTGGGCCTCGTCGTCGAGCGCCGGGGCCGTGGCGCCCGCGCCCTGCCCCTGTCCGCCGTGAAGGCGGAGCTCGCCTCGGCGGACGCGCCATGAGCCGGCCTTCGGGGCCTCCCTTCAAGGTGAGCGCGGTGCAGGAGGCGATGGGCCTCTGGGCGCTGGGCTTTTTGGGCATCATCGCGGCGTTCCTCATCGCCGGGGGCACCAGCGTGCCCAAGCTGGTGGCCACGGTGGGCTTCCTCTACCTGCCGCTCATCCCCATGCGCTGGCGCGACGAGGACTACCGCGACTACGGCCTCACCCTGCGCGCGTGGAAGGAGGACGTGCGCCTGTTCCTGGTGATGAGCGCCATCGTGGGGCCGCTGTTCTTCGCGGGCTTCGCCGGCTTCGTGCAGGTGGTGCCGCACCTGCCGCCCGCGCTCGCGCACCACCTGACGCCCATCATCGGCGAGGGCCACTTCCAGCCGCGCCTGCCCCCGCGCTTCGGCGAGTGGGTGATTGATCAGCTCTTCGTCGTCGCGCTGCCGGAGGAGTTCTTCTACCGGGGCTACCTCCAGGCCCGCCTGCGCGACGCGTGGCCCCAGGGGCGCGTGGTGCTGGGCGCGCGGCTGGGGCGCGCCTTCTGGGTGACGGCGCTGCTCTTCGCGCTGGGCCACCTGGCCATCTTCCAGACGTGGCGGCTGGCGGTGTTCTTCCCCGCGCTCCTCTTCGGCTGGATGCGCGAGCGCACCGGCACCATCGTCGGCTGCTCGCTCTTCCACGCCGCCTGCAACCTCTACGTGCGCTTCCTGGAGGTCTCCTTCTTCGGCGGCCCGTAGCGGCCCCGTCAGGACGGCGGCAGCTGCTGGACCTGGAGGTCCTCGCCCACCGCCAGCGTCGCGCCCTGCGGCAGCTCCACCCAGCCCTGCGTGCGCGTCACGTGGCTGGCCACCACCACCGTGCGGCGGCGGCGGTGCGCGCCGACCTCCGGATGCGTCTCCGGCGTCTGGGGCGTCACGCCGCAGTGGGCGCACTCCGCGCTGCCCTCCAGGCGCGTGTAGTACAGCGGGGCCTCGCCGCGGCGCGTGGCGGCCAGCACGGTGCCGTTGGTGGCCACCAGGTTGAGCGGCGGCGTGCGCACCTGCCCCAGCTTCACGAGCGTGGCCTCCACTTCACGCACCGTGTCGCGCAGCACGCGGCCGGCCACCTCCGGCTCCAGGCGTGGATCATCCGTGCGGCCCAGTTCCCGCAGGCGCGTGAGGAAGAGGGCGAAGAGGACCTCGCTGCCGGTGGAGCCTCGCACCTGCCGCTGGAGGTGCTCTGGCACGCGCGACAGCAGCGGGGCGCGCAGGGGCTCGAAGTCCGGCAGCGGGCCCTGGTGGGCGAACAACCAGTGGCGCGCCCGGAAGGGCTGGGTGTTCTCCTCGGGCGACAGGCCGAGCGGCAGCCGGCTGGCGTGGAAGAGCACGGCCTCGGATTCGTGGGGCGGCCCCAGGTCATCCAGCGTGATGTCCCGGTCCGGTGCCAGGCGGCGCAGGAGGACATCCTCCTGGGCATAGGAGCCCACCCCCAAGGCGTTGGCCCGGGCCTCCGGGCGGAGGACGACCTGCTGGGTCAGCCGGTGCAGCTCGCACCGCAGGAGGTTGGGATCCGACGACAGGGCGGCGAGGATGGCGGACATGGTGATTCCCCCCTTCACCTCAAGGGATAAGGTCCATGGGATGCCGGTTCAGCCCGCTGAACCCGCTCCCCTGCTCTGGCGCTAAGCCCTTGAAATGGCTGGCGTTTGAACAGTCTTTGAATTGACACCCCGGAACGTGGAGCCTAACCTCCGGGCGCTTCCCGGCTGCCCTCTCGCCAGAGGGGCCGGGGTGCAGGTCTTCACCGGAGACGGAATGGCGGACGACATCGCAATCGGCATCGACCTGGGCACGTCGTATTCGTGCGTGTCCGTCGTCCACGAGGGTCAGCCCACGGTCATCCCCAACGAGTGGGGCGAGACGACGCATGCCTCGTGCGTGTCCTTCCTGGAGGAAGGGTCCGTGCTGGTGGGCAACGCGGCGAAGAAGAACATCATCACCAGCCCCGAGAACACGGTGTACTCGGCCAAGCGGCTCATCGGCCGGTACTACTTCTCCGACGAGGTGAAGAAGGCGCAGGCGGTGATGCCCTACCGCATCGTCGAGGGCGACAACAACTCGGTGCGCATCGGCGTGCGGGACCGCAGCTATTCGCTGCCGGAGATCTCCGCGCTGGTGCTCAAGGAGATGAAGGCCGTCGCGGAGACGTACCTGGGCCGCGAGGTGCACAAGGCGGTCATCACCGTCCCCGCGTACTTCAACGACAACCAGCGCCAGGCCACGAAGGACGCGGGCCGCATCGCGGGGCTGGAAGTCCTGCGCATCATCAACGAGCCCACGGCGGCGGCGCTGGCGTACGGCTTTGGCCGGGACGTCAACCAGCGCGTCGTCGTCTACGACCTGGGTGGCGGCACGTTCGACGTGTCCATCCTCGAAATCGGCAAGGACGTCTTCGAGGTGCTCGCGACGGCGGGTGACACGTACCTGGGCGGCGACGACTTCGACGACCGCATCATGACGTGGATGGCGGACGACTTCCTCAGCCGCACGCGGTTGGATCTGCGGCAGAACAAGTACTGCCTGCAGATGCTGAAGGACGCGGCGGAGAAGGCGAAGATCGACGTGGGCCAGTACGGCACCGCGGAGATCCTCTGCGCGGGCATCTGCCAGGACGCCAACGGCAACGTGATGGACCTGCGCAACACGCTCAACCAGGACCAGTTCAACCGGATGGTGATGGACCTGGTGCAGCGCACGTTCAAGGTCTGCGACGAGGCGCTGC
Organism: Corallococcus interemptor; assembly: GCF_003668875.1. Taxonomy (GTDB): domain Bacteria; phylum Myxococcota; class Myxococcia; order Myxococcales; family Myxococcaceae; genus Corallococcus; species Corallococcus interemptor. Next base: position 2,077 of record NZ_RAWM01000016.1, on the reverse strand, counting down.
AGAGCGCACGGCTGACGGCGGCGGACATCGACGCGGTCATCCTGGTGGGCGGGCCCACGCGGCTGCCCATCATCCGCAACTCGGTGAAGCACTACTTCCAGAAGGAGCCGCTGGAGGGCATCAACCCGGATCAGGTCGTGGCCATGGGCGCGGCGCTCCAGTCGCACGCGCTGCTGGACAGCAAGACGGAGACGTTCCTGGTGGACGTCACGCCGCTGACGCTGCGGATCGGCACCGTGGGTGGGTACACGGAGAAGATCATCGACAAGAACACGCCGGTGCCCATTGACCGCTCGAAGACCTTCACCACCAGCCGTGACGGGCAGGAGAAGGTGAAGATCCGCGTGTACCAGGGTGAGTCCAACCGCGCCGAGGAGTGCGAGATGCTGGGCGAGTTCGAGTTCTCGGGCTTCCGCATCGGGTATCGCGGCGAGGTGAAGATCGAAGTGACGTTCGAGATCAACACGGACGGTCTGGTGAACGTGTCCGCGTGTGACGTGGAGACGGGTCAGAAGACGTCGACGACGATCACGTTGTCGTCCGGCATGACGGAGGCGGACATCCAGCAGTCGATCCAGTCGAACCGCAACACGCGGCTCGCCGGCCACAACAGCAGCGACCTGCCCGCCGTGGCCAACTAGGCGCCGCCGATGTCCGAGCCTTCCGATCCGAACTCTGGCGCGCCGCCAGGGCCCGCCGCGCCCCCGGCGCCCGCGCGTCCGGCGACGCCCGCCCTGCCCCGGGTGACGGCCACCGTACCGCCGTCCGTCCCGCCCACGGCACCCCGTCCGCCCGCGGCGCCGCCGCCCAAGGCAGCAGTGCCTCCGGGGACCGCGCCAGCCGCGCGCCCCACGCCGCCCCCTGTCGCGCCGCCAGCGGCGGCCCGGCCGGCTTCGGGTCAGGTTCCATCGGTGGCACCGGCGGCGGCACGGCCTGCGTCGGGTCAGGTTCCCTCGGTGGCTCCAGCGGCGGCCCGGCCTGCGTCGGGGCAGGCTCCCTCGGTGGCTCCGGCAGCCTCGCAGGCTCCTGCCGTGGGCGGCGTCCCGCCTGTGGCTCCAGCGACGGCCCGGCCTGCATCGTCCAGTGGAGTGCCCTCGGTCGCGCCCGCGGCTGGAGCCCCCGTGACTGGAACTCCGCCGCGCCCGACGCCCGCGGGCCTCGCACCCGTGGGAGCCGCGCCTCGTGGGGCACCGCCGGGCATTGCCCCTGCGGGAGTCCCCGCTGCATCACGGCCGACGGTGTCCGGGGTTCCATCCGTTGGCGTCGCGTCGCCTCCGCCCGCGCCGACCGCGCAGTCGCGGCCCACCGTCACCGCGATTCCGGCGGTCGGTACGGTGGCTCCCCCGCAGGCTCCAGCAGCCCCCACGACGCCTCGCGCGACCGTGACGGCGATTCCGCCGCAAGCACCTGCGACGCCTGCCGGTGCTCGCCCCACCGTCTCCGCCATTCCGGCCGTGGGCGCGGTGGCGCCGCCGCAAGCTCCTGCGACGCCTGCCGGGGCTCGTCCCACCGTCTCCGCCATTCCGGCCGTGGGCGCGGTGGCTCCTCCTCAGGCTCCGGCGGTTCCCACCGGTGCGCGCCCCACCACCACGACGCCCGCCGTGGGCGCTGGGACTCCGCCCCAGGCTCCCGCGTCGATGCCTCGCATCGCACCCGTCGTTCCGCCCAACGTGAGCGCTTCGCCCGCGATGCCTCCCGCCATGCCTCCCGCCATGCCTCCGGCGGTGCCGGGCGTCGCGCCCATGGCCACGCCGCCTCCCGTGGCGCGCGGCCCCGCCGCCGTGCCGACCATGCAGCCGCTGAGCCCCGCGGTTCCTCCGGTGGCTCCCGCGGCCCGTCCGCCCTCGGTGCCCACCATCGCCCCCGCCGGTGCCCGGCCTGCGTCCCCTCCCACCGTGGGACCGGTGACGCCGCCGCCCGTCGCGCCACGCCTCAGCCCGCCCGCTGTCGGCGCGACGCCGCCTCCGGTCCTCGCCGTCGGACAGGTCGTCCCGCCCATCGCGCCCGCGGGCCCCGTGCCTCCGCGCCCTGGCAACCGGCCCACCACGTCCCTGCCCGCGCTCGCGCCGGCCGGCGC
>NZ_RAWM01000169.1 GCF_003668875.1 Corallococcus interemptor | reverse complement strand
CGCCAGGCCCTCCGCGCCGCAGCCCCAGCCCCAGGAACTGCCTGTCCCGTCCTATCCCGCCGTCGAGACCTTCATCGAGAAGGCCTCCGCGGACGACGTCCAGGCGCTCTTCGCCCCCGTCAAGGCGGGGCTCGCCGAGCTCAAGGGACCTCGCGCGGAGATCGGCAAGAAGGCCCAGGCTGCGATCGCGCGCTCCGAGGAGCTGCTCACCATGCTCGTGGACGTCCGCGAGAAGCTCGTCGCCGAGTCGAAACAGCCCAAGGGCCGGAAATAACGGGCTTTTCCGGGGCCTGGACGATTTCTTGTCACCAGCAGGCAACCGGCGGCCGGCACTCCCGATAATCCATTGAAAGAGCCAAGGGATGATCCCCGGCTCCCCTTTTGAATCAACGCTGGCACCAGCGCGGAGGCTGAAATGGCAAAGATCGACAGCGGCATGATGGGCCCGAACCTGCGCATGAACACCCAGATGACCACGGCTCGGCAGACGCCGAACACGAGCTTTGGCGCGCGCGTGCAGAACGGGCTGAACAGCACCGTCGGCGCCGTGGGCGCGGGCGTGGGCGCGGTGGCGGGCTTCGTTCCGGGCGCCGGCATCGTCTCCGCCGCGGTCTCCTCCGCGCAGACCTTCTCCGGCGCCTCCGGCTCCGGCATGCAGGGCGGCCCGTACGTCGGCGTGATGAACACCGCCTCCGGCGCGGTGCCCTCCACCAACCTGCCCGGTGCGGGCACGGGCATGCCCACGGGCGGCTCCACCTCGCTGGGCACCAGCGTCGGCGGCGCCAGCTCCGGCGGCCAGGTGTCGGATCAGCTGACCAACAACAGCAGCCTCAAGACGATGATGGACGACAACGTCAAGCTGCTGAACCTCCAGTCGGCCATGCAGCACGAGTCGCAGCTCTTCACGGCTGTTTCCAACGTGATGAAGTCGCGGCACGATACGACCAAGAACTCCATCGGCAACATCCGCTAGTCTTCACGGACAGCGGAATCTGACCGGTGCAAGGAAGGCGGCCCTCGACGGCCGCCTTCCGTGCTTCCGGCGACAGGAAAGGAAGCGCGACGTCCATGGCGGAGACCCCTTCGGAGATTGCCAACAGCCTCGTGCCCCTGGCGCGCCAGCCGGCCATGGTCCTGCTGGAGTCCGGTTACCTCTGGCTGGACATGGGTCACTTCGACAAGGCCAAGGAGGTCTTCGTCGGTGCCGCCGCGCTCATGCCCAAGAGCGAGGTGCCCCAGATTGGCCTGGGCGCCGTGGAGTTCGCGCAGGGCAAGCACGACAAGGCCCTGGCGGCCTACCGGGTCGCCCAGCGCCTGGCGCCGCTGTCCTCGCTGCCCCGGGCACACGCCGGGGAGGCCCTGCTGTTCATGGGCAAGGTGCCGGAGGCCCTCAAGGAACTGAAGGCCGCCATCGACCTGGAGCCCGAAAGCGACGGCGCGAAGCTGGCCCAGGCGCTCATCCAGGCGAAGGAAGCGGGGGCCCTGCCTCCGCCGAAGAAGTAGTCGCGGCAAGAAGAAGGAGGTACGGCGATGGCTGTCGGTGGAGTCGGACGTGGGGGTGGGAAGGGCCGCGCGGGCGGCGTGAAGGGGGCGTCCGGTCCGTCGGGTGCCTCTGGCGCGTCCTTTGGCGGCAAGGTGGATCGCACGGAATCGCTCGTCGGGCCTTCGGGTCTGGTAGGCTCCAGCAACGTCCAGGGCCCCCAGGCCACGGATCCGATCGCGGCGCAGGCGCTCGCCATCGCCAAGCGGCTGAAGAACGGGGGCTTCAAGAGCAAGGAGGAGGCGACGAAGGCCCTGGTCGCGGAAGTCCTCCAGGAGAAGCTGAACATGAAGTCCGCTGCCCTCACGGGCCGCATCGCCGGGGCGCTGCAGGATGATCCCCGGCTGAACCAGGTTCTCGAGCGGCTGTGGTCCAAGGCCGAGTGAGCGCGCCGCTTGCCTCTGGGTGAAGACAGGAAGGTCATCCTGGAGAAGTACGGCCCGTACGTGCGGTCGCTCGCGGCCACCGTGCGCAAGCAGTTCAATGCCCAGCTGGAGCTGGATGAACTGCTGGCCTATGGGCAGATCGGCCTCCTGGAAGCCGCCGAGCGCTTCGACCCCAAGGTCGGCGCCAACTTCCTTACCTTTGCCCACTACCGCATCAAGGGCGCCATCTTCGACGGCTTGAGGAAGATGGGCGTCCTGCGCGGCTCCGACGCCCGCACCGCCTATCAAGGCGAGCGCGCGACGGCGTATCTGGGAAATCTGGCGGACCGCGAGCAGGGCGCAAGCAACCGCGGGTCGTCATTTGACGATGATATTGGAGACATCTCGGATGCCGTGGCGGGCCTCGCGGCGGTGTTCGCGGCGGGGGCGGAAGGGGCGGAGGCGGCGGGCTACGTGGATGAATCGCTCCCGGCGGATCAGCGCCTGGAGATGGAGCAGTTGAAGAACCGGGTGCGCTCGGCCATCGAGAAGCTTCCGGAGAAAGAGCGCAAGCTCCTGCAGGGCTATTACTTCCAGGGACGTACGCTGGAAGAAGCAGGGGCGGAGATCGGGCAGTCGAAGAGCTGGGCGTCGCGGCTTCATGCGCGCGCCATTGACCGGCTCAAGGAACTCTTGAACGAGGAGGAGGAACTCCCTCCCCCCTCGACGGATGCAAGGAGGGTGTCACATGGCGGCTCCGATGAGCGGCATCTCCGCGGGACAGGTAGCGCAGCAAAAGCTGCAGGACCAGGGCGCGCAGCAGACTCAGAAGACGGGCGCGTCGAAGTTCGACGGAGTTCTCGCTGACAAGGCGCAGGGCGCCGGCCAGGTGGACGCCGCCCAGAACGTGAACAAGGCCCAGGCCGCGCAGGCCACCCAGAAGGTGGACACCGTCCGCCAGGTGGAGACCGTCAACAAGGCGGAGAAGGCCAACCTGAACAAGGTGAGCGGCGCCGCCCAGCAGCCCGCCACCGCCAAGGGCGCCGAGCCCGTGGACGCGAAGGCCGAAGCGTCGAAGACGACCAAGTCGGGCGGCATGGTCTCCGACCTCGTCTCCGGTCTGGAGAAGGGTCAGGTCAGCATGGACAAGCTCATCAAGGAGGCCTCCTCCGGCAAGAACATGTCCAACGCCGAGCTGCTTGGCCTCCAGGCGTCCATGTACAAGTACTCGCAGGAGTTGGACCTCACGTCGAAGGTCGTCGAGAAGGCCACCAGCGGCCTGAAGGACGTCGTCAAGACGCAGGTCTGAAGTCCCACCCGCCGGGCCATGGCGGCATGTGAAGGGCGGTCCCTCCCAACGTCGGGAGGGGGCGCCCTTCCGCGTTTTGCAAGGGCCCTGTTAAGCTAAGCGCGCCCATGACTCGCCGAACGCCCGTCTTCGCCGCCCCGCTCCTCGCCCTGCTGTTCCTCACCGGCTGCACCATTGAGCTGCAGCACGAGCTGACGGAGGCGGACGCCAACGAAATCTACGTCCTGCTCAGCAAGAACGGCATCAAAGCCACGAAGGAGAAGGCGGAGGGTGGCAACGAAGTGCGCTTCACCATCGTCGTCCCCAAGGGCGACGCCGCGCAGGCCGCGGAGCTCCTGAAGCGCAACTCGCTGCCGCGTCCGGTGGAGAAGGGCCTGTCCCACTTCGCCAAGGGCAGCATGGTGCCCACCGCCACGGAGGAGCGCGCCATGCTCCTCAAGGCCATGGCGGGTGAGGTCTCCAACGCGCTCAACCAGATCGACGGCGTGCTGGAAGCGCGCGCCATCGTGATGGTGCCGGAGAACAACGACCTGTCGCAGCCGGAGAACAAGCCGATGCCGTCGGCCTCCGTGTTCATCAAGTACCGCGCGGTCGAGGGCGGCAAGCCCCCTGTCTCGGTGGACGCGGTGAAGCAGTTCGTCGCCAGCTCCGTGGCGGAGCTCAAGCCGGAGGCCGTCACCGTGCTGATGACGGAGGCCATGGCCCCCACGGCGGAGACCACGGAGACCAACCGCCTGCAGGACGTGCTCGGCGTGCGCATGACGGCCGCCAGCGCCAGCACCTTCAAGATGATCCTCGGCGGCGCGTTCGCGCTCATCCTGGCCATGATGGGCGTCACCGCGTGGACCTTCATGCGCGGCGGCTCCGGTGGCGGTGCCCCCGCCGCGGCGGCCCGTCCCGCGCGTGCGCGCGGCGGTCGCGAGGGGTAGTCCTGCTCGTCGCTCCCCGCGGCCCTCCTGGGGTGGTCCGCGGGACTCTGTCCTCCAGGCCGGGGACACCGTCTTCAATCTTCAGCGGGCCACCTGGGGGCCCGCGAGGTGACCGTTGGATTCCTTCTTCACCTCGCTCAGCAAGCGCCAGACGATGATGCTGCTCACCGCGGTCACCTTCGGTGGCCAGGAGAGCATGTCGGCGCTGGAGCACCTGCCGGACGAGGAAGGCGCGCTCCTGCGCCACCGCGCGCAGGAGATCCTCCAGATTCCGCGAGAGAAGCGCCTGCCCGCGGTGGTGCAGGAGCTCAAGCGCCTGATGAAGGACCGGCGCGGCCAGCTGTGGACCGCGGATCCGGAGCGGCTGGCGGCGCTGCTGCAGCGCGAGCGCGGCGCCCTGGTGGAGGTCACCCTGCGCGCGCTGCCCGGCAACATGGCGGAGGCGGTGCGCGGCCACCTGCCTCCCTCGCGCGTGAAGCTCACCCGTGAGGTGCGCCCGCAGATCCTGGACATCATCCGCTGGAAGCTGGAGGAGGCGCTGTCGCGCGAGGCCGCCGGCCAGTCCGCGGGCTTCAAGTTCGCGGACGTGCTCAACCTCCAGACGCGTGAGCTGCTCACGGTGAGTGACCGACTGGGCGCGCGCGTGCTGGGGCCCGCGCTCGCGGGGCTCCCGGAAGAAGAGCTCAACGGCCTCATGGAGTCGCTGCCTCCGGATCTGCTCCAGCTCGCGAGCAAGTCCGTGGCGGCCAATGCGCCGCGCAAGCTGCCGGAGGAGGACGCGCGCGCGCAGCTCAACCTGCACGACGGCTTCAGCCGGCTGGCCGGCGCCATCCGCAGCGCGGGCGTGCAGCGGCTGGCGCGCGCGTGCGTGGCGCAGTCCCCGGAGTTCGCCGCGCGCATGCTGGAGAAGCACCGCGGTGAGTTCGGCCACCTGGTGGCGAAGTGGGTGCGCGAGGAGCGCTCGCGGCCGACGGCCCGGGGCGACGGCGGACGCACCGACATCGTCATGGACCTGGAGCGGCTGGCCGTGCGCGGCCTCATCGAGCGGCCCGTGCGGCTGACCGCGCCGCCGCCGCGCCCCTCCGCAGTGCTGCCGCCTCCGCCGGGAGCGCGCAAGCCCGCCGCGGCGGCCCCGGCAGCCCGGCCCGCCGCCCCTGGCGCCCGTCCGGCGGCTCCTGGAGCCCGCCCCCCGGCCCCCGCGCCGCGCGAGGGCCTGCGCACCACCGCGCCGGATCCGTCGCGCGCGCCCGCGCTCCGGGCGCCCAAGTCCCTGCGGGGTGGCGCCGCCGCCGATGAGGCCGCGGGAGATGCCGGTGCCCGGCGCGACTTCATGGCGGAGCGCGCCGCCCGTCGCGCGGGTGCGGCGTCCAGCCGTGACGCGGGACCGGGCGCGGCCCCCGGTGGACGTCCGCGTCCGGCGCCGGGCGAGGAGCGGGGCTCGTCGGTGGGGCCCGCGCCACGTCCCTCCATGGCCTCGCGGGAAGGGGATGCGAACGGCTCCCAGATGCGCCGCATGCCGGTGGAGCGCGAGCGCGGGCCCGCGCCCCGTCCCTCCATGGGGGCGCCGCCGGATGCGGAGGCGGGCGGCTCGCAGATCCGCCGGATGCCGGTGGAGCGGGGCCCTGCGCCCCGAGCGTCCATGGCGGCCCCGGAGGGGGACGCGAACGGCTCCCAGATGCGCCGCATGCCGGTGGAGCGGGGCTCGTCGGTGGGGCCCGCGCCCCGCGCGTCCACCGGGGGCGTGCCCAGCCGCCGTGATCCGGATGCCCCCCGTCCTTCTCGTCCCGCCCGGCCGGATCCGGAAGGGGCCCGCATCGGCCCGCCGCCCTCGCGCCTGGGGGCTCGCGGTGCGTCACGTCCACCGGAGCCGGACGCGCCGGAAGGCCGCTCCGTCCGGGCCGAGCGCCCCTCGCGGCCTCCCGCCGACGCGGAGGAGCGCGCGCCCCGGCGTCCAGAGCCCTCCGGCGAGTCCACGGACGGGGCCCGGGTGCTGCGCTCGCGCACCGGCGCCCGTCCCGCGGTGCGCCCCGAACCGGAGGGCGGACCGGAGCGTCCCCCGCGCGTGCTCTCCAGCCAGGCTTCCTCCTCCCGGTCCTCGGAGGGGACCCAGGTGGGCCGCCGGCGCCCGGCTCCCGGCGACCGGCCGGGCCCGGATGACGCGGGCGGCCCTGGAGGGCGTGGACCGCGCGGCGGAACGCGCTAGCATCCGGTCTCCAAGGAGTGGCCCATGGCGATCGGCAAGGTAATCAAGGGGGATGGGTTGGCGGAGTCGTCCGTGGCCGTCGCCTCGTCGGAGCGACCGGCGCTGCGTCCGCCTCGCGCGGGCGTGATGAACGCCGAGGTCTTCGAGGCGCGCCAGGGCGCCCAGGGCATCATCGAGGAGGCCCAGCGCGAGCGTGAGCGCATCCTCGCCGAGGCCCAGCGCGAGAAGGAGGAGCTCTTCGCCAAGGCGAAGGACCTGGGCCGTCAGGAGGGCATCGCCCAGGCCACGGAGCTGCTCCTGCGCGCGAAGATGCAGGCCGGCGAGATGCTCCAGTCCCAGGAGCAGGACATCATCGCGCTGGCGCTGAAGATGGCGGAGAAGATCCTCGGCCGCGACCTGGAGCGCGAGCCGGAGCTGCTGGTGGACATGTGCGCCGCGGCCATCGACAACCTGCGCAACGCGCGCGCCATGGTGCTGCGCGTGCACCCGAAGACGGCGGCGGTGCTGCGCGCCAAGCGCCCCGTGCTGATGGAGCTCATCGGCCGCACGGTGGACCTGGCCATCAAGGAGGACCCGGAGGTCGCTCCCGTGGGCTGCATCGTGCAGACGGAGTACGGCACGGTGGACGCGCAGCTGCCCACCCAGCTGGAGATGCTCCAGAACCTCCTGCAGCCGGACACCGCGCGCAAGCCCGGCCCTCCCTGAGCCCTTCCGGAATCCGCCATGGCCATCGACCTTTCGCGCTACTACGATCTCATCAAGGAAGCGTCCCTCGTCCGGGTGCGCGGCCGCGTGACCGAAATGACGGGCCTCGTCATCAAGGCGAGCGTGCCCAACGTACGCATCGGCGAGGTGGTGCTCGTCAAGAGCCGCCAGCGCGGCCTGATGAAGTCGGAGGTCGTGGGCTTCGTGGGCGACGAGGTCATGCTCATGCCCCTGGGCGAGCTGTACGGCATCGGTCCGGACAGCGAGTGCATCCCCACGGGCCGCCCGCTCACCATCAAGTGCGGTGACGCGCTCCTGGGCCGCGTGCTCAGCGGCATCGGCGAGCCCATGGACGGCAGGCCGCTGGAAGGGGAGGGCCTGATCGACTGGCCCGTGGACCGCGACTGCCCGGACCCCTTCACGCGCCAGCGCATCGAGCGGCCGCTGCCCCTGGGAGTCCGCTGCATCGACGGGCTGCTCACCGTGGGCGAGGGCCAGCGCGTGGGCCTCTTCGCGGGCTCCGGCGTCGGCAAGTCCACGCTGATGGGCCAGATTGCCCGCAACACGCAGGCCGACCTGAGCGTCGTGGCGCTCATCGGCGAGCGTGGTCGCGAGGTTCGCGAGTTCATCGAGGACGCCATGGGCGAGGAGGGCATGAAGCGCGCCGTGCTGGTGTGCGCCACGTCCGACCAGCCCGCCCTCGTGCGTCTGCGCGCCGCGTACGTCGCCACGGCCATCGCGGAGTACTTCCGTGAGCGCGGCGGCAACGTGCTGTTCATGCTCGACACGGTGACGCGTCTGGCGCGCTCCCAGCGCGACATCGGCCTCGCCATCGGCGAGCCCCCGGCGCGTCAGGGCTACCCGCCCAGCGTCTTCTCCATGCTGCCGCGCATCCTGGAGCGCACGGGCAACTCGGCGAAGGGCAAGTGCACCGCCATCTACACCTGTCTCGTGGCCGGCGGTGACATGGAGGACCCCATCGCCGACGAAGTCCGAGGTATTCTCGACGGCCACTTCATCCTCAACCGTGAGCTGGGCGCGCGAAACCAGTGGCCCGCCATGGACGTGCTCCAGAGCCTCAGCCGTGTGATGAGCGGCATCGTCAGCAAGGAGCACAAGAAGGCCGCCGGCAAGCTGCGCGAGACGCTCGCCACCTACGAGAAGCAGCGCGACCTCATCCTGCTGGGCGCCTACCAGGCCGGCGCGGACCCCCGGACGGACTACGCCATCGAGAAGTACGACGCCATCATCGACTTCCTCAAGCAGGACACCCACTCCAACTCTCCGTACGAGGAGACCGTGGAGCAGCTCATCAACCTGTTCGCGGACTGACGCGGGCCGCCTTCCGGCCAGCCTGCATGGACGGGGCGGTTTTTGGGTAGGATGCCCCCACCATGCCCCCGTACCGGTTGCAGTCCCTGCTGGACATGCGTGAGAAGGCGAAGGAGGAGGCCGAGCAGGCCTTCTCCGACGCCGTCAAGGCGCTGGCGAAGGAAGAGGCCGAGCAGAAGCGCCTGGAGGCGGAGCTGGAGCGCCGCCGCAAGGAGCGCAAGGCCAAGGTCCAGGAGTACTTCCAGCAGATCATGGCCAAGGGCGCCGGCATCAACGGCATGAACATGATGGCCCGCTTCGAGGAGCGCCTGAAGGACGACGAGGCGCAGGTCGCCCTCCAGATCGAGCACCAGAAGGAGGTCGTCCGGACGGCGGGCCGCCTGGTGGAGCAGCGCCGCATGTTGATGGCGGAGGCGGCCAAGGAGCTCAAGGCCATCGAGAAGAACAAGGAGAAGTTCGTCAAGCAGGTGAAAAAGGAGCGCCAGGACCGGGAGGAGCTGCAGCAGGAGGAGATCGGCAGCGCCTTGTTCCTGGCCCGGCAGCGCAAGTAACCTCCCGCCGCCTTCCGCTGAGTCTGGAGAGACGCCATGAGCCGAGTTGATGACGATCGCGATGCCGCGCGCTTGGCGGAGCGGATGATCCAGGAGCGCAAGCTCGCGGAGGCGAAGACCCAGAAGCGCCTGCAGGGCGAGTCCGTCTTCTCCAAGCTGGTCCAGCAGGGCCAGGCCGAGCAGGCCCTGCCGAAGCAGGCGCAGGAGCTGAAGCAGCCCCTGGGCAAGCAGGTCCTGGCGCGCCTGGCTCAGGGCCAGGGCAAGACCTTCGACGAGAAGCTGGCCCAGAAGGAGACCGCCTTCGCGAAGCCCGGCGAGTCCACCGGGAGCGCCCAGCAGTCCCAGCGCAACGCCGAGTCGCAGGGCGCCTCCCGTGGCGGAGAGGCCCGCAAGACGGAGGTCGTGGAGGAGAAGCGCTCCACGGACGTCCGCGAGAGCGACATGAACAAGGCCGAAGGCCAGGCCAGCCGCTTGAGCCAGGAGAAGGGCGAGCTGAAGATCGACGTCAACGCCGGCGGCGGCAAGGGCGCGGGCGGCGGGGCCAGCAACAAGGACAAGGACGACAAGGGCGGGCAGATGGCCGCCGCGGGCTTCCGCTTCAACCCCGCGCTGATGGCGCCGGTGCCGGTGGCCAAGCCCAAGGACACGGCGGGCTCCGAGCGGCTGCGCGCCATGGCGAACGAGATCGCCCAGAAGATCGTCGAGCGCGTGCGCGTGGGCACCAACGCCGCGGGCAACGCGGAGTTCCAGATCGAGCTGCGCGGCGACGTGCTCAACGGCCTGTCCATCAAGGTCAGCGCGAAGAACGGGAAGATCTCCGCCACCTTCAGCGGCAGCGACCGCGACACCTTGAAGATGCTGGAAGAGCAGAGCGACGGCCTGCGCAGCGCCCTGGGCGGCCGGGGACTGGCGCTTGAAAATCTGAGGTTCGAGGCCAAGACATGAGCCTGGAGCCGGACGACGAGCCCGGAGTCTTCGAACGCACCATGCTGGTCGACACCCGGAAGCTGGGACCCCCGAAGCCCGCGCAGGCTCCGAAGCAGGCTCCGGCGCCGGCCCCGGCTCCCGTGGCGGCGTCGCCGTGGCGGCCGTTCACGTTCACGAACCTGGAGAAGGTGTCGCGCACGCAGGGCCAGCTGGCGGAGCGGCTGCGCTGGCTGACGCCGAACGCGGGCACCCTGGAGACGGTCTGCGCGCGCCTCAAGGCGCTGTTCGACGTGGACGTGCGCCTGTCGGTGGAGTCCGCCCAGGCGCGCCCCATGACGGAGCTGCGCCGCTTCCTGGGGGACCCGTCCTTCCTGGCGGTGCTGGCCCCCGGCGCGCTCAAGGGCCGGGTCATCCTCGAAATCGAGCTGTCGCTGGCGCACTCGGCGGTGGACCTGCTGCTGGGCGGCGCCGGTGAGACGGTGGGCCTGCGGCCCCTGACGGACATCGAGGAGGGCGTGATGGGCTACGTCGTCCTGGAGGCCCTGAAGGAGCTGGTGCCCGGACTCCAGCCGGGCGTCCCCCGGCCCCGGCTGGACGGCGTGGCGCGCGGCGTGGACGAGGTCTCCGCCCGCCTGGGCGAGGACGGCCCGATGCTGGCGGTGCACCTGAACGCGGTGCTGGGCTCGCACCGCGGCATCGTGCGGCTGGTGGTGCCGTCGGCGGTGCTGGAGGCGGCCGAGCCCGCGGTGGAGAGCGCCCAGCGGCGCGACCACCGCCGGCAGGACATGAAGGCCAACGGGCGCCGCCTGTCCGCGCTGCGAGACTGGCTGCGCGCGGAGATTGGCGTGGCGGAGCTGTCCGCCCGGGACCTGGCGTCCCTGCGCATCAAGGACGTGCTGCTTCTGGACCTGCTGTCGGCGCGGCCGGACCGGGGCGAGCCGGGCACGGCGCAGCTGCGGCTGGGCCTGGGCCGCACCGGCCACTTCGCGGCGGACGTGTTCGTGGAGAACGGCCGCTACCGGGCGCGCATCACGGACGTCATCCCCGGCGAGCCGGGCAATCCCCAGGGTGGGGAGCCCGGGGGCGGGTCGGAAGAGAACGAGGACTTCACCAACCCGGAGCTGGGCGTTCCTCCGGAACTCGAAGGGGCGGCTTTGGACGACAACAACCGGGACGGAAGCGATCTGCTCAGCGACCTTCCCCTGCAGGTGGCGGTGGAGCTGGCGCGCGTGCCCATCACGGCCGAACAGGTGGTGGGGCTGCGCACCGGCCAGGTCCTCGACCTGCGCCGTGGGGCAGGGGAGCCCGTGGACCTGTCGGTGAACGGCAAGGTGGTGGCCCGGGGCGAGCTCGTGGAGCTGGAGGGTCAGCTCGGCGTGCGCATCATCCAGCTGAGCTGAAAGCGCTTTGCGCCCGTGCGTCACGAGGCAGGCGGGCAGGGAGGCGTGCTCGTGCCCGGGCCCGTGGCGGTCCTGACTCGGGTGCACTAGGCTCGCGCCCATCCATGGCGGTCCTCGGTCTTTCCTCCTCGCGCCTGTTGCTCGGCGCCGCGCTGCTCTTCGCGTCGCCCGCCGTCCTGGCGCAGGCGCCCGCGGCCTCCACGCCTGACGCCTCCGTGGCGGCACCGGCGCAGGAGGCGGCTCCCGCACCGGCCTCCGTCCAGGCTCCCGCGCAGACTCCGGCTCCTGCCGCGACGGGGGATGGCGCCGCCCGCGCGAAGCGCCACGCGGATGAGTTGGACCGCGAGCTGGGCATGGCCGAGCCCGAAGCCGACGCGGCGCAGGAGAGCCTGGGCTGGGTGGTGGTGCGCACGGTGGCGCTGCTGGGCGCGGTGCTCGCGGCCATCTACCTCACGCTCAACGTGGGCCTGCGCCGGCTGATGGGGCTGCAGGGCGTGCCCGTGGGCAAGGCGTCGGTCGTGTCGGTGATGGAGCGCATCCCGTTGGATCAACGGCGCACGCTCTTCGTCCTGAAGGCCGCGGACGAGTACCTGCTGGTGGGTGGCGGCGAGGGTGGCGTGCAACTGGTTTCGAAGCTGGACCGCGACGCCGTGGAGCGCATCCGCGCCGCGCGTCCGCCGTCGTCGCCGGTGTCCCTGAGTCCTTTCCTCCAGAAGCTCCTCTCCCGCCGGACCGGTGGCACCACGCCGCCGCCGGGCGTCTGAAGGCCGTCACGTGAACCGTTCGTCTCCCGCCGCCCGTCCGCTGCTGTTCCGCGCTCCGCCCTGGCTCTTCGCGGCCCTCGTGTCCCTGCATCCCTTCGTCGCGTCCGCGGCGAAGAAGGGGGGAGACTCGATGCCGGATGAAATGGTCAAGGAGGCGGTGAGCAGCGACTCCTTCACCTCCCGTCCGCTCATCCTCATCCTCGCGCTCGCGGCCATGTCGTTGGTCCCGTTCGCGCTGATGATGGTGACCAGCTTCGTGAAGATTTCCGTGGTGCTGTCCATCGTCCGCTCGGCGCTGGGCACCCAGCAGATTCCCCCCACCCAGGTCATCACCGGCCTGGCCATCATCCTCACCGTCTACATCATGGCCCCCGTGGGCCAGGAGATGTACCGGGCGGGAGGCATCGACATCTGGTCCCGGGGAACGTCGGTGTTCTCCTCGGAGACGGTGGGCACGATGCTGGGCGCCGCGGACAAGTCCAAGGAACCGCTGCGCGAGTTCCTGATGAAGAAGGTCACCAACAAGGACCGCACGCTCTTCTACAGCCTGGCGAAGAAGATGCGGAAGGAGGAGGACCGCAAGGACATCGGCCCGAACGACTTCATGGTCATCGTCCCGGCCTTCGTCGTGTCCGAACTGAAGGAGGCCTTCCAGATTGGCTTCCTGCTGTTCGTGCCCTTCATCGTCATCGACATGGTGGTGGCCAACATCCTGCTGGCGCTGGGCATGCACATGCTGTCGCCCACGACCATCTCCATGCCCTTCAAGCTCTTGTTGTTCGTGCTCGTGGACGGCTGGTACCTCATCGCCAAGGGCCTGGTCATCGGCTACCTGTAAGGAGCCCCGTACTCCCATGAATCAGCTCACGTTCATCACCCAGGAGGCGCTGTTCCTGGTGCTCGTGGTCTCCGCGCCGCCGGTGCTCATGAGCCTCCTGGTGGGCTTCCTCGTCTCGCTGTTCCAGGCCACCACGCAGATTCAAGAGCAGACGCTCTCGTTCGCGCCCAAGGTCGTCCTCGTCTTCGGCGTGCTCGCCATGACGGGCCCATGGATTGGTGGCCAGTTGCTGCGCTTCACCTTCCACGTCTTCGACCGCTTCCCGGCGCTCATCGGCAGATGAACATCGGCGAAGTCATGGCCGAGCTGGGCGCTCGGGTGAACCTGTCGGTCGTCATCTTCACGATGGCGCTCATCATGTGCCGCGTGATGCCCATCCTCATCTTCAGCCCGTTTTTGGGCGGCGAGGTCGTCCCCTCGGAGATGAAGCTGGGCCTGGGCCTGCTGGTGTCCGCGGTGATCTTCCCGTCCGTGGCGGACAAGATGGACAGGATTCCCCTGAGCGCGCTCCCGTACATCGGGCTGTTGCTCAAGGAGATCTTCATTGGCGTGGCGCTGTCGTACATCGTCAACATGGTGTTCGACGCGGCCCGCGTGGCCGGCACGCTGATGGACACCATGTCGGGCAGCAACAACGCCCAGCTCTACGTGCCGCAGTTGGGCACGCAGGTGTCGCTCTTCTCCAGCCTCAAGGTGCAGCTGTGCGTGGTGCTGTTCCTGTCGCTGGACGGGCACCACATCATCATCCGGGCGCTGGCGGAGAGCCTCGCCATCGTGCCTCTGGAGGGCTTCCCGCGCTTCAGCCGGGGCGTGTGGCCCTTCTTCGACCTGATGATCCGCTCCTTCTCGGACCTGCTGAAGATCAGCCTGGCGCTGGCCGGCCCCGGCATGGTGGCCGCGTTCGTCACCGACCTGGCCCTGGGCGCCATCAACCGCGTCGCGCCGCAGATCCAGGTGTTCTTCATCTCCATGTCGCTCAAGCCGCTGGTGGGCGTGCTGATCATGTTCATCGCCATCCACGTGGTGATTGGCCGCATGCAGCAGGAGCTGGCCAACATGCTCCGCATGTTCCAGCACGCCATCCAGCTCTTGGCCTGAGCCGCCCCAAGCCTCCCGGGATTCCTCCATGTCGGACGAGAGTGGCGACAAAACAGAAGAACCGTCGCAGAAGAAGCTCGACGACGCGCGCAAGAAGGGCCAGACCTGGAAGAGCAAGGACCTGACGGGCGTGGCCGTGCTCGTCGCCGGCCTGGGCATCGTCAAGGGGACCTGGGACACGGTGGAGCGGGAGATCTCCACGCTCTTCCGCTTCAGCTTCGACGCCATCGCCCACTCGGACGACCTGGCGCTGGCGACCACGCAGCTGCTCTACATGGGCGTGCGCACGCTGCTGCTGCTGACGGTGCCCATCGTGGCGGGCGCGGCGGTGCTGGGCGGGCTGATGGACTTCCTGCAGGTGGGGTCGCTCTTCACCATCGACCCGCTCATCCCCAAGTTCGACAAGCTCAACCCCATCGCGGGGTTGAAGAACATGTTCTCCAAGAAGTCCTTCGTGGAGCTCTTGAAGAACCTCATCAAGATCTCCGTCGCCGCCTACGTCGTCACCGGCGTGGTGCGCGACTCCATGCCCCTGGTCATCGAAACGGTGCGGCAGGACACGCAGGGCATCATGGCCATCCTGGGAGAGATCATCTACCGGGTGTCCGTGCGCATCATCATGCTGTTCGTCATCTTCGGCGTGTTCGACGTGTGGTGGCAGCGCAAGTCGTTCATGAAGGACATGATGATGACGAAGGAGGAGGTCAAGAAGGAGTACAAGTCGAGCGAGGGTGACCCGCACCACAAGGCCAAGCGCAAGGAGCTCCACCACGAGATCATGGAGGGGGCCCAGATGGAGGCGGTGAAGGACGCGAGCGTCATCGTCACCAACCCGGACCACGTCGCGGTGGCGCTGCAATACGACCAGAACAAGGACGGGGCGCCGCGGGTGCTGCTCAAGGGCATGGACGCCAAGGCGGAGCGCATCAAGGCGCTGGCGCGCGAGGCGGACATCCCCCTCTTGCGCAACGTCCCACTGGCGCACGCGCTGTTGCGCGTGGAGGTGGGCGAGGAAGTCCCGGAGGAGCTCTACGACGCGGTCGCCGAGGTGCTGAACTTCGTCTACGGGCTCAAGCAGCAGCAGAACGCGGCGCCGTCAGCGCGCGCCTGAGGAGGACGCCATGGCCAGCGACGAAGAGGCGGACATCGCCATCGCCATCAAGTACGACAACAAGGCGGACGGCGCCCCGCGCGTGGTGGCGAAGGGAATGCGCCTCAAGGCGGAGAAGATCCGGGAGATCGCCAAGCAGTACGGCATCCCGGTGATGCGCAATGTGTCCCTGGCGCACGCCCTGTACCGGGTGGACGTGGGGCAGGAGGTCCCCGAGGAGCTCTACGACGCGGTGGCGGAGGTGCTGAACTTCGTCTACGCGCTGCAGCGAGAGCAGGCAGGCGGACGCTGAAGGGGGCTGGACGCGCCCCCCCCACCTGTATTGAAGTCGGCCCACCATGGCCAGAATCAACAATCAGCCCCCCAGCACCGCGCTTTGGCCCTGGGGAGGTCCCCGCAGCGTCCGCGAGCGGCTGGTGGACCCGTCCCAGCTGGACCGGGCGAAGAAGCTGCGCAAGGCGGGCAACATCAAGAACCCGTCGCTGCCCTCCGCGGCGCTCCTGGACTTCATCGGTCCGGCGCACTCGTCGGAAGAGCTGCGGCTGCCCCTGCCGCCCCACCCGGGCGGTCACGACGCGGACCTGGAGGGCTTCAGCGACCGGCCGCACCTGGCCAGCGTCGCCGGCCGGGGAGATGACGGGCAGCGCCGCATGCTGGAGCGCGGCCTGGCCAAGGTGAACGCGCCGCCGGAGCGCCTGGAGCGCCTCAAGGCCCTGCTGCAGCGCGAGTCCGCCATGCTGGGCCTGGTGGACCAGGTGAGCGCGGAGTCGCAGGAGATCATCCGCCGCATGTGGGAAGAGCAGAAGGACGAGGGCTACTGACCCATGGCGGCGCTGGACCCCGAGGATCCGCAGGACGAGGCGAAGCTCACGGCCCTCCTGCAACGCTGGGCGGAAGGGAAGGCCACGCTCCGGGAGGTGCGCGGCTATTCCAACGACGAGCTCTACGCCATCGCCAAGACGGCCTACTTCTTCTTCTACCAGGGCCGGGTGGCGGAGGCGCGCACGCTCTTCCAGGGGCTCTACGCCATCAACCCCACCGACGTGTACTTCGCCAAGGCGCTGGGGGTGGTGGAGATGGCCGCCGGCAACGGGCAGGGCGCGCTCGCCGCCTTCGACGTGGCCGCGAAGCTGGCCCCGCAGGACGCCGCCGTCTACGTGGGGCGCGCGGAGGTGAAGTTGGCCTTGGGACAGAAGCCGCAGGCGCTCGAGGATCTGCGCCGCGCCGCCGCCATGACGCCCGCGGATGATCCGGTGGTGCGCAAGGCCGGCGCCATGGTGACCGCCCTCACGCGGCGCTGATCCGAAGGCGGGCCCGTTCCAGCCGGGACGTTGGATGTGGAAGCCCAGTAAACTCTGTTAGGCTCGATTCATTCACCTCAACCGATGGAGAGGTTCATGGCCCCCCCCAAGAAGGAAGTTCCGCAGCTGCCGCCGGAGCCGCCGGAACTGACCGCGAAGCGCGAGAAGCTGCTGGTGGATCTGGACGAGCAGTCCAAGGCCGCGACCGGCGTGTTCCAGCAGGTGCTGCGCAACATGCGCAAGCTGGTGGCGTCCTCCGCCCCCACCGCGCCGCTGGATCAGCAGCTGTACACGGACGTGAAGGACGCGCTCACGCGCTTCATGAAGGAGCCCATCCTCCCGCCCC
>NZ_RAWM01000168.1 GCF_003668875.1 Corallococcus interemptor | reverse complement strand
GGAGAACGCGGGCACGTCCGCGCTGGCGGTGGCGTCGCTGTACGGCGGGGCCCGGGTGGCGCTGGCGCTCCAGGAGCGGCACCCGGCCGTGGGCGGACTGTGTCTGGTGGCGCCGGATGTGGACCCCCTGTCGCTCGTGCGACTGTCGTGTCCGCTGCTGGTGATTGTGGGGGCGCAGGACACCCGGGTGCCCCGGGCGGCGCTGGCCGCCGCTGTCGCGGAGGCGGGGGGCGACTTAGAGGTCGTCGACGATGCCGGGGCGACCTTCCATCGCAACCTTCCCCAGGTGGGGCGGGCGGCGGCGGCGTGGCTCCAGCGCCTGTCTGGCGGGTAGGGCGT
This sequence comes from Corallococcus interemptor, assembly GCF_003668875.1. Taxonomy (GTDB): domain Bacteria; phylum Myxococcota; class Myxococcia; order Myxococcales; family Myxococcaceae; genus Corallococcus; species Corallococcus interemptor. The sequence continues at coordinate 16,623 of NZ_RAWM01000168.1, read as the reverse complement.
TGGCGTGCAAACCGTTGGACTTCTTCACGTTTCTTCAACCCCGGCGCCTTGCACGGCCGGCCGGGGGGCGGACAGACTGGAAGCGCAGACCCAATCGTCCCGCCGTGCGTTCGTAGTGGGTCTTCGAGGCGTCTTCGTTCAAGGAGTGTCCCGATGCGGATGAGGCGATGGAACGTGGTTCTCGCGGCGCTGGCCCTGTCGGCCTCGGCGTGCGCTTCCGCGTCGCGGGAGCCGGAAGCCCCGGCCGGGCAGGACCTGGCGGCGGCGGAGGCGGAGGTGGCCCGGGCGGTGGCGGAGGGCTCGGACGACGTGGTGTCCGGCGCCATCGTGGTGGACTTCAAGGACGGCACCACGAAGGAGCAGTTCGATGCCTGGGAGCAGGAGTGGGGCGTGGACCTGGAGTTCAACTCCGTGGAGGGCCCCCAGACGGGCGTCACGCTGGCGGTGGGCGTGGACGACGTGGAGGACGTGCTCCAGCGCATCCGCCAGAACCCGGCGGTGGAGTCCGCCGAGCCGCTCATGCAGGTGCGCACCAGCTACACGCCGAACGATCCCCAGTACGAGTCCCAGTGGAACCTCCGGATGATCGACATGCCGAAGGCCTGGGACGGCAACCGGGGCAAGGGCGTGGTGGTGGCGGTCATCGACACGGGCATCGCCTACGAGGACCACGACGACTTCAAGCAGGTGCCGGACCTGAAGGGCGTGTCGTTCGTGAAGGGCTATGACTTCGTCAACGACGACGAGCACGCCAACGACGACCACGGCCACGGCACGCACGTGGCGGGCACCATCGCGCAGGCCACCAACAACGGCGAGGGCGTGGCGGGCGTGGCGTTCGACGCGACGCTGATGCCCCTCAAGGTGCTGAACCACTTCGGCAGCGGCACCTCCGCGGACATCGCGGACGCCATCCGCTTCGCGGCGGACCACGACGCGAAGGTCATCAACATGTCGCTGGGCGGCGGCCTGTACTCGCAGGTCATGGCCAGCGCGGTGGAGTACGCGCGCAAGAAGGGCGTCACCGTGGTGGCCGCGGCGGGCAACACCGGCCGGGGCCGGGTGGAGTTCCCCGCGGCGTACCCGGGCGCGGTGGCGGTGAGCGCGGTGGGCCCGTCCGGCACGCGCGCGCCATACTCGTCCTACGGCAAGGAGCTGGACATCGCGGCGCCCGGTGGTGACAAGAGCCGGGGCGACACGGGCGGCATCCTGCAGAACACCATCGACCCGCGTGACCCGGCGCGCTCCATCTACGCCTGGTACCAGGGCACCAGCATGGCCGCGCCGCACGTGGCCGCCGTCGCCGCGATGCTCTACGGCGCGGGTGCCAGCACGCCGGACGAGGTGGAGCAGGCGCTCTACGCGGGCGCCAGGGCGGCGGGGGACCAGGCCTGGTCGGAGGAGTACGGCCACGGCGTCCTCAACGCCAACGCGTCGCTGCAGGCCTTCCAGGGCGGCTCACCCCGGTGGCAGCCGTTGGCCTGGGCCGCGGCGCTGCTCGCGCTGGTGCTGCTCACGCTGCGCGGCCGCGAGCGCCCGGGCTACCTCAACGTGTTCTTCCGCCCGGCGTTCCTCGTGCCGTTGGTGCTCTCCACGGTGGGCTTCTTCTTCCTGCGCACGTGGTTCGCGGGCGCGGCGGGCGCGGCCCAGGACGTGGTGGGCGTGGCGTCGCTGCCCATCCCGGACTGGCAGCGGATCATCTTCGGCCGTGGCGCGGTGAACCCGCTGTTCTACAGCGCGCTCATCCCCCTGGTGCTGTCGTTGCCGGCCATCGCGTGGCGGGGCTTCCGTCCGGCGGTAGGCGGCCTGGCGTTGGGCTTCGCGGGCTTCCTGGCCTACGCGGCGTGGGTGGGCGCTCCGGCGCTGGCGTGGATGCCCTTCACGTTCCTGGCGAAGCCGTGGCTGGGCTTCAACACGGTGGTGTGCCTCGTCATCGCCCGCGCGATGCTCAAGCGGGAGGACGCATGAAGCTCTCCGGCACGGTGCAGTACCAGGACCTGGAGGGCGGCGTGTGGGTCCTGAAGGCCGACGACGGCCGCACGTACCAGCTGGCGGGCGGTGACCGGAAGATCAAGAAGGACGGTCAGCGCATCTCCGCCGAGGGCAGCATCCAGCGCGACGCCGTCACCGCCGCCATGGTGGGGCCGGTGTTCCACGTCACGTCGTACAAGGCGGACTGAAGCAGGGCCCCGCCCTCAGCGGCGGGGCTTGCTCTTCTTGCCGGGGCCATAGGCCTCCGACATCCGGAGGCGCTCTTCTTCATAGGCCTCCATGGGCACCTGGCCCCGGCGCGCGGCATCGCGAAGCTGCCGCATGGCCTTGCGCTCGGCCTGGAGCGCGGGGTCGGCGTCCTTGGGCAGCGGCTCCACCGGGTGCTGCACGTCGTAGACGCTCAGGGACACGCCGCGCCCGTCCACGAGCCCCAGTCCGACGAGCGACAGCGTGGCCGCCGTCACCCAGGGCAAGAGCTGCACGGCGAAGAGGGGCACGGGCTTCGTCGCGCGCACCTCCTCGTCGCCTGGCGGCGTGCCGCGTCCCCAGACGGACGGGAAGTGCCGGGACGCGGCGCGCAGGCCCAGGAGCGCGCTCCAGCCCACCAGCGCCAGCCCCAGCACGGCGCGCCAGTCCGTCACGTCGTCCGAGCCCCCGTCCTTCGCGAGCCCCGAGTGCGTGGCGATGAGGAACAGCGCCGACGACACGATGTTGTTGGCCGCGTGCGCCGCGATGCCCGGCCACAGCGAGCCGGTGCGCCAGAAGAGCCAGCCGAACAGCAGCCCCAGCTCCGCGCGAGCAAGGAAGCCCACCGGATCCAGGTGGAACGCGCTGAACACCACGGACGAGATGATCAGCGCGCGCCAGGGGGACGCGGGCGCCGGCGGCGTCAGGGACTTCTGGAAGAGGCCGCGGAAGAAGAACTCCTCGCACAGGGGCGCGGCCACGGACACGCCGCCCAGGAGCAGCGCCAGCTCCACCGGCGACTGCCCTTCGAAGAGGCGCGAGGCGTCGAACATCTCACGCAGCCACGAGGGGGCCACCTGCTGCGCGAGGAACTGCACGGGCACCACCACGCCGACGAAGTTCGCCACGCCCAGCAGGAAGCCGAACAGGGTGGCCGGGCCCAGGAACGGCGTGAGGCCCGCGTACACGGCGGGCCGGTACCCCGAGCGGCGCAGCATGATCCACGCGAGGCCCAGGAAGAGGAACACCTCCGTGAACCACACCCCGAAGGCGGGGTTGAGCAGCTGGGTGACGGCGCCCACCGTCAGGAAGAGGCCAAAGGCCAGGGCCGCGGCGAGCACGGGGTGGGGCGGCGACAGCGGCGCGGGGGCCTCCGCCGGCCGCGGGTCGCTGGAAGGGGAGGCTTCGTCCACCGTGTCGTCTCCTGCCCCCTCTCCGTGAAGACGGAGAGGGGTGGGGTGCCGCGTTCGCTTCGAGGCGCTACGAGGAAGCTGCGTCAGGCCCGGTGGAGGTAGCCGCGGATCTGCTCCGCGAGCGGGTTCTTCCGGGGCAGCTCCGCCGCCGAGGCCGTGTCCCCCAGCCGCAGCTTCTTGTCCTCTTCCACGAGGATGCGCTGGTCCATCAGGTACTCCACCGCGTTCTCCAGCGTCGTCTTCGCCAGCGACTCGGCGGCGGTGATGCGGCCGGCGTTGTACTCGCCGCGCCCCGTCTCCAGCGCCAGCTTGACGAACGTCTTGCGGTCGGTGGCCACGCCCGCGGCCACGTCCGGCAACGTCATGGCGGCCAGCAGGTAGGCCTCCAGGAAGTCGCGCAGCAGGTCCGCCAGGAACTCCAGGTCCGGCTGGGCGTGGGCCTCCGGCGCGCGCGTGAGCGTGTCGCCCTCATGGATGACCAGGCCCATGCGCACGAGCCGCTCCACGCACTCGGCGAAGATGGTGTCGAACGACGCGCCCACCCGGTAGATGAACTCCACCTTGAAGAGGCGCGACAGGAACAGCGCGCGGGCCTTCACGGTGTCGTACGGCGCGGGCGTGCCCGCGAGCAGCGCGTTGGCCACCAGGCTGCGCGCGGCCATCAGGTTCATCAGCGTGTTCTTGTAGAAGGACATCTCCGGGCGGCGCGAGTCCTCCACCTGGTAGCTGACCTCGCCGCGCGCCTCCTGCGTGCGCACCATCTCGTCGGAGATGAACTCACGCATCGCGTCCTGGATGGGGCCCAGCGTCTCCGGGTTGCTCGGCGCGTTGGCCAGCTCCTTGGAAAGCCGCGCGCCATCCTCTTCGGCGATGCGGCGCAGCAGGCTGATCCGGTCCGTGAGCTCGCGCTGCGTGAGGCCGCGCCGGCGGTGGGCCAGGAGCGACGCGCTCACCAGCGCGTGCGGCGTGACGGTGGAGACCTTGCTGATGCCGTACATCACGCGGTTGCCCAGCGCGCGCACCAGGCCCTTCTTCTGATCGTCCGTCACCGGCTCCTGCGGCGACAGGCCACGCGCCTTCATGAACTCCACCAGCGACAGCGGCTCGTCGAAGGTGAGGTGGATGCGGCCGTAGCGCGCCGCCAGCACCTTGGGCGCGCTCAACAGCGCCTTCAGGTCCTCCGGCTTCTTCTCACCGCCGGCCAGCTCCTTGGAGTAGCTGTCCGACTCCACGACCTTCTCGTAGTCGATGGAGACGGGCACGAAGTAGAGGTCGTTGCGCGCGCCGTCCAGCACCGCCTCCACCTGCCACGTGAGCATGCCCAGCTTGGGCGTCAGCAGCTTGCCCGTGCGCGAGCGACCGCCCTCCGGGAAGAACTCCTGGTGGATGCCGTCGTGCACCAGCTTCTTGATGTACGCCTTGAAGGACGCGGCGTAGACCTTGTCGCCCTTGAACGACCGGCGCAGGAAGAACGCGCCGCAGCGGCGGAACAGCGGGCCCAGGGGCCAGAAGGACAGGTTCGCGCCTGCGGCGACGAGCGGCGCGGTGTAGCCCCGGTTCCAGAGCACCCAGCTCATCACCAGGTAGTCCACGTGGCTCTTGTGGCTGGGGCAGAGCACCACCGGCGCCTTGCCCGCGGCCTTGAGCGCGCGGTGCAGCCCGGCTTCGTCCACGCCGATGCCGTCGTAGATGCGGTTGAACACCCACTCCAGCATTGGCGCGATGAGCGCCAGCACGGACGGATTGGGCTTGGCCGCGATGGCCTCCAGGTTGCGCTGGGCCTCGCGGTACACGCTGGACGGCTTGCGGCCCGTGGCGGCGGCGTGCTCGTCCAGCACCTTGCGCAGCTGCCGGTCGCGCAGCGTCTCTTCAATGAGCCGGTCCGTGGGCTTCTGCGGCGGGCCGAACACCGCGCGCGTCTCCCGCGCCAGGAACACGTGCAGCGTGCTGCGCACCTTGCGCGCCAGCACCTCGTCGCTGACGCCCGGGTTCTCCTCGATGAACTTGCGCAGGTCGATGGGCTCTCCCACGCGGAACTGCGCGCGCTTGTAGTTGCGGAAGAACGCCACCATCGAGTGCACGAAGCCCGGCGCCTCCGGGCTTCCGAACAGCGCGTCACGCCAGCCCGGCTTGAGCTTCGCGGGGCGCTTCTCCCAGACGAACAGCTCCGGCACCAGGAACACCGGGCGCTCGGAGCCGCGCGCCAGCCGCACCAGCTCCGGGAAGGGGTCCTCGCGCGTCTCCTTGCCGGAGGCGTGCAGGAGCGCCGTGCGGCGCAGGAACACCAGGCCGCTGCCGCCCTGCTCGCGGGCGTAGCGGAAGCGCTCCTCCACCGCGCCGCCCTGCGCCGTCTGGCGCCAGGGTTTGGTGAACCACGGCCGCAGGTTCACCACCGCGCGGATGGGCGGCATGGCCCGGCGGACCATGGCCCACGCGATGTAGAGGAAGTTGATCCACGCCGTGGTGCGCATGACGTGCACCACGAAGCCCCGGGCGCTGAGCGCGCGCAGCTCGTTCTCGGCCTCTGGCGGGAAATGCACCCCGTCGAAGTACCGAGCCCCGAGCACCCGGGACATGGGACCGAATTCCTCCTTCAAGGTTTCTCCTTGCGTCGCGGTGTGCGCCAGCGCGGTGTCCATCGCAGCCCCCCAGGCTACATGTTCTCCGGCGTCGGGATGCCCAGCAAGGTGAGCCCCGCCGCCAGCGTGATACGCGTCGCGTCCGTCAGCGCCAGCCGTGCCGCGCGCACCGCGTCATTCCCCTCCACGAGGATGCGCTTGTCGCGGTCCTTGTTACCGGCCGTGTAGTAGCGGCTGTACGCCGCCGCCACGTCCAACAGCAGTCGGGCCACCAGGCTGGGCTCGTACTGCTCCGCCGCCGCCTTCACCGTGTCCGGCAGCCGCATCAGCTCGCGAACCAGGGCCTGCTCCTCCGGGAGCGTGAGCAGCGCCGGATCATAGGCCGTGGGCACGCCGCCGCCCCTGCGCAGCACGTTCGCGCAACGGGCATGCGCGTACTGGAGATAGGGCCCCGTGTGCCCCTCCAGGCTCGTCACTTCGTCCCAGTCGAACGTGTAATCGCTGGCGCGGTTGTGCTTCAGGTCGCCGAAGACGATGGCGCCCAGGCCAATCTGCTCCGCCAGCGCGTCCGCGTCGGCCGTCTCCAGGTTGCCCTGCGCGATGTTCTCCTTCACGCGCTGGAGCACGCGCTCCTTCGCCTCGTCCAGGACCTGATCCAGCTCCACCACCTGGCCCTTGCGCGTGCTCATGCCGTGGATGCGGCCGAACGGCACGTGCACGCACTTGTCCGCCCACGGCTGCCCCATCTCCTTCAGGGTGCGGAACACCTGGCGGAAGTGCAGCGCCTGGTCCTGCGCGACGACGTAGAGCGACTTGTCGAAGTTGAAGCGCGCGTGGCGGTCCTCGGCGGCGGCCAGGTCGCGCGTGGCGTAGAGCGTGCTGCCGTCGTTCTTCTTGAGCAGCACGGGCGGCTCGCCGTCCGCGTAGGGCATGTCCACGATGATGGCGCCCTGGGACTCCTTCACGCCGGGCTTCTTCGCGATCTGATCAATGACCGCGTCCATCTTGCCCTGGTAGCGGCTCTCACCCTCGATGTGCTCGAAGTCGATGCCCATGCGCGCGTAGACGCGCTTGAAGCCCTTGAGGCTCGTCTCCCGGAACTGGTTCCAGAGCTTCATCGCCTCCGGATCACCGGCCTCCATGCGGCGGAAGAACTCGCGGGCCTTCTCGTCGAAGGCGGGATCCTCACCGGCGCGCTTGTTGGCCTGCACGTAGACCTGGACCAGGTGCGCCATGTCCTCCCGGAGTTCCTCCTTGCCGAACTCCTGGAAGCCCACGGCCACGAGGCCGAACTGCTTGCCCCAGTCACCCAGGTAGTTGATGCCCTCCACGCGCCAGCCCAGCGCGCGGTACAGGTTCGCGATGCAGTGGCCCAGGAACGTGGTGCGGATGTGGTGGAAGCCAATGGGCTTGGCGATGTTGGGCGACGAGTAGTCGATGACCACCGTCTTGCCCTTGCCGTCCTCCGCGTCGCTGCCGTAGGCGAGCCCCGCCTTGCGCACGCCGTCGATGATCTCCTGCGTGAAGGGGAGGGGGAGGAAGCGCGCGTTGACGTACGGGCCCACGGCCTTCACCTCCAGGCCCGGGACCTGGAGCGTCTGCGCGAGCTGCGCGGCGATGGCGGGGGGCGCCTTCTTCTGCGCCTTGGCGAGAGGGAAGGTGGCGAAGCTCAGGTCGCCGTGCGCGGGTTCCGCGGGCTTGACCTGGGGCTCGATGTCAGCGGCGGGGACACCCAGGGCCCCGGCGAGGGCCTGGGCGAACGCGGCGCGGTAGCGGGAATAGACAGAAGTGCTCATGGACCGCGCGGATACTACCCAAGGCGGGGCGCCTTCCATCCACCTCTTCTGTGGGGAAGGCGCCGGAGCGTTGTTCAGGGCACGGCGGGGCCGCGGCTCTTGGGGCGCACCACCGAGGCCACGGTGTCCAGCAGCTTGGGCAGCTTCAGCGGCTTCTCGAAGTACCCGTCGATGCGATCCGGCCCTTCACCCGAGGTGAGGGACGCGACGTCGCTCGCGCCGGAGATGATGTAGACGACCACGTCCGCCAGCGACTCCGTGGTGCGGATGTAGTGGAGCACGGACCGGCCGTCCTCCCCGGACAGCCGCAGGTCCAGCAGCACCATGGCCGGCCGGATGTGGGACAGGATGGAGCGCGCCTCGGCGGCGCCGGAGGTGGCCATCACCCGGTAGCCCTCCTGCTCCAGCACCTGCTCCAGCACCTCGCGGCAGTCCACGTCGTCCTCCACCAGGAGGATGCCGCCCGCCTTGGGCGCCGCCTGGTTCACGTCCGGAGCGCTCACCGCGCTCGCGAACAGGGGGAGGACCATCTGGAACGTGCTGCCCTCGCCCAGCACGCTGGTGGCGTCCACGCGGCCGCCGTGCAGCGCGACGATCTTCGCGACGAGCGGCAGGCCCAGGCCCGTGCCCGGCGGACGGGGCATGCCCGGCTGCGCGCGGTAGAACGAATCGAAGACGTGCTCCAGGGCCTCCGCCGTCATGCCCTGGCCTGAGTCCTTCACGGTGAGGATGCCCAGCCCCTCGCTGGAGGACACGCTCACCTCGACGACGTCGTCCGTCTCGCTGTGATGGATGCCGTTCTCCACCAGGTTGTGGATGGCCTCGGAGATGCGCTCGCGGTCGCCGCGGACGAACACCTCCGGGCAGGGAGGAATCACCACGCGCACGCGGCTGTGCTCCGCCACCGCGCCCAGCCCCCGCACCACCTCTTCCGCCACGGCCTTGAGGCCGAAGGGGCGCTGGTTGAGCTGCATCTTCCCGGACGACAGCCGGGACATCAGCACCAGGTCATTCACCTGCTGGAGCAGCCGGTCCGCGTTCCGGTCGCAGATCTGCACCGCGCGGCGCTGTCCGTCCGTCAGCGCGCCCAGCTTCTCCCGGCCCAGCATGGCCAGGTAGGCCTTGATGGTGGTGAGCGGGTTCTTCAAGTCATGGGACACGTTGCCGAGCAGCTCCTCGCGGTTCTGCTCCAGGCTCTTCAAGCCCGCGATGGCCGTCTGCAGGTCCTTGTTGCGCCGGGCGCTGTCGTCGCGCAGCCGGGCCACCTCGTAGGCGGCGGTGAGCTGGGACGCCAGCGACTGCATCAGCACGTCGGACGCCTTGCGGCGCGCGCCCAGCACCACGAGCACGCCCGTCACGCCCTGCGGCCCCTCCAGGGGCACGGCGACGGTGTCGTCCTCGCGCAGGAGCACCTTGTCGGTGAAACACCGGCCCACCACGCCCTCACCGGGGACTGCGGCGGTGACGCGCTCGTCGTAGCGCCCGCGCACGTGCTCCACGTGCAGCTGGTTGCGCGACGGGAAGTGGCGCGCGACGTAGCAGACCTTCGGCTTGAGCAGCGTGTGGAGCGTCTGCAGCTGCGCGCGCAGGGCCTCGGTGGGGCCCGCGTTGTCGGTGAGCTGCCGGCCCATCTCCAGCAGGGCCTGGGCGGCGCTATCGGTGTCCACCGGGGGCGGCGGTTTCGCCGCGCGCTTCGGTGGAGCCTTCTTCGCGGTGGTGGCGGGGCGCAGAAGAACCACCTCTGCGAGCTGCGGACCCTTCTTCTTCGATGGCACGGGTGAATCCTGCTTCATGTCTCGCGTGGGAGGGAACCGCACCAGAGCCCGGTGCCCTCCACCAACGCCGAGCGTGTCAGGTGCCCGACAGCCCCCCAGCCCCACCGGCCTGGGTCCAGGGTCGACTCAGGGCCGGCGCTGGATGCGGCCGTCGTTGGACAGGCTGTAGGGCTCCACGAGGGCGGCCTGCACCTTGTCCTGGTAGCCCTGCACGGCAAAGCCGCTCTCCGCCAGGGCCGCCAGCGCCACGGTCTGCACGCGGCGTGCGGTGTCCTCGGAGGTGAGCAGCTTGAGGAGGGGCTCGCGCGCCGGCTCGTACTTCAGGGGCCCCAGGATGTTGATGGCGGCGATCTTCACGTCGTCGGACATGTCCTCCAGGAAGGGGAGGACGGCCGGGCCCACGCGCGGGTCCTGCTTGCCCTGCACGTGGTGGAGCAGCACGACCTTCTTCTCCGGGTCGCGCGTGTAGCGGGAGGACAGGTGCTGGAGCGTGTCCGTGATGACGCCCATCAGCGCGTCCTCGGCCAGCAGTTCCTGGAGGATGCGCAGCGACCAGGACGTGGCCTGATCGCTCGACTTCAGGAAGGCGGACACCGGCTCGACGGCGTCCTGGCCGAAGTTCTTGATCAGCTCGAAGGTGTGTTCCTTCTCGTCCGCGTCGGTGGTGAGCGGGTCCACGGTGATGGTGAACCGGCTGAGCAGCACCGTGACGGCCTCGGGGAATTTCATCTCCCCCAGCTGCTGAAGGGCCTTCTGTCGCGTGGACGGCTCCCCGTACTTCTGGGTCACCTTGGACTTGAGCTTGAGGGCTTTTTCGGGGCCCGAGCCGCCCGTGAGGAAATCAAAGAGACCCATAGGTACGTACCCGCTCCGGATTCGGAAGAGTGGAGGCGCCATGTAGGACGGTGCGCCTTCCAGGACAAGTGGCAACGACAACTACAACGCAAGCTCCCGGCGCACGTCGCCCCGGTAGGCCCGCGCCAGCGTCTGCGCGGCGGCCCGGACCTCGTCCGTGGCCTCCTCGGGGACCTTCACCTGGAGCAACAGGTACATGTCGCCCGGAGCGCCGCCCCGGAGCGACGGGACGCCGCGCCCCTTGAGCCGCATCTTGCGGCCGGACTGGGACCCCGGCGGCACCTTCAGGGTGACCTCCCCCTGGAAGGTAGGCACGCGCACCTCGCCGCCCAGCAGCGCCTCGGACACCGTCACCGGTAGGTCCAGGTAGAGGTCGTCGCCCTCGCGGCGCACCAGCGGATGCTCGGCGACCTCCGTCTCGATGTAGAGGTCTCCCGGAGGGCCCCCCTGGATGCCCGCCGCGCCCTGGCCGGCCAGCCGCACCTTGGAGCCCGTGACGACGCCCGCCGGAATCTTCACCGTCAGCCGGGTCGTCTCCTCCTTGATGCCGCTGCCGCCGCACTGCGAACAGGGCTCCGGGGCCTTCCCGCTGCCGCGGCAGGTGGGGCACACGCCGGATCCACCGAACATGGCGCCGCCCCGCCGGGCCCGGCCCGTGCCGTTGCAGGTGGGGCACGTCACGAGCTTCCCCGTGTTGCCCTCGCCATGGCACTTGGAGCAGCGGCCCGGCCGCTGGAGCGTCAGCGTGCGCTCGGTGCCGGTGACGGCCTCCGCCAGAGACACCTGCACGCGGGTCGTCAAATCGTCGCCGCGCTCGGCCGCCGTGGACCGGCTGCCGCCCCGGCCCCGGCCGAAGAGGTCGTTGATGTCGAAGCCGCCGCCACCCCCACCGCCCGCGCCCGCGCGGCCGAAGATGTCGTTGAAGAGGTCCCCCAGGTCCACGCCCTCGGTGCTGAAGGGGATGCCTCCGCCCCCGCTGCCCCCGGCCGCCTGGGCGGCGCGGTACTGGCGGTAGGCCGCGGCCTTCTTCTCGTCGAAGCCGATCTTCTCCGCGTCCTCGCCGAACTCGTCGTAGAGCGCGCGCTTCTTCGGGTCTCCCAGCACCTCGAAGGCGGTGTTGATGCGCTTGAACTTCTCCTCCGCCCCCTTGTCGCCAGGGTTGACGTCCGGGTGGTGCTGGCGCGCCAGCTTCCGGAAGGCCTTCTTGAGCTCGTCCGCCGAGGCCGTCCGGGGCACGCCCAGAATCTGGTAGTAGTCGTCCGCCATAGTTTTTGAGGTCGTGCAGTACCCGACAAGGGAGAACGTAACCAGCGGGGCGGTGAGCGCCAGCACGGGATGTCCGGACAGGGCCGCGATGGTTACAGTCGCCGCAAGATGAGGAAGGCCACCCCAGCACCGCGCGCCCGCCGGAAGGCCCCCCTGTGGCTGGGGTGTGCGCTGCTCCCCGCCGCACTGGCAACGGTCCTGGGGTCCGGGGTGACCGCCCACGCCGCCCCCCCTCCGCCCGCTCCCGCGGTGGAGCAGGGCAGGGTGGTGGACCGCGTCGTGGCGGTCATCGAGGGTCAGGTCCTCACCCAGAGCGAGCTGGAGATGGAGGCCCGGGTGGCGCTGATCCAGAGGGGGGCCGTGCAGGCCGCCGCCCAGCCGCTGGATGAACAGACGCTGCGGGGGGCCCTGGAGCTGTCCATCAACCAGCGCCTCCAGGTCCTGAGCGCGGACCGCCTGCAGGCCTTCCCGGCCGAACCGGCGGAGGTGGAGGCCCGGCTGGACGCCCTCCGGGCGCGGCTGGGTGGGCAGGAGGCACTCCAGCGCTTCCTGGACCGGCACGGCGTGGACCGGGACGCCCTGGAGGCCGTGCTGGCGAGGGGCCTTCGCGCGGAACGAATCCTCGACAGTCGGGTCCGGTTGAAGGCTCAGGTAAGCGAGGCGGAGGTCCGTCACCACTATGACGCGCACCGGGACCTGTACCCCGGTGAGTTCGACCAGGCGGCGCGCACGGCCATCCGCGAGGAGCTGGTCCGGGCGCGCTACGGAGAGCTGGCGGCCCAGGCCCTGGCTGAAGTACGCAGGTCGGCGCAGGTGCGGCGGGTGGCGCCCTTCGCGCGGGAGGCACGGCGATGAGACGGCTGCGGGAGGACGGGACGCCCGACAAGGGGAAGGGCTTCCTCATCCGGCAGATGACCGTGGACGACATGCCGGCGGTGATGGCGCTGGAGAAGGCGTCCTTCAAGAACCCCTGGTCCACGGAGCTGCTCGGGCGCGAGCTCCAGCACGACTGGTCCACCATCCTCCTCGTGGAGGAGCCCAAGGCCGAAGGCGGCGTGGACCTCCTGGGCCTGGCCATCTTCTGGATCGTCCACGACGAGGTCCACGTCCTCAACGTCGCCACGGCCCCCGTGCACCGCCGCCGGGGCGTCGCGCGCACCGTGATGGAGGAGGTGCTCCGCCGGGGCGTGGCCCGCCGCTGCTCCCTGGCCACCCTGGAGGTGCGCCGGGGCAACGAATCCGCCCTCAACCTCTACCGCTCGCTGGGCTTCCGGCCGGTCGGCATCCGCCCGAACTACTACGTCGACGAGGGCGAGGACGCGATCGTGATGGTCCTCGACTTCTAGGGCCGTAAGGGAGTAGAGCGTCCGCCCGTTGTCGTAGTCCTGGGGTCAAGCCATGCTTGACACCCGGGGGGCCCTCCCTATACTCGCGGGCCTTTTGTGTAGCCTGTAGGTAGATATGCTCCGCTTTCGTGTAGCCGGACGCGGGGTTCCCACGAAGAAGAGGTTTCAGTGCCGACCATCAGCCAGCTCGTCCGCAAGGGCCGCGAGAAGCTCAACATCAAGGGCAAGAGCCCTGCCCTGAAGGAGTGCCCCCAGAAGCGCGGTGTTTGCACGCGCGTCTACACCACGACCCCGAAGAAGCCGAACTCGGCCCTCCGCAAGGTGGCCCGCGTGCGTCTCACCAACGGCATCGAGGTGACTTCCTACATCCCCGGCGTGGGTCACAACCTCCAGGAGCACTCGGTGGTCATGATCCGTGGTGGCCGTGTGAAGGACCTCCCGGGCGTTCGCTACCACATCATCCGCGGCACGCTGGACTCCGTGGGCGTTGCCGGTCGCAAGCAGAGCCGCTCCAAGTACGGCGCCAAGCGCCCCAGCTAGTCCGGTTCTCCCGCGCGTCGTTGGCGCGGAACACCTTCGCTGTCCCTGAAGAAGTGTCGGACGCTGGCCCCACACCCTGGGGAGTGTCCCTGGAAGTTCCCAGCAGTCGTTCTTGAAGCCCCCGAACAAGGCTTTCCTCCAGGCGAGGAGAGTGGGGCGTAAGGGAAGAGATGCCTCGTCGTCGCGTAGTCGCCAAGCGGAAGATTCTCCCGGATCCGAAGTTCCAGGACCGGCTCGTCACCAAGTTCGTCAACGACCTGATGCGCAAGGGTAAGAAGTCCATCGCGGAAGGCGTTTGCTACGGCGCCTTTGCCCTCATGGAGGAGCGCGCGAAGGAAGACCCCCTCAAGACGTTCAAGAAGGCCCTGGACAACGTCAAGCCCGTCCTCGAGGTGAAGAGCCGCCGCGTCGGTGGCGCCACCTACCAGGTCCCCGTGGAGGTCCGTCAGGACCGCCGCGTCGCGCTGGGCATGCGCTGGATCATCTCCTACGCCAAGGCGCGCGGTGAGAAGACCATGCAGGAGAAGCTGGCCGGCGAGATCATGGACGCCGCCAACAACCGCGGTAACGCGGTGAAGAAGCGTGAAGACACGCACAAGATGGCGGAAGCCAACAAGGCCTTCGCTCACTACCGCTGGTAGGTCCCGTCAGGGGCTTCGCGGTTGCCGCCCGGATGCGCTGCCAGCGTCCGGGCGGTTTTGTTTATCTGCCCTGGCAGAAGCAATCAGACGTCCGGAAGGAACCGAGTCATGGCCCGTGAGTTCCCCCTCGAGCGCTACCGCAACATCGGCATCATGGCGCACATCGATGCCGGCAAGACGACCACCACCGAGCGGATCCTGTTCTACACAGGCGCCATCCACAAGATGGGCGAGGTGCACGAAGGCACCACCACCACGGACTGGATGGTCCAGGAGCGCGAGCGCGGCATCACCATCACCTCCGCGGCCATCAGCGCCTTCTGGGAGCGGATGGGCCAGCGCTACCGCGTGAACATCATCGACACGCCGGGCCACGTGGACTTCACCATCGAGGTGGAGCGTTCGCTGCGCGTGCTCGACGGCGCCATCACCGTGTTCGACGCGGTGAACGGTGTCGAGCCGCAGTCGGAGACGGTGTGGCGCCAGGCGGACCGCTACAAGGTCCCGCGCATCTGCTTCATCAACAAGATGGACCGCGTGGGCGCGGACTTCGAGATGTCCGTCGGCACCATCAAGGAGAAGCTGGGCGCGCGCCCCGTGCGCATGCAGCTGCCCCTGGGTGCCGAGGACAAGCACAAGGGCGTCATCGACCTGGTCCGCATGAAGGCGCTGGTGTTCCAGGACGGGGAGCAGGGCAGCCGCTACGAAGTCGTGGACATCCCGGCGGAGTACCAGGAGGCCGCCACCGCCGCACGCGGGGAGCTCCTGGAGGCCGCCGCCGAGCAGGACGACGCGCTCACGGAGAAGTTCCTCAACGGCGACGAGCTCACCGAGGACGAGGTCCGCGGCGCCATCCGCAAGGGCTGCGTGGGGCTGAAGCTGTTCCCGGTGTTCTGCGGCTCGGCGTTCCGCCACAAGGGCGTGCAGCCGCTGCTGGACGCGGTGGTGGACTACCTGCCCAGCCCGCTGGAGATCCCGCCGATCCACGGCAAGACGCCCAAGGGCGAGGACGCCATCCGCGAGACCCGCGACGACGCGCCCTTCAGCGCGCTGGCGTTCAAGATCATGAACGACCCGTCCTTCTCGTCGCAGACGCTGACGTTCCTGCGCGTCTACTCCGGCAAGCTGGAGGCGGGCACGGCGGTGTGGAACTCCGTGAAGGGCAAGCGAGAGCGCGTCAGCCGGCTCGTGCAGATGCGCGCGGACAAGAAGGACGAGCTGACGGAGTGCTACGCCGGCGACATCTGCGCGGTCGTGGGCCTGAAGCTGGCCACCACGGGCGACACGCTCTGTGACGACAAGCAGCAGATCGTCCTGGAGCGGATGGAGTTCCCCGAGCCCGTCATCGACATCGCCATCGAGCCGAAGTCCACCGCGGACCAGGACAAGATCATCCAGGCCCTGCAGCGGCTGGCCATGGAGGACCCGTCCTTCCGCGTGCGCACCAACGAGGAGACGGGCCAGACGCTCATCGCCGGCATGGGCGAACTGCACCTGGAAATCATCGTCGACCGGCTCCTGCGCGAGTTCAAGGTGGACGCGAACATCGGCAAGCCGCAGGTGGCCTACCGCGAGACGGTGACGGCGACGAAGGAGGCGGAGGGCAAGTTCATCCGCCAGACGGGTGGCAAGGGGCAGTACGGCCACATCAACCTGCGCGTGTCCCCCAACGAGCCCGGCAAGGGCTTCGAGTTCGTCAGCACCATCGCCGGTGGTGCCGTGTCCAAGGAGTTCGTGGACGCCGCGCGCGACGGCGCGAGGGAGGCCATGCAGAACGGCCCCGTCGCCGGCTACCCCATGGTGGACGTGAAGGTGGAGGCCTACGACGGCTCCATGCACGACGTGGACTCGTCGGAGATGGCGTTCAAGATCGCCGGCTCCATGGCCTTCAAGGACGCGGTCCGCGCGGCGAACCCGGTTCTCCTGGAGCCCATCATGGCCACGGAGGTCGTCACCCCGGAGGCCGCCATGGGCGACGTCATCGGTGACCTGAACGGCCGGCGCGGAAAGATTTTGGGCATGGTGCCCCGGCCTGGCGGTGTGCAGGCCATCCAGGCGGAGGTGCCCCTGGCCGCCATGTTCGGGTACTCGACCGACCTGCGCAGCAAGAGCCAGGGAAGGGCGACCTACACCATGCAGTTCAAGCACTACGCACCGGCGCCCAAGTCAGCGCTCAACCCGAGCTACTGACCTCCCGCTCGCAGGGGGAGCCGCCGGGCGAATTCTGTTGACGTTCCAGCGGCTTTGAAGCACACGCAGCACCCTTCGGAAGTTCTCTAGAAGTCCTATACCGCCGGGGTCGCACCGGCGGCGTCGTGAGGAGCGGTTCATGTCCAAGGAAAAGTTCGATCGCAGCCTGCCCCACGTGAACATCGGAACGATTGGGCACGTGGACCACGGCAAGACGTCGCTGACCGCCGCCATCACCAAGGTGCTGGCGAAGACCGGTGGCGC
>NZ_RAWM01000167.1 GCF_003668875.1 Corallococcus interemptor | reverse complement strand
CGCGTGAGCCCCTGCGGCTGAACATGCCGGCCAAGCCCGCCGCGCAGGCGCCGAACAAGGGCGCCGCGGGTGGAGCCGCGCCGCCGACGCTCCATCCCCCGGGAGAGCGTCCCCTCCCGCAGCCGCAGCCCATCCCCGTGCTGTCGCCCGTGGCTCAGGCTCAGGCGAACACGCCCGCCGCGCCGCAGGGGGCTCGCCCCGCCGCGCCCGGTGCGTTCGCCACGCCGCCGCCCGCGGCGGGCCGCCAGGGAACTCCCGTGCAGCAGGGCCCCGTGACGCAGGGCTTCGGCGGTCCGGCTCCCACCGCGCCGGCGACGGCACAGGGTGCACGGCCGGCCGCGCCGCAGGGGACTCCTCCGGCCGCGCGGACGACCCAGGGCCCCGGCCAACCGGGCTCCACCGTCCAGGCTCCGGCGGGCGCCTCCGCCCCGGCGAACCGCCCCGCTCCCCCCGCGCAGCCCACGGGAGCCCGCCCCGCGGTGTGGCCTCCCGCTCCCGAGCAGCAGGCCCGCGCGGCCCAGCCCGGCACGCCGACCCCTCCGCCTGTTCCCCCGGCGCCCCGGGGTGAGCCGTCGTTCATCATCTTCAGCAACCCCGCGGCCACGCAGGGCGCGAACCGTCCTCGCGCGCCGGAGCCCGCGCCGGTCCCGGGTACCGCCAGTGCGCCGGACGCCGCCGTGCCGGAGTGGACGCTGCCCCAGGCCCGCTCCGCGCTGCGCGAGGCGACGCGCGACCTGGACAAGCTGCTGGACGTGGCGCTGCGCTTTGGCCGCCGCACGTTCGACTACGTGGCCGCCTTCGCCGTCGTGCGCGGCGCCGCGGGCGGTTGGGATTCGCGCGGCGAGGGCTGGGACGCGACCGCCCTGTCCCAGGTCTCCATCCCGCTGGACGCGAGCAGCGTCTTCCGCACCGTCGCCGTCACGCGCGGCAGCTACGCGGGCCCGCTGCCGCCGGACGCGCTCACGCGGCACTACCTGGAGCTCTTCGGACGCCAGGCGCCGCGCACCGTCTTCCTGTACCCGGTGGAGGTGAAGGGCCGCCTCGTGGCCATCCTCTACGGCGACTGCGGCCAGAAGCCGATGAGCCAGCGCCGCCTGAGCGACTACATCCTGTTCTGCCAGGACCTGCCGGCCGCCTTCCAGGAGCTCATCCTCTTCCGCAAGCAGCGCGTGTCGGAGCTGCGCGCGCCGGAAGAGGACATCAGCATCGACGTGGACGTGCCCGGCTTCCCGGCTCCGGTGCAGCCCGCGCCCGCGCCCGCCGTGGTCGCGGGGCTCGGGTGGAACCCGGTCTTCGGCCGGGGCGGGGTGGCCAACCTGGGCCGCGCCGCCGCCCTGCCCCCACGAGTGCTGTCGCCAGAAGAGCGGCCGCCCCCGGACTTCACGCCGCTCTTGCGCCGGCTCACGGGCCCGGACGCATCGCAGCGCTCCAGCGCCATCGCGGAGCTGGCGCGTTCTCCGGAGGCCAGCGCCCGGGTGCTCGCGCAGCACTTCCCGGGCCCCACGGCCTGGAGCCGCCTGCCGGTGGTGGAGCTGCCGGAAGCGGACGAGCTGGGTCCCATCCCCGCCGCCCTGTCGCGGCTGGGCCGTCCCGCGGCCTTGGCGCTGGCGCCGCTGCTGGATTCGAACGACGCGGACACGCGCTACCTGGCGCTGCTCACGGCGGGCAACCTGCCCTACGCGGAGCTGGTGGACGGAGTGCTGCGCGGTCTGTTCGACATGGAGCCGGACATCTCCAGCGCCGCGCGAGTCGCCGCCGCCGCGCTCAAGCACCTGCCGCGCCTGGACGCGTCCCTGCGCGACCTGCGCCAGGAGCTGGCCAGCCGGGACGCGCTGCGCCGCTCACTGGCGGCCCGGGCGCTGGGCACGCTGCACGATCGCGACGCCATCGAAGGGCTCATCAACCTCACCGGCAGCGACGACGCGATGTGCGCGCAGGCCGCGGCGGAAGCGCTGCGCGAAGTCACGCGCGCCACGCTGGGCCTCCAGCCGCGCCAGTGGTCGGCGTGGTGGGCGGAGAACCGCAGCCGCCGAAGAGCGGACTGGCTGGTGGCCGCGCTCCGCCACCGCGAGCTGGACGTGCGTCTCGCCGCCATCGAGGAGCTGAGCCGCGCCCTGCACGACACGCTGGGCTACTACGCGGACGCGCCCGACGCGGAGCGCGAGGCCGCGGTGCGGCGCTGGGAGTCAGCGGCGGTGGACCCCGCCAACGCCCGCCGGCTGGGCATGCTCTGAGCCCCGGAGGCGCGCGATGACGGGCGCCATGTGGTTCAGCCTGCTGGCGTGCGCGGGACAGCTGGCCCTCGCGGGCATCGCGCTGGCCCGCGTGGGCAGAAGCCCCCTCGCGCTGCCGCTGTCGCTCCTGTCCATCGCGCTGTCCTCCTGGAACTTCTCCGCGTTCGGACTGGCACGCAGCGGAGACACCGGCTGGCGCTTGATGGGCTTCGCCGCGGCGCTGATGACGCTGCCTTGCGCGGTGCACTTCATCCTCGCGTTCGTGGGCCGGCGCCGCCGCTCCGCCCGGGTGCTCTACGGCACCTACGCGGTGATGGGCGCGCTCGCGCTGACCATGCTCATCGCCATGGGCGTGCCCGCGCTCGAGGAGCGCATCAACACCTTCGGCTTCGGGCTCGCGGTCGCCGTGGGCGTCATCCCCATCCTCACCACGGGCTTCGTGCTGCTCACGCGCCACCTGCGCCGCGCGGGCTCCCAGGACGAACGCGCGCGCGCCGGCCTCATGCTGCTGGGCATCACCCTGCTCGTCGCGCTGCTGCTCACGGACCTGGCGGCGGACATGGCCCTGCCCGTGCCGAAGCTGGGCAACGTGGGCACCCTGCTCGGCCTGCCGGTGATGGCCACCGCGTCGCTGCGCTTCCAGCTCTTCGGCAAGGACGCTCGCGCCACGAACGCGGCGATGCACGCCGTCGTCCTCGCGCTGGTGGGCGTGCTCGCCTACCTCACCCTCTTCCGCGCCTTCGCCGCTGAGTCCGGGGCGCTCGTCGTGGGCACCACCGCCATCACCTTCGCGCTGCTCGCCGCGGCCCGGCGGGGCGTCACCGCCTTCGTCACCCAGCGCGAGCGCCTGGAACAACTGGCCACACTGGGCCGCTTCTCCGCGCAGATGGCGCACGACCTGAAGAACCCCATCGCCGCGCTCAAGGGCGCCGCGCAGTACCTCAAGGAAGAGCACGCACGCGGCCACTCCTGGGACGCGCACGGGGACTTCCTGGACCTGCTCCTGGAGCAGGTGGAGCGCCTGGACCGGGTGGCCGGCACGTACCAGCGCCTCGCGCGCGTCGAACCGCTGCGCCGGCCGCTGGACCTCAACCGACTGGTCGAAGGCGTCCTGTCCCTCCAGGCCTTCGCGACCCCCGGCGCGGTCGAACTCAAGAAGGAACCCGCGCCTGACCTGCCCGAGTGCGCCGGCGACGAAGACCTGCTCGCCAACGCGCTGGAGAACCTGGTCCGCAACGCCTTCGAGGCCATGCCCGAGGGCGGCACCCTCACCGTGCGCACGCAGCGCGACGGCGACGCCGTGGTGGTGGAGGTGCAGGACACCGGCAGCGGCATGGACGCGCGCACGCGGGAGCGGGCCTTCGACGACTTCTTCACCACCAAGGCGACGGGCAGCGGCCTGGGGCTGGCCTTCGTGCGGCGCGTGGCGGAAGCCCACGGCGGCACGGCGTCCCTGACGAGCGGCGAGGGCCGTGGCACCATCCTCCGCCTGCGCCTGCCGGCCGTCCCCATCACCCAGGCCCCGGCATCCGAGGGAGAAGCCGCGTGAGCGAAGCACTGAAGGGCCACGTCCTGGTGGTCGACGATGATCCCGCGCTCCTCAAAGTCTTGAGCGCGCTGCTCACCCAGGCGGGCCTCACCCCGCATCCCGCCTCCAACGCGAAGGACGCCCTGGCGCAGCTCGCGCGCCGTCCCATCGACGTGGTGCTGAGCGACGTGCGCATGCCGGGCATGAGCGGCATGGAGCTGCTGACAGAGGTGGGACGCGGCTGGCCGGACGTGCCCGTGCTGCTGATGACCGCGCACGGCACGGTGCCGCTCGCGGTGGAGGCGATGAAGGCGGGCGCGGCGGACTTCGTGCTCAAGCCCTTCGACCGCGAGGAGCTCCTCTTCTCCCTGAAGAAGGCCCTGCTCCACGCGAGCCAGGATCCGGAGCCCACGCGCGGCACCGGCAAGGCACCGGACGGGCTGGACAGCCTGCTCATGGGCGCAAGCCGCGCGATGGCGGAGGTGAAGACCCTGCTGGTGAAGGCCGCCCAGGGCACCGCCACCGTGCTGCTCCGGGGCGAGTCCGGCACCGGCAAGGAGCTGGCCGCGCGCGCCCTGCACGAGAACAGCCCCCGGCGCGCGGGCCCCTTCGTGAAGCTGCACTGCGCGGCGCTCCCGGACACGCTCCTGGAGAGCGAGCTGTTCGGCTACGAGAAGGGCGCCTTCACCGGCGCGGCCACGCGCAAGCCCGGCCGCGTGGAGCTGGCGCACGGCGGCACGCTGTTCCTCGACGAGATTGGCGACGTGTCCCCCGCCGTGCAGGTGAAGCTCCTGCGCGTGCTCCAGGAGCGCGAGTTCGAACGGCTGGGCGGCACGCAGACCGTGAAGGTCGACGTGCGCTTCGTCGCGGCCACGCACCAGCCGCTGGAGGACGGCGTGCGCCGGGGCACCTTCCGCGAGGACCTCTTCTACCGGCTCAACGTGGTGCCCCTCTGGCTGCCCACGCTGCGCGAGCGGCCGGAGGACATCGGGCCCCTCGCCCGCCACTTCCTGGACGTGCACGCGAAGAGCAACGGCCGCCCTCCCTTCACCCTGAGCGAGGACGGCCTGCGCGCGCTCCAGGCCCAGCCGTGGCCCGGCAACGTGCGCCAGCTGCAGAACTTCCTGGAGCGCCTGGTGGTGCTCTCCGACGGGCCCGTGCTCGGCGGCGCGGACGTGGCGCGCGAGCTCGCCCGCCAGCCGGGACTCACGCCGCCGCCGCCCGCGGCCGCCGCGCCCCTGCCTCCGCCCGCGTCCGACTCCGTCACGCTGGAGTCACGTCGCAAGGACGTGGAGAAGGAAGCGCTGGTGGACGCGCTGAAGCGCTCGGGTGACAACCGCACGCTGGCGGCGCGGCTGCTGGGGGTGAGCCGGCGCACGCTCTACAACAAGCTGGAGGAGCACGGCCTGTTGTAGGGGTGGCGGGGGGCCGACCCTCGGGAAACCGGGCCGTGTTTTCACACGGCCGTTCCGTGTACGAACCGGACTTCCAGGTTTATGCTGCTTCGCGCTCGTACTCCCTCGACGCGGCACCGCAGTGCACCCGAGTCCCCCTCCCGGCCCCCAGAGGGCTGGCTGACACGAAGGAGCAACGCCCCATGACCCAGACCCTCGCCGGCCGCGTGAGCGGCCCCGTCTACACCCCCAACGACGCGGGCTATGCCCCGGAGGCCGCCGGCTTCAACGTGCTGGTCCAGCACGCGCCGCAGTACGTGGTGGCGGTGAAGTCCACGCAGGACGTGGCGGAGACCATCCGCTTCGCGCGGGAGAACCATCTGCCCGTGTCGGTGCAGGCCACGGGGCACGGGACGTACGCGCCCATCACCTCCGGCGTGCTCATCTCCACGAAGGCGCTGAACCACGTGAGCATCGACCCCGCGACGCGCACCGCCACCGTGGGCGCGGGCGCGCGCTGGGAGCCCGTCATCGCGGAGGCCGCCAGGCACGGCCTAGCGCCCGTCGCCGGCTCGTCCACCAACGTGGGCGTGGTGGGCTACCTGCTGGGCGGAGGCCTGGGGCCCCTGGTGCGCAGCCACGGCGTCAGCTCCGACTATGTCGTCGGCTACAAGCTCGTCACCTGTGACGGTGAGACGGTGGAGGCCAGCGCCGAGCACCACCCGGACCTGTTCTGGGCCCTGCGCGGCGGCAAGGGCGGCTTCGGCATCGTGACGGAGGTGAAGCTCAAGCTCGTGGAGATGCGCTCGCTCTACGCGGGCAGCCTCTTCTTCGAGGAGCAGCACATCGAGGCCGTGCTGCGCGGCTGGGTGAAGTGGACGGCGGAGGCGGACGCGCGCGTGTCCACCAGCATCGCCGTGATGCGCTTCCCGCCCTTCGACTTCATCCCGCCCCCGCTGCGCGGCCGCACGGTCATCAACCTGCGCTTCGCATACCCGGGCGCCGCCGAGGAGGGCGCGAAGTTCGCGGCCCCGCTGCGCGCGCTGGCCCCGCTCTACCTGGACATGCTGGGCGAGCTGCCCGCGGCCCAGATGGCGCGCATCCACAATGATCCGGATCAGCCCAGCCCCGTGTGGACCAGCGGCATGATGCTGACCCACGTGGACCAGGACTTCGCCACCACGGTGCTGCGCCACGTGGGCGCGGGCGTGCAGACGCCGTACTTCATGCTGGAGATCCGCCACCTGGGCGGCGCCAGCTGGAAGGACGTGGCGGGCGGCTCGGCGGTGGGCGGCCGCACCGGCAACTTCATCATCGGACTGGTGGGCATGCACCCGCCGCTCTTCGAGACGGTGCTGCCCGGCGCCACCGAGGGCCTGCGCGCGGAGCTCAAGCCCTGGCTGTCGCCGGACATGACCATCAACTTCATGGGCAAGGTCCGCGACGCGGCGCACTTCGACAGCGCGTGGCCGGAGGCCATCCGCGCGAAGCTCAAGGAAGTGCGCGGCAAGTACGACCCGCACAAGCTCTTCGCGAAGTAGGGCCTTCAGGGGGGCAGCGTCGCCAGCGCGTCCAGTTCCTCCTGGAACGCGGCGACGAGGGCCCCCGGGTCCGGCACGCGTGACGCATCCGCAGCCACGCCCACGGTCACCTGTCCCGCGTAGCTGAAGAGGCTGACCCCCAGGCCCACGTGCCCGGCCTGGGGGACCCAGAACGTGAGCCCCTTCATCCGGCTGCCCGCGAGCGACACCGGCTGACGCGGCCCCGGCACGTTGGTGGCGACGAGCGACGCCTTGGTGCCAAGCACGTCCACGACGGCGCGCTCCAGCGCGGCGGGCGTGCGGCCCAGGAAACCCAGCATGCTGGACATCAGCACCGCCTCCGGCGAGCGCTTGAGGTGCGCCATCCGCTTCGCCACTTCGCGAAGCCGGCGGCGCGGGTCCGCCAGGTGGATGGGGAGCCGCAGGAACACCACGCCGAAGCGGTTGCCCAGCTCGCGAGGCACCGGCACGTCCAGCGGCCGCAGGTTCACCGGCACCAGCGCGTGCACGTCCTCCAGCGGCGCGTCCCGCGAGGCCAGGTAGCGCCGCAGCGAGCCCGTCACCGCCGTGAGCAGCACGTCGTTCACCGTGCCGCCCAGGGTGTGGCCCACGGCCTTCACCCGCTCCAGCTCGATGGGCTCCGACCACGCGGCGACCTTCCTCTGGCCCAGCGGCCCGCGAAGCGGAGAGCGGGGATCCGGAGGCAGCGCGAGCAGCTTGCCCAGCGTCGCCGCGCCCTTCGCGCCCTCGCGCATGAGGTCGCCCGCGAGGATGGGCTCCCGCACCAGCTCCGCGCCCTTGCGCAGCGCCGAGCGGGCCCCCCGGGCGAAACGCATCCAGCCCGGCCGCGTCTCCCCGGCCGGAGTGACTTCACGCGCCTCCTCCGTGTGCTCGGCCGCCCCGTCCGCGTCCACGGAGTCCGTGAGCGACAGCAGCACCCGCGCGAGCGCGATGCCGTCCGCGATGCAGTGGTGCAGCCGCGCGAGCAGCACGTCCCCGCCCGGCCCGCCCCGCACGAGGTGGAAGTGCCACAGCGGACGCGAGCGCTCCAGCGGCACGCCCAGCCAGTCCCCGACGAGCGCCTCCAGCCCCGCGTGCCCCGCGGACTCCGGCACGCGCAGCGTGGACAGGTGTTCGTCCAGCTCGAAGTCCGGCGCGTCCTCCCAGGACAGCGTGCCCAGCGGCCCGGGCACCACGCGCTGCCGGAAGCGCGGGTAGCGCTCCACCAGCCGCTCGTGCACCACCGCGCGCAGGCGCTCCAGGTCCATGGCGCCGTCGAACCACAGCACCGCGGTGATCATCATCAGGTTCGCGGGCTCCTCCATCTGGAGCCACGCCGCGTCAATGCTCGCCATCCGCTCGCGACCTGCCATGGCGTCCTTCTCACCCGTGCGCCTGCTCGGGGGCAAGGTCCTCCTCAGGGTTTGGGTGGCGGCTCCGGCGCCTCCTGCTTCTCTCGCTCGAACTGGAACGTCTGCCGGGTGGGGCCCGGCACCGTGAGGATGAGCGAGTCCTTCTCCTCAATCACATAGGTGAACTCGCCGCCCTTGAAGCGCCCCTTGGACAGCGGCACCACGCGCGGCTTGCCGCACACCGGGCCCACCGCCTGGCCGTCCTGCGTGCGCAGCGCCAGGTGCTTCTTGTCCTTCGCCTCCGACGCCTCCAGCCGGCCCCACGCGCGCACATCCAGCGTGCTGCCGCGCCCGAGCGTCGCGTCATCCAGCTTCGTGCGCATCACGAAGCACCCGTCCGGCGTCACCTGCAGCGACCGCGCGTAGTCGGACCGGGGCTGCACGTCGATGCGTTCTTCCTTGCCATCCTCCGTGTCCGGGATGCTCGCCGCGGACAGCACCCACGTGCCCACCAGCTCCTTGGGGACCGCCGTGCCCTTCGGGGCCTTGTCGCCCTCGCAGGGGTGGGTGACCAGCTTCTCCGGGCTCTTGGGCGCGGGCTCGAAGGACTTCTCGCAGGTGAGGCCGCACGACTTCGCCGCGCACGCGGAGTCATCCGGCGCGCAGGCCGCCTTGCTGGTGCAGGCCTTCAGCCGCTTGAGCGCGTCCTCGCAGCCCTCGCGCATGCACTGGTCGACGCACTCCGCGTCGATGCACTCCGACACACAGACCCAGTTGGTGCGGCCACACACGCCCGCCACGGTGCGAGGCGCCTGGGCCGCGGCGGGCAGCGAGAAGCCGGAGACGAGAAGCAGGACGAGCAGTCGGAACGGTCGCATGCGCAAGTGCAAGCTAGGCAGTGCGCCCACCCACGGCGACACCCGGCGGCAGGATGGCTGTCCACCGGGCGTCACTCCAGGCCCCGTCACTGCCGTCAGGTGAACTGCCACCGCCAGGTGCGCGGGTCGGACGGGTTGGGCAGCTCCAGCTCGAACTCCAGCGTGTCGTAGCGGCTGAACTCGCGCGGCTCCACGCGCAACAGCGTCATGGCCGTGGTGTTGCGCTCGCGCATCGGGGACACGTCGAAGGCCAGCTCCGCGTCGAAGGCGACCTTGTAGAAGAGGCAGAAGCCATCCACCCGCCCGTCCTCCTCCACCGGCCGCTGGATGCGCACGCGCGAGGGCAGCCCCTCCGCGCGCATCGTCTCCAGGTCGAAGCCGAACGCGGGCTCCGGCTCGCACAGGAGGTGGTCCACCTCGTACGAGCGCACCAGCCGCGTGAAGTACGACGGGCTCATCGCCTCGCGCAGCGACTGGAGGCAGCGGAAGTCCACGTGCGGCAGGTGCTGCGTCCAGATGAACGGGACGCACGCCTCCTCGCGCAATTGCACGGGCTCCACGAAGACCTCGAAGCGGTTGGGGAGGATGCGGCCGCCGGGCTTGAGCAGCCGCGAGCGCAAGTCCAGCATCCGGGGAACGAGCCCCGCGTCGAGCAGCGCATCTCCCAGCAACTCATGCAGCAGCACGTCCGCCTTCTCCTGCGGCTGGAAGTGCCAGGTGGGCTCGCGCACGAAGTCGATGCGGTCCAGGCCGTTGCGGCGGGCCACCCACTGCGTGGTGTCCAGAAGCCGCGAGTCATCCACCGCGTACAGCTTGCGCGGGTGCTGGTGCGCGGCCAGGAAGGTGCGCAGGCCGGTGCCGGCCTTCACGTCCACCACCACCTGGTTGGGGCGCACGTAGCGCTCCACCGCGCGGCGCCACACCTCCACGCGCTGCGGGTCCGCCAGCATGGAGTCCTGCGGGGTGGGACTGGACAGGGCCAGGCTGTTGGGCGCGTGCCGGCGGTGCAGTTGGGACACGAGCGGCAGGTGGCTGAGACGCGAGCGCAGGTCCATCAACGCCTGACGTGGCAGGTCGAGCAGGTTCGGCATGGCTTCCCCCCGGAAGGCCGTGACGGTCCCGGCAAAAACGCGGCCGACAACCTCGTCCGCCGGAACCCGGACACCGAACAATGCGGGAAATCCGGGGTCCACCCAATCCGTCCCCAGGGTGACGCACTGTTCCACGCTGAACATCCGCCCCCGCACCGAAGTCGCGAGCCACGCGTGCCGCCTCGCGACAATCACTCAAAGCAGGAAGACACCGGGACTCCCGGCAGAGGCATTCCCACCTGCAGGAGGGTGTCCGCATGGCGAGCCAGGTTTCCCTCGAGGCGGACAAGAAAACCGGCGGAAGGCGTCTATTCCGGAAAGCCATCCATCCACGAGCCCTGCCCAGGGGCGGGAGGAAGGCCGCCGGTCACGCCCGAGGAAGGACTCCGGACGCGCTGGAAGAGGGGGCACGAATGATGCGAGCGATGGAATCGCGGACGCAGGTCGAGCCAGCGCCGGTGGCGGCCCCGGGTCCAGGTGCGCGGCGTCAGCCCCAGCCCCACGACCCGAGGGCGCGCGAGCACCAGGTGTCGCGGTCCGCGCTGGTGGCGGCGCTGCTGGCGGAGGGCTGCGCGGCGGAGGCGGAGGTGGCGGGGTTCGCGGCGTCGCTGGAGGACCCGGCGTCGCTGAGCATCGGGCAGGTGCTGCGGTTCGTGGACGGCCTGCGGGTGCGCATGGCGCTGGCGCGCACGGACGACGAGGTGCTGCAGCTGGCCTGCCTGCGCCGCGACGCGGAGGAGCTGGCGGAGCGGATGATGGACTGGGCCAACACGGGGCGTCTGCCGGCGTAGGCGTCCGGACGTTGGTGGTGGGCGTCCCGGGAGGGAGTGCCTTGACAGGGGCGGTGGGGCGCTTTCAGGTGGGGGCATGCTCGCCCTCGCCCTTGCCGCCACGCTGGCGGCCGCACCCGCGCCTCGCGTCGCCGCTTCGACGGTGACGGTCCTCCACATCCCTCGGCTGGACCAGGTCCAGGGGTTGAACGCGTTCTTCACGCGGGCGGGGGCGTCCTCGCAGATGTTGAACCCGGAGGCGTGGCGCGGCGAGCTGCATCCCATCCTGCCCCTGGACCTGGGGAAGCCCGAGGCGATGGAGGCGATGGGCATCGACGTGACGGGCCCGCTGTCCGTGTCCATGCGCCAGGACGGCCGCATCGCGTGCACGCGGGTGAAGGACGTGAAGGTGTTCCAGGAGGCCACGGCGAACGTGCTCGCGCGCAACGGCGACGTGAAGGCGGGCACGGTGAAGGGCGTGACGACGCTGCGGGCGCCCAGCGCGACGGGAGGCTTCGGGGGCTACGTGCTCAAGGGGCAGGAGGCGTGCGCCTTCCTGAGCACGGACGCGGACGACGCGCTCCGCAAGGAGGCCGCGAAGCTGGTGGCGCAGAAGGCGCCGGCCGCGGACGCGAGGATGGCCACGGTGCCGGGCGCGCTGTACGTGTCCACGAAGGACGGCGTGCTGGCGTTGGACGGCACGGCGACGGGGCTGACGGTGGAGGGCACGGCGGCGAAGCTGCCCCTGCCGCCCTTCCAGGCCAGGGGCACCAGTCCCTATGGCGCCATGACGCCCGCGGGCCTGCTCTTCGCACGCGCGCAGGTGGCGCCGACGGGCGTGGCGCAGGCGGTGGAGTCCGTGGCGGACGCGGTGCGCACGGTGTGTCCCGCGTGCCCGGCGGCGGACGTGAAGGCGGTGACGGACGCGCTGGCGAAGCAGCTGACGGGGCAGGTGTTGTTCGGGGTGGACTCGGTGGCGGTGAAGGGTTCGCTGCGCAAGCCGGAGGTGCGCTTCTTCGCGGCGAAGCAGGCGCTGGCGGCGGAGGTGACGGACGCGGCGGCGGTGAAGGCGGCGCTGGCCCCGCTGGCGAAGTTCCCCGGCGCGAAGGCGCTGGAGGACGGCTACGCGCTGGAGGCGAAGGGCGGCAGCGTCTACGTGCGGCAGAAGGGCAAGCAGCTGGTGTTCGGCAACGACTCCACGGTGACGCAGACGATGCTCGCGGCGCTGCCGGAGAAGGGCGGCCCGCTGAAGCGCGCGGTGGAGTTCACGCTGGATCCGAAGAAGGTCGCGCGCGGCCTGTCCCAGGTGTCGCTGATGGACGTGATGGGCGACGAACGCCTGGCCGCGTTCTTCGGAGCGAGCACGGAACTGGGTCCCCTGCTCGCGAAGAGCGACAGCATCACCGGCTGGCTGGACAGCGCTGCCAATGGCTCACACCGGTTCCAGA
This sequence comes from Corallococcus interemptor, assembly GCF_003668875.1. GTDB lineage: Bacteria > Myxococcota > Myxococcia > Myxococcales > Myxococcaceae > Corallococcus > Corallococcus interemptor. The sequence goes on along the minus strand of NZ_RAWM01000167.1, from coordinate 4,861 downwards.
TGAACTGGTCACTGCCTGACAAAAACTAACCCCGCCAAAAAAACAAAACACAATGGCAAATTACTCAGATCTAGCAATAACAATATCAAAAACCACCGACAAGAAGATTCTCGAAACCATACAATCCATATTCAAAAACAATGAAATAAACATCCACTCGATACATCTAACCATGGAGTTTGGCGGAAACCAAATCCAGCTCTCTAAACTCGACGACCCCTATCCCCCGGAAATACGCGAGATACTCAGTCTCGACTCATACTCGATAATAAATTTCACCATACAAACAACAACCACGCTTTCACTACTCATAACCCGGCAACTCAACACCCCAACAGACTCCCTCCATGTCAGATTTGGCAACCCCCACAGCCACATTGCCGATCCGAGCCGCACACAAGTCATCAAGACGATAAAGCAAATCCGAGAAAACCTTCAATCCCCAGAGTATCTTACGACCAAGGGCTTGCGTTCCATCTTAGCGCCCGAACTCAATAAGTATTACGAACTCAGAGAAACAGGGATCGCGCGGATTGAAGCTACTCTCGACCGAGTATCTACTCAACTCACCGAAGACGCACGCCACGTCCGGCATAGACTTGAGGAAGAGTTCCGACAGCATACAAAGGAACTGGAGGAGGCTCACGCACAACGGACAAAGCAGTTGAACGAAGAACTCTCACAGCGCGAACAGGAAATAGAAAGAAAACGCCAAGAACTCGAAGCGCGCACCAAAGAAATCGACAACAGCAAGAGCACGCATGCGCGCCGCAAATTGCGTCAAGATCTAAAAGAAGAACTAAGCAAAAGAAACGAGCGATTCCAACTCACCTCTGGAACCCAAAGGCTTCGATGGCCTATTTTCATCTTCACCCTATTCCTGCTCTTGTCGTTCTTTATCGGCCTAACCACCTACTCCTACGTTGGCTTCGTTCAACTCACAACCAAAGACGGACTATCCACACACGAAATCATAGCAACAATAATTAAACATGTCACATTCGCAATAGCATTCGCGAGCACATCCGTATTCTTCATCCGTTGGAACAATCGTTGGTTCCAGGCTCATGCTGACGAAGAATTTCGCCAAAAACGATTTGACCTCGATCTCGACCGCGCCAGCTGGGTTGTTGAAATGGCCCTTGAATGGAAAGAAGAGAAGGGTACCGAAATCCCCTCAGAACTTCTGTCCCGGCTCACCAATGGACTATTTGTTGAAGAGGCGAAAACCAACGAAGAACCGTTGCACCCAGCAGATCAACTCGCCTCTGCTATTTTCGGCGCATCGTCTGGGGCGTCAATCGAGGTTCCAGGAGGCACAAAAGTCCAGCTCGATCGCAAAGGCATTCAGCACCTAAAGAAGAAGCACTAACAAAGCCTCTCAACGCAGCCAGCATATCCCCGACGGCACAAGGCCAACACTGCACGTCTGGACCATCAGGGCAGAAAGGGGGAAGCCAGATGTTTGCGGCGATAATTGGGTGATGGAGCATATCCGGCCCATCAAGAAACCATCTGCACCGAACATGCAACGAGCGCATCGGTAAATGTCACCCACTTTCAGGATGCCAGCCGCAGTCAGCTCATGATTTGTCTTATTTAGAGGTCCTGAACGCCGAACGGCCCACTCCGCCCCCAGGGCGGACCGTCGTGTCCCCTGCGTGCCTTGCAGATTATTTCCGTACCATTTCCACGTGCATGCCCAGAAGATTGCGGCTCTCACCTGCGGTGCCGCACATCGCGCCGTCCGAGAGCGGACCAATGGGGCGCTCCACCATGCACCAGTAGCGCACCGTGTATAGGCGCGTCCCTTCGCCGCGTAGCCGGATGCCGAAGGACTCCAGGCGCCGTGACTTCCCCTATGTCACGCACGGCACGCCCTCGCACAGCTCCCCCTTGAATCACCGATGCCCTGGAAGTGGCACTGGTACTCTAACTGTACTGTCTTCATGCGCGCTTCAGGTGGAACTCGAACTGTTCGATGTGATTGGGCTGTATGGGCAGCCAGTGGGCCCGGCTGGAGGCCTAGCTGCCAATGCCCTCGCCAGCGAAATCTAACCGCCGACCGAGCATCCAATCACAAGCAATGACTTCGCCATCCCTCCTAAGAGTGACGTCAGGCACCTGCCCATCCCACATCTACCCACCACCAGCGAGATAGATAGTCCAATAAAATCAGGTGATTACGAGAACCGTCAGATCGTATTGGTACATTGTCGGCCATGAACAACATCAGCGTGAACAAGAGACCGGGTACTTCTGGACCCAAACCAAGCGCGCATTCGCACCAAATCGTTGCTGGTCTACACAATACGCAGCTAAGGTTCCTCCCACCCCCGAAATTCACAACCAGGGGCACAACGGGGGAGGGAAGACACCATGCTCGTTCGACTATTCGGGTTCAGCTTGGACTGCGGACAGGGAATAACACTGGACGAATTCATCAACGAACTTCAAACACAGACGGGGCGAACAGAGGGAATTGCAGGCTACAATCGAATCATCTACTCCAAGACCAAAACATCAAGCGGCGAAAAGTACCAAGTCGGCCTTCTTCTAACAATCAAAGACCAGCGAAGGTATTGCGAGCTGCAGAGGAACGGGAAAACCTTCTCCATATCCGTTCGAGAAATCGAAGAAGGGAGAAATCTAATTGACTTCAATTACTTCATCATAAACCACAAAACTGGAAGAGGCCTCTACCAGCACTATTTCAATTCTTGCGCATTGAGCCGTTTCACTAGCTTCTGCAGCAAGATTTACGAGGACCTTAGAGACCGGAAAATTTCCGAAAAAATCCAAGAAGCAGGCGGTGACACAATCGCTGAAAGCCAAAAGCGCGCAATCCGTAAAGACTTCAAAGGTTCCCTGGCTTCACAACAAATGGTTCGTCCAGGCGAACTCGACGAGCTTATTAACGAACTGGAAAAAATAAAGAGCTTTGAATTCGACCTCGCAGTGGTCGAGGCCGATCCTCAAATGTTCCAACCCGTTCAGAACTTCATCAAGAAAAGAAAGTTCAAGCTCTCATTCGACCAAGAGCAAGGCCCCATCAACCGCCTCAGAAGAGGGATATTGCAAATCGTCGAGGCTCAAAATCCAGACAAAGGGAGCATTACTGGCGAAGACGCCACCGGAGAGGAACGGATTCTCAAACTGACAAACAATTTCAGCTCATTTGGAGACTACGAATTCGACGACATCGCCAGAGAAATGCGTTTCGATCTGGAAGACTTCGACAAGTCCGACATGATCAAGCGCATGCTCAAGACAATAGGTCAACAACGAGACGTATTTGATGCCCCTACCCCATGAAACCCACCCTCTCAATAGCGGCGCTCGCCAGCCTCCTTGCGTTTCTGTCCGCACTCGCCATCCAGCTAGCACACATTGACGTCTACGACTTCTATTCAAAGAATATGAGAGGCAGTCTATTCTCGGGATTTCTCACTCTCGGAGGATTTCTCCTTTCATTAAAAACATTCGTTGTCGTGAAAATGAAAGAGGGCCTATACGACAACAAAGCATATCGAACCAGACATAAGCGGAGGCAGACGCTCTTAAAAACAGATCTTTACAACCCACTAATCAACCTCAGCCACCTGCTCTACTATTCAATCCTGGCATGCATTGCGACCTCCGTATCGCAACTCACATTGGGATTGTTTCCCCGATGGTGGTCGGCCGCAGGCTGCGCTTCTCTTGCAACATTTGCAGTTGTTCTGCTCGCCATGTCATTACGCGAGATCAAGGGCAACCTAGACACATGGTTTGAATGTCTTGAGGAGGAGTATAGAAAATCAGAGAATCCTCAAGAGGATCAAACCGGGTAGAGCACTCACAAGCCAAGTAACACGACGAACATTAGTCACAAGGGTTCTTAAACCGTCCGCTCCCGGGGCCACCCCGCCCGCGACCGCTGGCGCTCCGCCTCCTCCGCCCGCGCCAGGCCCCGCTGGATGTCATTCCAATCCAGCGTCCCCGCCAGCAGTCCGTCCTCGTCCACCACCGCGGCCATGGGCACGCGCGCCTCCGCCATCCTCCGCAGCACCTTCCACCCGTCCTCGCGCAGCTCCGCCACCACGCCGTCCTCCATCGCGTCGCGCACCACGAAGCTCGCGCGCTGCACCTCCGGCACCGCCTGCGCCGCCGCCCACGTCACATGCCCCACCGGCCGCCCCGCGCTCGTCACCGGCAGCATGCTCACGTGCTCGTGCCGGAGCGCCCAGTGCGCGTCCTGCATGGACAGGTCCAGGTCCACGCCCACCATCCGCGGCGTCATCAGCGCCTCCACGTCCACGCGCTCCAGCAGCGCCTTCATCCGCACCTGCCGCGCCTCCCCTTCCGCGCCCATCAGCACGAAGAAGGCCACCACCAGCGTGAACGGGTTCAGCGTCACCAGGCCCCACACGCCGAACGCCACCGCGAACACCCGCCCCAACCCCGCCGCCACCTGCGTCGCCCGCACCAGCCCCAACCGGGGCGTCAGCGCCGCCCGCACGATGCGCCCCCCGTCCATGGGGAACGCTGGCAACAGGTTGAAGCCCCCCAGCACCACGTTGAGCATCGCCAGCGTGAAGAGCGCGAACTGCAACTGGAACAAGCCCAGGCCGTGCATCCCCCACGTCAGCACGCCCAGCACCGCCGCCAGCCCCAGGCTCGTCAGCGGCCCCACCAGCGCCATCACGGCCTCGTCCCGGGGACGCCTGGGCACCTCCGCCAGCTCTGACACGCCTCCGACGATCATCAGCGTGATGCCGTGCACCTCGCCGCCATGCCGCAGTGCATAGAGCGTGTGCGCCATCTCGTGCAGCAGCACGGACAAGAACCCGTGCTGCTGCACGAGATGGCGCACACGCTC
>NZ_RAWM01000166.1 GCF_003668875.1 Corallococcus interemptor | reverse complement strand
GTGGGGGGCGTGCTGGTGGGGGTGCTGGGAATCTCGGTGCTCACGTTCGCCGGGCTGCCGGACGCGGAGGCGCTGGTGAAGGAGAACCCGAAGACGACGGCGCTCATCGAGCAGCGCGCGAGCGAGGCGCGCGAGGCCGGACGCAAGCCGCGCCGCAAGCAGCAGTGGGTGCCGCTGTCGGCGGTGTCCAAGCCCGCGGTGGACGCGGTGCTCCTCTCCGAGGACGCGAGCTTCTACCTGCACGACGGCGTGGACACGGTGGAGCTGGCGCGCGCGGTGGGGCAGTCGGTGGAGGCGGGGAAGCTGGGGCGCGGGGCGTCCACGCTGACGCAGCAACTGGCGAAGAACCTCTGGCTGTCCACGGACAGGAGCCTGGTGCGCAAGCTCAAGGAGCTGGTGCTGGCGCACCGGCTGGAGGAGGCGCTGACGAAGCAGCGCATCCTGACGCTGTACCTCAACGTGGTGGAGTGGGGGAACGGCGTGTATGGGATTGAGGCCGGAGCGCGCGACCACTTCGGCGTGTCCGCGTCGCAGCTCTCCGTGGCGCAGGGCGCGGTGCTCGCCGCGATGCTGCCGTCTCCGCGAAAGCGCTCGCCCTCCAGCGGTTCCCGCGCGCTGTGGAAGCACGCGCACCGCGTGGTGGACTCACTCAAGACGTACAAGCGCATCAGCGCGGCGCAGGCGGAGTCCGCGCACGCGGAGGTGGACCGGCTGCTCGGCCGGGCCCCGGCGGACGACGGCGGCGGGGACGACGCGGACGACGACGGGACCTGAGCGGTACTGCAAGCCGGGCCACCCAAGGCAGGTCCGCCCCCTGGGGGCCCGGCTTCCGGCCCTGATATCCCCATCAAGGACGGACGTCCTCCTGTTGTGCGTGGGAGCGCCCGGAGTGGCTCTCCCACCGGGCGGCTTTGGCTGGCGGGGCTGCCCCGTGGGACGTAGTTTGAGTGCAAACCCCATGGCCGATTCCCTCCAGGACACCGCAGGCGACCCGCGCGAGCGGGTGCTGGCGTTGCTCAAGCATCACGGCTGGAACGCGACGTCCTTCCAGGTGCTGCAGCCGGGCTTCGAGTACTGGTTCCCGCCGGAGGGGGACGGCTGCATCGCCTACGTGGACACGGGCGGCGCGTGGGTGGCGGGAGGCGGCCCCATCGCCTCGCAGGAGCGCGTGCGCGACGTGGTGGAGGGCTTCCACCGGGCGGCCCGGAGCGCGGGCAAGCGCGTGAACTTCTTCGCCACGGAGTCGCGCTTCTCCCAGCTGGTCCCGTTCGAGGAGCTGCCCATCGGCGAGCAGCCGGTGTGGGACCCGTCGAAGTGGGACGCGGTGGTGAAGGGCAGCCGCAGCCTGCGCGAACAGCTGCGCCGCGCGCGCTCCCACGGCGTGCGCGTGCGCGAGGTGCCCGCGGAGGTGATGGAGACCGAAGGCCACCCGCTGCGAGCGGCGGTGGAGGTGCTGGCCGAGCACTGGCTCGCGTCGCGCCGCATGGCGACCATGGGCTTCCTGGTGGGGCTTGCCCCCGGGGCCTTCGCCCGCGAGCGCCGCGCCTTCGTGGCGGAGGTGGAGGGCCGCGTGGTGGGCTTCCTGTCGGTGACGCCGGTGTACGCGCGCGAAGGCTGGTTCCTCCAGGACCTGCTGCGCGAACCCACCGCGCCCAACGGCACGGCGGAGACGCTGGTGGACGCGGCGATGCGCGCCGCGGTGCTGAACGGGCGGAAGTACGTGACGCTGGGCCTGGCGCCGCTCGCGGGGCCGGTGCGGCCGTGGCTGCGCTTCGCGCGCAAGGCAGGCCGTCCGCTGTTCGACTTCGAGGGCCTGCGCTCGTTCAAGGCGAAGTTCCGCCCGGATTCATGGGTGACGCTCTACCTGTCCCATCCGAAGGACGAGCCCGCGCCGTGGGCCATCTACGACGCGCTCCGGGCCTTCGCGCGGGGAAGCCTGGTGAAGTTCGGGCTCGTGACGCTGCTGCGCCGGCCGCGCCTGTTCGTGCGTGCGCTGACGGCGCTGCTGGTGCCGTGGACGGTGCTGCTCGCGCTGCCCATGAGCGCGCACTGGTTCCCCTCGCCGTGGGTACAGCACGGCTGGGTGGCATTCGACGTGGCGCTCATCGCGGGTCTGTTGTTGCTCTTGCGCCGCTGGCGCGACGGGCTGGCCACGCTGCTGGGACGGCTCACCACGGCGGATGCCTGTCTGACCCTGGTCCAGGCACTCGCCTTCAACGCCGCGAGGGCGCGAGGCCCGTGGGACTGGGGCATCATCATCGCGTCGGTGCTCGCTCCGGCCACGGCGTCCGCCATGCTGCTGCGCTCACGCGACCTGCGTGTCCCAGAGCCCTGAGACGCTCAGGCGATGAATGCTGTCAGGGCTGGACTCTTCCCTCAGGAAAGAATTGATCCAATCAGTAGGGACCCCCTCACTGATTCATGGGTTGACTGTCCATCCCCATGAACCTAGGGCTGACCTGAAGCCTTCTTCCGCAGCGGAGAGACCCACATGAACGTCCTCGTCCGGAACAACGTCAAGGTGAAGGGGCAGGGCGCGCAGCCCATGGTGTTCTCCCACGGCTTCGGCTGTGACCAGAACATGTGGCGGTTCGTCGCGCCCGCGTTCGAGCAGGACTACCGCACCGTGCTCTTCGACCACGTGGGGGCTGGCGGCTCGGAGGTCGCGGCCTATGACCGCAACCGGTACGGCACGTTGGAGGGATACGCCGATGACGTCCTGGAGCTCTGTCACGCGCTGCGGCTCGAACAGGTGGTCTTCGTCGGTCACTCGGTGAGTGCGATGGTGGGCGTGCTGGCGGCCATCAAGGAGCCGGAGCGCTTCGCCAGGCTCGTGCTCATTGGCCCCTCGCCCTGCTACATCAACGACGGCGAGTATGTCGGAGGCTTCTCTCGCGAGGACATCCTGCAGTTGCTGGAGTCGCTCGACGACAACTACCTGGGCTGGTCCAGCACCATGGCGCCCGTCATCATGGGCAACCCGGACCGGCCGGAGCTGGGCGCGGAGCTCACCAACAGCTTCTGCCGCATGGATCCCGACATCGCGAAGCAGTTCGCGCGGGTGACCTTCCTCTCCGACCACCGGGCCGAGCTTCCGAAGGTCCAGACGCCTTCCCTCGTGCTCCAGTGCTCGAACGACGTCATCGCGGGGGAGGCGGTGGGGGAGTACGTGTGCCGGCAGCTGCCCGCGGGCCAGATGGTCCTCCTCAAGGCGACCGGCCACTGCCCGAACCTGAGCGCTCCCGAAGAGACAATCGCGGCGATGAAGCCCTTCCTGGGCTCCTGAAAGGGAATGATGGAAGGCCGCGCCGACACGGAGCCGGAGAAAGAACCTTCCGAGGACTCGGCGGAGGAGCTGTATGAGAATGCTCCGTGCGGCTACCTCTCCACCAGCCCGGATGGACGCATCCTCAAGGTCAACCAGACCTTCCTGACCTGGACGGGCCATTCCAGGGAGGCCCTGCTCGGCGGCAAGCGGTTCTGGGAGCTGCTCACGGTCGCGGGCCGCATCTTCCACGAGACCCACTACGCGCCCCTGCTCCAGATGCAGGGCTTCGTCCAGGAGCTCTCGCTGGACATCGTCTGTGCCGACGGTCGTCCGCTGCCCGCGCTGATCAACTCCGTGCAGAAGCGGGACGCGCTCGGACGGCCCCGCTTCGTCCGGACGACGCTCTTCAACATGACGGAGCGCAAGCGCTACGAGCGCGAGCTGCTGATGGCCCGCCGCAAGGCGGAACAGCTGGCCCAGTCCAAGTCGGCGCTGCTCGCGACCCTCAGCCATGAGATCCGCAACCCCCTCAACGCCATCACCGCCGCCACGCGGCTCCTGGGGATGACGACGCTTTCCGACAAGCAGTCGAAGTACCTGCGCATCCTCGGCTCCGCGTCCGGCAACCTGCTCGCGCTGGTCAACGACATCCTGGACTGGAGCAAGATTGAAGCGGGCAAGCTCTCGCTGGAGCAGCGCGAGTTCTCCCTCCGGGAGCTGCTGGGCGACATCCTGAACGGCCAGGCCGCCCGGGCCGAGGAGAAGCGGCTGCGGCTCCAGATGGAGATCGACGAGCGGGTCCCTGCCGGCCTCTTGGGAGACCCGGTCAAGCTCGGGCAGATCCTCACGAACCTCGTGAGCAACGCCCTCAAGTTCACGGAGAAGGGCGGGGTCACGGTGAGCGTGGCCCTCCGGTCCCGGGACGGCGATGCGTGTGACCTCGCCTTCCAGGTGCGCGACACGGGCATCGGGATTCCACCGGACCGGCTGGCCGCCATCTTCGAGGAGTACACCCAGGCGAACTACGACATCGGGATGAAGTACGGCGGGACGGGGCTGGGCCTCTCCATCAGCCGGAAGCTGGTGGCGCTGCATGGCAGCAAGATGGTCGTGGAGAGCGAGGTCGGACGGGGGACGTGCTTCTCCTTCGACCTGCGCTTGAAGGCCGTGGCGGAGGGCGCCGCCGCCGGCACGGCTCCCAGCAGCGCGGCGTCCCCACAGGCCCTGCGGGGCCTGAAGGTGCTCGTGGTGGAGGACAACGAGGTCAACACCTACGTGCTGGCCCGTTGGTTCGAGCACTGGGGCGTGTCGTTCGACGCCGTCAGGAACGGGCGCGAGGCGGTGGAGCGCCTCCGCCAGGGGAGCTACGAGCTGGTCCTCATGGACCTGCACATGCCGGTGCTGGATGGATACGACGCGTTGAAGGTCATCCGGCGGCTCCCGGACGAACGGCTCCGCCAGATTCCCATCATCGCCATCTCGGCCTCCACGCGGGTCTGGGAGGAGAGCCAGGTCCTGTCCGCGGGGTTCACGGACTTCATCGGCAAGCCCTTCGACGAGGCCGTCCTGTTCAGGAAGATGGCCCGGTGCACTTCCCGCGAGGTGCCGGAGGCGCCCGCGCAGCCGCCGGAAGCGGCCCCTCGTGCCCCCGGGGCCGCCGCGGACGCCCTGGTCCTGGCGCCGGACTTCAGCTTCACGAAGCTGCGGCAGTGGGGGGCGGGAGATCCGCAGGCGAGCGCGGCGCTGGCCCGCTCCTCCGCCCAGGCGCTGGAGCAGGCCCGGCTGACGCTCACGGCGGCGCTCAAGAAGGGCGCCCCCGACGAGTACGAGCGCGCGTTCGAGTCCATCACGGGGCCCCTGCACCTCCTCGAAGCGCACGGGCTCGCGGCGGCCCTCCGCCGTGCGCGGGCACTGCTCGCCGGCACCGCCCCGGACGCCACGCGGCTCCAGGCCGCCGTGTTCGCCATCGACTGGGAGGTGGAGAGCCTCGTCGGAGCACTCGTCACCCTCGCGAGCGAAGCCGCCCCCTGACCCGGCAGGGACTCCGTCTCCCGGCCAACCCTCGGCCCGGAGCGCCGGTCCACGCCGCATGCGAGCGGCTACGGTGCGCGGCCGCATCCATGGCCTCTCCCGCACTCGCCAATCCCTCCCTGACGCTGGGCCTGTCCCTGGTGGCCGGCATCCTCGCGCAGCTGCTGGCCCGGCACCTGAGCGTGCCCGGCATCGTCGTGCTCCTGTCCGCGGGCGTGCTCTTGGGCCCGGAAGCCCTGGGACTCATCCAGCCCGCGTCGCTGGGGCCCGCGCTCCAGACCGTCGTCGGCTTCTCCGTGTCCGTCATCCTCTTTGAAGGCGCCATGAGCCTGGACGTGCGCAAGCTGCGCCGCGAGGCCCGCTCCATCCAGCGGCTCGTCACCCTGGGCGCGGCCATCACCGCCGTGGGTGGCACGCTCGCCGCCCGCGCGCTCATGGGCTGGGATTGGAAGGTGTCCGCCCTGTTCGGCACCCTGGTCATGGTGACCGGCCCCACCGTCATCACGCCGCTGTTGCGCCGCGTGCGCGTCACCCACCGCGTCGCCACCGTGCTGGAGGCCGAGGGCATCTTCGTGGACGCCGTGGGCGCCATCATCGCCGTGGTCGCGCTGGACATGGCGCTGCACGCGGAAGAGGGGCCGTGGCTGCTGGTGAGCGCGCTGGGCTCGCGCTGGGGCGTGGGGCTCGCCGTGGGCGCCCTCACCGGCCTCCTCATCACCGTGGGGCTGCGCAAGGCCTCCTGGGTGCCGGAGGACATGACCAACGTCTTCACCCTGGCCCTGGTGCTGGGCGCCTTCCAGGTGAGCAACGCGCTCGCGCCGGAGAGCGGCGTGCTGGCCGCCATCGCCGCGGGGCTCGTCGTGGGCAACGGCAAGGTGCCCGCCCGCCGGGAGGTGCTCGCCTTCAAGGAACAGCTCACCCTGATGCTCCTGGGCATGCTCTTCATCCTGCTGGCCGCGGACATGCGGCTGTCCCAGGTGACGGCGCTGGGCTGGCGGGGCCTCCTCACCGTGCTCGTCCTGATGCTCGTGGTGCGGCCGGTGGCCGTCGCCGCGTCCACCGCCGGCTCCGGCCTGTCCCGCAACGAGAAGGCCTTCATCGCGTGGCTGGGCCCGCGCGGCATCGTCGCCGCCGCCGTGGCGTCGCTGTTCGCCACGCGCCTGGGCGCCCAGGGCGTGCAGGAGGGCCAGGCCCTGCGCGCGCTGGTGTTCCTGGTCATCGGCGTGACGGTGGTGGTGCAGGGGCTGTCCGGCGGCGTCGTGGCGGGGCTGCTGGGCGTTCGCCGCGTGGTGCCCCGGGGCTACGTCCTCCTGGGCGCCAACGCGCTCGCGCGGCAGGTGGCGCACGCGCTCCAGGCGCGCGACGAGGCCGTGCTGCTGGTGGACTCCAGTGACGCCACGCTCAAGCGCGCACAGCAGGAGGGCTTCCGCGTCCTCTTCGGCAACGGGCTGGAGGAGCGCACGCTCCTGCGCGCGGAGCCCGAAGGGCGCCAGGGCTTCGTGGGCCTCACCCACAACGAGGGCGTCAACCTCCTCTTCGCCGAGCGCGTGCGCGCCCTCCAGCGCACCGCCCGCAGCTACACCGCCCTGCACCGGCGCCACGTCGGCGTGTCCACCGACACCGTGAGCGCCACGGGCGGCCATGTCCTCTTCGGCGCGGAGCGCGACCTGGACGTCTGGGTGACGCGCTGTGAACAGGGCGCCGTGTCCCGCGAGTCCTGGCGCCTGGAGGCCCCGCAGGTGGAGAACATCGTCCCTCCCGCCACCGGCAACCTGGAGGAGGCGCTCGTCCCGCTCGTGCTGGAGCGCGAGACGGGCACCGTCCTCTTCGACGAGTCCACCGTCCCCGTGGCCGGAGACCGCGTGGATTTCCTCGTCGCGCACGGGCGGAAAGATGAAGCCCACGCGTGGCTTTCCGCTCACGGCTGGCGGCCCGTGACGTCTGACGTTCCAATCCCAGACACTCTCCCTCCCCTGGGACGGAGAGACCGTTGAATGGTTCGCGTGGGTTGCATGAAATGCCCGGACCGGCCTCGGGCCCGAGCGGATGTCCCGCGGCGGCTCCAGAGAACGGGCAGGAGGCGTTCATGCGGCTGCCTTCGGGCGTCGTCACGATGCTCGCCGTGGTGCTCAACACCGGCGTGGGACTGGCAGCACCTCCCCCTTCACCCCCCGCGAACGCGACACCGCCGAAGCTGCCGCCGGGCGTCTCCGCGACGCTGTGGCGGCTCTCGGTGCCCAAGGGCCTGGAGCCCACGCCCGAGCGGGTGGCCCTGGGCGAGAAGCTCTTCCGCGACAAGCGCCTGTCGGTGGACAACACCGTGTCCTGCATGACGTGCCATGAGCCGGAGCTGGGCTTCACGGACGGCAAGCCGCTGTCGGAGGGCGTCAAGGGGCAGAAGGTGACGCGCAACAGCCCCACCGTCCTCAACGCCCTCTTCAACGCCACCCAGTTCTGGGACGGCCGCGCGGGCACGCTGGAGGACCAGGCGAAGCTGCCCATCCTCAACCCGCGCGAGATGGGCATGCCGGACCCGGACACCGTCGTGAAGAAGGTGCGCGGCATCCCGGAGTACGTCACCGACTTCCAGAAGGTCTTCGGCCGCGAGCCCAACTTCGACGACCTGGCGGTGGCCATCGCCGCGTTCGAACGGATGCAGTTCTCCGGCGACGCGCGCTTCGACCGGTTCATCGCGGGAGACGGCAAGGCGCTCAGCGCGAGCGAGAAGAACGGCTGGGCGCTCTTCAACGGCAAGGCGCGCTGCAACTCCTGTCACGCGGGCAACGCAGTGTCCCCGCTGTTCAGCGACCAGAAGTTCCACAACATCGGCGTCGCCGCGCACAAGCAGGACTTCGTCACCCTGGCGCGCAAGGGCGTGCAGGTGGTGCGCACCGGTGACGAGAAGCAGATTGACGAGCTGGCGCTCAACTCGGAGTTCTCCGAGCTGGGCCGCTTCCTCGTCACCAAGCAGGAGAACGACGTGGGCTCGTTCAAGACGCCCACCCTGCGCAACGTGGGCATCACCGGCCCGTACATGCACGACGGGTCGCTCACCACGCTGTGGGACGTGATGGACCACTACAACAAGGGCGGCGTGGCCAATCCCTATCTGGACGGGGGGATGCAGCGGCTGGGGCTCACGGAGCCTGAAATCGACGACCTGGTGGCGTTCCTCTTCACGCTCACGGACACGAAGTTCGACAAGCTCAACAAGGAGCAGCTGGCGAAGCAGCGCGCCCGGAAGAACACCCGGCCGGAGCGGGACACCGCCATCGCCATGGGCAAGAAGGGCAACCTGGGCGACCTGGCCCCGAACCCGAACCTGACCGAGAAGAACCCGGCCGACCTGGGCTTCTACGGCGACGTCACCCCGGTGACGACCACCCAGCGGAAGTAGTGGAGGCGCGCCATGGCCAACAAGTTCCAGAGCATCGAGACGAAGCACTACGCCGAGCGCGACGCCTTCTTCGAGGGCCTCAAGAAGCTGGACCGCCGCGCCTTCATGCGCGTCGCCGGCATCTCCGCTGGCATCGTTGCGGGCATGGGCAAGCTCACGCCCAACAGCTTCCAGCTGGTCAACGTGGCGGAGGCGCAGGGGGAGAAGCCGAAGTTCTCCTTCGCGTACATCTCCGACACGCACCTGTACGAGAACAAGCTCAACGACCGCTTCGTGCGCGCCATCCTCAAGGCCGTGGACGACGTGAACGCGCTGGACCCCCAGCCGGACTTCGTCCTCTTCGGCGGCGACCTCGCCCAGCTGGGCCAGGCGGGTGAGCTCAAGCTGGGCGCTCAAATCCTCAAGTCCGTGAAGGCCCCCATCAAGATGATGGTGGGCGAGCACGACTGGTTCCTGGACATGGGCGAGCTGTGGAAGGACCTCTTCGGCGCGCCCAACTACTCCTTCGACCACAAGGGCGTGCACTTCGTGGTGCTCAACTCCATCCACGAGAAGGACTTCTGGACGGAGCGGAAGCTCTCCCCCATGGAGCGCATGAAGATCGTCGCGGGCCTCGACAACGGCATCCAGTCCCGCTTCGAAGTGGGCGCCGAGCAGCGCCAGTGGCTCCAGAACGACCTGGCCAAGGTCGCGAAGACGACGCCGGTCATCGTCTTCAGCCACTCGCCGCTCTACAAGTACTACAAGCCCTGGAACTTCTGGACCGACGACGCGGACGAGGTGCAGGCCATCCTCAAGCCGTACGAGAAGGTCACGGTCATCCACGGCCACACGCACCAGTTGCTCAGCAACCGCATTGGCAACATCTCCTTCCACGGGATGCTGTCCACCGCGTGGCCGTGGCCGTACGCGCCGGAAGGCCTGCCGTCGCTCACGGTGCCCATGAACCGCGCGGATCCGTTCAGCCAGTTCGACGGCTGCGGCGACGGGCGCATGGACGTGCTCGAGTCGGGGCTCGTGGACAAGCTCTACAACCTCTGGCAGCGCGACCCCATCACCGTGCGCTCCGCCTACCTGGGCTCCGGGGGCAAGCAGTCCGCGCCCCCCAAGCCCAAGCTGCCCACCTACTAGGACCGGAAGAGGAAATCCCTCCCATGAACCTGCGAATGAAGCTGCTCGTGGTCCCGTGCGCGGCCCTGTCCTTCGCCGGCGGCGTGGCGCTCGCCACGTCTCCGGAGACGAAGGCGGAGCCGCTGCCCAAGCACGTGCTGCCGGCGTCCAAGGACGGCAACCTGGTGCTGGGCCTGTGCGACGGTGAGACGTCCATGGAAGTGCCCGGCGTGAAGGACGGCCAGAAGCTCACGCGAGCCCAGGCCATCACCGCCACCGCGCAGTTGATGGACGACTGGCGCAAGAAGAACCCGAACGCGAACTGGGACGACGTGCCCGGCCCGGTGCTGGCGCAGGCCACGCCTCCGGCCGCGAAGAAGTCCCCGCCGCCCGCGCCCCAGCCCAACCCCGGCGCGAAGCCGGCGGGCAACGACGTGCGCCAGGGCGGCGTGGGCGCGCAGACGGGCGCCAGCGCGGTGCCCCAGCAGCAGAAGGCGAACCTCCAGACGGGCCACACCTACGGCGCGTACTCCGAGCGCGACGAGCAGGTCTGGGCGGCCTCCGTGCAGGAGACGGTGAAGGAGGGCCACCGCGTGTTCCACGACGCGGAGGCGCTGGGCGGCACGGTGGGCGTGTCGTGCGACATGTGCCATCCGGACGGCGCCAACACCCACCCGGAGACCTACCCGAAGTACCAGGTGCAGCTGGGCCGCACGGCGCTGCTGCGCGACATGATCAACTGGTGCATCGAGAACCCGGTGCGCGGCAAGCCGCTGGCGGACGGCGACCCGAAGATGCGCGCGATGGAGGCGTACATCTACGCGCAGCGCAAGGGCGTGAAGCTGGAGTACGGCAAGCACTGAGGTCCGGACAGGCCCTGGGTTTCCGGGCGCTGCTGGCGCTCAGGAGCCCAGGGAGAGGTCCAGGGCCACGTAGGCAGCGCAGAACGGATACGCGAGCAGCAGGCTGTAGGTGATCTGCAGCGGCGTCAGGCGCCGCCGGTCGATGACGCCCCCAGAGGGGCCGCGAGCATCCCGGCGGCGCAGGTACGCCCCCAGCGCGAAGGACACGGCGCCTGACACGACCCAAGCGTTCATGGGGAGAGCATCAAGCGCGCTCGGACCGGGACGCAAGGCAGGCTGCCGTCACATCCGGCTGATGAGGAAGCGCACAATCAGGAACAGCGCCATCGCATAGGCGTACCCCAGCAGGACGCGGCCGGCGATGCGCTGCGGCGTCGGCTTGTGAGGCCCGGCATCGGCTGGGGGCGCGCGGCGCTGGTCACGCATCACGAGGAAGCGTCCCACCCCGAGCGCGGCGATGACGGAGATGATCACGATGTCGAAGGCGTCCATGGGGCGGGAGCTTCGGCCCGGGACCTGACAGGATTCAAGACAAGGAACGCGTCTCCCCCACCCGCGACGCGTTGCAAGAACCCATCCGACAGATTCCCGGCAGATGGACGGAGCGCCACCCCCGGCAGCGACCGGCCAAAAACCTGTCCGACAGTCGGACAGGTTTTTCTTGGCCGGGCGGGGAGGGCGCTCGGACGGTGGTGGTCCTGGTGCCGGGAGTTCGGCGGGGTCTTGTCTTCTCCTCTGGACGACAGCCTTTGGGGCCGAAGGCCTACGAGGGTGCTTCGGGCCGGGATTTCAGGCGCGGGGTCTTGCCTTCCCCCCGGCCGCGCCCGGTTGAATGCGGGCCATGTCCCTCATCCCTGTCACGGACCCCAGCGGCCTGCTGGAGCGCGCGCCGCGTCTGACGGAGCTCCTTCCGGATGCCGCGCTGTCGGAGGCGCTTTCTCGCGGGGATGCGTGGGCGGTGCATGCGGCGCTCTCCCGCCGGTTGGAGCACGAGCCTCCGGGCCCCACCCGGCAACTGCTCGCGGCGCTGGTGGCGGACCGGGGCGCCTTCGTCATCGCGGCCCGTCCACCAGCCACGTCCTCCATGCTGGGCACGGGCGTCCGGTGGAAGGGGACGCCTCCTCGCGGCGCCGCCCCAGGCACGCCCTTCGTCGCCGAGCGCACCGTGACGGTGCTGGGCGTGCCGGTGTGGCCCCTGGAGGGCTACCTCGTGCGCTCGGATGGCAAGGCTTCGCTCCAGGTCATCGGTCAGGTGCCGCCATCGCCCGGCAGGTCGCGCCGCCGCGCGACGACCCTGGCCAGCGTGGCGCTGGGGCTCTGCGCCGTGGCGGGGTTTGGCGCGATGTGGCTGGACGCGCGCAGCATGCGCGCCGTGACCGTCGTCAATGGGCTGTCGCGCCCCGTGGACGTGCGCATCGGTGACGAGCACTGGGTGGTGGCGCCCGGAACGCAGGAACAGGGCCGCGTGAAGCAGGGAAGCGGCCTGCTCCGCGCGGTGACCACCTGGCCCGGCCAGACGCCCGTCATCGAGGAGGTGTGGCTGCCGGCCGACGGCGAGCGCATCCTCTACAACGTGAAGGGCGCGGCGATGCTGGAGGCCGTCTCCTCCGAGGACACCTCCGCGCGCCCGCGCTCCAGGTCCCTGCCGGAGAGCGCCACGGTGCTCCAGCCGGGCGAACAGCTCACCGTCCAGGCCGCGAACTGGGAGTCCGCCGCGCGCGCCTTCGCGGAAGCGGGGCGCTGGGAGGCCGCGGGCCGCGTGGCCTCCGCCGTCGCGCAGGTCGAGCCGCGGAATGCCCTGGCGCGGGAGATGGCCGCGCGCGCCGTCCTCATGCTGGACTCGCAGGCGCCGGCGAACCTCCCGGATGCCCTGCGCTGGCGGGACACGCGCGGCTACGCGGCCATGCTGATGCACACCTGGCAGGAGGACCCGGCCGCGCAATCCCTGGCACTGGCGCTGATGCGCCACATTGGCGAAGGCGACACGGCCCGCGCCCGCTACTCCGAGCACGCGCAACAACATCCAGGCTCCCCCCTGGCGGCCCTCTACCTCCAGCGCTCGATCCCGCCACCCCTGGGGACCGGGGAGGCCGTCACCGCCTATCAGTCGCTGGCGGAGCGCTTCCCCAACTCGCCCGAGGTCCGCCGCGCGTGGCTGGAGGCGCGGTGGCGCTTCGAACTGGAAGGCTCCCAGGACTGGAGTGACATCGAGCGCCAGGACTTCGTCGTCGAGACGTCGAGGCTGCTGAAGGCACTCGAGGAGAAGCATCCACCGGACACCCTGGAGGCGCTGGAGCTGGACGTGCGCATCCTCCTGCGCGCGCAGCTGCGTGACGCGGCCACGACCGTGGTGCGCCGCTACGGCGAGGACGCGCGCCAGCGGAGCTGGGACTTCCTGGTGCTGGCCGGCCGCACGGCCGCGGCCGCCGGCCCCGAGCATACGTCCTACGTGATGCGCGACTGGATCCCCACCGCCCTGGCGCGGCAGCCGGAGCGCGTGGCGCTGCTGGACCTGCTCACCGGCCAGCGGTTGCCCAGGGAGGAAGAGCTGACGGCCATGACGTCCCCCGTGGACCGCGCCGTGCTGCGCCTCACCCGCGACACGCTGCTGGACCCGAAGCGCGCGCTGGCGCAGGCCGTGAAGGAACCCGAGGCCGTGCTGTCCCGCCTGGACCCGGAGGTCTCCGCGCTGCTCGCCCTGGAGCTCACGCGGACAGGGGACGCGCGAGCGAAGAACCTCTTCAACGCGTCGCTGCCGCTGATGCTCGCGCGCGACCTCCTGCGCAAACACGCCGTGTCCACGCCCCGCAATGCCGGACCGGACCTCATCCGCCTGCCCCCGGGCCTGCGCGCCGCCGCCACCCTGGTCCACGCCCGGCGCGACGCGCAGGAGGGCTACCCCATCTTCACCCAGCGCCTGGACGGACTTGCCCGCATGGACGCGCTGGAGGGCTTCGCGGTCCGCGCCGCCGGCCCCTGGATGCGGCGCGCGTTCGACGCCTGCATGGACACGAAGGCCGTTCTCACCCCGCCCCCGGGCATGCTCTTGAGAGGCGCCGTCGTGGAGGCGCAGGCTCGCCAGGAGGACCGCCGCCCGAACTGCGAGGCGCGCATCGTCACGCCCACCCGGCTGCCGCTGCCCCGGGCCGCCCGGAACGCGAACGGCGCCGACCCCTGAGAAGGGTCCGGCGCCGTCACGGTGCAGCGGGGGAGGGGAACCTCAGCCCGGCTGGCAGACCTGGCGGAGGATGTCCAGGGACTCCAGCGCCTTGCCCGCGCCAATCACCACGGCGGACAGCGGGTCCTCCGCGAGGAACACCGGCAGGCCCGTCTCCTCGCGCAGCAGCGTGTCCAGGTTCTTGAGCAGCGCGCCGCCACCGGCCAGCACGATGCCCCTGTCGGCGATGTCACCGGCCAGCTCCGGCGGCGTGCGCTCCAGCGTGAGCTTCACCGCTTCCACGATGCCGTTGACGGGCTCCGCGAGCGCGTCGCGCACCTCGTCGCTGGACACCGTCAGCGTGCGCGGCACGCCGGCCACCAGGTCGCGACCCTTGATCTCCATGGTCATGACCTCGTCCGTCGGGTACGCCGTGCCGATGCCCATCTTGATGAGCTCCGCCGTGCGCTCACCGATGAGCAGGTTGTACTTGCGCTTGACGTACTGGATGATCGCCTCGTCCAGCTTGTCGCCGCCAATGCGCACGGACTTGGCGAACACGATGCCCGCGAGGCTGATGACCGCGACGTCGGACGTGCCACCGCCGATGTCCACAATCATGTTGCCGCTGGGCTCCGTCACCGGCAGGCCCGCGCCAATCGCCGCGGCCATGGGCTGCTCGATGAGGTAGACCTCGCGCGCGCCCGCGTTGGCGGCCGCCTCGCGCACCGCGCGGCGCTCCACCTCCGTGATGCCGGACGGGATGCCGATGATGATGCGCGGGTTCACCAGCGTCTTGCGGTTGTGCGCGCTCTGGATGAAGTAGCGCAGCATCGCGGCGGTGATTTCGAAGTCGGCGATGACGCCGTCCTTCATGGGCCGGATGGCCACGATGTTGCCCGGCGTCCTGCCGAGCATCTCCTTGGCCTCCTTGCCCACGGCGAGCACCTTCTTGCCGCCGCGCGAGTCCTGCTGCACCGCCACGACGGAGGGCTCGTTGGACACGATGCCCTGGCCGCGGATGTAGATGAGCGTGTTCGCCGTACCCAGGTCGATGGCGAGGTCGCGCGAAAACAGGGTGTGGAGCCAGTCGAACATACGGGGACGGAAACTTTCGGAAGGGCCGGAAAACTCCCCGCCCTTCAGACGGAGTGCGTTGTCGAAACTACTACGCGCCGCAATACGGAGGAAGAAAAGCCAGAACCCTGCTGAGGGCGCCGCTCGCTGGACAACCAACCGCACCCACCGGTCTGTTCCCTTGTCCGCATTCGAAACGCGCTCCCCCGGGCAGCGGCCGGGCGGACGTCCAGGCCGCTCAGCGCTTCAGCGAGTACTTCGCGATGGCGTAGAGGGCGCGAACGCCGTCCTTCCAGCCAATCTTCTTGCCCTCCTCGTAGGTGCGCCCGTGGTAGCTGATGGGCACCTCGAAGACGCGCCAGTTGCCGCGCGCCACCTTGGCGGTGATTTCGGGCTCGAAGCCGAACCGGTCCTCCTCCACCGTCACCGAGCGCAGGACCTCCGTGCGGAAGGCCTTGTAGCAGGTCTCCATGTCGGTGAGGTTCAGGCCGCTCGTCATGTTGGAGAGCATGGTGAGCGTGTTGTTGAGGACGGTGTGCCAGTAGTACAGCACCCGGCGCGGCGACCCGATGAAGCGGCTGCCGAAGACGACGTCCGCATCGCCGTCGAGGATGGGCTGGATGACCCGCGGGATGTCCTTGGGGTCGTATTCCAGGTCCGCGTCCTGGACGAGGATGATGTCCCCCGTGGCCTCGGCGAAGCCCCGGCGCAGCGCGGCCCCCTTGCCCTGGTTCTGCTCCTGGAAGAGCACCCGGATTTCGTTCCGGTTCTTCGGCGTGCCCCCGAGGATGTCCAGCCCCTGTTCGGCCAGCTGCCGCAGGAATTCGCGGCTGCCGTCCTTGGAGCAGTCGTCCACCAGGACGAGCTCCTTGGGGAAGTCCACGGCGGTGCAGCGGCGGAGGATTTCCGCCAGGGTGGGAATCTCGTTGTAGACGGGAATGACGAGCGAGACGAGCATGGCGGCCCCGCCCTATCGCATTTCCCCCGCCAGGGCGACTCCCTTGCTCACAAAATTCAGGCCCCGGCCGCCCCCCGGAGCGCGTCCAGCAGGGCCTCCAGGTCCGCGTCCCCGGTGAGCGGGTGGATGAGGGTTGTCCTCAGGTACACCCCCCGGGGCAGCCGCGTCTGCACCAGGTAGAAACTTCCACGGGAGACCAACGCCTCGCGCAGGCGGACCTGGAGCGCGTCCCAGCCCTCCGGCGGGACGTGCGCGGGGGTGTGGCGGAAGCAGACGATGTTGCAGTCGGGCTCCAGGGCCAGCTCGAAGTCCGGCGCGGCGGTGAGCATGCGCGCGAAGCGGCGGGCCTGGTCGTAGGAGGCGGTGACGGCCTCCTCGAAGACGCGCGTGCCCAGGACGGACAGGCACGCGTAGACCTTGAGGGGCATCATCTCCTTGGTGCACTCCAGCGTGCGCAGGGCCACGTCGCTGTAGGGGCGCGAGTCCTCGCCGTCGCCGTGGAAGAGGTAGTGGGCCTCCTGGGAGAAGGCGTCGAAGGAGCGCGCGCCGTCGCGAAAGAGCACCGCCGTCACCAGCGCGGGCATGAGCAGCCCCTTGTGCGCGTCCCACACCACGGAGTCCGCCCGCTCAATCCCCTTCACCTGCGCGCGGTACTTCGGGCTGAGCGCCGCGGCGGCCCCGTGCGCGCCGTCCACGTGGAACCACAGGCCGTGCTTTTCGGCGAAGTCCGCCACGGGCTCCAGCGGGTCGAAGGCGCCGGTGGCGGTGGAGCCCGCGCTGGCCGCCACGGCGATGGCCTTCCGGCCTGCGCATTGGGCCCGCTCCAGCGCGTCCTCCAGGGCGTCCGGCCGGACCCGGAAGTGGTCATCCACGTCCACCGGGGTGAGGCCGCCCTCGCCCCAGCCCATGATGCGGACCGACCGGGCCAGGCAGTAGTGGGCGGAGCGGGGGACCAGCACCGTCAGGGGCGGGCCCGCGTGCGCGCCGCCATTCCACGCGTCATAGCCGGCCTTCGCCTGGCGCGCGGCGAGCAGGGCGGTGAGGTTGCCCGCGCTGCCGCCGGAGGTGAGCACGCCCCGGGTGGTGGAGGGCATGCCCAGCGTCCCGGCCATCCACGCGAGCACGTGGTGCTCCATCGCGGTGGCGACGGGGCCCATCTCGTACACGGCCATGCCGTTGTTGAGCAGCGACGACACGGCGTCGCACAGCGCGGCCAGGGGCACGGGCGCCGTCACCTGGTGGCCCACGTAGCGCGGGTGGTGCAGGTGGTGCGAGCCCTCCAGCACGCGCGTCATCAGCGCCGCGAAGGCGGAGGCCACCTCCGGCGCCGGCTCCTGGGGGAAGACCGTGGCGAAGCGCTCCTGGTTCACCGCCGGCGGGGCCCAGGGCAGCACGGGCATCGAGCCCCCACCGAGCGCGGCCTTCAGGTAGTCCGCGAGCTGATCCATCAGGGCGTGGGCGGTGGCCCGGAAGGCCTCCGGTTCATAGGCGGCGCGCAGCGGCGGGAAGACGGGGGTCGTCATGGCCCGCGCAAGCTAACGGGGACGCGGCCCGGGGGCGCGGGGAAACCCAGGGGCCGGTC
>NZ_RAWM01000165.1 GCF_003668875.1 Corallococcus interemptor | reverse complement strand
TCTACTTCCGCACCACGGACGTGACGGGCACGGTGAAGCTGCCGGACAACGTCGAAATGGTCATGCCGGGCGACAACATCGCCATCGAGGTGGAGCTCATCACCCCGGTCGCGATGGAGAAGGAGCTTCGGTTCGCGGTTCGTGAAGGCGGCCGCACGGTGGGCGCGGGCGTCGTGGCTGAAATCATCGCGTAGTTCTCAGGCCATCAGCTCCTGGGGAGGGCCCAAGGGGGCCATTCCCGGGAGCCGGTGGGAATCCAGTTGCAACCCATGGGGTGTGGTGGTACACACCGCGCCCCTTCGTTCCGAAGAAACGGTTCTCTGAAATCCAGGCGTTGACGGGCGTACCGCCTCACGGTTCCCAGAGGTCGTTCAAAGAGGTTCTTGCGAATGGCGACACAGAAGATCCGCATCCGGCTGAAGGCGTACGACTCGAAGCTCCTGGACCAGAGTGCTGGGGAGATCGTCGAGACGGCCAAGCGCACGGGCGCCAAGGTGGCCGGTCCGATCCCCCTGCCGACGCGCATCAACAAGTTCACCGTGTTGCGTTCGCCGCACGTGGACAAGAAGAGCCGCGAGCAGTTTGAGATCCGCACGCACAAGCGCCTGCTCGATATCCTCGAGCCGACCCAGCAGACGCTGGACGCGCTGATGAAGCTGGATCTGTCTGCCGGCGTTGACGTCGAGATCAAGTCCTAGGAAGCGGGATGGCGTCGGAGTGGTTTCACTCTGACCCCCGAGGAAAGTGCCATGGCGAAGTTTGACGTAGTCGACCTGGATTTGAAGAAGGTGTCGGAGATCGAGCTCTCCGACGAGATCTTCGGCGCCGAGCCGAACACCCACCTGTTCTACGAGGTGGCGAAGATGCAGCAGATCAACCGGCGCCGCGGCACGGTCGGGGTGAAGAACACCTCGCTCGTCAGCGGCGGCGGCAAGAAGCCCTGGAAGCAGAAGGGCACCGGCCGCGCCCGTCAGGGCTCGATCCGCGCCTCCCACTGGGTGGGCGGCGGCAAGGCGATGGCCCCCAAGGCCCGCGACTACTTCTACCGGCCGCCCCGCAAGGTCCGCCGCGGTGCCCTGCGCGCCGTGCTGTCCCTGCGCGCCCGGGAGAAGCAGCTCATCATCCTGGACGGCTTCAAGCTGGACGCCCCGAAGTCCAAGCAGGCCTTCGAGGTGCTCACGCGCCGCATGAAGCTCCAGAACGCGCTGGTCATCGACGAGCGTGGCAACACCAACCTGCACCGCAGCGTGCGCAACCTGGCGAAGTTCGACGTGCTGCCGCCCGAGGGTCTGAACCTCGAGTCCGTGCTCAAGCACTCGCACATCGTCCTGACTTCCGCCGCCGCGAAGGCGCTCGAGGGGTCGCTGTCATGAACCTGAACGACGTCATCAAGGGCCCGCTCATCACGGAGAAGCTGGACAAGGCCCGGGAGAAGTTCCGCCAGTACTCGTTCATCGTGGACCGCAAGGCCACGAAGCACGACGTGTCCCGCGCGGTCCAGTCCCTGTTCAAGGTCACGGTGGAGGGTGTTCGCACCAACATCGTGCGTGGCAAGACGAAGCGGGTGGGCAAGAGCATCGGCCAGCGCCCCAACTTCAAGAAGGCGGTCGTCACCCTCAAGGAAGGTGACAAGATCGAACTCTTCGAAGGGGGAGCGGTCTGACGCCACTGGCGTACAGATCCGCCTGAGAGGAACACACCATGGGCATCAAGAAGTACAAGCCGACAAGCGCCGCCCGCCGTCTGATGACGGTGTCCGACTTCGCGGACATCACCAAGGACTCGCCGGAGAAGGCCCTCACCGAGCCGCTCAAGCGTTCCGGCGGCCGCAACGTCCACGGCCACATCACCCGCCGTCACCAGGGTGGCGGTCACAAGCGTCGCTACCGCACCATCGACTTCAAGCGTCGTGACAAGGACGGCGTGCCGGCCAAGGTGGTCGCGGTCGAGTACGACCCGAACCGCACGGCCAACATCGCCCTCCTGCACTACGCGGACGGCGAGAAGCGCTACATCCTGGCCCCCGTGGGCCTGGCCGTGGGCGACACCGTGTTCGCCGGCGCCACCGCCGACATCCGGCCGGGCAACAGCCTGCCGCTGCAGAACATCCCGGTGGGTACGATCATCCACAACGTGGAGCTGAAGCCGGGCCGTGGCGCCCAGGTCATCCGCTCCGCGGGCACCTCCGGCCAGCTGATGGCGAAGGAGGAGCGCTACGCCCAGGTCCGTATGCCCTCGGGCGCCGTGCGCAAGGTGCTCATCGAGTGCCGCGCCACCGTGGGCCAGGTGGGCAACATCGAGCACGAAATCATCCGCATCGGCAAGGCGGGTAAGAGCCGCTGGCTGGGCATCCGTCCCACCGTCCGCGGTCTGGCCATGAACCCCGTTGACCACCCGCACGGTGGTGGTGAGGGTAAGTCCGGCCAGGGTAACCCGCACCCGGTGTCTCCGTGGGGCAAGAAGACCAAGGGCCTCACCACGCGCACCAACAAGCGCACCGACAAGTTCATCGTGAGCGGCCGCCGCCAGGGCGCGCGCAGCCAGTAAGAGGATTTGAAACATGGCTCGTTCGATCAAGAAGGGTCCGTTCGTTGACGATCACCTCCTCAAGAAGATCGAGGGGATGATCGCCGCGAACAAGAAGGCGGTCGTCAAGACCTGGTCCCGGCGCTCCACGATTCTCCCTGAGTTCGTGGGTCACACCTTCGCCGTTCACAACGGCAAGAAGTTCATTCCGGTGTTCGTCACGGAGAACATGGTGGGCCACAAGCTCGGCGAGTTCGCTCCTACGCGCACCTTCGGTGGGCACTCGGCGGAGAAGAAGGTCGCCAAGGCCCCGGGCAAGTAGCCCGTTCGCACGCCTGAGAGCCTGAGGAGATGACCATGGAGTCGACTGCACATCTGCGTCACCTGCGCATGAGCCCGCGCAAGCTGTCCCTCGTCGCGGCGCTCATCCGGGGCAAGCCTGTTGAGGCCGCCCTGAACATCCTGAAGTTCACCCCGCGCGCTGCTGCGCGGCCGGTGGAGAAGCTCATCAAGAGCGCCGTCGCCAACGCGACGGATCTGTCCAAGGGGCAGGTCGACGTGGATACCCTCTACGTCAAGACCATCTCCGTGGACCAGGCCGCCACCCAGCGCCGGTTCATGCCGCGCGCCATGGGTCGCGCGACGCCCATCCAGAAGAAGTCTGCCCACGTCCACGTCGTGCTGGCCGAGGCCAAGAAGTAGGACCCGTCGGGCCCCGCCCGGACGCACCAAGGAGATTCAGTTTGGGACAGAAAGTACATCCGATCGGGTTCCGGCTCGGCGTCATCAAGACCTGGGACTCCAAGTGGTTCGAGCACAAGAACTACGCCCAGTGGCTCCACGAGGACATCCGCATCCGCGAGTTCGTGAAGAAGTCGCTGAACCACGCGGGCGTGTCCAAGGTGGAGATTGAGCGCGCCGCCAACAAGGTGAAGGTCAACGTCCACACCGCGCGTCCGGGCATCGTCATCGGCAAGCGCGGCGCTGGCATCGAGACCGTCAAGAAGGACCTGCAGCAGTTCACCAAGAACGAGGTCTTCCTGAACATCGTCGAGGTCCGCAAGGCCGAGACCGACGCGCAGCTCGTGGCGGAGAACATCGCCACGCAGCTCGAGCGCCGCATCGCCTTCCGCCGCGCCATGAAGAAGGCGCTGCAGACCGCGATGAAGTTCGGGGCCAAGGGCATCCGCGTGGCCTGCTCGGGCCGCCTGGGTGGCGCCGAGATGGCCCGCTACGAGTGGTACCGCGAGGGCCGCGTGCCCCTGCACACCCTCCGCGCGGACATCGACTTCGGCTTCGCCGAGGCCAAGACGACCTACGGCAAGATTGGCTGCAAGGTCTGGATCTGCAAGGGCGAGGTCCTCCCCGGCAAGGGCGGCCAGGCCCCCCAGGCCACCAACCGGTAAGACGCCCCTGTGGGGTGGGCCCTGAAAAGCCCGCCCTGCATGCGAGGCACGAAGGACATCGACCATGCTTCAGCCTGCTCGAACCAAGTACCGCAAGATGCAGAAGGGCCGCATGTTCGGCTCGGCCCACCGCGGCAGCGACCTCACCTACGGTGAGTTCGGCCTGGTGAGCCTCCAGCCGGGATGGATCACCTCGCGCCAGATCGAGGCGGCCCGTATCGCGATGACGCGCCACGTGAAGCGCGGCGGCAAGATCTGGATCCGGATCTTCCCGGACAAGCCCATCACGAAGAAGCCCGCCGAGACCCGTATGGGTACCGGTAAGGGTGGCGTGGAGTACTACGTCGCGGTCGTCAAGCCGGGACGCGTGCTCTACGAGATGGAGGGCATGACGCAGGAGATCGCCACCGGTGCGCTGAAGCTGGCGCAGGCGAAGCTGCCGGTGCTCACCAAGATCGTGCGCCGCAGCGAGCTCTCGCTGTAGTCACGCACCGCACGGGACGGGCGCTCCACCTGGTGACAGGGGAGGGCGCCCGCCTCCCGCGCCGAGGAGACCAAGATGGCGACTGCGAAGGAACTGAAGGAACTGTCGACGGACGACCTGCAGAATCGCGCGAAGGAGCTGCGCGACACGCTGGTCCAGGATCGGCTCAAGCGTCGGACCGGCTCGCTGGACAGCCCCGCTGAGGGCGTGCAGCACCGCCGTGATCTGGCCCGCATCCTCACCGTCCTGGGCCAGAAGGCTCGGGCCGCGAAGGCGGGGTAGTAGTAGCAGTGCATCCGCGGGCATCCGGGCTCACCCGGTGTCCGTGGCCATCCGGGCAGAGGGCCCGGGTGCATGACAGACAGTGAGAACCAACATGGCTGAAGCGACCGAAACGCCCGCTGCCGAGACCTCCACCCGGGGTCGTCCCAAGACCCGCGTGGGCATCGTCACCTCCAACAAGATGCAGAAGACGGTGGTCGTCACCGTCCAGCGTCGCGCTCCCCACCCGAAGTACGGGAAGATCATGAGCCTGCGCGAGAAGTACAAGGCGCACGTCGAGGATCACGACTACCCGAAGAAGGTCACCATCAACGAGGGTGACCGGGTGCGCATCGCCGAGACCAAGCCCGCTTCGAAGGACAAGCGTTGGCGCGTGGTCGAGGTGTTGGAGAAGAGCAAGAACGTCTAGGTAGGCCACACCGCGTCCGTGCGCCATGAAGCGCGTGGACGGGTTCGAGCAAGAGGAGACTTCACATGATTCAGATGCAGAGTGTGCTCGATGTGGCCGACAACTCGGGCGCCAAGAAGGTGTTTTGCATCAAGGTTCTCGGCGGCTCCAAGCGCAAGTATGCCTCCATCGGCGACGTGATTGTCGTGTCGATCCGCGAGGCCCTGCCCAACTCCAAGGTGAAGAAGGGTGACGTGGCCAAGGCCGTCATCGTCCGCACCCGTCGCGAGGTGGGTCGTGCGGATGGCAGCTACATCAAGTTCGACGGCAACTCGGCGGTCCTCATCAACAAGGACCTGGAGCCCATCGGGACGCGCATCTTTGGGCCGGTTGCCCGTGAGCTGCGTGCCCGCAAGTTCATGAAGATCATCTCGCTGGCGCCCGAGGTCCTCTAAGAGGACGCAGGCCTGACGGCGAACAGCCAGAGTGAGGAAGCCATGCAGAAGCTGAAAGTCGGTGACACCATCCAGGTCATCTCCGGGTCTGAGCGCTCGGAGAAGACGCCGGCGACCAAGCGCGGCAAGGTGCTGAAGGTTGACCGCGAGGCGGGCCGCGTGACGGTCGAGGGCCTGCGCCTGGTCAAGCGCCACCTGCGCAAGACGCCGCAGTCCCCCGAGGGCGGCATCATCGAGAAGCCGGGCACCATCGCGCTCTCGAACGTCCAGGTGGTCTGCGCCAAGTGCGACAAGCCGACTCGCGTCGGCATCCGCAAGGAGGGGGAGTCCTCCAAGCGGTTCTGCAAGCAGTGTGACGCCCTGATTGACTAGGGGTCGGTGTTCGGGCATGTATGCGCGCCCCTTGCCCCACCAGGTGGTGGGGCAGGCGGGCGTGCACGTCCAGAGGGCTGAAATGGTTGTTCCCTCCGGGTGTTTCCACGTTCTAGACGTAGGACTGATCGGACGCGCTGGGTCCATGACGGCGCTCCGAAGCAGAGGACTGAAAAATGGCTGACGAGAAGAAGGCCGACTCGAAGGAAAAGAAGAGCAAGAAGCGCGGCAAGGAAGAAGCCAAGAAGGTCGGCTTCGCCGCGAACATCGAGGAGGGCCTCAAGGCGCGCTCGGCGCGCCTCAAGGACCGCTTCCGCGCGGAAGGCGTTCCTTCGCTCATGAAGGAGCTGGGGCTCAAGAACCCCATGGAAGTGCCGCGGCTGGAGAAGATCGTCGTCAACATGGGTCTGGGCGAGGCGCTCGCCAACAACAAGATCCTGGAGTCGGCGGTGGACCAGCTCGCAGCCATCACCGGTCAGAAGCCGGTCGTGACCCGCGCGCGCAAGTCCATCGCGAACTTCAAGCTGCGCCAGGGCCAGGCCATCGGTGCCGCCGTCACGCTGCGCGGCGACCGCATGTTCGAGTTCATGGACCGCCTCATCACCGTCGCGCTGCCGCGCGTGCGTGACTTCAAGGGCGTGTCCCCGAAGGCTTTCGACGGCAAGGGCAACTACACCCTCGGCGTGCGCGAGCAGATCATCTTCCCTGAAATCAACTACGATCAGATCGAAAAGGTGAAGGGGCTCAACATCAGCTTCGTCACCACCGCCCGGAACGACGAGCAGGGCCTCGCGCTGATGCGTCACTTCGGCATGCCGTTCCGTCAGTAACCGAGCCCAGGACTCCCATCGATCATGGCCAAGCTCTCCAAGATTGCCCAGGCGAAGCGCAAGCTGAAGTTCCCCGTGCGTCAGTACAACCGCTGCGGTCTGTGCGGTCGTCCTCGCGCCTTCCTGCGCAAGTTCAAGATGTGCCGTATCTGCCTGCGTCACCGCGCCTTGCGCGGTGAGATCACCGGCGTCACCAAGTCGTCCTGGTAGGCGCTGGACCCGGAACCCCGTCCCTGTCCTGAAGAGGGCAGGGCGGTCTGCGGTGGAAGTAGAAGGGTAGTGGCGGTCGTCGCGAACCCCCGGGATGGGCCCGGCAGGCGCGGTGGCCGCGAGCGCGGTGTGTCCCCCTGGGACCGCTGCTTTGCTTGAAGGTGCTTCATGCCGGTCAATGATCCCGTCGGCGACATGCTGACCCGCCTGCGCAACGCCTCGCGTGCGCGGCACGACAAGGTCGTCATCCCCCACTCGAAGCTCAAGGTGGAGATCGTCAAGGTCCTCAAGGACGAGGGCTACATCGGGGATTTCGCCATCCACGAGGTCGCGCCGCAGAACGAGATCACCGTTCAGCTGAAGTACGGCCCGGACCGCAGCCCTGCCATCACCGGCATCCGCCGCGTGTCCAAGCCCGGCCTGCGCCGCTACGTCGCGGTGCGCGATATCCAGCCGGTGCTCGGTGGCATGGGCATCTCCATCCTCTCCACCTCGCGCGGCATCCTGGTGGACACCGAGGCCCGGAAGCAGAAGGTCGGCGGCGAGCTGCTCTGCACGGTCTACTAGCCAGGAGCCTGGGGGATGTGCTCCGCGAGGAGCGCGCCCCGGGCGACGACAGCACGAGGCAATCATGAGTCGGATTGGAAAACTGGCGATCAAGCTTGGTGACAAGACGAAGGTCAACGTCGCCAACCAGCAGGTCAACTTTGACGGCCCCAAGGGCAAGCTGTCCGTCAAGCTCCCCGCCAAGGTGAAGGTGGAGGTGAAGGACGGCCAGGTGACGGTGCAGCGCGAGGACGATTCTCGCGAAGCCCGCAGCCTGCACGGCCTCACGCGGACCATCCTCGCCAACGCGGCGAAGGGTGTCTCCACGGGCTTCGAGCGGCGCCTGGACATCCGCGGCGTTGGTTTCCGCGCGGAAGTGAAGGGCAAGGCCATCCACTTCTCGCTCGGTTACTCCCACCCGGTGGTGTTCAACCTGCCGGAGGGCGTGACGGCGGAAGTCGACAAGGTCTCCCGCACCGAGGACAGCCTTCCCACGGTGGGGCTCACGCTCCGCTCGGCGGACAAGGAGGCCCTGGGCGCCACGGCGGTCAACATCCGCTCGCTGCGTCCGCCGGAGCCCTACAAGGGCAAGGGCATCAAGTACTCCGAGGAGCGCATCCGTCGCAAGGAGGGCAAGACCGGTACGACCTAGTCGTCGCCGCGTCTTCGCCGAGCATTCAACCCCGCCGGACCTTGAGGTCTGGCGGAATCATCCGGCGGCGGAAGGCCGCATCGCCGCCGGACGGAAAAGGAAGCAGCCATGTCCAAGACTGTCGATCAGCGCCTCAAGAGGAAGAACCGCATCCGCAAGAAGCTCTCCGGCACCACGGAGCGTCCGCGGCTGTCGGTCTACAAGAGCCTCAAGCACATCTACGCCCAGGTGGTGGACGACTCCACCGGCCGCACGCTGGCGTTCGCGTCGTCCCTGTCCAAGGAGCTGAAGGGCAAGGACGAGGGCGACAAGAAGGCCGACGCGAAGCGCGTGGGCTCCCTCATCGCGGAGAAGTGCAAGGCCGCCAACGTCGATGCGGTGGTGTTCGACCGCAACGGCTTCCCTTACCATGGGCGCATCGCCGCCGTGGCTGACGCCGCGCGCGAGGCCGGCCTGAAGTTCTAGGTACCAGAAAGGAATTCCTCAAGTGGCAACTCCGATCAATCCGAACGATCTGGACCTGACCGACCGCGTGGTGAATATCAACCGCGTGGCCAAGGTGGTGAAGGGTGGCCGCCGGTTCTCGTTCGCCGCGCTCGTCGTGGTGGGCGATGGCAACGGGCACGTGGGCGTGGGCCTGGGCAAGGCCAACGAGGTCCCCGAAGCCATCCGCAAGGGCGGCGAGAACGCGAAGAAGAACCTGTTCCGCGTTCCGCGCATGGGTCACACCATCCCGCACGAGATCCTGGGGCACTTCGGTGCCGGCTGGGTACTCCTGAAGCCGGCCTCCGAAGGTACGGGCGTCATCGCCGGTGGCGCGGTGCGCGCGGTGCTGGAGGCGGCGGGCATCCGCAACATCCTGACCAAGAGCCAGGGTTCGCGGAATCCGCACAACGTGCTGAAGGCCACGGTTGCGGGCCTGAAGCTGCTGCGCAGCGCGGAGCAGGTCGCGCGGCTGCGTGGCAAGGACGTCGAGACCCAGAAGCTCGCGGGCGAGGCGAGGGGCTAGTCATGGCGCTCAAGGTTAAGCTGACGAAGAGCTACTCGGGTTCTTCCGAGGACATGCTGGCCACCATCAAGGGCCTCGGTCTGAAGAAGTTCGGCGACGAGCGGCTGTTGAAGGACACCCCGGCGGTGCGCGGCATGGTGTTCAAGGTGAAGCACCTGGTCTCCCTGGAGACGGTCAGCCAGGAGGCCCCGGCGCCCAAGCGCCGCAAGCCCCGGAAGATTGTCGCCCGGGACCGCGCCCTGGAGCGCCTGGCCGCCACGGCCAAGGCCTGAGAACTGAGGATTCGACATGAGCATCCTGACCAATCTGAAGCGCCCTGAGGGCTCCTGGCACCGCAAGAAGCGCGTGGGCCGTGGCCAGGGTAGCGGCCTGGGCAAGACGGCCGGCCGCGGCGGCAAGGGCCAGAAGGCCCGCTCCGGCAACATGCGGTTCGAAGGCTTCGAAGGCGGCCAGAGCCCGCTGCAGCGCCGTCTGCCGAAGTTCGGCTTCAACCCGCCCAACCGGACCTCCTACGCCATCGTCAACCTGGGCGACCTGGAGCACGTGTTCGACGCGGGCGCCATGGTGGACGAGGCCGCGCTGAAGCAGGCGGGCCTGGTCAAGGGCCGTTATGACGGCATCAAGGTCCTGGCGCACGGCGAACTCGCCAAGAAGCTCACCGTGAAGGTGAACAAGGTGTCCGCGGCGGCTCGCGAGAACATCGAGAAGGCGGGCGGCTCCGTGGAGGAGCTCCCCCTGATGGCGCACAAGCCGGAGTCGGCCGCCAAGGCCCACGCCGGCAAGGGCGTCAAGGCTCCTCGCCAGCCCCGGGCGTAGGCGTGACCGGCGCGCATCACGGCAGTGTGGTGCGCGCCTCCAGCCTTGTGTAGGCTTCCGCGCCCCTTTCCGGAACCGGAGAGGGGCGTTTGTTGTTGCTGGCAGAACCTCTTGAAGAGGATGGCATTACCGTGGCCCTGAACGCCTTCGCCAACGTCTTCCGCATCGCGGAGCTGCGCAGCCGGCTTGCGTACACGCTCGTGCTGCTGTCCGTCTACCGCATCGGCATCTTCATCAACACGCCGGGCGTGGACCGCTCCGCGATGAACGCGTTCATGGACGCCCAGAAACAATCGGGCGGCCTCGTGTCGCTGTTCAACCTCTTCTCCGGCGGCGCGCTGGAGCAGATGTCCATCTTCGGTCTGGGCATCATGCCGTACGTGAGCGCCTCCATCATCATCCAGCTCCTCGCGGTGGTGGTGCCCAGCCTGGAGCGCCTGCAGAAGGAAGGCGCCGCGGGCCGCCAGAAGATCAACCAGTACACGCGCTACGGCAGCATCCTGCTGTCGGTCGTGCAGGGCGTGGGCATCTCGCGGTGGCTGGCCTCGCTGGGCCGCTCCGACGCGGGGCAGGGCGGCTTCAACCAGGTGGTGGTGCCCAACGACAACCTCTGGTTCACCTTCATGACGGTGGTGAGCCTCACGGCGGGCACGGCCTTCATCATGTGGCTGGGCGAGCGCATCACCGAGCGCGGCATCGGCAACGGCATCTCGCTCATCATCTTCGCGGGCATCGTGGCGCGTGTGCTGCCCGGCGCGAAGCAGCTGCTGGACCTGACGACGCAGGAAGTGGTGAACGTGGCCGCGGTGCTGGGCCTGCTCTTCTTCATGCTCCTCATCATCGGCGTGGTGGTCTACGTGGAGCGGGGCATGCGGCGCGTGCCCATCCAGTACGCCAAGCGCATGGCGGGCCGTCGCATGTTCGCGGGCCAGGCCACGTACTTCCCCATGAAGGTGAACGCCTCGGGCGTGATTCCCCCCATCTTCGCCGGCGCGGTGCTGTCCTTCCCGGCGACGCTGGGCGCGTGGTTCCCCTTCCTGCAGGGCTTCCAGCGCGGCATCGAGGGCAACCTCTGGGTCTACAACGGCCTGTTCGTGCTGCTGGTGGTGTTCTTCTCCTACTTCTACACGGCGCTGACCTTCCGGCCGGATGACGTGGCGGACAACATCAAGAAGCAGGGTGGCTACATCCCCGGCATCCGCCCGGGCCGCCAGACGGCGGAGTTCATCGAGCGCACGCTCAACCGCCTCACGTTCGGTGGCGCCATCTACCTGGCCATCATCTGCGTGATTCCGTCCGTCATCAGCAGCGTGCTGGGCGTGCGGTTCACCTTCGGCGGCACGGCGCTCCTCATCGTGGTGGGCGTGGCGCTGGACACGGTGCAGCAGATCGAAGGCCACCTCATCAGCCGCAACTACGAAGGCTTCGCGGGTCCGCGCGGTCCGCGCATCCGTGGTCGGGTCCGCGTGGCGGCCTGACGGCAGTCGGTTGTGTTCCGGGCGCCTCTCCCCATTGGTGGGGAGGGGCGCCTCGTCGTTCAAGGGTGGACGTAGGTACAAAGGAGCGACATGAACCTCATCCTCTTGGGGCCGCCGAACGCCGGGAAGGGAACCCAGGCGAAGAAGCTCTACGCGGACTTCCAGATTCCGCAGATCTCCACCGGCGACATCCTCCGCAAGGCCGTGAAGGAGGGCACGCCGCTGGGCAAGGTGGCCGGGCCGCTGATGGCCGCGGGGCAGTACGTCCCGGACGACGTCGTCATCGGCATCGTGGAGGAGCGGCTGAAGGAGCCGGACGTGGCCCAGGGCTTCGTGCTCGACGGCTTCCCCCGCACCCCGGGACAGGCGGACGCGCTGGACCGGATGCTGGAGCGGCTGGGCAAGCAGCTCAACGCAGTGGTGTCGCTCGAGGTCCCGCACTCAACGTTGGTCGAGCGTGGCTCGGGCCGGCGGGTGTGCCCCAATGACGGGGCCGTCTACCACGTCACCCAGAGCCCCCCGAAGCGCGCGGGCCTGTGCGACAAGTGCAGCACGGAGCTCGTGCAGCGCCCGGACGATACGCCGGAGGTCATCGAGAAGCGCCTCCAGAAGT
Source organism: Corallococcus interemptor (assembly GCF_003668875.1). Classification (GTDB taxonomy): domain Bacteria; phylum Myxococcota; class Myxococcia; order Myxococcales; family Myxococcaceae; genus Corallococcus; species Corallococcus interemptor. The sequence goes on along the minus strand of NZ_RAWM01000165.1, from coordinate 5,767 downwards.
ACGACGCGGAGACGTCCCCCCTGAAGGACTTCTACGCGAAGAAGGGGCTGCTCAAGAGCGTGGACGGCGTCGGGTCTCCAGAGGGCATCTACGAGGAGATCAAGAAGGCCGCCGGCCGTCCTGCCTGAACCAGGGCAGGCAGCGGGGCGGGGGCAGGGCCGGTCCGGACTGCCGCCCCACCGGTCGCGGGTTCCCACAGTGCAGCAGGCCGGTAGGGAAAGGGGCGCATGAACCCGGTGGAGCTCAAGAGCCCCGACGAGATCGCCCTGATGCGGGAGGCGGGCCGGATCGTCTGTGAAATCCTCGATGAGCTGGAGAAGGCGGTGGCCCCTGGCGTCTCCACCTGGGACCTGGACGCCCTGGCGGAGAAGCTCATCGCGCAGAAGGGGGCCAGGCCGGCGTTCAAGGGCTACCACGGCTTCCCGGGCGTCCTATGCGCCTCCGTGAATCAGGAGGTCGTCCACGGCATCCCCAACCGCAAGCGCCGGTTGGTGGCCGGGGACCTGATGAAGCTGGACTTCGGGGTCGCCTACCGGGGGTTCTTCGGGGACTCGGCGCGCACGGTGCCGGTGGGGAAGGTGAGTGGGGAGGCCCAGGCCCTGGTGGACGCCACCCGGCAGTCGCTGGAGAAGGCCATCCAGGTGATGCAGCCGGGCAACCGGATTGGCGACATTGGCCACGCGGTGCAGCGCCACGTGGAGTCGAGGGGGTTCTCCGTGGTCCGGGACTTCACGGGGCACGGGATTGGACGGAAGCTGCACGAGCCGCCCCAGGTTCCCAACTATGGGCAGCCGGGGGCGGGGATGAAGCTGCGGCCGGGCATGGTCCTGGCGGTGGAACCGATGGTGAACCAGGGAACGCCCGACGTGGAGGTCCTGGAAGACGAGTGGACGGCCGTCACCGTGGACGGCAAGTTGTCCGCCCACTTCGAGCACACCATCCTGATCTCGGAGCGGGGGCCGGAAGTGTTGACCCGGCGGGGATGAAGGGCCGGACGCCGGGTGAAATAGGGTGATGTCAGAAGGTGTTGATAGATGTCCAGATTTCAGATCGCGCGGCGCTTGCTACTTACGGACCAAAGTGTTATCCCGCCGCGCTTCCAGAAGGTTCGTGGTCCGGGAAGAAGGTTGACGCTTGCCGAAGGATGATTCCATCGAAGTCGAGGGGACCGTCATGGAACCCCTACCGAACGCGATGTTCCGCGTGGTGCTGGACAACGGCCACAAGGTGCTCGCGCACATCTCGGGCAAGATGCGGATGCACTTCATCCGTATCCTCCCGGGCGACAAGGTGAAGGTCGAGTTGTCGCCGTATGACCTGACCCGCGGCCGGATCACGTACCGGGCCAAGTAATTTCGGGCCGGCCGCCTGTGCGGACCGGCTGTTGTGCTTTTCTCCGCTGCTGAAGGAAGGAAGTTCGCTCCATGAAGGTTCGGGCGTCCGTCAAGAAGATCTGCGACAAGTGCAAGGTTGTTCGCCGCAAGGGCATCGTGCGCGTCATCTGCGCCTCCAACCCCCGGCACAAGCAGCGCCAGGGCTAAGAGTCCCCAGGGACTCTTGGCCTCAGACCAACTCCAAACGAAGGAAGACCGAAGATGGCTCGTATCGCCGGCATCGATCTGCCGCCCAACAAGCGTGCGGTGATCTCGCTTCAGTACATCTACGGGATCGGTAACAAGACCGCGCACGACATCATCACCGAGGCGGGCATCGATCTCACCACCCGGACCAAGGACCTCACCGAGGACCAGGCCCGAAAGATCCGTGAGATCATCGAGGCCAAGTACAAGGTCGAGGGTGACCTCCGGCGTGAAGTGACCATGAACATCAAGCGGCTGATGGACCTGGGTTGCTACCGGGGCCTGCGTCACCGCAAGGGTCTTCCGGTCCGCGGCCAGCGCACCCACACCAACGCGCGTACCCGCAAGGGTCCCAAGCGCGGCATCGTTCGCGCGAAGCCGGCCGCTCCGGCCCGCTAAACCCTCTGGCGCCCGCAGCCTCGCTTCGTGTGAGGCGCGGGCGTTGATCACCTACTCCCAGGAGCAGCGATTCACATGGCTGACGAGATCAATACCGCCGCCGCGCCGGCCGGTGCCGAGGGTGGCGAGACCCCTGCGGCGAAGAAGAACAAGCGCAAGGGCAAGAAGAACATCCTGAACGGCGTGGTCCACATCCAGTCCACGTTCAACAACACCATCATCACGATCACGGATGTGTCCGGGAACGTGATCTCCTGGTCGTCGGCCGGGGCGCGCGGCTTCAAGGGCAGCCGCAAGTCCACGCCGTTCGCGGCGCAGGTGGCCGCTGGCGACGCCGCGGCGAAGGCGATGGAGCACGGCCTGAAGACCGTGACGGTGTTCGTGAAGGGCCCGGGCGCGGGCCGTGAGTCGGCGCTGCGCGCGCTGGCCGCCGCCGGCCTGAAGATCAGCCTCATCCGCGACGTGACGCCCATCCCGCACAACGGCTGCCGTCAGCCCAAGCGCCGCCGCGTCTAATCACCGCTTCGGGCCGGGGACCTGCCTCGCGGCGGGCCCGGCTCCAGACCATCTGCAAGGAGAGTTTCCGTGGCTCGTTATACCGCGAGCGCCTGCCGTATCTGCCGGCGCGAGAACCTGAAGATGTACCTCAAGGGCGACCGTTGCTACACGGACAAGTGCGCCATCGAGCGCCGCCCCTATCCCCCCGGTCAGCACGGCCAGGGCCGCGTGAAGTTCTCCGGCTACGGCGTGCAGCTGCGCGAGAAGCAGAAGGTCAAGCGCATGTACGGCCTGCTCGAGAACCAGTTCCGCGGGTACTACCACCGCGCGTCCGCGGCCAAGGGCAAGACGGGTGAGAACCTGCTGCAGCAGCTGGAGCTCCGCCTGGACAACGTGGTGTTCCGCATGGGCTTCGCGGACACGCGCAACGAGGCGCGCCAGCTGGTGCGTCACGGTCACTTCCAGGTCAACGGCCGCCGGGTGAACATCCCGTCGTTCGCCGTGAAGCCGGGCAGCGCCGTGGAAGTCGCCGAGAAGAGCCGCAAGGTGCTCCGCATCTCCGAGGCGCTGGAGACGGTGGACCGCCGTGGCGTGCCGCAGTGGATCGACCTGGACAAGAAGGCGTTCAAGGGCACGGTCAAGACGGTCCCGAACCGCGAGGACCTGACCATGCCCATCCAGGAGCAGCTCATCGTCGAACTGTACTCGAAGTAAGCAGGGATGCCGGGCCCGCCTCGCGGTGGGCCCCTCCCGCGGTGGACGCCCTGGCCGACGAGGCCGGGGCGTCGTCGCTTTGTCGCCTGTCGTTTCATCGCCTGGAGGGTGCGTCCTGCGCGCGCCGGGCGAGGTTGTTAGGCAGTCCCCCCGCGTGCCCGTCCTCCCGTCACCCTGACGGGGAAGTGGGTGATGGCGCACGACCAGAGGAGCAGTCCCCATGGCCGACACGTTTGTTGCGAAGAACTGGCGCGACCTCATCAAGCCGCGCCGCATGGAAGTGGACCAGGACTCGCTGAGCCCCACGTACGGCAAGTTCGTGGCGGAGCCGCTGGAGCGCGGCTTCGGGACGACGCTGGGCAACTCGCTGCGGCGGGTGCTGCTGTCGTCGCTGCAGGGCGCGGCCATCACCTCCGTGAAGATTGAGGGCGTGGACCACGAGTTCACGACCATCCCCGAGGTGGCCGAGGACGTCACGGACGTCGTGTTGAACCTGAAGGAGGTCCTCCTCCGGATGCACACGAACGAGACGAAGACGCTGCGTATCGAGGTGGAAGGCCCCAAGGAAGTGAAGGCGGGCGACCTCATCGCGGACCAGGACGTGGAGATCCTCAACCCGGGGCACCACATCTGCACCGTGTCCGAGGGTGGCAAGGTGCGCATGGAGCTGACGTGCCGCCGGGGCCGGGGCTACGTGCCGGCGTCCACCAACAAGGTGGCGGGCGCGCCCATCGGGACCATCCCCATCGACTCGCTCTTCTCGCCCATCCGCAAGGTGAACTACCAGGTCACCAACGCGCGCGTCGGTCAGGTCACGGACTACGACAAGCTGTCGCTCGAGATCTGGACGGACGGCTCCGTGGTGCCGCAGGACGCGGTGGCGTACGCGGCGAAGATCATCAAGGAGCAGCTCACGGTGTTCGTGAACTTCGACGAGACCGAGGAACCGGTCGTCGCCGAGGCGCCGAAGGAAGAGGCGAAGCTCAACGAGAACCTGTTCCGCTCGGTGGACGAGCTGGAGCTGTCGGTGCGCTCCGCCAACTGCCTGCAGCAGGCGAACATCAAGTCCATCGGTGACCTGGTCCAGCGCACCGAGGCGGAGATGCTCAAGACGAAGAACTTCGGCCGCAAGTCCTTGAAGGAGATCAAGGAGATCCTCGCGGAGATGGGCCTGTCGCTGGGCATGAAGCTGGAGAACTGGCCGCCGAAGAACGCGCCGGCTCCCGCGGCCCCCAAGGCCTAGAGCGTCGTCGTTTCCTGAAGCACCTGCCCTGGCTGCCCACCGACACGGCTTCACGGTGGCGCGAAGGCAGGGGGCCCTGGTACACAGGGCCCGATTCAACGACGGCCCCTGTGTCGGGGCCGTCCTTCCCACCCGGTACCTGATACGGCCGGAGTGGTGGGGTTCTCGGACAGAGGCCCCGGAGCACGCGCATGCGCCATAAGGTCGGACAGAGGAAGCTGCACCGCACCACGAGCCACCGTCTCGCGATGCTGAACAACATGGTCACGTCCCTGCTGGAGCACGGGGCCATCCGCACCACCGTTCCCAAGGCGAAGGAAGTCCGTCCGCTGGCCGAGCGCATCATCACGCTCGCGAAGCGCGGTGGCCTGTCCAACGTGCGCCTCGCTGCCCGCACCGTGAAGGACCGCACGGTCCTCCAGAAGGTGTTCAGCGAGTACAAGGAGCGTTACGCCTCCCGTCCGGGTGGCTACACCCGCATCGTGCGCCTGGGCTTCCGCCGTGGCGACGCCGCGGAGATGGCCCTCATCGAGCTGGTGGACCGTCCCGCGAAGGCTCCGGCCGCCGCCGAGACGACCGAGGCTCCCGCCGCCGAGGCGAAGACCGAGGGTTGAGCCGTTCCCCGCGCCCGGGTCTCGCGTGAGTGAGGCCCGGCCGGACTGAAGAAGCACCCAGGGCGCCTTCCTGCTTCAGGAGGGCGCCCTTCGTGTTTTTCCGGAGGCTATTTCTTCGGCGCCAAGAGGCGCTTCCACTCCTCCTGGAGGGAGGGCGTGAGGTCGGCGTTGTCGTCCGCGCTCTTCATGGTCAGCGCCTGGAAGCGGAGGTCCGCGGGCGCGGCGCCGCCGCTCTTGCCCAGCAGCTGCTTGGGCGTGATGGTGACGAAGTTGCCGGGCTGCACCTCCGCCACCACCGCCTTGTACTCGTTGTTCACGGTGATGATGACGTCGCGCCAGACGTCCTTGCTCTCGTTCCAGATGGTGACGGAGGGCCGGTCCAGCTTGTCGCTGAGCACCAGGCGCGCGTCCATGTCACCCGTGTCCAGGGAGCTGCCCGGGCACGCGATGCCGAGGCTGGCGACGGACAGGACGAGCCAGCCCGCGACGATGCCGGCCTTGTACTTGAAGAAGCGGTCGCTCGCGCGGAAGTCCGCGAGCTGCTCCTTCAGGATGGAGAAGGCGTTGAGGACGACGTTGGACGTCTCCGCCGCGACGCGCTTGCCCAGCGGGCCCTCCGTCTTGGGCTTCTCCAGCGGGGCCGCGCGGGCGGCGCTCACGGCGCGCATGCCGGGGCTGGTGGCCGCGCGGGGCTGGGTGCCGGGATTGGAGGGCGGCGG